>DASVGG010000013.1:0-56608 GCA_036379655.1 Pyrinomonadaceae bacterium
GGCGATGGCGACGGCCGCCGCGGACTTCAGTCCTTGACGACGCGTCACTCCGACCTCTTTCGGCACGCGATCTCCTCCCCTTCGGATCAGGATGAACCTTGCACAGTGAATACGGAAGAAGATGCCGGGTCAGCAGTGATCAGAGGGAAGAGCTTGGGAAATCCCCTTTCGAGACGGTGTTGACCGGGGTGAAGACCGGAAGCTAGCTTCGCTCTACGGATTGTTGATTCCGCAGTACGGAAGACGGAGGGTCTGGAATGGGGCAGGGGCGGCAGGAGAACGTGGCGACGAGTCTCGCGGGCGCCGTCAGCGAGGAGATCAGCGCTTCCCTCGCCCCCGTCGACGTGGAGCTGGAGCGCCGCTACCCGGGCGACCCGGGCACCCGCCAGCCCGTCCACACGGTCTACGTCCCCGGCAACGTCTTCGACGCCGACACCGTCCGCTCCTGGGGCGACCAGGCCCTCGCGGCCCTCGACGAACACGCCCCGGACGCCGCCTCCTTCGCCGCCGTCCTCGGCCTGTCCGACGAACTCGCCGAGCCGGTGCACGCGCGCGTGCGCGCCAAGCTGGAGCGCGAACCCATCGAGGACCTGCGCGTCGACTTCGAGGACGGCTACGGCAACCGCCCCGACGCGGAGGAGGACGGCCACGCCGCCTCTTCCGCCGCCGAGGTCGCGCGCGGGATGGAGGCGGGGACGCTGCCGCCCTTCATCGGCATCCGCATCAAGACGTTCACCGAGGAGCTTTACGCGCGCTCTTCGCGCACGCTCGACATCTTCCTCACTTCGCTGTTGAGCGAGACGGGCGGCCGTCTCCCAGAGAACTTCGTCGTCACGCTGCCGAAGGTCACCGTGCCCGAGCAGGTCTCCGCGCTCGCGGACATCTTCGATTTATTCGAGCGCGAGTCGGGTCTGGCCGCAGGCTCTTTGAAGCTTGAGTTGATGGTCGAGACGACGCAGTCGATCATCGACCACCTCGGACGTTGCGCGCTGCCGCTGCTCGTCGAGGCGGCGCGCGGGCGCTGCGTCGCCGCGCACTTCGGCACGTACGACTACACCGCGAGTTGCCAGATTACGGCGGCGCACCAGCACATGACGCACCCCGCGTGCGACCACGCGCGCCACGCGATGCAGGTCGCGCTCGGCGGGACGGGCGTGTGGCTCTCGGACGGCGCGACCAACATCATGCCGGTGCCCGTGCACCGCGCGCCCGAGGGCTCCGCGCTCACGGAAGAGCAGGAGGAGGAGAACCGCCGCGCCGTCGCGCGCGCGTGGCGGCTCCACTACGAACACATCCAGCACTCGCTCACGAACGCCTTCTATCAGGGGTGGGACCTGCACCCGGCGCAACTGCCGACGCGTTACGCGGCCGTCTACACCTTCTTCCTCGAAAGCCTCGGGCCGGCCGCCGCGCGCCTCAGCAACTTCGTCGAGAAGGCCGCGCGCGCCACGCTCGTCGGCGACGTGTTCGACGACGCCGCGACGGGCCAGGGGCTGCTCAACTACTTCCTGCGCGCGACCAACTGCGGCGCCCTCACCGAAGAGGAGGCCGTCCGCCTGAGCGGCCTCACGGTCGAAGAGTTGCGCTCCGGCTCCTTCGTCAAGATACTCAAGAACCGCCGTCACATCTGAAAGGCGCAGATTCATGAGCCGACAACTCGCGACGCAGACGCGGCACAGCGCGTGGACTACGCCGAAGGCGGACGACTGTCTCTTACAGCGTAAGCGCCCCAACGGCGCGGGGCATGAGTTACAACGCGCCGCCTTCGACCCGTCCGAGGTCTCTAACCACGACTTCGGCCGGATACCAATGCTCGCGGGCGCGCGCCCGCCCCTCCAGCCGAAGCTCACCGTGAGCGCCCCGGGCGACGCATACGAGCAGGAGGCGGACAGCATCTCCGAACAGGTGATGCTGATGCGCGAGCCGCAGCTCCAGCGCGCCTGCGCCTGCGGCGGAGAATGCGCGGGGTGTAAGACCGAAGAGTCGGGTGAGGAAGAGCCACGCGTGCAGACTAAGCGCGTCGGGTCGGGCGACCCGGGACACGCCGAAGCACCGCCCGTCGTTAATGAAGTGTTACGTTCCCCAGGTCAACCGCTCGACGCTTCGACCCGCGCCTTCATGGAGCCGCGTTTCGGCCACGACTTTTCCCGTGTGCGTGTGCGGACCGACGCGAAGGCGGCGGAGTCCGCACGGGCGGTGAACGCGCTGGCTTACACAAGCATGAACAACATCGTCTTCGGCGCGGGGCAGTACGCGCCGGGCACGAGCGAGGGGCGGCGACTGCTGGCGCACGAACTCACACACGTCATACAGCAGGGTGGCGACGGGACGCGGATTCAAAGGACTCCCAATCCTAATCCGCCGCCCGAGCCGTTCATCGAGGGTCGGCCCGCACACCCGCACCCGGCGCTGGGAATCTGGTCGGCAGTTCAATCGAACGCGCGTTCGGAGTGTCTGGTGCAGTCGGGTACGCGGGCGAGGTCGGAATGTGCCTGTGCGGTGATGTCATCCGCGAACGTGCTGGCCGCCGCCGGGACGATTGAAATGTTCGGCAAGCCTCTGGCCCTGCAACATCTGAATCACTACATCTCCGGGGGCGGGGTGGATTTTGACGAGAACACCAATCTGGACAACCTGATGACTCAGGATGCCGGCGCGAGAGCGGTCGTCGCCAACGCCATCAGCGGCGCGGACAGGGGAAACGTCTTCATCCAGCAAGGCGACTACAGCGACCAGAATTTCAGATACGCTTTCGGCGGGATCGACCGTGTGGATTACAAAGTAGACCGCCCCGCCGGCACCGTGGATGTCTGGTTCAAGGACCGCTACGATTTTCACCCGGCGGGTTTCGGCCACACCAACATGGGCACGGGAGACCTTCCGGCGCCGGGACGCGAGACCAACTGCGTGCATCTCGCCGCCGTGGAGGAGAAGGCCAACGGCGCGGCCGACTTCTGGATGATCGGTCACGCGACGCTGCCGCTCAGCCTGTTCACCACCGCGCCCACGCCCCCTCCCGCTCCCACACCTGGGCCCGCTCCCGCTCCCACGCCCGCTCCTTCGCCGGACTCGGGCTCAATCGATTGATTTCATAAAGGAGTTGGACGACACCATCACGCCGGCCTCCGCGAGGCCGGCACACAAAATAAGTAGGGGCGGCCGGCCGCTCAGGGGCATTTCTGCCAGTTGGTTGCCTTGAGTGTAGTGAAACTGCCGGGCCGCCCTGTTCCGACCTGGCCGGTGATTTCAAAGGTGCCTGGCTTCATTCTGAGAGTGCCCGACTTGCCAACCTCAAGTAAAAGGCCGTCCCCGGTTTGGGGCAGTGTAGGAAAACCAGGAAGCGGCCAGGTGTTCAAAACTACGGAATTGGGGCCGAGATTCTCAAGCCGAACGCCGCACCACGAGCCAAAGAGAAAAGTCATGGTTGCGACGGGTGGATTGCCGGGACCCGGCGTTCCCGGAGTTACGAGGAGATGCGTCTCTCCGTCATCGCCCCCCGTTTTCGTAAAAGTCACACGCGCCGCCGCGCCGGTGCCGAAGTCCTTCTTGCCGATAAACGTCCGGACTCCGCCTCTAAAGGGGACCGGTTCCGAACGTCCCTTCGGAGGGATGGTCACCCAGTCATCAGGATTGCGGTAACTCCACCAAAGTTGAATGGTGAACTCGCTCGCGTTGGTGGCAACAACAAAGTCACCCTCCTCCTTCGGGACACTTTGCGAGCCGTAGTCGCGAAACCAAAGTTCATGGCTGGTGGTTCGTTTCAGCCAGCTCTCAACGGAAACAAGTGCCTTATCTTCCGACCCGGCCCTGCACGTCCCCGGTCCGCCGGCACCCTCCCAACAGGCCCCAATCCAGACGCGGGCATATCCCCACAACGGCAAAAGCTTCGTTTCCCCGGGCCGGAGTATCGTCTGGCCATGCCGTGAGGCGCCGTACCATTCGTTGATGAGCACGGGCACGCGATTGTTGCCGCTGTTGGTAACCGTCACCAGCCACGTGTCCGCGCTGGGAACAAAAAGGCATTCTCGTTGTTGTTGCCAGTCGTCGGGATGGTACGAGCTGCGAATCGGTATATGGCAATATCCGGTCTGTCCGGGTCTGAGCACGGATGTAGCAGGTCTGGGCCGTGGTGGATGAGCAACCTTCACCCCCGGACCGTTCCCGCTCTGCCTCTGTTTTGAGCCGCCTCGACCGGTTCCCTGCGCACGCGCGCCGCCGACCATGGAGCCGAGTCCAAGACAGAGTCCAAGGCCGATGATGACGACGCGGCCCAGGCGCCGCGCCACCGAACGACCGTGATCGCTCCGAGACGAACTGCTTCGCCTCTCACTCCTGGCGTCCACCGCGCGGAGACCTTTCATGCTTCACCTCCTGCAAAGAACGATGTCGAGGAGCCGCGATTCTAGCAAAGCGCCCGGCGAGCGGAAAGGACAAAACCCCCCAGGAATGATCCATCCATCATCGTATAAATGAAACTGCTTCCGACGCGTGGGGTTGACTCTCACAACAGCCAGGAAGGGGCGTGCGCCCGCGTCGTCATGCGGCGGCTCTTTCGGTGAAGCGGAAGCCCGCGCAAAAGCGGCTGAAGAGTATTATCAGAAAACCGAAAAGTAATTTTGCCCGGTAATTCTGTTTTCAGGCCGAGACTCGGCAAACTATAGGCACACAAAACGGGCGGCTCTAAGTTAGAGCCGCCCGTATGTTGTTGCGTTAGTTGAACTGGGAGGCAGGGACTCGAACCCCGATAGCCAGATCCAGAGTCTGGAGTCCTACCATTGGACGACCTCCCAACGTGTGACGAAATTAATTTACAAACGGGCCGGGCGGATGTCAAATGCCGAGCGCGCGGTCTTGACGTGAGGCGTTGGTGAGGTGTTTTCCGGCCCACGCGAGGGCGCCTCAAGGTCGCTGCCTCTTGCTTCGGGGCGTGGGCGAGGGCACAATGCGTGGGCGGCGGCCGACCCGAGTGGCGCCGTCAGCGGCCCGGCCCCTAGTCCTCAAATCTTTGCGCCGCCCGTGGGGGCATCTGCGGGGGAAACTTAGACGATGAGTGAGAACGAAGCGCGTCCGCCCGACCCGGCGGAGGAGCAGTTGCGCCGCGTCGTCGGCGAGTGCGAGGCCCGCCTGACCGAGTACGCGGAACTGGCCGCGCACGTGCGGCACGAGATCAACAACCCCCTGACCGGCCTCATCGGCCAGGCCCAACTCCTCCTGCGCGAGGAGCTGAGCGACACGGCCCGCCGCCGCGTCCAGACCATCGAGCAACTCGCCAACCGCATCCGCGACACGGTCGCCTCACTGCGCGAGATACAGACCCCGCAGCCGGCCGCGCGCCCCTCGGGCGGCTTCAACAACGACCGCGCCAACGACCCGCCGCGACGCTGAAGAACCCGTCTTAATGAAAATTGGCGCCTGCGGCGCGGGGCTCCGTTGAACCCCGCGCCGAGGCGCGCCGGCCGCCGCGTTCTCCCCATTGCGCGACGGCCGAGCTTGACCCCGCGCTCACTGCCGCGCGGGGACGTTGATGGTCTTCGCGCCGGAGACGGCCGCGTCGAATCGCTTGCCCTCGGGCACGACGGCGTTCTCGCCGCGCTTGAAACCGTGCAGGAGCGCGACGGGCGGGGCGAACCAGAAGACCGCCCCCGTCAGAATCATGCCCGTCGCCACCTTCGCGCCCTTGCTGTCGCCGACCATGCGCCCCGCGAACTGCAAGGGGAGGCGCGTGCCGTCGGCGGCCGTCACCTCCTTCATCGTCCAGGCGATGCGTCCGGCGCGCCCGAAGTGACCGCCGCGCTCGGCCTTCGTCACCAGTGCCGTCGCGACCGCGCCCTTCTCGATAACGACCTGCCCGTCCACGATGACGGGGTTGACGACGCGGAAACTGACGGCGTCGCCCGCGCGCACGAGCTGCGAGTTGATGTTGTAGGCCGCTTCAAGTTCAACCGGCGTCCCCACGGGCACCTCGACGGCGACGCGGCGTGAGGGCTGCGGGTTGCACTTCGGCGACATCACCATCAGGAGCAGCAGAGAGTCCGGGACGCCCGCCTCCTTCAGGCGGCCGAGCGCCGTGGGCGAGGTGTCGAAGTCGCAGGGCGAAGCCTTGACCTTCTCGACGACGACCTCCGTCGAGAGCTTCGCCTCGAACATCCTGAGCACGTCGTCGTTGGTCAAAGGGCGCGCGGCCTGCGCCTGCGGCGGGGCGGACGGTTGGACAATTTTCGCTGCGTCGGCCGACTGCGCCGCCGTCGCGCTGTAGGCCGAGAGTAAGAGCAGAAGTGTGAGAAATACTCTGTTCATAGGGTGCGCTCCTCCGGAAACCGCCTGAGATGGCAAAAGGGCGCGGCAAACTTGATGCCGCGCCCTTTTTAACAGGGGAGGTGAGCGACCCGGCGCCGCGTTGTTTCACTTGTCGGAGTGGCACAACGCGCGCGTTCGCGTGGAGGGTTAGAGTTTGGCGACCACCTTCTTCTCTTCGTCGGTGTAAGCCTTGATGCGCGTCCCTTCCTTGATCTTGGCGTCCTTGCCCTTTTTGAGGAAGCCGAGGGGGCCGAAGAGGACGACGAGCGCGACGGTCGTGCCGGTCTTGTCGTCGCCCTCCTTGCCCTTGGAGGCGCGGAGCTTGACCTTCTGGCCGTCCACGGACTCGGTCGAGAGGATGCGTATGCTGAGCTGGCCGCCCTTGCCCATGCGCCCGCTCTTCTTGGCGTTGGAGACCTCGCCCTTGACGAGCGTGCCCTTGGTGATGACGACCTTGCCGTTGACCTTCACGTCCTCGTCAACCTTGAAGTTGAGGGCGTCGCCCTCGGTCGCGGTCTTGCTCGTAATCTCTTCGGTGGTGACGACGGTCAGCTCGGTGCCGTCCGGCAGTACGACCTCGCCGGAGGCGGCTGCGGCACCGTCCTGCGCGGCGACGGCGAGCGCGGCAGCGGGGGCGAGGGTCGGCGCGAGCAGGGCAAGCAGCAGCGACAGGGCGCATGCGCGAATCAGGGGGAAGCTTTTCATTTCGGAGTTCCTTTCTGTGCGAGGGGGCGGAGGCTTGTAAGTACCTTCAACCCAGGTTGGGCCAGGCGACTGTGAGGTCGCAGGATATTGCATAGGGGTCGGGATGCGGGCGGTGCCGCGTGCTGCCCGCGACGCGCGTCGCGGGCAGCACGCGGAGTTTGCTTAACGGACGGCCACTTCTTCCTCGGCCTCTTCGACGAGGTAGGGCGTGGTGGCCTTGCGCGCCTGCGGGTCTTCGTCCTCGGCGAGGATGGCCTGGACGATGGGCAGGCTCAGGGAGCGGGACTTCTCGATGCCGGGGACGTGCTTGCCCTTGGCGTAGACGGGGTGGCGGCCGTTCTCCTTGTACCACTCGGCGAGGCCGGCCGTCTTGTGCATGTTCTCGATGATCTGCCGCCAGCCGACTCCGGTGTTATAGGCGCAGAACGAAATCTCGCCCTCCTGCGTGCCGTACGGGATGACGCACATCTCCGTCCGGCGGAAGTCGTAGTTAAATAAGTCCTGGAACCACATGCCCTCGACGCAGAGGACGCGCCACACGTCGGCCGCGTCGTCCGACTGCTGCTTCATGCGGTCGTTGCGGTCGGAGTTCGAGCTGGTCGAGGAGGGCTTAAACAGGTTGATGATCTGCGAGACGGGGAAGCCCTCGGGCGCGCGCTCCGGCTGGAAGTTGCGCATGATCGCCATCGCGAGCTGCGCCATCGTCAGCTTCTTGCCGCGCGCGGTGTCGGTGATGACCGACACGTCCTTCATGAACTGTTCGTAGTCGAAGAAGTCGAAGAGCGATTTGAACTCGCCCGTGTGCCGGTTGACGACCGCGAGCGTGAAGATGCCGCAGTTCGGGTGGCAGTTACACGAAGACCAGCCCCACGGCGCGTCGGCGCCTTGCAGCATGTCCATCACCGACGTAAACGCCGAGTAGGACGAGAGCGGGAACCAGTCGCGCAGAGACTTCATCCGGCCGTCGAGCTGCTGCTCAAGGTCCGTGGCCATGCCCGCGAGCGTGTATCGCTGCTGCTCGCGGATGTGGTCGGGCACGTCCTCGTCGCGGCCCGTGAAACTAACGGGCTGGAAGGCGATGGTCTGCACCTTGTCGATGTTCTTGGCGGCGAACTCGACGATGCGGCCGATGTCGTCGTTGTTGATGGTGTTGACGATGGTCGTAACCAGCGTCACCTTGATGCCGACCGACGCGAGGTTTTCAATCGCGCGCAACTTCACGTCGAAGAGGTTGCCGACGCCACGATGCTTGTTCTTCTCTTCGCTCACGCCGTCGAACTGCAAGTAGACGCCGTGCTGCCCGGCCTCCTTCGCCTGCTTACAGAACTCGATGTCCTCGGCGTAGCGGATGCCGTTCGTGGCGGCGAGAATGCGATAGAAGCCGACCTTCTTCGCGTAGGCGACGGCGTCGAGGAAGTAGGGCGAGAGCGTCGGCTCGCCGCCCGAGAAGAGGATGATGATCTGGCGGCGCGGCTTGAAGCTGACGGCGTTGTCGAGGATGGTCTTCGTGTCCTCGAACGTGGGCTCGTGGACGTAGCCGACCTGGTTGGCATCCATGAAGCACGGGTTACACATCATGTTGCAGCGGTTCGTGAGGTCAACGGTCAGGACCGCGCCGCGTCCGAACTTGATGTTCGACGTGCCGTGCTTGTGGACGTGCGTGTCCTCGGCCGAGCGGAAGTCGCGGCCGAAGAAGAGCGACTCGATGCGCTCAAGGAAGCGCGCGTCGGTCGCCATGAGGTCTTTGAACTCGCCGTGCTTCGGGCACGTCTTGGTCATGAAGACCTGCCCGTTCTCCTCGAAAATCTGCGCCTTGATTTCGCCCGGGTGCTCGTTCATCAGCGATTCGAGCGGCGTCTCGCCCGAGATGACGCTCTCGCGCACCTCCTTGACGCAACGCGGGCAGAGGCTGTCGGTCTCGCGCGGGAAGCCGAGCGGCGGGGCGGTGCGCTCGTAGGACTTCAGGAGCGGCCCCGGCGCCCACTGCGGGCGGACGGCCTCGCCCTCCGGAATCCGGCGGTTGACGGACTGGAACGCCTTCCACGCCACGTCCGACAAGCTCGACACCAGCTTCGACTTCTTCACGCCGCTGAAGCGGCTCTTCTCCGACTCGCCGCGGCGGAAATTATCGCTGAACAAGGCTCTCTCTCCTTAACCGAGGAAAACGCGCGGGCTTGAGGCGCGCGCAAGTCAATTTATAAGTGCTTAGATGCGCGACCCGCCGCCAGATACACGACGACGAGGCTACGTCCAAAACCGTGACATGATACCGGCATCTGCGTGTAAACACAAGACGTTAGGGGAAACAGTAGGCAGTAGGCAGATGGCAGTAGGCAGTTAAAGCCGCGTCAGCGGCTCCTGAGTTTAGCCCGGCCTTTCAAGTCCGGGTCAGGTGATGACCGGCATGCCGCGTCGCGTCAGCGACGCCTGAACGGGCCGCGTCGGCTCAGGCGTCGCTGACGCGACGCCCGTTGTTCGATGCAATGCTGACCCGGCCTTGAAAGGCCGGGCTACATTCAAACGCCGCTGCGCGGCGCCTTCAACTGCCTACCGCCGTCTGCCTACTGCCTACTGCTTTTACTTTTGACCTCTTCCGTCGTACCATCGCGCGCAAGTCGTTACTTCATCCCGCATTTATAAAACCTATGGAAATACATCCCACGGCAGTCGTCAGCCCGCGCGCGGAACTCGCGCGCGGCGTGCGCGTCGGCCCGTATGCCGTCGTCGAGGAGCACGTGCAGGTCGGCGAGGGCTGCGAGATTGGCGCGCACGCCGTCGTCAAACGCTTCACGACCCTCGGCGCGCGCAACCGCGTCTACGAGCACGCGACCCTCGGCGGCGAGCCGCAGGACGTGAAGTTCAAGGGCGAGCCGAGCGCGTTGATCATCGGCGACGATAATTTGATACGCGAGTACGTCACCCTCCACCGCGCGAGCGGCGAGGGCGAGGCGACGCGCGTCGGCGACCGAAACTTCCTGATGGTCGGCGTCCACGTCGCGCACAACTGCGAGGTGGGCGACGACAACACGATGGCGAACGGCGTGGCGCTGGCCGGGCACATCGTGGTGGAAGACCACGTCTTCTTCTCGTCGAACGTCGGCGCGCACCAGTTCGTGCGCTTCGGCCGCTACGCGATGGTGGGTGGGAAGTCGAAGATCGTGCAGGACGTGCTGCCGTTCCTCACGACCGACGGCAATCCGCCGGCCGTGCGCGGCCTGAACACCATCGGCCTGCGACGCGGCGGCTTCTCGCCCGAGTCGCGCGCGGCCATCAAGCGCGCTTATCAAGTCCTCTTCCGCGCGCGCCTCCCGCTCGCGCAGGCCCTCGCGGCGCTCGAAGAGTCCGAGGACGAGCACGTCCGTCATCTCGCCGCCTTCATCCGCGCCTCGCGTCGCGGCTTCACGCGCGAAGAGCGCGAGGCGACCGTCTCGACCGAACGCGAACTCCTCTTCAAAGTCTCGCGCTGAAGCCGCGCTCCTTCTATGAGTCGAAACGAACAGGGAAGAACCGTCGCAGAGTTGGCCGCGCTCGTGGGCGGGCGCGCGTTGGGTGACGCGGGCGCGGTCGTGCGGCGCGTGTCGTCCATCGAAGCGGCGGGCGATGGCGACCTCGCGTTCGTCGAGGACGAGAAGCTGTTCGAGTCGGCGCGCGCGTGTCGCGCGTCGTGCGTCATCGTGCCGGAAGGCGCGGCCGGGAAGTTGGAAGGGTTGACGAGCGTCATCGAGGCGGCGCGGCCGAAGCTCGCCTTCGCGCTGGCGGCAGAGGTGCTGTACCCGCGCCTGAAACTTACGGAACAGATTCACCCGACGGCCGCCGTCGCCGAGGGCGCGCGTTTGGGCGAGGGCGTTTACGTCGGCGCGGGCGCGTCCGTGGGCGAGGGCGCCAGCATCGGCGACGGGACGCAGGTTCACTCGAACTGCGTCATCGGCCGTGGCGTCACGCTCGGGCGCGACTGTGTGCTGCACCCGAACGTCGTGCTGTATGAAGGCGTCACGCTCGGCGAGCGGGTGGTGTTGCACGCGGGCGTGGTCGTGGGCGCCGACGGGTTTGGGTACGTGCGCGACGCGGCGGGCGTCTATCACAAGTTCCCGCAGGTGGGCACCGTGGTGATAGATGACGACGTGGAGGTGGGCGCGAACTCCTGCATCGACCGTGGCGCCCTGGGCGTGACGCGCGTGGGGAAGGGTTCCAAGATCGACAACCTCGTGCAGGTCGGCCACAACGTCGAGATTGGCGAGCGCGTCGTCATCGCGGCGCAGACGGGCATCTCGGGCAGCACGGTCATCGAGTCGGACGCGGTCATCGGCGGGCAGGTCGGCTTCGGCGACCACGCGCGCGTGCAGTCGGGCGCCATCATCGGCTCGCAGGCCGGCGTGCTGCCGGGCAAGATCGTGCGCCCCGGCGTCTGGTGGGGCACGCCCATCCAGCCGCTCGAAGAGTACAAGCGTCTCAACGCGCTCTGGGGCCGCCTCCCGCGCATGAGGGAAGAGATTCAGGAACTGAAGCGGCAAGTGAAAGAGTTGACAGAACGACTCGGCGAGAAGTCTTAAACAATCTTCGCGGGTATGAATGAAGCGGGCGGGACTCTTCGACGAGAGTCCCGCCCGCTTCCGTTATTCCCGCGCGGCCGTGGCCGGCGGTACGTGTTTGAGTCTTACTGCTTCGGCCCGATGATTGGGCCGTCGCCGATGACGAAGTAGCCCGGGGGCGGCGCGCCGTTGTTGGCGTCGGCGTAATTGCGCGCGGCCGTCGCCTGCGCGTTGACCGAGGCGAGCGCGGCCGCGCTGCCGCCGTTCGGCACGACCACCGTCAGGGACTTGAAACTCGTGTTACCCGACGAGTCGGTTGCCTTGACGATGATCAGGTAGACGCGGCCGTCGCCCGAGTTGACGCGCTCTGAGCGCAGGCGCAGCGTGCCCGGCGCGATGTTCTTCGCGTCGGGCGAGTGGACGGTGCCCGGCGCGGTCGGCGTCGCGTCGTCCTCGTCGCCGAAGACCTGGACGGTGATCGTGACGGGGTCGCCGCTGTTGTCGGTGGCGCTCGCCGAGAGCCCGACGTTGACGAGGTTGCTGTTGGCCGGCGAGAGCACCGTCGTCGCCACCGACGCCGTGAGCACCGGCGGCGTTGTGTCCGCCGCGCCCTCCGTGTCCGTGTTCGTCTCGGTGTTGCCGCGCACGACCCAGACCTCCGAGCCCGCGAACGGCAGCGTCTCGATGACGACCGCGAAGCGATAGTCGCCCGTCTGCTGGATGCCGAAGAGCAACTGCGCGCTCACGCTCGCGCCCGGAGCGAGCGGCGTCGCGAGCGTCACGGAGTTAACCGAGAGCGTCGAGTTGAAGCCGCCGCCGTTCGGCTGCGACGGCGGCTCTTCGAGCGTCGTCCCACGCACGACGACCGTGCCGCTGCTCGTCGCCACGGAGATGGTCGGCGAGGTGCGCGGCCGCAGGTCGGCCGTGCCCGAGGGCGACGGGAAGGTCGTCAGGTCGATGACGCGGAAGCGCAGGCGCGTGATGTTCGCGCCCGTGTTGTTGGTGAACGTGCGGCGGAAGGCGACCGTGCCGAACGTCGAGTTGTTTGCCGGGTCGGACGTGAAGTCTCGCACGCGGTTAGGCGTCGCCGAGACCGCGACGGCGCCGTCGAGCAGCGAGCGCGAGACGCCCGACGCGGAGTTGAGATGCCCGGGCGACGAGAGGTTCTCGGGGCCGGGCGCGCCGAGGCGTTGACCCGCGCCGGCCGACGTGCCGTTGGTGTCAACGAAGACGAAGTCGGCCGCGTTGTTGTTCGTGTCCTTCGGCAGGCCGTTCTGCGAACACGTGCCCGCGCTCGCGGGGATGCCGCAGAGGTCGCGGTAGAAGGCGTAGTCGATGGAGAAGGGCGTCAAGGCCGGATAGCCCGTCCCTTCCCTGTAGAGCGTGTTGGCCTCGCTCGTCGAGCCGACCGCGTCGAGGCGGTTAGCGAGGTTGAAGTTGGCCGGGAGCGTCGTGCGGAAGAGCGCGATGCCGGCGTTGTCGGGAATGTCCGTGGTGAAGGTCGCGTCGCCGGTCGCGGTCGTGCCGTTGCCCGCCGGGTACGCGGCCAGCGAGTAGGCGACCGAGTTGACCGCGAGGTAATGACCGCGCGCGGGGATGACCGTGTTGTTCGGGATGACGGCGCGCGTCACGCCGTCGGACGCGACGATGGCGTAGCCGCCGCCCGTCGCGTCGGCCGAAGAGACGACGTGGTCAACGTCCGTGTTGTTGTAGACCTCGACGTACTCGTCGTTGGCGCCGAACGCGCCGCGCAGGCGGAACTCCGAGATGATGATGTCGCCGGGGTTCGCGGGCGGCCCAACGGGCGTCGGGAACGGCGTCGGCGTCGGAGACGGTGTTGGCGTCGGCGTCGGCGTCGGCGTCACCGATTCGGTGTTGCCGCCGAAGCAGAGCAGCGATGAGCCCGAGCCGGGCAGCGTCTCGACGACGAGGCACATGCGGTAGTCGCCCGTCTGCTGGATGCCCGCGAGGAACTGCACGCTGACGCTTGCACCGGGCGCGAGCGGCGTCCCGAGGTTCACCGTGCCCGAGCCGAGCGAGGAGTTGAAGCCCCCGCCGTTCGGCTGCGACGGCGGCTGCTCCAACGTCGTGCCTCTCACCGTCACGGGGCCGCCGCTCGTCGCCACGACGATGTCGTTCGAGGTGCGCGGGCGCAGGTCCGCGACGCCCGAAGGCGCCGGGAACGTCGTCAGGTCGGCGACGCGCCAACGCAGCCGCGTGATGTTCGACCCTGTGTTATTCGTTAGCGTCCTGCGGAACGAGAGCGTGCCGAAGGTCGAGTTGTTGGCGGGGTCGGACGTGAAGTCGCGCACGAGGTTGGGCGGCGTGTTCGCGCCCGCGCCCGCGTCGAGCAGCGAAACGTCCGCGCCGGTCGCCGCGTTCAGGTGAATCGGCGACGAGAGGTTCTCCGGTCCCGGCGCGCCGAGTCGCTGGCCCGCGCCCGCGCTGGTGCCGTTGGTGTCAACGAAGACGAAGTCGGTCGCGTTGTTGTTCGTGTCTACGGGCAGCCCCGGCGACGTGCACGGCGCGAAGTTCGTGATCGAGCCCTGCTTGCCGCACGTGTCGCGGTAGAAGCTGTAGTCGATGGAGAACGGCGTCAGCGCGGGGTAGCCCGCGCCCTCCTTGTAAAGCGCGTTCGCTTCTGACGTTGAGCCGACCGCGTCGAGGCGGTTGACGAAGTTGAAGTTCAACGAGTTCGACGTGCGGAAGAGCGCGACGCCCGCGTTGTCGTTGATGTTGGTCGTGTAGGTCGCGTCGCCCGTGGCGGTGGTGCCGTTGCCCGCCGGGTACGCCGCGAGGCTGTAGCCGATGGAGTTGACGCCGAGGTAGTGGCCGCGCGCGGGGATGACCGTGCCGTTCGGGATGACGAAGCGCGTGATGCCGTCGGAGGCCGCGACCGCGTAGCCGGACGAGGCGTCGATGGAGTTGACCGTGTGGTCAACGTCCGTGTTGTTGTAGACCTCGACGAACTCGTCGTTGGCGCCGTTCGGCCCGCGCAGACGGAACTCGCTGATGATGAGTTGGCCGGGCACGACGGGAGTTGGCGTCGGCGTGGGCGTCGGGGTCGGGGTCGGAGTTGGCGTCGGAGTCGGAGTTGGCGTCGGCGTTGGAGTTGGAGTTGGTGTCGGAGTCGGCGTCGGGCCGGGGCAGCCGGGCGTGCCGTCGGTGCTGCCGGCGATGACGAAGAGGTCGCCGCCGCCCGTGGGGAGCGATTCGGGGAAGACGCCGAAGCGGTAGCAGCCCGTCTGCTGGATGCCGAGGAGGAAGCGCACGTTGATGCTCGCGCCGGGCGCGAGCGGCGTCCCGAGCGTGACGGAGACGGCGCTCATGGATGAGTTGAAGCCCCCGCCGTTCGGCTGCGACGGCGGTTCTTCCAACGTCGTGCCTCGGACGGTGACGTTGCCGCCGCTCGTCGTCACGACGATGTCGTTAGAGGTGCGCGGGCGCAGGTCCGCGACGCCTGAAGGCGCGGGGAAGGTCTCGATGTCCGCGACGCGGAAGCGCAGCCGCGTGACGGGCGCGCCCGTGTTGTTCGTGTAGGTGCGGCGGATGTCGAGCGTGCCGAAGGTCGAGTTGTTGAACGGGTCGCTGGTGAAGTCGCGCACGACGTTGGGCGGTGCGGTTTCAGCGACGGCCGCGTCGAGAACTGTATCAGGCAGGCCCGCGCCGCTGTCGATGGGGCTCGAAAGGTTCTCGGGGCCGGGGGCGCCGAGACGTTGACCCGCGCCGGCCGACGTGCCGTTGGTGTCAACGAAGACGAAGTCGATGACGTTGTTGTTCGTGTCCTGCGGCGCGGCCGTGGCGCCGGGGCTGCACACGGGGTCGGTCGCGGCCGACGCGCGCGGGCAGTACGTGCGGTAGAAGCTGTAGTCGATGGAGAAAGGAGTTAGAGCAGTGTAACCGGTCCCTTCCCTGTAGAGCGTGTTCGCTTCGGAGGTTGAGCCGACGGCGTCGAGCCGGTTGGCGAGCGTGTATGACCCGCCGCCGACGTTGTTGTTGAAGATGGCGATGCCTGCGTTGTCGTTGATGTTGGTCGTGAAGGTCGCGTCGCCGGTCGCGGTGGTGCCGTTGCCGGCCGGGTAAGCGGCGAGCGAGTAGCCGACCGAGTTGACGCAGAGGTAGTGGCCTCGGTTGGGAATCAAAGTCCCGTTCGGGATGGTGCAGCGCGTGATGCCGTCCGAGGCGGCGACGCCGTAGCCCGTGCCCGACGTGGCCGCGACCGTGTGGTCGGAGCCGGAGGCGTTATAGATTTCGATGAACTCGTCGTTGGCGCCGTTGGGGCCGCGTAGGCGGAACTCGCTGATGATGAGTTGGCCGGCGGCGGCGGGCGGCGGGGTCGGCGACGGCGTACCGACGGGCACGGGGCCGGTCTCCGTGTTGCCGCCGAAGCAGAGCACTTCGGAGCCGGCCGAAGGCAGCGTCTCGACGGTCACGCAGAAGCGGAAGTCGCCGGTCTGCTGGATGCCGAGCAGGAATTGCAGGTTGACGCTGCCGCCGTTGGCGAGCGGCGTGGCGAGCGCGATGGTGTTGGCCGAGAGCGACGAGTTGAAGCCGCCGCCGTTCGGCTGGTCCGGCGGCTGTTCGAGCGTCGTGCCCTGCGCGGTGGCCGAGCCGCCGCCCGTCAGCAGCACGGTCACGGGGCCGGAGGTGCGCGGGCGCAAATCCGCCGTGCCGGAGGGTGACGGGAAGGTCGTCAGGTCGCCGATGCGGAAGCGCAGGCGCGTGACGTTGCCGCCCGTGTTGTTCGTAAACGTGCGGCGGAACGAGAGCGTGCCGAAGGTCGAGTTGTTCGCCGGGTCGGACGTGAAGTCGCGCCCGTAGTTGCCCCCGGAGGAGAGCGCGCCGAACGGGTCGAGCAGCGACGCGACGATGCCTGCGGGCGGCGCGGCCAGCCGCACGGGGCTCGAAAGGTTCTCGGGGCCGGGCGCGCCGAGGCTCTGACCGGCGCCGGCCGACGTGCCGTTCGTGTCAACGAAGAGGAGATCGGACGCGTTGTTGTTCGTGTCCTGCGGCAGGCCCGTGCAGGTGAAGGGCGCCGAGCAGAGCTTGCGCGTGAAGCTGTAGTCGATGGAGAAGGGCGTCAGCGCCGGATAGCCCGTGCCCTCCTTGTAGAGCGCGTTCGCCTCACTCGTCGAGCCGACGGCGTCGAGGCGGTTGGCGACGTTGTAGCTGCCGGCGCCGACGTTGTTGTTGAAGATGGCGATGCCTGCGTTGTCGTTGATGTTGGTCGTGAAGGTCGCGTCGCCCGTGGCGGTGGTGCCGTTGCCCGCCGGGTATGACGCGAGAGAGTACGCGACGGAGTTGACGCAGAGATAGTGGCCGCGCGCGGGGATGACCGTGCCGTTCGGGATGGTGCAGCGCGTGATGCCGTCGGAGGCGGCGACGCCGTAGCCCGTGCCCGTCGCGGCAGAGACCGTGTGGTCGTTATCGGTGTTGTTATAAATCTCTATGAACTCGTCGTTAGCGCCGAACGGGCCGCGCAGGCGGAATTCGCTGATGACGAGCTGGCCGGCGGTCGCCGTCTGCGCGGAAGCGTGTGCGGGCAGCAGGCCCGTCAGCGCGAGCGCGAAGAGCAGCGCGAGCAGAGACGCGGTGCGGGGCGCGCGCGCGTCTTTGCGCGAGGGGTGTTGAGGGGTCGCGGCGGCGCCGCCCGCGAGACGGGCGCGTGGTAGAGAACTCATGATGTACCTCCGTGTAAACTTTTATCTGCTAATCAAGACGGGAGTGTAGGGAGCGTTTGCGCTGAGCGGACAGTCTGGCAGCTTGGGGGAAGGTGTGCCGAAGGATAGGGAGTGGCGACGGTCTGCGCGAAGGCGCACGGAGCCTCGGCGATGGTGCCGTGGCGCGTGACGATGCGTCGCGGGGGTGCGACATCGAGAGCCTTTCGCTGGTGCTGGTGGAGTTGACCCGCAGCTTCGCGGGGCGGCAGAGCCGGGGTCAGTTTGATTAAGGGAGCGGCGGCATCATCCACGCTCGCGCGACGAATGTCAACGAAAATTTTTCCAACGGCGTGTTTGTGGAAAGGTTCTCAAGCGGGGTGATGCAAAAGGTATGAATCGGCAACCGCAAGCGTGCGCCAACGCGCAGAGGCGAGAGCCGACGGTGGATTTTATCCACGTTCACGCGCGGGGTGCCGCGTCATCTTCCTGCCAGCTTCTCAGCGCGCGCAGCACGGCCTCGGCCGCGCGGCGCGAGGCGCCGCCCTCGCCGAGCCGCGCCGTCGCTTCGCGCAGGCGCGCGCGCACGCGCGCGTTGCGTTCGGGGTCGAGCAACGCGCGCAGCTCGCGCGCGAGCGTGTCGCCCGTGAAGTCGTCCTGCATCAGCTCGGGCGCGAGGCGTTCGCCCGCGACGAGGTTGACGAGGCCGTAGTGCTCGACCTCGATGAGCCGGCCGAGCGTGTGCCAGTTGAGCGCGGACTCCTTGTAGACGACGACGAGCGGCGTCGCCAGCAGCGCCGCTTCGAGCGTCGCGGTGCCGCTGCACACGGCGGCCACGTCGGAGGCGGCGAGCGCCTCGCGCGCCTCGTCGTGCGTGACGCGTATGCGCGGCGCGAGGGTCGCGGCCTCCGCGTGTGCTGCGACGGCGCGCGTGGCCTCCTCGGGCGAGCGGCGCGCGGCGAGCGCGAGGACGAACTGCGCGTCGGGTACGTCTTTAATAAGTCGCGCGGCGGCGTCGAGCATGACGGGCATGATGCGCTCAAACTCCTTGCGGCGGCTGCCGGGCAGGAGCGCGACGGTCGGCTTTGACGGGTCGAGTTGGTAACGCGCGCGGAACTCTTCGCGTGTCATGCGCGCAGCGACCGAGCCCGCGAGCGGGTGGCCGACGAACTCGACGTGCTCGACGCCGCGCGCGGCGTACCAGCCGCGCTCGAAGGGGAGGATGGTGAGCAGGAGGTCCACGTCGCGCCGCACCTGCCGGACGCGGTGCGAGCGCCAGGCCCAGAGTTGGGGGCTGATGTAGTAGACGACGCGGACGCCGTGGCGATGGAGCGCGCGTGCGAGCGCGAGGTTGAAGTCGGGCCAGTCCACGAGCACGACGGCGTTGGGGCGTCGTTCAAGCGCGGCCTTCTTTAACGCCTTGTATGCGGCCCAGAAGCGCGGCAGCGCGCGCGCGATCTCGACGAGCCCCGTGATGGCCAGGTCTTCCTCGCGCACGACCGACTCGACGCCCTCGCGCGCCATCGCCGCGCCCGTCGAGCCGAAGAACTCGAACCGCGCGCCGGGCGCCGTCTCGCGCAACGCGCGCACCAACGCCGCCGCGTGCGCGTCACCCGACTCCTCGCCCGCCACCAGCATCAGGCGGAAGCTCTCCGCTCCCTGTACAGACATCCGCGCGATGATAACAAAGTAAAGTGCGGCGCCGGGAGCGCGGGCATCCTGCCCGCCATGAGCGCGCAGCGCGAAGGCGAAGAAACTGTAGACGCAACCTTGAGATATGGCGCTTCGTCGCTAAGCGTGCTTTCGCACGCTTTGGCGGGCAGGATGCCCGCGCTCCCGGCGCGCACGCTGAGTCCGTGTCAGGGTCAGCGCCAGCGGCGCAGCGCGTTCAAGAGGTGTGGGCCGAAGACGAGCAGGCCGATGGCGATTGAGCCGACGGCCGTGATGAGGACGGCGCCGGCCGCCACGTCCTTCGCCTTGGCCGCGAGCGGGTGGAAGGAGGGCGAGGCCACGTCGGTCAGAAACTCGAACGCGGTGTTGAGCGCCTCGGCCGTCCAGACCGAGATGACGGCGAGGATGACCCAGCACCATTCCGCGCGGTCGAGGCCGAAGTAGAGCCCCGCGACGGCCGCCGCGACGGTCGCCGCCGCGTGAATCCACGCGTTGTGCTGCGACGCGATCATCACGTGGACGCCCTTGAGCGCGCACCTGATGCTGCGTATGCGGCCGGTGAAAGTTAAGCCCGAGTTGTTGTTCATAGAGTTCTCGCCGAGTCGAAGTCCATAGGTCGTGTGGCGATGATACTCCCGCGCGCGCACGCGGCAAGCGGGGCGGGTGGCGAATCGTGTGGCGCGAATGTTAGACTCTGCGGCACGGCGTCGGGCGGTCCACGGTGAAGAAACGTTCTCTTCGACCGGCCGCGCCGTCCGGGAAGTGCCGGCCCCAGGGAAATCCCGCGCCCGTAAGTTTTGAATCCCACAGACAATCCGACGAGTCGGACGCCGCGCCGAGTTTCGACAACCGAGGTGAGACCGGAAAACTATGAGCAAAGCCTTCTACGCAACCCTCCTGGCCCTCATGCTCGCGTGCGCGGCCGCCGCGCAGACGCGGCGCGGCACCACGACGCCCCCCGCCACGCGCAAGCCCGCCGCGACGACGCCCGCGCAGACGCCGGCCGCCAAGCCGACGCCCGCGCCCGCGCCAGCCCCGCGCCCGCAGACGGCCGCCGCGCCCGTGGAGGACTGCGGCTGCGAGGCCGAGCCGCTGCCCGAGGTGCTCGGCGCCGTCAACGGCGTGAAGATCACGCGCGCCGACCTCAGTCCGCAGGTGCAGCAGCGTGTCGCGCTGCTCCAGAGAGATGTCGTCGAGGCGCGCAAGCGCGAGCTTGACCTACAGATCAACAGCATCCTCCTCGAAGCCGAAGCGAAGAAGCGCAACACCTCGACCACCAAGCTCATCGAGGCCGAAGTCCTCGCCAAGACGCCCGAGCCCACCGCCGCCGAGGCCGAAGCCTACTTCAACCAGAACAAGTCGGCCATCGAGCAGCAGGCCGGCCGCGCCGTCGCCTTCGCCGAAGTCAAGGACAACGTCGTCGCCTACATGCGCGAGATGAAGCAGCAGGAGCGCGCGGGGCAGTTCGCGCAGACGTTGCGCGCCGCCGCGCAGGTCAAGAAGAACGTCGAGGTCGCGACGCCCCCGGCCACGCCGGCCGACCGCGCGCGCGTCTTCGCCACCGTCAACGGCCGCAACATCACCTCGGGCGACATCGAGGACGCGCTGCTGCCGCTCGTCGCCTCCGTGCAGGAGCAGGTCTACCTTCTGCGCAAGAGCGACCTCGACACGAAGATCAACGACATCCTCCTCAACGCAGAGGCGCAGAAGCGCAGCGTGACCGACCGCGCGCTGCTGGAGACGGAGGTCGCCAGCAAGGTGCCCGTCGTCAACGAGGCGCAGGCGCTCGACTTCTACAACAAGAACAAGGAGCGCATCGGCGGCGCACAGTTCGCGCAGGTCAAGTACCAGATCATCGAGTACCTCCAGGACCAGGAGCGGCAGCGCCTGTCGGCCGCCTTCGCCAGCCGCCTGCGCAACAGCGCGAGCGTGCAGACCTTCATCACGCCGCCCGCGCCGCCCGTCTTCCAGATTTCAACCGACGACCAGCCCGCGAAGGGCAAGGAGGGCGCGGCCGTCACCGTCGTCCAGTTCACCGACTACCAGTGCGCGTCCTGCGCGGCGTCGCAGCCCATGCTCGATAAGCTGATCGCGGAGTACGGCGACCGCGTCCGCTTCGTCGTCCGCGACTTCCCGCTCCAGATGCACGCCGACGCGCACAAGGCGGCCGAGGCGGCCGAGGCCGCGCGCGAGCAGGGCAAGTACTGGGACTTCACCGCCATCCTCTTCCGCAACCAGTCGGCCTTAAAGCCCGCGCAGCTCAAGCAGTACGCGCAGGTGCTCGGGCTCGACCGCGCGAAGTTCGACGCGGCGCTCGACGACGGCCGCTTCGCCGACAAGGTCGAGCGCGACTTCATCGACGGCCAGAAGTTCGGCGTCAGCTCCACGCCCACCTTCTTCGTCAACGGCCGCCGCGCCAGGGACAGCACCTACGACACCCTCAAGGCCGCCATCGAAGAGGCCCTCAAGACCTCGCCCGCGCGCTGAGACGACAGGGATACAGGTGAAAGGGGAAGGGGCAAGGGTCTTAACCTTTAACCCTTCCCCTTTCATCTTTACCAATCAAATTCCGTCCGAGAAAATGGACGGAATTACCGTGTGTAGTACCAACCTCAAGCCCCACTCGCGCGTCTAAGCCCCGGCCGCCGTCCACGCCCGACCAGCAAACCTGGAACTTTAACCCCGCCCGAAGGGAATAAAGAGGTTACGCGGCCGCCCGGCGCCGTTTCCCGCGATAGTTCGGGAACAATCGCCGAGGCCGGCGCGTAAAAAGACTGTCACCGCGGCAGGCCCGTCGGGCCTTCTAAACTCAGACAGTTCCAGCATTTTTTTGTAACTTCTCCGCGCAAACCGCGTCTTACTGACTTGTGAGGAATCGAATAATGAGGAAGCCCCTTCTAACTATGCTGGCGCTCGCGCTGGCCCTCTCGGCCGGCGCGCTCGGCGTCGGCGCACAGTCCGCCAACAACGTCCTCGGCGACGTGGTCGCCGTGGACGCCGCCGCCAAGCAGATCTTCGTCAAGACCGACGCGGGCGCCGTCGTCATCGTCGCCCTCTCCGACGCCACGCGGATTCTGAAGAACCCCCCGGGCGAGACCAAGACCGACAAGGCCGTCCCCTACACGCTCGCGGAGATCGTCGCGGGCGACCGCGTCCTCGCGCTCGGGAAGGTCTCCGAGGACGGCAAGACGCTGGCCGGACCCCGCGTCGTCGTCGTCAACACGAAGGCCGAACTGGCGACCAAGCAGGAGAAGGAGCGCGCCGAGTGGCAGGCGCGCGGCGTCGTCGGCGTCGTCTCGGCCGTCAACGCCGAGACCAAAGAGATCACCATCAACACGCGCACGCCCGAAGGGCCGAAGCCCGTTGTCATCGCCGCAAGCGGCCCCGCCGTCAAGCTGCGTCGCTACGCGCCCGACTCCATCAAGTTCGCCGACGCCAAGCCCTCGACCTTCGAGGAGGTGAAGGCCGGCGACCAGATTCGCGCCAAGGGCGAGAAGAGCGCGGACGGCGCCAAGGTCACGGCCGAGGAGGTCGTGACCGGTTCGTTCCGCACCACGCTCGGCACCGTCAAGGCCGTTGACGTGGCGAAGAACGAGATCACCATCGAGCAGCAGGACAAGAAGCCCCTCACCGTCGTCGTCCGCCCCGACACCATGCTCAAGCAGTTCCCGGCCGACATGGCGGCGATGATGGGCGGCGCGGGCGGCCCCGGCGGCGGAGCGGCCCCTGCGGGCGGCGGCCAGCGCGTTGTTATACAGGGCGGCCCCGGTGGCGCCGCGCCCCCGGCCGGCGGTCAGGCGGCGGCCGGCCCCGGCGGCGGCCCCGTGCGTCGCATGATGGACCCGCAGCAGATGCTCGAACGCCTGCCCGTGGTGACGCTCGCGGAGTTGAAGCCCGGCCAGATGATCGTCGTCTCCAGCACCGTCGGCGCCGACCCGACCCGCGTCACGGCCATCCAACTCGTCTCGAACGTCGAGCCGCTGATCGCGATGATGTCGCGCCGTCCCGGCGGCGCGGCGGGCGGCCCCGGCGGCGGCGGCATGAGCGCGGCGGCCGGCGGCGGCATGAACTTCGGCTTCGGCATCGGCACGCCGTAACAGTAAGTAGGACGTAGGAACGCTGAACGATGAACTGAAAATCGTTTGTCCCACGGTTCGTCGTTCGGCGTTGAGAGTTCACCGTTAGGTATTTCCCCTTAGTTAAAGGTATCGATCATGAAAGCATCTTTTAAGTCGGTCGGGCGCGGGCTCGGTCTCTTGCTCGCCCTGGCGCTGTGCGCGGGCGGGGCTCTGGCGCAGCAGGCGGCGACCAGTTTGCGCGGGCAGGTCTCGGACGAGTTCGGCGGCGTCATCGTCGGCGCGACCGTCACGGTGACTGACGCCTCGGGCAAGGCCAAGTCGGCCGTCACCGACAGCGACGGCGCCTTCAACGTCAACGGCCTCCAGCCCGGGCGCCACATCGTCCGCGTCTTCCAGACCGGCTTCGCGCCCTTCGAGAACGCGGAGGTGGACGTGGTCGCGGGCCGCAACGAACTGCCCAAGGTCACGCTCGGCGTCTCGCTCGAAAAGGAGGAGGTGACGGTCGCCTCCGAAGGCCCTCTGAGCGTTGACACCGCGAGCGCGGGCGCCATCGTCCTCAAGGGCAAAGACCTCGAAGCGTTGCCCGAAGACCCGGACGAGTTGGCGGCGGCGCTCCAGGCGCTCGCCGGCCCGGCCGCCGGCCCCAACGGCGGCCAGATCACCATCGACGGCTTCGAGGGCGGGCGCATCCCCTCGCGCGACTCCATCCGCGAGATTCGCGTCAACGACAACCCGCTCTCGGCCGAGAACGACCGCCCCGGCTTCGGCGGCATCCAGATTTTTACTAAGCCCGGCACCGAGAAGCTGCGCGGCAGCGCCGGCATGACCTTCAACGACGAGAGCATGAACTCGCGCAACCCGTTCCTCCAGAGCGCGAAGCGCCCGCCCTTCCAGTTCCGCCAGTACTCGGCGAACCTGTCGGGCACCATCGTCCCGAAGAAGGCGTCGTTCTTCCTCGACTTCTTCCGTGGCGAGACGGACGACAACGACCTCGTCAACGGCCGCGTGCTCAACTCGTCGCTGCTGGAAGTTCCCTACAACGTGGCGATCTTCACGCCGCGCCGTAACTGGAGCATCAACCCGCGCGTGGATTACGCCATCAACGACAAGCACACGCTCGTCGCGCGCTATAGCTTCTTCCACAACGACGACCTCAACCAGGGCGTCTCGCAGTACTCTTTGCAGGAGCGCGCCTTCGACTCGACTTCGAGCAACCACACGGTGCAGTTGACCGAGACGGCCGTCGTCAACAAGTCCACGGTCAACGAGACGCGTTTCCAGTACATCCGCTCGCGCTTCGAGCAGGACCCGCTGACCGTCGGGCTCCCGGCCGTCAACGTCTTCGACGCCTTCTTCGCCGGCTCCTCGCAGAGCGGCAACTCCTTCAGCCAGAGCACGCGCTGGGAGGTGACCAACACGACGACGCAGGCGCACGGCGCGCACTCCGTCAAGTTCGGCGCCCGCGTGCGCGGCATCAGCCTGGAGGACTTCTCCGAGGGCAACTTCAACGGCACCTACTCCTTCCGCTCCATCGACGCCTTCCGCGAGGCGCTCGGGCGCCAGGCGATCACCGGCTCCCCGTTGCAGCAGGTCGTCGTCCCCACGCAGTTCTCCATCACCACGGGCGACCCGCTGACCGAGATCGGCCAGGTGGACTTCGGCGGGTTCGTGCAGGACGACTGGAAGCTGCGGCCGAACCTGACGCTCGGCGGCGGCATCCGCTACGAGCGGCAGTCGAACCTCGACAGCAAGTCCAACTTCGCCCCGCGCGTCTACCTCGCGTGGTCGCCCGACGGCGGCGCGCAGCGGCAGGCCAAGACGGTCATCCGCGTCGGCTTCGGCCTCTTCTACGACCGCGTCGGCGAGAACATCGCGCTCCAGGTCGAGCGCCTCGGCGGCGGCGGCATCCAGCAGCAGTTCGTCATCAGGGAGACGACGAACCCCGACGGGACGCCCGTCCTCAACCGGCAGCGCGAGCTGCTCAGCCAGGTGGTCTTCGACCGCGACGGGCACGTCGTGAGCGGCGCCCCGACGCTCGCCGACCTCGCGGGCTTCGGCGTGACGCAGACCGCCACGCGCCAGCTCGCCGAGGACGCGACCGCGCCCTACAGCTACATCAGCGGCCTCATCGTGACGCGCCAGCTCACGAAGACCTCGCAGCTCAACGTCTTCTTCTCGACCTACGACACGCGCCACCTGCTGCGCTCGCGCAACATCAACGCGCCGACGTTCATCAACGGCGTCTTCCGCCGCCCGCGCCCCGAAGTCGGCGACATCAACCAGTTCGAGACCTCCGGCACGCAGAGCATGAAGCAGCTCAACATCGGCTTCAGCAAGCAGTTCCGCCCCGGCATCTCGATGAACCTCAACTACACCCTCGGCAAGGCGCAGTCGAACGCGGACTTCGGCGGCTATCCCGTCAACCAGTACGACCTGACGGGCGAGTACGGGCGCACGAGCTTCGACTCGCGCCACCGCTTCATCATGTTTGCCTCGTTGGCCGTGCCGAAGCTCAAGCTCTCGCTCAGCCCGATCATCATCGCGAACACGGGCCGCCCGTTCAACATCATCACGGGCTTCGACAACAACAGCGACGGCATCATCAACGACCGCCCGGCCTTCGCCGACTCGCAGACCGTCGCCTGCGCGCCGGGCCAGCGCCCCGGCCCCATCGCCGCGCCGGGCCAGACGCCCTGCGGCTTGGTGCAGACGAGCTTCGGCAACTTCGACCTCCTGCCCAAGGCGGGGCAGACCATCGTCCCGCGCAACTACGCCGAGGGGCCGGGCTTCTTCGCGGTCAACATGCGCATCGGGCGCAGCTTCTCCTTCGGCGATTTGCCGGGCGCGGCCGAGCGCCGCAAGGTCGCGGAGGAGCAGAAGAAGCAGCAGCAGGAGCAGCAGCGCGCCAACCGCAACAACCGCGGCGCCGACCGCTCTTCGTCGAATCGCGGCGGGAGCAGCAACACCACCACGTCCTCGGCCGGCGCGCGCGGCCCGATTCAGGGCGGCATGGCCGGCGGCCCCATGATGATCATGATGGGCGCGCCCGGCGGCGCGGAAGGGAAGCGTTACACGCTCAACTTCTCGCTCAACTTCATCAACCTGCTCAACCGGACGAACTTCGGCCAGCCCGTGGGCAACCTCAGTTCGGACTCGTTCGGGCAGTCGCTCTTCCCCGTCAGCGGCTTCGGCTTCGGCGGCGGCAGCCAGAACTCCGGCAACCGTCGCGTGCAGGCTTCGGTCAGGTTCAACTTCTAACCAGGACCGAACGACAAAAAGAAGGAGGATGAGAGGCACGCCGCCTCTCATCCTCCTTCTGATTTTCGCCCGACCTTTTTACCGGCCTAGACGCTGAGCAGTTCCTGCTCCTTGGTCTTGGCCAACTCGTCCACCTTGCCGATGTATGTGTCGGTGAGCTTCTGGACTTCCGTCAGCGCGTCGCGCTCGGCGTCCTCGGAAATCTGTTTGTCCTTGAGCATCCGCTTGAGGCGGTCGTTGGCGTCGCGGCGGACGTTGCGGATGGCGGTGCGGTGCTCTTCGGCCGCCTCGTGCACCTGCCTGGCGAGCTGCCTGCGGCGCTCCTCGGTCAGGGGCGGGACGGGCACGCGCACGAGCTTGCCGTCGTTCGAGGGGTTGAGCCCGAGGTCGGCCGAGCGGATCGCCTTCTCGATGGGGCCGAGCTGCGTCTGGTCCCACGGCTGCACCGTCAGCATGTTCGCCTCCGGCGCGTGCACCGACGCCATCTGGCTGAGCGGCGTCGGCGTGCCGTAGTAATCGACCGTCACGCTGTCCAAAAGGCTCACGGCCGCGCGTCCCGTCCGGATGGTCGCCAGCTTCCTCTTAAAGTCCTCGACCGCCCCCTCCATTCGCGGCCGCGTCTCCTTGATGACATCCTTCTCAGACATAGCTTCTCTCCGGGTAAATGGTGAATGGCAAATGATAAATGGTGGGAAGACCCTCGGCCTTCCATTCACCATCTACTATTTGCCATTCACTGGTTTTTCGTTGCAGACCCTCGTGCCGACGACCTCGCCCGAGACGACGCGGACGATGTTGCCGGAGGTGCGCATGTTGAAGACGACGATGGGGAGGTCGTTGTCCATGCAAAGGCTGATGGCGGAGGCGTCCATCACCTTGAGCTGCTTTTCGAGCACCTCCTGGTAGGTGATGCAGTCGTAGCGCGTCGCCGTCGCGTCCTTCATCGGGTCGGCCGTGTAGATGCCCTCGACCTTCGTCGCCTTCAGGATCACGTCGGCCCTGATTTCGAGCGCGCGCAGCGCCGCCGCCGAATCGGTCGTGAAGTAAGGGTTCCCGGTTCCCGCCGCGAAGATGACGACGCGCCCCTTCTCCAGATGGCGGATGGCGCGGCGGCGGATGAAGGGCTCGCCGACCTGCGGGATGTTGATGGCCGACAGCACCCGCGTGTGGACGCCGACCTTCTCAAGCGCGTCCTGAAGGACGACCGCGTTCATCACGGTGGCGAGCATGCCGATGTAGTCGGCGCTCGAACGGTCCATGTCGCCCGCGCTCTCCGAGACGCCGCGAAAGATGTTGCCGCCGCCGACGACGACCGCGACCTCGACGCCGAGGTCGCGCACAGCCTTAATCTCCTCGGCGATGGCGCGCGCGACCTTCACGTCCACGCCGTAGTTCTGCGCGCCCATCAGCGCCTCGCCCGACGCCTTCAGCAGAATCCGCTTGTAGGCCGGCCCGCCCGCCGCTTGTGTGTTGGCTGATGACATGCGTTTCCTGATTGCGGATTGCGGAATTCGGATTGCTGATTGTTAAGAGCCGGGGGGCTTCCAATCCGCAATCCGAATTCCGCAATCCGCAATTAAGTTACTGGTTGCCGCCGCTCATCG
The DNA here is from genome assembly GCA_036379655.1 of Pyrinomonadaceae bacterium. Taxonomy (GTDB): domain Bacteria; phylum Acidobacteriota; class Blastocatellia; order Pyrinomonadales; family Pyrinomonadaceae; genus QHXN01. The sequence goes on from DASVGG010000013.1 coordinate 27,801, forward strand.
AGGCGACTTCGCTGGCGAAGTCGTCGTCGCGCTTGGCGAGGCCCTCGCCCATCTTGTAGCGGGTGAAGCGGCGGACGGTGATGCGCTCGCCCGTCTTGGCGATCTTCTCGGTCAGCAGCTCGTTGATGGTCTTGGCCGGGTCCTTGACGAAGGGCTGGTCGAGGAGCACCGCCTCCTCGAAGAATTTGTTGAGGCGCCCTTCGACGATCTTCTCGATGACCTGCTCGGGCTTGTTCGCGTTCTTCGGGTCGTTGGCGATCTGGGCGCGGGTGATCTCGCGCTCCTTGTCGAGGATGTCGGCGGGCACCTCTTCGCGCGTGACGTAGCGCGGCTCGGCCGCGGCGACGTGCATCGCGATGTCCTTGACGAGCGCCTGGAACTCGTCGGTGCGCGCGACGAAGTCGGTCTCGCAGTTGACCTCGACGAGCACGCCGACCTTGCCGCCCATGTGGATGTAGGAGCCGACCGCGCCTTCGGCCGCGACGCGCCCCGCCTTCTTGCCGGCCGAAGCCATGCCGCGCTTGCGCAGGATTTCGACCGCCTGCTCCTCGTTGCCCTCGGCCTCCGTGAGCGCCTTCTTGCACTCCATCATGCCCGCGCCCGTCTTCTCCCTGAGCGCCTTCACCGCCGCGCCTGTGATTTCCGCCATGACTTAAGTCTCCTGAGTGATGATTAAACTTATGGGGTCAGGAGTCAGAATAAGAACTGCCGTTTTATATTCTGACTTCTGACTACTCAAAAAGAAGCGCAGCCCGGCGGGTTCATCCGCACTGGAGGGCTGCGCTCGCCGTAGTTTGAAAGTTGAAAGTGTTCGGGCCTGTCTTACTTGGCCGCGCCGACCGTCTCGGCGCCCTTCTCGGCCTCGGGCGACTGCGGGGGCTGCGTGCCTTCGGCGTCGGGGCTGCCGGTGGCGCCGCGCACGGGGGCACCGGTGCCGACCTGCGCGTGGTCGCCGACGCTGTCGGGCTGCTGGCCCGTGCGTCCGAAGCCCTGGTTGCCGGGGACCGAAGTCTGCACGTCAGCCGAGACCTGCGACACGTCCTGGCCCGCGACCTGCGTTGACTGCGCGCCGGGCTCAACCTCGCGCGTGCTGTCAACCGAAGAGGTGACGGCGCGCGACGTGGGCGCGGGCGCGGCGCCGGCAGCGGCGGCCTCCGCCTGCTCGTCGTCCTCGGCCGACTTGCCGCTCAACTGCTGACCCTCGACGACCGCGTCCGCGATGCGCGAGGCGAAGAGCCGGACGGCGCGCAACGCGTCGTCGTTGCCGGGGATGACGTAGTCGATGCCCTCGGGCGAGCAGTTCGTGTCCACGACCGCGATGATGGGGATGCCGAGGCGGTTCGCCTCCTTGACCGCGATGTCCTCCTTGCGCACGTCGATGATGAAGAGCGCGTCGGGGATGCGGGTCATGTTCTTGATGCCCGAGAGGTTCTTGTCGAGGATTTCGCGCTCGCGGTCGAGCTTGATGCGCTCCTTCTTCGTCATCTTCTCGTAGCGGCCGTCGGTCTGCATCGCTTCGAGGTCGCGCAGGCGCTTGATCGACTTCTGCACGGTCTGGAAGTTCGTGAGCAGACCGCCGAGCCAACGCTGGTTGATGTAGTACTGGCCCGCGCGCTCGGCCTCTTCGCGGATGGCGTCCTGCGCCTGCCGCTTGGTGCCGACGAAGAGGATGTTGCGGCCGCGCTCTTCGCCCATCATGGACGTGACGAACGCGATGGCGTCGCGGAACATCTTCTGCGTCTTCTGGAGGTCGATGATGTTAATGCCGTTGCGCTCGCCGAAGATGTACTCCTTCATCTTCGGGTTCCAGCGCCTGACCTGGTGGCCGAAGTGGACGCCGGCCTCCAGTAATTCCTTCATCGTGACGGTGACTGCCAAACTGCTCCTCCTTACGGTGATTGGTTTAGTGTACTCGCCGCGCCCCAAGCGCCCCCGCAAGAGGGCAACCAACCGGGCCGCGACAATGGATTGTGCGAAACGAGGAACGATGAACGAGGAACGCTGAACTGAAAACTCTTTACTTCATCATTCAGCGTTCCTCGGTCATCGTTTCCCTTATCTCTTCGAGAACTGGAAGCGCTTGCGCGCGCCCTTCTGGCCGTACTTCTTGCGTTCCTTGGCGCGGGGGTCGCGCGTGACCAGGCCCGCGTCCTTGAGGGCGGGGCGGAGGTCCGCGTTGAACTCCATCAGCGCGCGCGTGATGCCGTGGCGCACCGCGCCGGCCTGACCGGCGGGGCCGCCGCCCGCGACGTTCACGAGGATGTCGAACTTGTTCGCCGTGTCGGTGAGCGTCAGGGGCTGGCGGATGACCATGCGGAGCGCCTGGTTGGGGAAGTACTCGTCGAAGGTCTTGCGGTTGACCTTGATCTCGCCCGTGCCCGGCCGAAGGTAGACGCGCGCGGTCGAAGTCTTGCGCCGCCCGGTGCCGTAATACTGGATGTCTGCCACAGTTCCTCTTCCTTACTTAAAAACCGGTGTTTAAGCCTTCTGCGCGGCCGTCTTCGGGCTCAGCGCGAGCGGCTCGGGGCGCTGCGCGGCGTGGCGCGTGAGCCCCTCGTCGTCGGCGTAGACCTTGAGCTTCTTCGCCATCGCCTTGCCGAGCTTGGTCTTCGGGAGCATGCCCTTGACGGCCAGCTCGATGACCCGCTCGGGGTGACGCGCGAACTGGTCCTTGACCGAGATCGAACGGAGCCCGCCCGGGTAGAGCGTGTGGTGATGGTACATCTTCTGGTCGTTCTTCGACCCCTTGAAGACGGCCTGCTTGGCGTTAATGACGATGACGTGGTCGCCCGTGTCGAGGAAGGGCGTGTACTGCGGCTTGTTCTTGCCCGTCAGCACGCGCGCGACCTCGGTCGCGAGGCGCCCGACGGTCTGGCCCGCCGCGTCCACCACGTACCACTTGCGATTCTCAGCGAGTCCGTCCCCGCTCGGGAAGTATGTTGACATAAGGATAACTCTCTCAAGTTTAAGCGTCTAAAACGCGAACGGGTAGAATACTTAACGACATTTTCATTGTCAAGCCGTGGCGGCGGGGCTTTCAGCCGTCCTCTTTCAACGTCTTCATCCTGAAGATGAGGACGCTCCAGGTGAGCCCCATCAGCACGAGCAGAGCCTCCAGCCAGAAGAGTTCGAGCCGGTAGACCGAGTAGATGAGCGGCAGCCAGAGGATGACGACCGTCGTCACCTTTGCGCGCAGTGGGATGCCGCGCCGCTCCTTGAAATTCCTGATGTAGCCGCCGAGCAGGCGGTTCCCCATCAGCCAGCCGTGCAGGCGCTCGGAGCTGCGGACGTAGCAGGCCGAGGCGAGCAGCAGGAAGGGCGTCGTCGGCAGCAGCGGCAGAAAGACCCCGAGCACCGCGAGCACGATGCAGAGACTCCCGGCCGCGACGAGCAGCGCTTTTTTCGCCGAGTTCAACCCTTTCCCTCAAGCCGAAGGCTCCCAGGTCTGTCGAACCTGAGAGCCTTCCCTGGCCTTTTGCACTGGCCGCCGACCCCGTTGGCCTACTCGGGCGGGGTCTGCTGCTGCTGCGTCTGGTCGTCGGTGCGCTTCTTGAGCACCGGGGCGTCGTTCTTCTTCTCGGGCGGCGTGGTGCCCTCGGTCGGGGTGCCGGTCTCGTCCGCGTTGGGCGAGCGGCGCTTAAGGGTCGGGCGGCCCGGGGCGCCGTCCTCGCCGGGGGCGATGTCGCCGGCCGAAGAGGCGCGCGCGTTCGAGAGCCGGAGCAGGCGATTCTTGACGCGCTGGAATTCCGAGGTCGAGAGGACGTACTCCTCCTTGTCGGGGAAGCGCGCAACGAGTTGACGGGTCGCCTCCATGCGGTCCACCGACTGCGGGTGCGTCTCGAAGAGCTTCGAGAAGGTGCCGGGCTTCTTCTTGTTCTTGGCCGCGAGCTTCTCGAACATGGTGGACATCGCGTTCGGGTCGTAGCCGGCCGCCCAGAGGTACTGCACGCCGAGCATGTCGGCCTCCGATTCGGCGCTGCGGTTGAACTTCATGAAGCCGAGGAGGGCGCCGAACTGCGCGCCCTGGTTGATGAGCATGCCGCCCAGACCGCCGAGGAAGATCGAGCCGGCGAGCAGGCCGATCTCGGCCAGCATGCCCTTGGCCTGGTTCTCCATCGCGTGGCGCGCGGCGACGTGCGCGATCTCGTGCGCCATGACGCCCGCCACCTCGGCCTCGTTGTCGGCCGCGAGGATCAGCCCCTTGTTGACGTAGAAGAAGCCGCCCGGCAGGGCGAAGGCGTTGACCTCGTCGGAGTCGATGACCTTGATGGTGAAGGGAATTCGCGAGTCGGAGTGGAGCACGACGTTCTGGCCGACGCGGTTGATGTACTCGGTGATGACGGGGTCGTCGATGAACTTGGCTTCGCGGTCAACCTGCGCGGCGAGTTGGCGGCCCTGCGAGACCTCCTTGTCGATGCCGCCCGCCAGTTTGGGGATGAGAATGCCCTTGTTGATGTTGCGCTTGCCGATGAGGCGCGGGTCTTCCTTCTCCGAGAGCGGCTTGCCGGTGCTCGACGTGGCGGGCTGGGCCGAGGCGACCTGCTCCTCCCTGGCCTCGTCGCCGCCCTTCTTGTCCTTCTTATCCTTGGCGGCCGAGTCCTGCTTGGTGGACGCCTGCTTCTGCGCGTCCTGGCGGCGCGGCGCGGCCACGGCCCCAATCGAACCCGCCCAGAGGCTGGAGATGAGCCCGAGCGCGACGAGCGAGCGGGAGAATCTGTAGTGCATCACGTGTGCCTCCAAAAAAATTCTTGTCTACGGTCTGCGGCCGGAAGGAAGTCGAAACTCTTCGGCGAAGCCCTCGCGCGCCAGTGCGTTCTCTCGTCCGACCCGGCCGCCCGCGCGGGCGACTGCTGAGGGTTGAATCGGACGACCGTCGATAAGGGGACCCGGAAAGGCGCGAATCTTTGATGCAGCGGGGCGCGCCGCAGGTTGTGTCGGCGCCGGCGCCTTGCGGGGAGTTCTCGCCGCCCCGTCGGCCCTTCTGTGGAGGAGACTCGCGCCGGATTATAGCAGCAGGCGGCGTCGGCGCGGGAGCGAAAACTTATTCGTTGCACCCGCGCGCTTCAGCGTGCTAGATTCAAAGCTGCCCTTCCTTCCTCGTTCAATGAGGAGCCGGCCCCGAATTACAACCGCATTTTCCCGCCGGGAGCGCATGAAACGGATACAGGATAAGATCAAGGACCTGGTCGAGCCGCAGTCGTTCGAGCAGGTCGGGAACTACGCCGAAGACCCCGCGCAGGCGCTGGCCGCTTACCGCTTCACGGACGTTACTTCCGACCTGCTTTCGCGCTGGCTCGACGCCGTGGCCGACCTGCCGGCGGGGACGGGCGCGGCGCGCGCGCTCGCGGGCGCCCGTGGCGTCGGCAAGAGCCACACGCTGGCCGTCTTCGGCGCGCTGGCCGGTTCCGAGCGGCTGCGGCAGGGCGTCGAGGACGGGCACGTCACGGCGAGCGCGCAGCGTTTGGCCGGGCGGCGCTATCTCGTCGTGCGGGTCGAGCGCGGGACGCGGCCGACGCTGGCCGACGAGTTGGCGGCGAGCTTCGCGGCCTTCTTCGGCGGGAGCGAGTCGCAGTGGGGCAACCGCGACCCGGCCGAAGTGCTGGCCGTCGCCGCCTCGCGCGCGATGGGCGAGACGCTGGTCGTCGTCATCGACACGGCCTTCAACCGGCCGGCGCGCGTCTCTCGCGACGATGGCCCGTACCTCGGCTCTCTGGCCGGGGCCGCGCGCGACCTGAACGTCTTCGTGGCGCTCGCGCTCGACGACGACATCGCCGACGCCGACGGCGCGAACGTCGCCGTCGCCGGCACCTACCGCATAGACTACCTCGACCCCGAGAACCTCTATCGCGTCGCGGACCAGTTCGTCCTGCGCAAGAAGCCGCAGGTCGGCGACACGCTGCGCGAGATATACCAGTCGCTGCGCGCCACCGTGCACGAGTTCAACTGGAGTCAGGCGCGTTTCTCATCCGTTTACCCCGTTCACCCGCTCGTCGCGGAAGTCGCGTCGGGCGTCCGCCTCTTCCTGCCGAAGTTCGCGTTCCTGCCGTTCGCGGCGGCGGCGGCGGCGCGCGCCACCTCGCGCCCGGCCCTCGCGCTCGTGCTGCTCGACGAGGTCTTCGACGCGACCGAAGAGGAGCTGCGCCTCAACCCTGAGCTGCGCGAGCTGTTCGCCACCTACGACCAACTGACGGCGGTCTGCATCGGCCAACTGCCGATCATGCAGCGATACCAGGCGCGGCTTATTTTAAAGAGCCTGTTCGTGCTCTCGCTCGACGGGCGCGACGCGACGCCGGGCGAGATGTGCGCCGCGTTGCTGCTCACCGATGAGGACGCGGGCGGCGACGCCCCACGCCGAGTCGCGGAGACGCTGGCGCGCTTCGCCGCTGAAGCGCCCGAAGGCAGCTTCGTCCTCGCGGACGGCCCCGGCGGCGAGAAACGCTACCGCTTCCGCATCGCCATGCACGAGGCGGCCGCGAAGCAGCAGCAGACCCAGACGGCCGCGCCTGTCCCGCAAGAGGAAGCGCCGCCCGCACCAAAGACGGAAGAGAAGACCGAGGCGAAGACGGCAGCGGAGTCGGAAGTAAAGTCGGAGCCGCCGACGTTCAGTCCCGAACCTTCACAACCGAAGCCCTCCGCGCCGGTCGCGCAAGCGTCCGCGCCGGAGCCGCCGAAGGCAGAGCCGTCCAACCCTTCCCCCAAAGTCGCGGAGAGCCCCTGGGCGGACTTCGCCGACGAAGTACGCGCGGAAGTCCGCGCGAAGGCCGAGCCCGCCGCCGCGTCCACCGACGACGCGACCACAACTGAAGCCGAGCCTCTCTCGGCCGAGTTACTCGACTGGGCAAGAATGCTGACAGGACGGCCGTCGTTGCGCGACTCGCGCGGCGAGGTGCGGGCCGCGCTCGGGCTCTGGCTCAAGGAGTGGCACCTGCTCGGCCTGACGCAGAAGTTCGACGCGTTGCCCGACGCCTCCCTCACGACGCGCGTGTGGAAGGCAGAGGCCGAGGTGCGCAAGAGCTTCGGGCGCGCGGCCGTGGCGCTCGAAGCCGAAGTCGCCGGCAAGATTAAACTTGAAGAGGCACTGATGCGCGTGGCCGAAGCCTTCCGGCGCTCGCCCGGCGCGGTCGCGCGTCTGACGCGCACGCTCGAAGACCTCTGCGGCTTCGTCGAGACCGTCGCCGCGCGCGAGCGCGTGCGCGCATACCTCGCCGCGGCCGAGCCGACGGGCGTGGACGAGTTGGAGACCGCGCGGCGCGAACTGCTCAACCTCGCGCACGAATCGAACAACTTCCTCGACGCCGTGCGGCGCGAACGCTTCGAGCGCCTGTGGCGCGAGTGGCGCGCGCGTTACGGCGAGCATTACGCCGCGCTCCATGATAAAACTGTCGGCGCCGGCGGGGCGCGCGATTCGCTGCGCGACCTTTGCCGCTCCGAGCGCTGGCGCGAGTTTGAAGGGCTGGCGCGGCTCCCCGTCGTGAGCACGCAGGTCTGGCGTCAGGCCGAAGGGCTCCTGCGGGTCGCCGAAGGGGCGCGTTGCACGCTCGACGTGCGGCGTCTGCTCGCCGGTCAGCCCGCGTGCGCGTGCCAGTTCCGCCTGTCGCGCGCGGAGGAACTTGCGGAACTGACGCAGGAGCTTGAGGCGTTGATGGAGCGCGGCCTCGGCGTCTACCGCCGGACGCTGCGGATGTTGGGGACGCCGCTCGCCATCTCGCTCGACGCGCTCTCAAGGCGCGACGCAGACGTTGAGACGGCGAAGCGCGCGCGCGCACTCTCGACGGCGTTCGGGCAAGACCATCTGCCGGAGAAGTTCACGCGCCAGGACGTGCGACTCGTCGAGCGCGCGCTCAAGCGCATGCCCGCGCCGCCGCCGGTCAAGGTCGTCGCGCCCAACGGCGAGTCCGGCCTGCTCACGCGCGACGAACTGCGCGCGCGCTTCGAGCAGTGGTTGGACGAACTGCCCGAGCAGCCCGTGCTCATCGAAATCGTCTCGAAGGCCGAACTCAACGCACCGTAAAGTGAAGTCAGAAGTCAGAAGTCAAAAGTCAAAAGTCGAAAGGGGAGGGGAGCGCGAAAGACGTTCCGTCTCCCCTTCGTCGCGTACGGTTGCCGTCGTCGGCGCCGGTCGCGTGGGGACGGCGCTGGCTCGTGCGCTCAACGCGCGCGGCTACGACGTGCGCGCGCTCGTCTCGCGCAGGGCCGCGCACGCGAGGCGCGCGGCGAAGCGCGCGGGAGTTGAAACCCTCGCGCTCGGCATCGAAGAGCTTGAGAGACTGCCCGACGCCGGCCTGCTCTTCATCACGACGCCCGACGACGCCATCGAAGAGGTGGCCCGACTGTTGGCCGCACGGCCCGCCTTAAAGCCCCGCGTCGCGCTGCACGCGAGCGGCGCGCTCTCGTCCGAAGCTCTCGCGCCCCTGCGCGCGCGCGGCTTCGGCGTGGGCTCGATGCACCCGCTCGCGTCCGTGAGCGACGCCGTCAACGGGGCCGAGAGCCTGCGCCACGCCTTCTACTGCGTCGAGGGCGACGCACGCGCCGTCCGCGCCGCGCGCCGCGTGGTGCGCGACCTCGGCGGCGAGACGTTTACAATTAAGCCCGAGGACAAGGCGCTCTACCACGCGGCGGCCGTGATGTCGGCCGGGCACGTCGTCGCGCTCTTCGACGTGGCGGCCGACACGCTCAAGCGTTGCGGTCTGTCCGATGCGCGCGCGCGTCAGATTCTGCTCCCGCTCCTGCGCAGCGTCGCCGACAACCTCACGCGCTACACGCCCGCGCGCGCCCTCACCGGCAGCTTCTCACGCGCCGACGTTGAGACCATCCGCAAGCACCTCCGCGCCCTCGCCGAACTCGAAGACACCGACGCCCTCGCCGTTTATAAATTACTCGGCGCACACTCGCTCAAACTCGCGGAGGGCGCGGGCACGGACGCCGACGCCGTCGAAAAGGTTCGGCGCGCCCTGTGCGACTGACACGACGCTTGCGCGTGCGTCCGCGTTGGCGCTAGAGTAAAACCCAAGCCCAACGAAGTCGCACTTGAGAAAAGAAGCGAAAGGAAAGACCCTGCCTTGGCCCAGCCGCCGAACACACCGAGCGCGAGCTATAGCCTGACTTTGCGCGTGAAGATTTCCAACCGCGCCGGGATGCTGGGCGGACTTGCCACCGCCATCGGGCAGGCCGGCGGCGACATCGGCGCCATCGACATCGTGAGCGTCGGCCGCGACTACATCATCCGCGACCTCACCGTCAACGCCGCCTCCGCCGACCACGGCAAGGCCATCGTGGACGCGGTGCGCGCCGTGGACGGCGTCGAGGTCGTCAACGTCTCCGACCGCGTCTTCCTCATGCACCTCGGCGGCAAGATCGAGGTCGTCTCCAAAGCTCCTCTGAAGACGCGCACCGACCTCTCGATGGCCTACACGCCCGGCGTCGCGCGCGTCTGCGAGGCCATCGCGCGCGACCCCGAGAAGGCTTTCACGCTCACCATCAAGAAGAACACCGTCGCCGTCGTCACCGACGGCACGGCCGTTCTCGGCCTCGGCGACATCGGCCCGGCCGCCGCGCTGCCCGTGATGGAAGGGAAGGCGATGCTCTTCAAAGAGTTCGCGGGCGTGGACGCCTTCCCCATCTGTCTTTCGACGAAAGACCCGGCCGAGATCGTCAACACCGTCAAGCGCATCTCGGTCGGCTTCGGCGGCATCAACCTCGAAGACATCTCCGCCCCGCGCTGCTTCGAGATTGAAGAAAGATTGAAAGAGGAGTTGGACATCCCCGTCTTCCACGACGACCAGCACGGGACGGCGGTCGTCGTGCTCGCGGCGCTCATCAACGCGGTGAAACTCGTCGGGAAGCGGATGGAGGACTTGAAGGTCGTCGTCAACGGCGTGGGCGCGGCGGGCGTGGCCTGCTCGAAGATCGTGATGAGCGCGGGCGTGCGCAACCTCATCGGCTGCGACCAGCACGGCGCCATCTACGAGGGGCGCGAGGAGCACATGAACTGGGTCAAGGACCACTTCTCGCGCATCTCGAACCCCAACGGCGAGCGCGGCAACATCCACGACATCATCAAGGGCGCGGATGTCTTCTTCGGACTCTCCGCGCCCGGCGTCATCGACGCGGAGGACGTGAAGCGGATGGCGAAAGACCCCATCATCTTCGCGATGGCGAACCCGACGCCCGAGATCATGCCGGAGGAGGTCGAAGGGATCGCGGCGGTGATGGCGACGGGGCGGAGCGACTACCCGAACCAGATCAACAACGTGCTCTGCTTCCCCGGCATCTTTCGCGGCGCGCTCGCCTGCCGCGCCTCGCGCATCAACGAGGAGATGAAGCTCGCCGCCGCCCAGGCCATCGCTTCAATTATTACCCCCGATGAACTCCACCCCGAATACATCGTCCCCTCCGTCTTCGACAAGCGCGTCGCGGAGGCTGTCGCCCGCGAGGTCGAAGAGGCCGCCTACCGCACCGGCGTCGCCCGCCGCGAACGCTCCCGCCCCGACTCGCTCATGTAGTGGCAGTGAAAGCGGCCCGATAACGTGATGAGGCGCCTCTTCCGTGGGAATAAAAACATACGCGCCCGGACCGGCGGTTTGACCCGCGGCTTGTAGTACGTCTGACTAGTGTCAGACGGCTCTGAAATCATGAAGACGTTGTCTTTACTGATCCTGGCGCTCTTCGCATTGTCGGCGTGCAACGGCTGTTCGCGTGAGACCAATAGTACGCCAGCGCCAGCTCCTGTTCGAGAGGGTTCCGCATCCGGGGGCGTCGCGGCGCCACGCTTCACGACAGTTCGAGTTGATGCTCGAACGGAGCGCCTTGAACTTTTCCTGCGGGACGATGCGGGACGCGCGTTCAAGCGGTTCGACCGGCTGAAGACCTGGCTCGCGGGCAGAAGTGAGCGGCTGCGCTTCGCCATGAACGCCGGCATGTTCGAGCCCGACCTTTCGCCGGTCGGCCTGTTGGTGCAGGACGGTCAACAGGTCTCTCCTCTCAATCTCTCTGACGGCACCGGTAACTTCTTCCTGAAGCCGAATGGTGTATTCTTCGTCTCCCAGTCCGGGCCGGGAATCGTCGAATCGACTGAATATCCGGCTCTCGCTCAAGGCGTGCGTCTCGCGACCCAATCGGGTCCGTTGCTGGTCCGGAACGGGGCTCTTCATCCGGCGATTAGCGCGGCGTCAACTTCACGGTTGCTGCGCAATGGCGTCGGCGTCTCAGGCGACACGATCATGTTCGTAATCAGCGAACAGCCCGTCAATTTCTATGAGATCGCGACGTATTTTCGCGACGAGTTGCACTGTCGAGACGCTTTGTACCTGGACGGTGTCGTCTCCAGCCTCTACTCGATAGACCTGCAACGGAACGACTCCAGAGCGGATTTGGGTCCGATTGTCGGAATAGTGCAGTGACGGCGTCGTCTAACAACGGCATGCACCCGACCCGCGACACGCCGCGTGTAATGTATCTCCGTGGGGGCGACGGGCGCGTGATGCGCGGCGTTAGATGTCCTGTTATTGTGGGTGCGATTAAGTAATGACACGCTCTAATAGCCGTCGAACCGGTGGCCGTCGATGACCGGCCCGAGGTGAGGTGAATGTCGGCAACGACCACGAGCGAGAGAAAAAACTTCTTCGGCTTTCGAACCTATTCTCGTGAGCGCGTCGAACGGATGGCTTCGGAATTCAGACAGGCCGGACCCTTCCCGCATCTCGTGCTGGAAGACTTTCTGAAGCTCACGCCCGACGAGGCGGCGGGCATGTACCCGGTGCCGGACTGGCCTTACTGGAACAAGCGCGATGATTTTTACCAGTCCGGCAAGATGTATTGCCGTGACACTGATGTCATTCCGCCGCTGCTCTCTTCGATGCTCTGCGAACTCTCCTCGCCGCCCTTCCTCAGATTCTTGGAGGCCGTCACCGGCATCGGCGGGCTCGTTCCCGACCCTTATTACGAGGGGGGCGGACTGCATTGCAGCGGGCCGGGGGGGCGCCTGATGCCGCACACCGACTTTCATTATTACGACCGGCTCAAACTATACCGGCGTCTGAATTTGCTGCTCTATTTAAACCCGGGCTGGGAAGAGAGTTTCGGGGGGTGCCTTGAGCTTTGGGAGAAAGGGGCTCACGAACCGTTGAAATTAATCGTCCCCAGGTGGGGCACGTGCGTTATCTTCCGCACGGACGACCAATCGGTTCATGGTTTTTCGACTCCCATTGCGGAGGGCCATTGGCGACGCTCGATAGCACTCTATTATTACAGCAGTCTGGAAGCCGCCAGTTTCAGCGGCGACGCCTTTACATACTGGCGGCAGCATGGGACACAGAGTGGTCTGAATCGGCTGCGGATACGCTGGTATCAGCTTCTCAAACGAGCCGCGCGCAAGGTCTCGGATGTCGCGCACAAAGCCAACCCAAACAAGGAACCGCTCTAGGAGTTAACAGGCGCAAATAGCCTCGCCTCCGATAGAGTATAAAAGTCCGGAGCCATGAAACTCCCGCGAACGCGACTTCCAACAACGGCCCGCATCCGACCCGCGACACGAACGCTTTCATGCCCCGTCAACGGGGCCGCGCGGCGGGTGACGCCGGGCGTTGCGCGTCTAAGGATGTACCCTGGCAGAACTCTTCACAAAGGAGTCCAAAAGAAACGTATGCCTCATTCTGACTTTGCAAAACTGTACGACCCTGCGAACGGACTAACCTGTCACTTTGTGCCGGTAGATAACACTACCCGCGACCTGGTTGAGTCCGTCCGCGACATGTTCATCGCAAGCATGAACGACTACGGATATGAGGGATATTCCCGTGAGATCGACAGCATGTTCCACCTGCGTTCGACGTATGTCTATATTACCGAAGCGACAAAGATAGTTATGACGGGTCGCGTGACGCCTCGTCCCCCAGGGACAATCGTGCCATTCGAGATGGGGGTGCGGGAGAGCGGCGGGCACTATAGCCTCGACGAAGGGGAGCCGGTGGTTGACATTAACACCTATACCTATGTTCGCGGCTATTATGGACGGGCCATGCCGCTATTGACCGCGGGGTTTGGATATTGCTCGAAGAGCTTCAATGCCAGACGCGCCTACTGCCTGTATGATGTCGAAAATGAGACGATTGAGCGAGCATACGTGTCCATCGGATTTGCGTGCTCACAAAGATTTCCCGAACTGATCCATTTCCCCACTTTCTATAAGCGGAAAGGAGACCGTCTGGAGCCGGCTCGCTGGCAGGTGATGGAGTGGGACTACGAAACAATTGAAAGGCAGGCGCGCGCTGCCGTGGAGCGCTACGAGTTGGTTGAAGATGCTTAGCTTCTGGAATCGCGCCGCCCGACAACGGCCCGCATCCGATTGCCGACACGATGGATTTCAACTACCTTGAGTCGCTCGGGGCGGCGGGTGATGAAGGGCGTTATGTGCGTTCTGTTTAATGAGAGGAGTGGGACGATGAGAATCGCGGGTATTATTTTAGCTTTGCTCTTCGCCACCGCGACGGCCTCCGCGCAGGCGACCTTCGAGCTCACGGGCGCCCCCGATGCCGCCATCCGCACCGTCGTCTGGACAGTTCCCGGGAGCCCGCCGCCGCCGGAACGTCCCGCCCTGACCCCGGAGTACTGGCCCCCGGACCGCCCAAGCCTTCCGACGACGGGCGATTCGCCGGGCAGCCCGCTTTTTTCCATGCCCTCGCCTCCACCGGAGCCGAGGCCGGGGCCGAAGAGGCGTGCCCCCGTCGTGAGCGCCTATCTCGAAGTAGAGAATAGGGGCGAGAGGGTGATTAAGGCCGTGAGGTGGGAGGTGACTCTGGTGGATAAGGCGAGCGGCGCCGAGAGGCGACGCCTCCGGTTCCGCACCGAGGCCGAAGTCCGGCCGGGGCGGACCGTGGCTCAGAAGCACGAGTTCCCGCTCGACGGCGACTGGCGTTGGTATGCGGCGTCGCGGGGCCGGGGCGTGAGGGTGTTGGTGAAGATCGAGCGGCTCGTTTACACCGACGGGACCGAGTGGCGGCGTGAATAAGCTCGACCGTTCACGCGGCACATAACAACGGCCCGCACCCGACCGCCGACACGACCAATGTCATCTACATCAATCGCGCGGGGCGGCGGGTGCTGAAGGGCGTTAGGTGCTTCGGGATGTGTCTGATTGTCTAACCAATCACGCCTACCTTATCCTGTAAGGCGGAACAAACCTGGCTCAACCATTTTCTCAGGAGACATAGAGATGAAAGCAATGTACACGCTCGCCCTTCCCTTAATTTTGTTGACCGCCGTTTCTACGGTGGGACAAGGCAAATTGAAGATAGACCCGGAAAATCGCTATCTTTTGCTCGCTACGGTCAAAACCTCGACCATGCAAAAGGAGCTTGACGAAGCCTCGGCGCAGGGCTTCCGCATTATTTCCGCCGCATCCAGTTGCGGCCAGTCTGAAATGGTCCTCTTCCTTGAGCGAGTGACGCAGCCGCCAGATACTTACAAGTACCGGCTGCTGGCCACAACGCGGACGAGTACGATGGAGAAGGAGCTTAACCAGGCCGCGCAAGAGGGCTTCCGCCTATTGCCGCGTACGATCACCGCGAAGGAGGGATTTCTGTCCAACGAGATCGTGTCCGTCCTTGAGCAGACACCCAAATCAAGTAAGCGTTACCAATACCGGCTTCTCGCCACAAGCCGAACCTCGACGCTCCAGAAGGAAGTGGCGCAATCCGAGGCTGATGGATTCGTGCTGGTAGGATTAGTGGGACGAGGTGAAAACATGGTGATTATGGAGAGAGAGTCCCAGGCTAATCAGTAGAGTATTAGAAGTGCCTGGTGTAGGAGATTATTTGAACAACCCGCGCCTGACAAGGGCATGTATTATCGTCACGTGAAGGTGAAGGAGGTCATCAAAGCCCTGGAAGATGACGGCTGATACCTTGCCCGGACAAAAGGCAGCCACCGCCAGTTTAAGCATCCTGCGAAATCCGGGACGGTTGCGGTCCAGGGGAAACCGAGCGTCGATATGCCTTCCGGAACACTCGACAGCATCCTGGAGCAAGCTGGACTGAAGTGATGGCGGGGTGAACATTGTATGCGCTATGCCATGATTGTCGAAGAGGGGGAGAACACGCGACCGCCGACCCGACGGCCCTTAAGTTCAGCAATCTAGCGGGGCGGCGGGTGCTGAAGGGCGTTAGCCGGCTTCTATTGCCAGTGAAGTTAATATCTCGGCTACGTGGATAAGTATTCCTTTTGCGAGGGCAAGCCTCTCGTCCCACACGCCCCGCGAGCTGCAAACACGAACCCCCTTCCAGGGCTTTCCGAACGTTTTTAAATAAAGAGGGGCCGCGCGTGAGCCCTTCGACGCGCGGCCCCTCGCCCCGCGCGATGAGGCGGGGCCACGGCACCGTCTGCTGCCCTTTAGACGTGCCGGCAGTTAATGCCAACGAGAATGCCCATGTGCTATCTTTCCTTTCGTTCCAGGCTTTGAAAATAAGGCAACGGGTCGGATGCGTGCCTGCTCACCCTCAGTCTCGGAGAGATGAGCATCGCCGTTGAGCATGAGAGGTCTCTACTCACGGCGATAACGGTACGCAGAGACATTCTATACTGTCATCGGTATAGAAGCAAGCCTTTTTATCCTGACGCTGCCCTATCGGGAGGTGACTCCTGATGGGGACGGCGCGTCAGAGGGCGGAGCGTCTTGCGGAAAAGCTCTTGCGGATACGAGTTGGGCTCGGGCTTTCGCAGAGCGAGATGCTGAAGCGTTTAGGTGCCGAAGAGATGGTCGCGTACACCAGAATCTCCGAGTACGAGCGAGGACTGCGTGAGCCGCCGCTGCCCATCCTTCTCAGCTACGCCCGCGCGGCGGCCGTCCCGACCGAAGTCCTCATCGACGACGACCTCGACCTCCCCGACAAACTCCCCGGTCCCACCGACCACGCAGAGATCAAACGCAAATTCTCCCCGCGCCGAAAGCGAACCTAACGCGGACCAAAACCTGCCGTCCATCGTCTCAAAGCGACAACCCCGCGCGTTGGTTGCAACCAACGCGTGGGGCTGTCGTCTACGTCGGCGGCGTGCGCCATCCTCAAGTTTATGATGTGAGCAGAACTTTACTTGCCGAACCTTAGGGCAGACCGCGACCCCGCATCGACCGGATAGGCCGGAATCCTTCCTCAATCTCAAACAGCCCGGAGTCCTTTAGTGCTGTTTCGTGTTCGGCACGGGCATGGTCAAACTTTTCCGAGGTGTCGAACAGCTTGCGGACCTCTTCAAAGTACTTGAATTCGAAGCGGCTAGCGTAGGGCCTAAACGTTCTGTCATTCAGTAAGCCTTCGTAGCGCCGCCGCTGCTTCTCGTCCTCGCCAACGATAAAGAGGCGGGTCTGGAACCATCGCGGGATCGTGTTCAGGCGGTTCAGCCCCGCGATAATTTTGGTTGAGTTCTCAACCTCGAAGGCAAAGCGTGGGATTAACTCCCCGTCTGTCTCGCGCAGCCAGAGAACGTCTATTCGCGCAATTGCCCTACTCTCGTCCACGGTGAATAAACGGTGCGAACTCAGGTCTCGGACGGTCACGAGACGTTCGAGTTTTTCGCCGCCGAACTTACGCTTCGAGCGGTCTTCGGCAGGAGCGAAAGTCTCGTAGTTGTTGACCCGGCCGATGTAAAGAAGCTTACCCTGAATCTCGTTAGTGACGCGCTTGGTCGCCGCCTGCCGGACGAGGCTCGCCGTCTCCTCCTCAGAGACGAGCCGGTATACACCGCTGCCTTCTTCGGTCGTCTCGAAGAGACTGTAGGCCCTGACGACCTGCCTCACCTTCTCCCTGACTGTGGTGTTGGTTTTCGCCTTCGGGTCTTTGAGGGCGAATTCCGTTATCTCTTTGAGGCTCGCCTCGCCGCCGTGTTGTCGCAGGGCATCGACAACTACGTCCTTCCAGGTCCTCTCCGGCTTCATAAGTGTAAGGTTCCTTTCGCGGGGACGACGACCGCGCCGGGCAGGCGCGAAGAGACGCGATTGTCTCACGCCGTGCCTACGCATGGAAGGGCGAAGTCGCGCGTACTCCGCCCACGCATCTTGCCGCCTTCGGGTTATAAGATAATCGCCTTGCCCTTGGCGCCACGGCGCGCCCTTTCTTACCTCACCAGGCACTACTCGAACCGCCATAGATAGTCGTTTTTGGACTATTTTCAGAACGGCTCTACCCTTCACGCCGTCCGTTGTGGGCATATGGAGAAATCGGTCAGCTCACGTGACTATTCCCTCTTCCTCTCTTACCTGAAAGACGCAAGAAGGAAGGCAGGTCTGACGCAGGAGCAGCTTGCCGATCTTTTAGGTGAGACGCAGTCATTTGTGAGCAAGTGCGAGCGGGGCGAGCGCCGCCTCGACATCGTCGAGGTGAGGACTTTCTGCCTCGCGCTCAGCGTCCCTTTCCCAGCCTTCGCCGCGCAACTGGACACGCTCCTCACGCAGGAGGATGTGAAGGGAAGGGCGCGCAGGATTGAGCAGGAGCCGGGCCGGGAAACACGCATCTCAACCACTTTTACCATACAAGAGGAGTGATCTAGCTCAACCCTTCCTGAAGTGGGCCGGCGGCAAGCGGCAACTGCTTCACGAGATTCGCAAGTACGTCCCGCGCGAGTTCGGAACTTACTTCGAGCCGTTCGTCGGCGCCGGCGCCGTGCTCTTCGACCTCCAGCCCGCGCGTGCCGTCATCAACGACGCCAACAGGGAACTGATTAACTGCTATCGGGTCATCAAGCACAACCCGGAGGAGTTAGTCCGGCTGGCCGACGAGCACGAGCGGAATGATTCAAAAGGGTATTTTGAATGGCTGCGCGACCGCGACCGCGAGCCCGGCCTCCACGCGTTAACAGCCGAAGAGCGCGCCGCGCGCGTCATCTACCTGAACAAGACTTGCTTCAACGGGCTCTACCGCGTCAACAAGCGTGGGCTGTTCAATGTCCCCTACAGGAAGCACAAAAAGCCTCCGCAGATTGTTAACCCCGAGGTCATCCACGCGGTCAGCCGTTACCTCAACGAAGCGCGCGTGAAGATTAGCGGCGGCGACTTCAAGCGGGCCGTGGCTGCCGCCCGTAACGGCGACTTCGTCTACTTCGACCCGCCGTACCACCCCGTCTCCGACAGCGCGTCGTTTACGAGCTACGCCTCCGGCGGTTTCGGCGAGGAGGAGCAGCGGAAACTTAAAGCGGTCTGCGACGACCTCACGGCGCGCGGCTGCCGCGTCCTGTTGAGCAACTCGGCGACGAAATTCATTAGAGACCTGTTCGACAATCCGGAACGCTACACCGTCCGCGAGGTGAAGGCGCGGCGCAACATCAACTCCGTCGGCACTGGCCGGGGCAAGGTCGGCGAACTCCTCATCTACAACAACTACGATGTGCCCAAGGCCCAACAAGAATGACGCGTGGGGGGAACTCTTCAGGCGCCACCACATCCTCGAAGAGGTGGAGCGCCGGGGCGTCTGTCAAATCACCTCCAAACAGATTAACGAGCTTCACGAGGCGCGCCTCATGACGAAGTTCGACCACTACGTCCAGCTCCCAGACATCTTCAAGCGGTACAAACTCACCATCCAGCCCAACACGCGCGGCACGTATCTCATCGGCCGGTTCGACAGCTACGAGGATGTGACGGACGACCCTTTGGTTCCCGTCGAGGGCGTGCCGTTCCCGCCCCGCATTGAGACCATCAACCCGTTCAACCTCTATTCGGAGTCGGCGGTGCTCATGTGCGCACACTACACGGGCATCATCGACCGCGTGCTGCGCCGCAGGGCGGAGCCGACCGTCTTCGGCCGCCACTCGGCGGGCAACTTCACCTACCGCATCAGGAACAAACAGACCGGCGGGCTGCACGAAATCAACGTCGAGGGCGCGCAACTTGAGATTGACGCCGGGTTCGAGAGCGACGACACATTCGCCATCGTCGAGGCGAAAAACGAGATCGTCAAGGACTTCCACGTGCGGCAACTCTATTACCCGTACCGCGCGTGGCTCGAACGGACGCGGAAACGGATCGTCCCGATTTTTCTCTCCTACTCGAACGCGAGTTCGGTCTTCTCGCTGCACGTCTTTCGCTTCCGCGACCCGGTGCTCTACAACTCCATCGAACTGATCGCGCAGCGGAAGTTCCGCGTCGTGCCGAGCGACATCGGCGAGGACGACATCCGCGCGGCGCTCGCGCGCGTGAAGGTCGGCCCCGAGCCGGAGGGCGTACCTTTCCCGCAGGCAGACATCTTCGCGCGCGTCATCGACCTGCTCACGCAACTACGCGGGGCGGGCGGCGTGCTGACGCAGGACTACATCACCTCTAACTACGCCTTCGACATGCGCCAGACGCGCTACTACACGGACGCGGCGAGTTACCTCGGGCTCGTCGTACGATGCGGCCGCGCGCAGGAGACGACCTACGAACTCACGGCCCTCGGCGACCGAATCATATCGAGTCCGCCGCGCGAGCGTAATCTCGCGCTCGTCGAGCGTGTCCTCGCGCACAAGGTGTTCCGACAGGCCGTGGAGCTTTATCTCGGACAGGGGCAGAGGCCGGCGTCCGAACAGGTCCGGGGTCTCATCAGGTCCGCGGAACTGGGCCTGAGCGAGAGCACTGTTAGGCGCCGCGCCACGACGGTGCTCTCATGGGCGAACTGGATAGTGAGCCTGCCCAGGTAGCCCGACGCGGGGCCGTCTCGACGCTAAATAGAGCATTTTTAACAGGAAGCGGGCCTGTTCCGATGGCGCGCGCTTCCATTTCGATGGCGCGCGGCGAGTTTCCAGGCACGCGCGGCGAATGTCCGACACGGCGCGGCGAGTTTCCAACTTTACGCGGCGTATTTCCAATTACGCGCGGCGTGTTTCCGAATCCGCGCGGCGGCATTCCGAGGGCGCGCGACGAGTTTCCAGAGGCGTGCGCCGAGTTTCCAAAAGCACGCGGCGGTGTTCCGGTCAGGCGCGGGGACGCGCGTGTGGGGCGGGCGAGAATTTTTTGTTGCGCGCGGCGCGTTCGGGGATATAATGCGCGCCTTCCAAGGCGGGAAAAACTTGCCCTGGCGGTAAACCTCTCAACCTTCGGCTCACCGGAAGGATTCTCACTCGCGTCTCCTTCCTCCCATCTGAAAGGACACATCCGATGAACGCCAAACACCGCAGACTTAACGAGCGGGGCCGCCGCGTGGTCTTGTATATGGACGCGAACGCCGAAGACTTCCCGGCGGGCAGCAAGGGCGGCACCCTGGCGGCGAGCCTCAAGGATTTGTTGGCCGAAGTCTCCGCGCTCGACATGGCGCGGTCGGCCAGTACGCGCAAGCGCCAGCAGGGCACGGAGGGACGCGAGCAGATGCGCACCGACCTGCGCCGGATGCTCAAGAGCGTCTCGGACACCTCAAAGGCCGCCGCCGTCGAACGCCCGGACATTAAGGGCGTCTTCACGGTGGCGGGCAAGATCTTTACGGGCCGCTTATCGTATGCCTCTTATGCGTTAGGTGCCTGATGTTAATGGACAAGAGCGGAGGTTGTGATGGACCGAGGGGATATATGTGGGGAGCATGTGCTGCAAATCCTTATAGACAAATCAGGTAGGAGTTTTGAGGAACTTTGTAGTGATTTTGGTGTTCCATCCAATTCCGCTAGCGGCGGTCTTATGGAAATGTATTACTGCCTTATGGCATTAAATGAAGTTGGCTTAATTGCCGTCGATGGTATTGGGGATGATAGCGAAGCCGTGGACGATTTAATACGCCTTGGCGTAAGAAGTCATACTAATGGGGCGAAGATTCGAGCCTCGGATCAGTGGGGCAAAATACAATCCGTGCTCGTAGATCGATATTCTCACTATGGATGGAATAGAGTTGGATATTCGATGACAGTTGTCCCATCCTTCGGGCCACCTAATGCTTTGCCAGTTTATCCGGAGGTATTTGTTCTGATGCCTTTTACGGACGAACTCAAGCCGGTCTACACAAATCATATAGTTTCAGTTGCGAACGAGCTGGAATTATCCGTCGCGCGCGCGGATGACTTTTTCACACACACAAGTATCATCTCTGACATATGGACAGCTATTTGCAAGGCTGATGTGATAATTGCTGATTGCACGGGAAGGAACCCGAACGTCTTTTATGAAATTGGAATCGCTCATGCTATCGGCAAAGCTCTAATTCTGATAACTCAAAATAGTGAAGACGTGCCATCGGATATGAGGCATATTAGGTACATTAAATATGATGCCGAGACAGGCATGGACACTTTCAAAGCAACCTTAAAGAATACAGTCTGTTGGGCGCTTGGGCGCAAAGCATAAGCCCGGCACCTAACAACGGCCTGCACCCGGCCCGCGACCCGACGGCTCTCAAGTAAATCGAATCGTTCGGGGCGGGCGCGTGATGCGCGGCGTTCGGCGGCGCTGCCGCGACAAAGTAGGAGGTGGACATGCGAACCTTCGCACAACAGCAGAATCAACCTCAACAGCGAGTAGCCTCCAACGTTGCTCGGTCTCACACGGCAACGCCAGGGCTTCATCAACGCGCGGAGCTTGAGCTTAACTTGCAGCGCACGATTGGGAATCAAGCAGCGCGGCGGATGTCGCAGACTCATGCTGAAGAACTCAATGCCGGAGTGAGCGGTACGGTATCACCTCGCTTGGGGCACGATTTTAGCCGGATTCCCATACGCCCTTCCATGGCAAGAGCGGTACAGACGAAACTAACGGTCAGCACCCCCGGGGACGAATATGAGCAGGAGGCAGACCATGTCGCGGACGAAGTGATGGGGATGCCTGAGATGCGACTACAGCGAACTTGCGCCTGCGGGGGCGGATGTTCCAAGTGCGGGAAGGATCAACGCCATTACGAACACGCGCAGACCAAGCGCATTCAGGCAGATGAGGCCGGCGAAACGACCGCGCTACCCTCTGTCGAGGAGATCATTGCTTCACCCGGCCGGCCACTGGACGCGAGCACGCGCGGATTTATGGAGCCACGCTTCGGTCACGACTTCAGTCAGGTTCGAATCCATTCCGACTCGCGCGCTGCCGCCGCCGCGGATTCTCTCCGGGCTCTGGCCTTTACTTTGGGTCATGACATCGTGTTCGGCGACAACCAGTTCGCGCCCGAGTCCGCGAAAGGACGCCACCTCCTGGCGCACGAGTTGACGCACGTGGTGCAGCAAACAGGTGGAGCGCAAACCAAGCCAGTTCCAACGGCGCGACTAAACGGCCCTGCTTATGCAGCGGGGGCTCAAGGGGTGCAGCCTTCACTTAATGTTTCATCATCCGCGAATTTGATTCAACGACGTGAGGTTTGCGATTCC
This sequence comes from Pyrinomonadaceae bacterium, assembly GCA_036379655.1. Lineage (GTDB taxonomy): Bacteria > Acidobacteriota > Blastocatellia > Pyrinomonadales > Pyrinomonadaceae > QHXN01. Next base: position 50,091 of record DASVGG010000013.1, read on the forward strand.
GAGGGGGTATGTTGGTCTGAAGCAGGAGATGAGGAATCGGTTTATCAAGAACGCCCCAACAGTTCTCCCGAAGAGCCGCGGGCTTCCTCTCCCACAGACCATTCTTCCAGCGCCGGTCACAGTTCCCCCAGAGCGCCGCGAGCTTCCTCTCACACAGGCTATTCTTCCACCGCTGGTTCTGGTACAGGGACTGGATTGGCCCTTGCCACGCTGGGAGTCGCAATACCGTTTCCCGCTGCGGGAGCAGGAACGGCGGTAGGAACAGGAACGGCGGTAGGAACAGGGACGGCGGGAGAGGTGGCGGTAGGAGGTCTTGCAGTCCCATTAGCTGCTGCCGTCGCCTTTTTTGCGGTTCTACTTTGGCCGTCACCCACGATGAGCGGGGAGGAAGAACGCAGACTACTTGAGCAGGCAAGAGAGGCGGCTCGACCACCTCGAATGCCGGATGTTTCGGGTGCTGTTCGAGCCGTTCAACGTATCGCCGCCGTGATAGCCGGTGCAACTGTTGTTGCCTCCGTGGCTACGGAATTGGAAGCTGGTGTGACAACCGTTGTTGATGCTGTGGAAGAAGCAGTGCGGGCTAATCCAAGAGCAGCCATGCGCTGTTCTAATCAACTTTTAAGGTTCCGCAACTTAACACAACAGTTGTTGGAGATTTTGAGAAATTATGGACAGCCGGGTACACCACCACCAGCTCCAATGATCAGAGCGTGGAGGCTAGCCGTGAACGCTCTGTTGATATGTTTAGGAATTAGCCCGATATTTGATGATGCGTAGTGCGACTGTGGCATCGGCTGACGGGTAGGCCGTTCGGCGGCAACTATCAATCCAGTATCGTAAAAACGCCGGCTTCCACAGTCGGACCCGGCGCGGACTGAAACCATCGCTTGAGAGCCGGGCGCCGGGAGCCGGCGGTGGCGTCAAGGGAAGTCCGATGGGAAGCGGAACAGGTATTCATGAGTGCCGGTTGGGTGTTGGCAAGCTCGGAGATGGCTTAAAGGTTCAGGGCAAGGGGTAGCGTCACTTTGTAAAGAAAGGTTGACGGCTATGGCTATAACGGATGCGCTCTCGACCCGGAGGAAGGCCGCCCAGAAGCACGCGGGCAAGTTGGTCTATTACCGGGAGGCGGAGAAGGCCCTGAAGAAGCTTGACGAGATGCTTGGCAAGTCTCACTCGGACGCCAGGGATTCGATCCTCAAGATGACGCACACCCTGCTCAATAAAAGTCGCCGGGTGATTCTTTACCTCGGCGCCGGCTGTAGCATCGCGGTGGATGTCACGGTGCCGAAGGGCTATCCAGATTTCAAGTCAAAGTCCTGGGTTGGCTTGTTGGACGGCCTGTTCGACAAGATGTCCAGGGAGAAGCGCGCCGAGTTCATGCAGTCGCTCAAAAAACGCGCCGGGACGGACTCCCGAAATGATGGGGCCATGAAGCCGAGCGACCTCCTCCAATATTTCGATAAATTGCAAGTCGCATGGTATCTCAGCTCACAATTTCCCCACACGGAAAGAGACGAGGAGCTTGCCAATCTCGTCGAACCGCCGGTGGGATCGACATTTGACTCCCCACTCCACGAAGAGTTAACCCGCCTGCCCTTCGACGACATAGTCACGACAAACTATGACGGCCACATCGCGCGATTTCTCCGGCGTGAAAAGAAATCCTTCACGGAGATTACGAGGTCGGTCGATCTCGTCTCCTCCAAATCAGAGGGCAATCACCGTCTCTTCTACCTGCACGGGAAAGCCAGACAATCTCGATTGGTGTTTGATCGATTCGACTACGCCGAATTGCTGGCGGAGCGGGACGGGATACTGGACTACGTGACCTACCTGCTCATGGACTCCCACGTCATATATGTCGGGTTCGGCCTGGATGACCCGACCTTCAACCTGATGGAGACGCGCTTACAAACGCGGCACGGGGTGTATCGTCCCCAGTCTTTCGCCTTCATCCCGGCCGCCACCGAGATAGAGCGCGCCGCGTGGCGCAATCGTAAGTTGGACATCATCGATTACGGTGATTACAACTTCCTGCCCGAAATCATGGGGTGCGTGAATAAGATATTGGAGTTTATCGGGTGGGCCGATCCGCTCAGGCGTTCCCTGAAAGACGCGGACCCGAAAAAGGACAGCACAAAAAAGTATATGGCGGAAGCCCTGGACTGCTACATCAGGGGGAAGTTCCATCAAAGTTTACTGGAGTGCAGGGCCGCCCTGGCGTCCACCCTGTTCTGGGAACGCCAGCCGCTGGAGAACCCTCCGGGCGGCATGGTCCTTCCCTTTAATGAAGCAGTGAGGCTTTGCGCCATCCGCATCCGCATGGCCCTCACTCATTACAAGTTGCTTTGGGCGCCGGACGAGAACGATGCTTATAGAAAGCATCAGGAGGGCTTGAGCGAGAATGAGGACGCCGCCCGCTACATCATCAAGGAACAGAGAGAGTACCTGGGCACGGCCGCGACCCCGTCGCAAAATCGCGAATTGGATGCCCTGGAGAACTCGCTGAATATTCTCAGGGCGCGAGTGCTCTACCATAGCGACAAGTTCAGCGATGCGCGGACGATATATGAGCAGGTGGTGAAAAGCGGGAAGTTGGAGATCCCGGAGAAAAAGAGACGTAACCCCCCTCCATCGTCAAACGAGGAAGGGGCGGCGCCGACACGCGTCTCGGACGAACTTATAGAAGAGAGACGGAAGACCGTGCTGCGGAAACTCCGCTTCGCCGAGGGATACTTTTACGCGAACTGCCAGATCAGTCGCATCGCCTATCAGTTCCTCGGAGAGGATTTGGGGGAAGGTTTAAATAACAGGGCCGAGCAAGTAGGTCTGCTGGACGAGCTTGTGCGTGAAATCGAGAAGGCCCGCAAGTTCATAGAGGACTCCGAGGCGGACTGTAAGGCAGTCCCCGAATGGGATTACTACAGAAACAGCATCGGCATACTCCACCGAATCGCGGTATGGACCGCCGGGCGGCACGCCGTGGGCGTGTGCCGGGATGTGATCCCCACCAAGGAGGAGCGGCATTCGGGAATCCGCGATAAGTTGTCTTACGGGATTAGGCGACTTGAGGATGACCCGGTGGGCGCGGAGAACATTCAATGGGAAATATCTCAACGCTGGTTGGCGCTGCGGTATCGCTATCTCTGCCGAGCCTACGCGCTCCGCTGGGTCGTGGGTCAGGGGATAGCCGACGGAAACGCGCTGGGCGACGCGGACCTTGTTGACGCATACAAGGCCATCCAGAAGGCCCTGGAGGTGGCACAAGGGCCGGGGCTGGAGCGGGAGCGAATGGTCAATTTACTAGAGGCGGCGCGGCTCAACATTCTGGCGATGTTCGGAGAAAGACTCGGAAGCGGTAAGCGAGGCGGCGAAGCTACGAGCATCTCCCCGCTCAGTTTTGGCGCGGGGCTGTACTATCTGGACGCGGCATTTCGGGAAATAGATGAAGTGAAAAAGAGACGAGAGGTCGGGTGGCTCCAAATCCTGAGCTACAGGATCGCCAGCTACTTCGCCGCCGTTTCTGGTCAGGAAAGGCGTGCCGAGATCGCCCGCGTGCGTGAGAACAATGCCCTGTTCACGTTCTTAAGCAAAAGCGTGGACGAGATGAGGGATATAGTGGCAAGGGAGCATAAGCTGTTCGCACAGAAGCAGGGGAATCCTGGAGTGTTGGATCAGCGCATTGAATTCTACCAAAAAAGTTTGGGGGCAATTCGAGAGGAGCTTGGAGCGCGGTGACGTGAGTTACGAAGAATTCAACGAAGAGCGGATGCCGGGCGTTAGGTGCCCGTGGTCTGGGCCGCCTGGATAGTCATTTCGAGATGACGCCTTTACATAAAATTCCGTTGACCCGACTGAGAAGGAGAAGACGATGAAACTACGCTTCGCCCTCTTTCTACTCGCCTTTTTTTCGTGGACACCCTTCTCATATGCGGAAGAGGTTAGACGGCTTGAGAACGAAACGCTTGAGGACTTTGCGAAACGAAATGGGCCGCCGCAAGCGGAGTTGACTCACAAGGTCATTGAAACCGAGGCGTGGGGTAAGCAGAAGACGGTGATGGCTTTCTATATCGTCAAAATGACATTGAAAGACGGCACGCGCGCCACACGGGTTGACGGGTATCTATTCATGCCCAGGTCAACCGACACATACGAGAAGATACTGATTAAGAATTTCGAGGAGGAGGGCGACACGCCGACAATTGAAGCGGTCTTTTTCGCCAACGCCGATAAGGATAAAGCTAAGGAGTTAATAGTGATCTGCTCCTGGCTTCAACGCCATTATGACGTTAACGGTACACTTTACGGCACCTTTGTCTTTGATGATCTTCGCTCCGGCGCCAATCCAACCAGGCTAAGGTTTCTCAAAGGCGTGAGCGAGCAAGTAAGCGGCGATTGTGACTGTGAGTGGAGAGACGGCAAGAAGAAAACCTCCAAATACAAGACAGCCGCCGGTGTAAAAGTCGGTCTCAAGAAGCTCGGCTTTTGATACACCACATGTGGCTATCGTAAATGGTGGGGTCATGGAGTCGTGTTACCGTAGGAAGAAAAAGGCGGGCGGGGAGTTGGCGCCGAGATAACCTTGGAGTTGGGGTGGTGGGGTGATATAAGGCGTGGGCGGATGAGAGCGGGCGGGCCGCCGACGCCTTTACGGCAGGGGGACAGTGGGATGAGCACACACGCGCCGAGAGATTGTAGACCTCAAAGCGAGGCGCGGACTCAGGGGAGCCCGCCCGCGCACGACACGATTCAACGCGGGGCCGTACGGAGGCCGCGGACGACCTATGCCGGGGACGGCGGAGGGACGGCCGGCGCGCTTTCGCTGGTGCGCCTCGGACACCGTTTCAACGATGTGCCGGTGCACGCGCATGTGCCCTTGAAGATTCAGACGAAGCTGACCGTCAGCGAGCCGGGCGACCGCTACGAGCAGGAGGCGGACCGCGTGGCCGACGCCGTGATGGGCGGGGCGGGGGCTCCCGTGAGCCACGTCTCGCAAGGCGTGCAGCCCAAACTCTACCGAAGGGAGATGCGCCCCGAAGACCTGTACGACAGCGCGTTGCCCGCGACGGAAGAGGGTGAGACAGAGACCCCGGCGGAGACCCCCGCCGAGACGCCGACCGAGGAGGTGCAGCGCAGCGCGAACGGGGAGGCGGGCGCCGTCACTCCCTCCTTCGAGCAGTCGCTCGGACAGGCCGCGCGCGGCGGGGGCGAGTCCCTGCCCGAAGGCACGCGCTCCTTCATGGAGAGCCGTTTCGGCTGGAACTTCTCTTCCGTGCGCGTGCACAGCGACGAGCGTGCCAACGCCCTCGCGCGCCAGGTGAACGCGCGCGCCTTCACCATCGACAGGGACATCTTCTTCGCGAACTCGCAGTACCGGCCGCAGGATCAGGAAGGCCGGCGCCTGCTCGCGCACGAACTCACGCACGTGGTGCAGCAGTCGGAGGGACGCATAGCGAGGCAGGTCCAGCGTCAGACATCTTGCAGCAGTTACCCCGGCTATAACACCTCCGCCAGCCTGAGCGCCTACAACTGTTCCGGTCTGGCAACACGAACGTACCGGAACATCGGCTCGGCGACCGGCACGTATACTGCGATTGGGGCCGAATTCATCGGGGCTAACACCCCGTCCGGGGGGAGCTGCGGCGGCGACGAGGTGAAGTTCTGGCTGTGGGAGTACGACATGCACACGGAGGATGACACGGGCGCACGTCTGGCACCGAACCATCGAGATTTCCACGTCGTCGCCGGCCAGGCCGACGCCAGCGGGGCCGACCCCACCGACGTTTATTCCAAGAACGGGTTCCGCCTTGTGCACGGACCCGCCAGCGGTCCCAGTTGGCAACCCGCCACACGAGAACGCTCCCTCTCTAACGACGCGAGCGAAACACCCGTCTCCACGCGCGCCGGCCGCCCTGTGTTCAAAGTGCGCAGCAACATGTCCGAGCACATCACCTGCGCCGCGTGTCACCCGTAGGCCCGGAGGCGTCGATGAATCAATTCTCTCTGGCTTTTCCCGAAGGGGCGGCCGTCTGCGGCGCGGGCGACTACCTGCTCCGCCGCCGGCCCGGCGAAGCGTGGCGTGTCTACCGCGTGGAAGACATCCTGACGGTCAAGCGCCTCGTGCCCGCCGTGGACGACCCTTCGACGCTGATGCTCGAAGAGCACCTGCTCGACTCCGTGACCCCCGCCTACCACGAAGAGGTGCAGTTACTCCTGACCGCCTTCGACCCGACCTTCGACGACGAGTCGGAAGCCACGCAGGCCGTGCGAAATCAAACGCTCAACGAGCGGGAGAGGGGACTGCTGCGCCCCGCGCGCGACTTCAACGCGCCGGACTGTCGCGCGCTTCGCACGGCGGACACGGCGCAGTAGCTTCACAAAAACAACAAGGCGACTTCACGCCGGGAGCGCGGGCATCCCTGCCCGCCAAAGCGTGCGCCAGCACGCTTAGCAGAGAAACTCTATCCCTCAACCTTGAGGTTTAACGTCTCCCTCTATTCGCGCTCTCGCGCTCATGG
>DASVGG010000014.1:0-103962 GCA_036379655.1 Pyrinomonadaceae bacterium
CGTTGAGATTACTCAACGAGCCGCGTCTCTGTGTTTAAGATGCCTTCTGATTTATGCTAGGGCAAATTCATCGCACGGAGAGTGTAATCATGGACTGGCGAGTTTTCATGACGACGTTCGCGACGATCTTTCTGGCGGAGATGGGCGACAAGACGCAACTGGCGGCGATGACGATGGCCGCCGAGACGAAGAAGCCGCTGACGGTCTTCGTCTCGGCGGCGCTGGCGCTCGCGTGTGTCTCGGCGCTCGGGGTCGCCGTCGGCGGCGCGCTCGGCCACTACCTGCCGCTCGAATGGATTCGGCGCGTCGCCGCCCTCGGCTTCATCGCCATCGGCGTCCTCATCCTGCTCGACAAGTTCTAGATGCACGGGGCTTGCCGTGAAGAGGCGGCGAGGGTTAATCTCTAGGCGGCGATGCTGAAGAATTTCAGAGGTGTGTTGGCGAGGCTGCTGCTGGCGGCCCTGGTCGTGTGCGCGTCGGCGGCGGTCGGTCTGGCCGCGCCGCGCGGACGTGGCGCCAACGCGTGCCCTTTGATGAATCGCTCGCACGCGTGCTGTAAGAAGGCGCGCAACAGGGCGGCCGATTCGGCGCGCCTCTTACCTTCGCGACTCTGCTGCGTGACCAACACGCCTCGGTCCGCGCCGGCCGGGACGACCTACAACGTCCAGCCCGCGCCCGGCGCCGCGACCGACCCGCGACCTTCAGTCACGGACATCGAGCCCACGCACGCCGCGCTTCACGCGCGCGAATACGCGCCCGTCTTCAGCCCGACTCACTCACCGCCCGCGTACATACGCCACGCCTCATTCCTGATCTAGCCAATTCATAAGGCCGTAGTGTCTCCGCGACGAGCGCGCCGCAACGTCCGCGCCCCCGTGCGTGACGACGCGCGGCCTTTTCACGTTCCCCAAAAACAGAAGTGAGACGCGAGGGCAAGGCCGTCGGCGCCCGCGCGTTGAAGTGAAGAGCAGCACCGGAGGAGTTATGAGCAAGGACTTGAACGCAACGGAAGCGTCGAGGGAGGCGAAGCGCGCGCAGTTCGCGCAACCCACCGAAGGACGTTCCAACAACAACACTGTCAAGATTCTCGTGGTGGCCGCGCTGGCGCTCGTCGGGGTAGTCGCGTACGTCCTGGCGGGCTCAAGCGGCGAGCGCGCGACGGCGGTCGCGCCTGCGGTCGCGGGCTCGGGCGGCGCGGCGTCGAAGGCCGCGGGCGAAGGCGTCTCCGTTCCTTTATCGGAGTTGAGCGGCAAGGCGCGCTTCTACGAGTACAAGGCCGCGTCGGGCAAGACCGTGCGCTTCTTCGCGATGCGGAGTTCGGACGGCGTCTACCGCGCGGCGCTCGACGCGTGCGACGTGTGCTTCCACGCGAAGAAGGGCTACAGCCAGGAGGGCGAGGAAATGGTCTGCAACAACTGCGGGATGCATTTCCCCTCCGCGAAAATCAACGAGGTCAAAGGCGGCTGCAACCCCGTCGGCCTCGAACGCAAGGTCGAAGGCGACCGGCTCAACGTCAGCGCCAAAGAGCTTGAGGCCGGCGCGAGTTACTTCTAAGGAATTTCAGATTTGAGCTTTGAAGTTTCAAACCGGGGAATTTGTTATGCGCATCAGCACCATCGCGTGGGCCAACCTGCGGCGGCGTAAGAGCCGCGCGGCGCTGCTCGTCGCCGGCATCGCGATAGGGATCGCGACGGCCGTCGCGCTGCTCATCCTGAGCCGCTCGATCAGCGAAGAGATAGGGCTTCAGCTCGACCAGTACGGCGCGAACATCGTCGTCGTGCCGAAGTCGGACCAACTGGCGCTCGACTACGGCGGCGTCGCGGTCGCGGCCGCAAACTTCGACGTGGGCGAGCTGACCGACGAGGACGCGCGACGCATCCGCGAGATTCCCTACGCGAATCGCCTCGCCGTCGTCGCGCCGAAACTCCTCGGCGCGGCCGACGCGGGCGGGCGCAGGGTCGTCCTCGCGGGCGTCGATTTCCAGAGCGAGTACGCACTGAAGCAGTGGTGGCGCGTCGTCGGCGAGAAGCCCTCGGGCGCGAACGAACTGCTCATCGGCCACGACGCCGCGCAGGCGCTCGGCCTCATCGAGCACGTGACGGAAGACACGTCTCAACCCGTCGCGCCCGCTCAGCCGAACACGTTCGACGCTTCGTCGCGCGGGACGATGTCGGCCGAAGAGCACGCGGCGATGAGCCACGCCGCGACGCCGCAGCACTTTCGTATAACGCGCGACCGTCTCGAACTGAACGGCCGCGAGTTCCGCGTGGCGGGCGTGCTCACGCCGACGGGCGGGCGCGAGGACGCGCTCGTCTTCGGCGGGCTCGCGGAGGTGCAGTCGCTGCTGAATCGGCCGGGGCGTCTGAGCCTCGTCGAGGTGAGCGCGCTCTGCAAGGACTGTCCCGTCGAGGACATCGTCGGGCAGATAGCACGGAAGCTTCCAGCGGCGAAGGTCTCCGCGCTGCAACAGGCGGTGCGCGCGCGCGCAGAGACGGTCGGGCGCCTGACGCGCTTCGGCGCGGCCGTCTCCGGCGTCGTGCTCATTATCGCCGCGCTGCTCATCTTCACGACGACGACGGGCGCCGTCGTCGAGCGCACGAAGGAGATCGGCGTCATGCGCGCCGTCGGCTTCCGCCGCGCGCACATCGTCAAGGAGATGATGTTGGAAGTCCTGGCCGTGAGTTTTCTTGGCGGCGCGCTCGGTTGGGCGGCGGGCGCCGTGGCGTCCTGGGCGCTGATGCCTTACTTCAGTCAGACCGGGCGGGGCTTCGAGGTTGACTTCAGCCTGGCCGCGCTCGCGCTCGTCGCGGCGCTCGCGGTCGGCGCCTTGAGCAGCCTCTACCCGACGCTGCGCGCGTCGAGGCTCGACCCGTCCGAAGCGGTGCGGCACGTGTGAGGAGTGTTCAGGGGATGTCTTTCATCGTCGTCGAAAACGTGGGCAAGGTCTACCGCGCGTCGGCGGGCGGGCCGGAGACGCGCGTGCTCGAAGGAGTAAGCTTCCGCATCGCGGAGGGCGAGTTCGTCGCGTTGATGGGGCCGTCGGGGTCGGGTAAGACGACGCTGCTGACGGTCGTCGGCGCGATGAACCACCCGAGCGAGGGGCGCGTCACCGTAGACGGCATCGACGTGTACGCGCTCTCCGAGGAGCGGCGCGCGGACTTCCGCCGCGAGTACCTCGGCTTCGTCTTCCAGCAGCACCACCTGATGCCGTACCTCTCGGCCGTCGAGAACGTCATGCTGCCCCTCGCGACCGTCCGCATACCTTCGCGCGAGAAGAGAACGCGCGCGCTGGCGGCGCTCGAAAAAGTGGGACTGGGCTTGATGTCCGAGCGTCTGCCGAACCAACTCTCGGGCGGCGAGCAGGGCAGACTCGCCATCGCGCGCGCCGTCGTCAACGAGCCGCCGCTGCTGCTCGCGGACGAGCCGACCGGCGCGCTCGACACGCGGACGGGCGAGGAGGTGTTGAACGTGCTGCACGAACTCAACGCGCGCGGGCAGACCGTCCTGCTCGTCACGCACAACCCGGACAACGCGGCGCGCGCGCACCGCGTGCTGCACATCCGCGACGGGCGCTCGCTCAGCGAGACGGCCGGGCTCTTCGACAGCACCGCGACCGTCAAAGGTTACAAACAGGCTTTGATAACGGAGGAACTTTAAAGTGAAAAAGATGATGGCGACAGTCGTCACACTCGCGCTGCTCGCGTTGGCCACGGCCTGCGGCGGCGGCGTCGCGGGCGGCGAAAAGGAGATCAAGAGCGGCAAGGTCGGCGCGATGACGGTCACGCTCGCCAACTCGGACGGCGTGCTCCGTCACGGCGAACAGGAGTTGACCGTCACCTTCAAGGACGCGTCGGGCAAACCCGCGGACGTGGGCTCGGCCTCGCTCAACTTCTACATGCCCGCGATGGGCACGATGGCGGCGATGAACGACCCGGCCACGCTGACGACGACCGCGACGCCCGGCGTCTACCGCGCCAAGGTCAACATCGAGATGACCGGCGAGTGGCAGGCGCAACTCGCCTACGAAGGCCCCGCCGGCACGGGCAAGGGCTCGTTCCCGGTCACGGCGCAATGAAAGGATGAAGTATGAACGCTGAACGCTGAACTGAATACACCAGGTCTTTAGTTCATCGTTCATCGTTCATACTTCATCGTTCCTAACATGATTTCCCGACTCATCGAGTTCTCGCTGCGCAACCGCGCGCTGACCGTCGCCGTTTACCTGGCGCTGGCGGCGTGGGGTTACTGGGCGCTTTTGGCGACGCCGATTGACGCGATACCAGACCTGTCGGACAACCAGGTCATCGTGTTCACGGACTGGCCGGGGCGCTCGCCGCAGGAGGTTGAGGACCAGGTCACGTACCCGCTCGTCACCAACCTGCAAGGCTTGGCGGGCGTGCGGGTCGTGCGCGCGTCGTCGGCCTTCAGCTTCTCGATGGTCAACGTCATCTTCGAGGACAACGTCGAGCTCTACTGGGCGCGGACGCGCGTGCTCGAACGCCTGAACCTCGTCGCGGCGCAACTGCCCGAGGGCGTCACGCCGACGCTCGGGCCGGACGCGACCGGCGTCGGGCAGGTCTTCTGGTACACGCTGGAGAGCGAGCGAATGAGCGCGCGCGACCTGCGGACTTTGCAGGACTGGTTCGTGCGTTATCAGTTGAACTCGGTGCCGGGCGTGGCCGAGGTCGCGAGCGTTGGTGGATACGTGCAGCAGTATCAGGTGGACGTTGACCCGAACCGCCTGCGCGCGTACAACCTCCCGCTCTCGGCCGTGGTCGAGGCGGTCGAGCGGTCGAATACGAACGTCGGCGGGAACGTCGTCGAGCAGGCGGGGCAGTGGGCCGTGGTGCGCGGGCTGGGGCTGATCGAATCGACGGCGGACGTTGAGAACATCGTCCTGGGCGCGCGGAACGGCACGCCCGTCTACGTGAAGAACGTCGCGGAGGTGAAGTTGGGGAACGCCTTCCGCACGGGCGCGCTCGACAAGAACGGCGTGGAGGCCGTCGGCGGCGTGGTCGTCGCGCGGTACGGCGTCAACGTGCTCGAAGTCATCGAGGCGGTCAAGCGGAAGATTGAGGAGTTGAAGCCGGGACTGCCGGAGGGCGTGCGCGTCGTGCCGTTCTACGACCGCACGCAGCTCATCAACCGCGCCACCGACACGCTGCGCGAGGCGTTGATTGAGGAGTTGATACTCGTCACGCTCGCGAACCTTCTCTTCCTCGCGCACTTCCGCTCGGTGCTCATCGTCACGGTGCCGCTGCCGCTCGCGGTGCTCTTCTCGTTCCTCTTCATGAAGTACTTCGGCATCACGTCGAACATCATGTCGCTGGCCGGCATCGCCATCGCCATCTCGGACCTCGTGGACGCGGGCATCGTCGTGACCGAGAACGCGTACCGCGCCATCGAGAAGGAGGGCATCGACACCAACGACAGGGTGCGCGTGTGGCGCGCGGTGCTGGACGCGACGAAGACGGTCGGGGTTCCCATCTTCGCGTCGATGGCGATCATCGTGCTGGCCTTCATGCCGGTCTTCGCGTTGACGGGGCAGGAGGGGAAACTCTTCCACCCGCTGGCCTTCACCAAGACGTTCGCGATGTTCGGCGCGGCCTTCATGGCGGTGACGCTGGTGCCCGTGCTCTGCACGTACTTCCTCGGCGGCAAGCTGCATCCCGAAGAGTGGAACCCCATCATGCGGTTCCTGCGCGCCGTCTACCGGCCGCTGCTCGTGACGGCCGTGCGTCATCGCGTCGTGACGGTCTCGCTCGCCGTGCTGCTCTTCGCGGGCGCCGTTCTGGTCTCGACGCGCATCGGGAGCGAGTTCATGCCGCCCCTGAACGAAGGCGACCTGATGTACATGCCCGTCACAGACCCGGCCATCTCCATCGACGAGGCGGCGCGCGTGCTCGCACGTCAGGACGAGATACTGAAGAGTTTTCCCGAGGTCGAATGGGCGGTGGGCAAGGCCGGGCGCGCGGAGACTTCGACCGACCCTTCGCCCGTCAACATGAACGAGACCATCGTCCACCTCAAGCCCGAAGAGCAGTGGCGCGCGGGGCTGACGCGGGAAAAACTTGTGGCGGAGATGGACGCGGCGCTCCGCATGCCCGGCGTCACAAACATCTGGACGCAGCCCATCATCAACCGCATCGAGATGCTGGCGACGGGCATGCGCTCGCAGGTCGGCGTCAAGGTCTTCGGCAACGATTTGAAGACCCTGGAAGAGACCTCGCGGCAGATAGCCGACGCGCTCAAGACCGTGCCCGGCGCGGCCGACGTGTATCCCGAGCAGATCGGCGGCACGCCTTACATCGACATCCGCGTCAACCGCACGGCCGCCGCGCGCTACGGCATCGACAGCGCCACGATACAGGACGCCGTCGAGCGCGGCATCGGCGAGACGAACCTGTCCGTCACCATCGAAGGGCGCCGCCGCTTCCCACTGCGCGTGCGATACGCGCCCGAGTTCCGGCAGTCGCCCGACGCAATCGGGCAGATTCCCATCACGTCGCCCACGGGCGTGCCCGTCCCGCTCGCGCAGGTCGCGGAGATACGCACCGTCGAAGGGCCTTCGATGATACAGAGCGAGAACGGGCTGTTGCGCGGCACGGTGCTTCTCAACGTGCGCGGGCGCGACATCGGCGGCTTCGTCGAGGAGGCGAAGGGAGTCATCGCGCGGCGCGTGCGGATGCCGGCCGGTTACTACTTCCAGTGGAGCGGCCAGTACGAGAACCAGGAGCGCGCGCGCAAGCGTTTGTTGATAGTTGTGCCGGTCGTCATCCTCATCATCTTCGCGACGCTCTACCTGACGTACAACTCGGCGCTCGAAGCGGCGCACGTCCTGCTCGCCGTGCCGTTCGCGCTGACGGGCGGGTTCTACCTGCTCTGGATGTTGGACTACAACTTCTCGGTCGCCGTCTGGGTCGGCTTCATCGCGCTCTTCGGCGCGGCCGTGCAGACGGGCATCGTGATGGTCGTCTACCTGGAAGAGGCGGTGGAGAGGAAGACGAAGGAACTCGGGCGACTGACGAGAGAGACGTTGTTGGAAGCGGTGACGGAGGGCGCGCTGCTGCGACTGCGGCCGAAGGTGATGACGGTCTCGACCATCGTCGTCGGCCTGCTCCCCATCATGTGGTCCACGAGCGCGGGCTCCGAAGTGATGAAGCCCTTAGCGGCGCCCGTCCTCGGCGGCATGCTGTCGAGCCTGCTCCACGTGCTCGTCGTCACGCCCGTCATCTTCTTCTGGATGCGCGACTACAAGTTGAAGAGGGAACTGCGGAAGGAAGCGGTGGTGGAATGAAAGCTTATTTCAAGACGCTGGTGCTCGCACTCGTCATCGCGCAGCCCCTGTCGGTCGCGGCGCAGACGGCGACGGACGTGCCGGCGGACGACCGTCGGCCGCGCGCCGACGCGGCGACCGTGGGGCTCTACTTCGACCCGGCGTCCGGCGTGACGGCGGACGAGGCGGTCGGGCGCGCGCTCGCGTCGAACGGCGAGTTGCTGGCGTTGCGCAAGGAGGTCGAGGCCGCGCGCGCGCTCGTCAAACAGGCCGGCTTTCGCGCCAACCCGCGACTCGACGTGTCGGGCTCGAAGGCCGTGACGATGCCCGACAATCAGTTGATGGTCGAAGGCATGCTGCCGCTCGAACTCGGCGGGCGCCGCGCGGCGCGCGTGCGCGTGGCCGAGCGCGAGGTCGAGGTGAGGGAAGCCATGCTCGCGGACCGCGAGCGGATGGTCGCGGCCGACGTGCGCTCGAAGTTCGGCGAGGCGTTGGCCTCCATCCTCAAACTCGGCATCACCGAAGACCTCCTCAACAACAGCCAGCGCGGCTATCGCCTCGTCGTCGCGCGCGTGCTCGAAGGGCGCACCGCGCCGCTCGAACAGAACCAGGTGCTCGTCGAGGTCAACCGCCTCCGCTCGATGCGCGAGGCCGAGCGCGGCCGGACGGAGGTCGCGCTCCTTGAACTGCGCAACCTCATGGGCGCCGAGCCGGCGGAAGGCTTGAAGCTGCGTGGCGACTTTGACGGACTCATCGACCCTCTGCCCGCGACCGCCGACGCGACCGCGCGCGCTCTCGACTCGCGCCCCGACATCCGCGCCGCGCGCGCCGCCGAAGCCCTCGCCGAGTCGCGCATCGAAGAGGCGCGCGCATCGGGTCGCGCCGACGCCGAAGTGCGCGCGGGCTACCAGCGCATGCGCTCGGGCTACGGTCTGAACGGCATCGACGAGCGCGGCGCGCTCGCGCCCATTGACGACACGTTCCACTCCGTCACCTTCGGCGTCTCCGTGACGTTACCCGTGCGCGACAGGAACGTGGGCGCCATCGAAGCGGCGGCGGCAGAGCTTGAGGCGGCGAAGCGTCGGCGCGAGTTCCTTGAGCTGACCGTGCGGCGCGAGGTGGCCTCGGCTTACGCGGCGTACGAGGCGGCGGCGCGCGCGTCCGAAATTTACCGCGTCGGCGTGCGCGGTCAGGCCGGGCAGAACCTGACCGTCATCCGCAAGACCTACGAGCTGGGCGCGAAGACGCTGCTCGACTACATCGCGGAGCAGCGCCGCTTCATCGAGCTTGAGAACGATTACGTCAACTCGATCCTCGAAACCTACCTCGCGCGCGTCCGCGTCGCGAGCGTCGCGGCCTCGCCGCAACTGACGACGGCGTACGTCTCGGAGAGATGATGGAAGAGAACCGCGAGAAGTCAGAACAGACAGCGGAGCTGACCGTCGAGAAGACGACGCGCGTGACGACGCAGAGACGTTCGAGGACGAGGGTCGTCATCGTCGTCGCACTCTTCGCGGCGGCCTGCGCGGCGCTCCTGTTCTGGTGGCTGAACCGCTCGGGCCGCGTCTCGGGCCGCGTCGTCACCGCGCCGCGCACGGTGACGTTCGACCAGCCGTCCGCGCCCGCGAGCGGCGCGACGACCGAGGCCGCGCCCGGCGAGGCGACGCTGAACGTGGCGGCCGACGTAGCCGCGCGCGCGGGCATCAAGGTCGAGCCCGTCGGCGAGCAGCTCGCGCCCGAGGCCGCGCAGCAGGCGGCGACGGGCGTCGTGCAGGCCAACGCCTACCGCTCGACGCCGGTCATCTCTCTGGTCGGCGGCCGTCTCTTGAGCGTCGCGGCGGAGGCGGGGCAGGAGGTGCGGCGCGGACAGCAACTCGCCGTCGTCTTAAGCGACGAGTTGGCGATGGCGCAGTCGCGCTACCTCTCCGCGCAGGCCGAGTTGGAAGAGCACCACAAGCACCACGCGCGCACGATACAGCTCCTTGAGATCGGCGCCGCCAGCCGCGAGGAGTTCGAGCAGGCGACCTCCGTCCTGAAGAAGGCCGAGGTGGAGGCCGCGGCGCAGCGTCAGAGGTTGCTCCTGCTCGGCCTCACGCCGCAGCGCGTCGCGGCGCTCAGAGGACCCGCGCAGGTCAGTTCGGAAGTATCCCTGCCCGCGCCCACGGGCGGCACCGTCATCAGCCGCGCGGCCAACCCGGGCGAGGTCGTCGAGGCCAACAAGGAGATCATGCGCGTCGCCGACCTCTCGAACGTCTGGGTCGTGGGCCAGGTCTTCGAGCGCGACCTCGCGCGCGTGCGCACGGGGAGCGGCGCGAGCGTGACGAGCGACGCCTACCCGGGCCGTGTTTGGCGCGGGCGCGTCACGTACGTGGACCCGCAGCTCGACCCCGCGACGCGCACGGCGCAGGTGCGCGTCGAAGTCGCGAACCCGGGTCAGGCGCTCAAGCTCGGCATGTTCGTCAACGTCGGCTTCGGCGCGCTCGGGACGGCCGAGGCGACGGCGCCGACCGTGCCGAGCAGTGCCGTGCAGACCATCGGCGGCCGCGCGTTCGTCTTCCTCGCCACCACGGACCCGAACACATACGTCATGCGCCCCGTCCGCGTCGGCGCCGAATCGAACGGCCGCTTCCCCGTCCTCGAAGGCATCCACGTCGGCGACCGCGTCGTCACCGACGGCAGCTTCATGCTCCGCGCCGAATGGCTCAAGCTCCACCCGGAATGAGAACGATGAAGTAGGAACGATGAACGATGAACTGAATACAAGTCGCCTTCAGTTCATCGTTCATCGTTCATCGTTCATCGTTCCGATGGACGTTGCCCTCGGGGCGGGATTGGAGTAGGCTTTGCGCCACACAAGGGCTTTCCCGGACGGCCCGACGCACTCGCCGGCCGCCCGCCGTAAGACAACTCCTGCCGAAGACCGAGGAAGGAATAATTCCGTGTCAGAGAATCAAGCGCACAAGTGGGTGTACCTCTTTGAAGAGGGCGACGGCGGCGCGCGCGCGCTGCTCGGCGGCAAGGGCGCGGGGCTCGCGGACATGACGCGGGCGGGGCTGCCCGTCCCACCCGGCTTCATCGTCACGACCGAGGCGTGCAACGCCTATTACACGTCGGGCAAGAACTTCCCCGAAGGGATGTGGGAGCAGGTCATCGACGGCCTGCGCGCCGTGGAAGCCAAGACGGGGAAGAAGTTCGGCGACCCCGAGAGCCCGCTGTTAGTCTCGGTGCGTTCGGGCGCGCCCTTCTCGATGCCGGGCATGATGGACACGGTCTTAAACCTCGGCCTCAACGAGCAGACCGTGCAGGGCTTAGCCACGCAGACCGGCGACCTGCGCTTCTCTTTAGACGCCTACCGCCGCTTCGCCACGCTCTTCGCGGAGATCGTGATGGGCGTCGCGCACGAGAAGTTCGAGCGCGTGATGGAGCGTTACAAGGCGCAGACCGAGGGCGGGCGCGACACCGATTTGAGTCCCGAACAACTCCGCGACATCATCGCCGCGCAGAAGCAGATCATCTTCTCAGACCAGAGCGGCCTCGCCATCCCCGAAGACCCTTACGAGCAACTCCGCGTCGCCATCGCCGCCGTCTTCAACTCGTGGATGGGCCGCCGCGCTTGTGATTACAGAAGAGTCAACCGCATCCCCGACGACCTCGGCACCGCCGTCAACGTGCAGGCGATGGTCTTCGGCAACATGGGCGCCGCGTCGGGCACGGGCGTCGCGTTCACGCGCAACCCTTCGACCGGCGAGAAGAAGCTCTACGGCGAATATCTGCTCAACGCGCAGGGCGAGGACGTGGTCGCGGGCATCCGCACGCCGAACCCCATCAGCCAGCTACAAGAGGAACTGCCCGCCGTCTATCAACAGTTCGAGGAGATCACGGGCCTGTTGGAGAAGCACTACCGCGACATGCAGGACGTGGAGTTCACCATCGAGCGCGGCAAGCTCTGGATGCTCCAGACGCGCACGGGCAAGCGAACGGGCGCGGCCGCCGTCCGCGTCGCCGTGGACATGGTGCACGAAGACCTCATCGACAAGGCGACGGCCGTCCGCCGCGTCACGCCTGAACAGTTAGACCAACTCCTGCACCCCGCGGTTGACCCCAACGCCGACGCGAAGGTCGTCGCCAAAGGTCTCCCGGCCAGCCCCGGCGCCGCGCAGGGCAAAGTCGTCTTCGACCCCGACGAAGCCGAAGAACTCGCGCGCGAGGGCGAGCAGGTCGTTTTAGTAAGACAAGAGACGAGCCCCGACGACTTCCACGGCATGGTCGCCGCGCAGGCCATCGTGACGGCGCGAGGGGGCATGACGAGTCACGCGGCCGTGGTGGCGCGCGGCATGGGCAAGTCGTGCGTGTGCGGCGCGTCGGTGCTTAACATCGACTACGCGCAGCAGCAGTTCAACGTCAACGGGACGGTCGTGCCGAAGGGCGAGTGGATAACCGTGGACGGTTCGACGGGTCGCGTCTTCCTCGGCCGCGTGCCGACCGTGCAGCCGACGCTCGGCGAAGACTTCCGCGAGCTGATGTCGTGGGCCGACGAGTTCCGACGCCTGCGCGTGCGCGCCAACGCGGACACGCCGCACGACGCGCAGGTGGCGCGCGACTTCGGCGCCGAAGGCATCGGCCTCTGTCGCACCGAGCACATGTTCTTCGGCGACGAACGTTTGGCCGCGATGCGCGAGATGATTCTGGCCGACGGCGTGGGCGCGCGCGAGAAGGCGCTCGAACGGCTGCTGCCTTTGCAGAAGAACGACTTCGTCGGCATCTTCCGCGCGATGCAGGGCTTGCCCGTCACCATCCGCCTGCTCGACCCGCCGCTCCACGAGTTCCTGCCGAACATGGACGAGTTGTTGGGCGAGTTGTCGGAACTCAAGATGTCTTTGCAACGCGCGGCGTCTATCCGCGAGATGGACCGGACGCTCGACTCCATCGACAGCAAGCGCAAACTTCTCCAACAGGTCGAGCGCCTGCGCGAGTCGAACCCGATGCTCGGCCATCGCGGCTGCCGCCTCGGCCTCATCTACCCGGAGGTAACGCGCATGCAGGCGCGCGCCGTCTTCGAGGCGGCCTGCCACGTCGCGGGCGAGGGCACGGTGGTCAAGCCCGAGATCATGGTGCCGCTCGTCTCGACCGCCGAGGAGTTGCGCAACCAGGCGGAACTCATCAACGAAGTCGCGCAAGAGGTCCTGGGCGCGCACGGCATGAGCATCGACTACACGGTCGGCACGATGATCGAGCTGCCGCGCGCGGCGCTCACCGCCGACAAGATCGCGGAGCACGCGGACTTCTTCTCCTTCGGCACGAACGACCTGACGCAGACGACGTTCGGCCTGTCGCGCGACGACTCCGGCCGCTTCCTCTCGAAGTACGTCGAGGTGAAGATTCTGCCGGACGACCCGTTCCAGGTTTTAGACCGCGACGGCGTCGGGCAGTTGGTGAAGATCGGGACGGAGCGCGGGCGCTCGGTCAAGCCCAACCTCAAGGTCGGCATCTGCGGCGAGCACGGCGGCGAGCCGCGCTCCATCGCCTTCTGCCACCTCACCGGGCTCGACTACGTCTCCTGCTCGCCCTTCCGCGTCCCCGTCGCGCGCCTCGCCTCGGCGCAGGCCGCGCTGGAGATGCAGGGCGGCGCCGTCAACGCGGATAAGTAAAAGGACAGTAGGCAGTAGGCGGATGGCAGTAGGCAGTTAATCGCTCGCCGTCGAGAGATTCGGGCGGAACCCATCAACGCCCTTAACGCGGAGCGTACTGCCATCCGCCATCCGCCTACTGCCGACTGTTTTAGACCATGCACGTCAACGTCACCTCCGGCGGCGGCGAGGCCGGTCTCTTCGTGATAGAAGAGCGGCTCGGCGGCTGAACCTTCCTCAACATCTTCAACACAATTCGGGGAGACGGCGGGTGCTATAGTGGCCGGCACGCGCTTACTTCATATGAGCCTACTTCTGTTCCCGAAGGTCACGACCATTCTCTTCATCGCCGCCGTCGGGACGGCGTCGGGCGTGATCGTCGTCTATCTCTTCTGGTGGGTTAAGTCGCGCTACAAGCTTCTGACGGCGAAAGAGCGGCCGCTGCGCGCGCGCAAGGTCTCGCTCTGGCGCGACCCGGGCGACGTGGGGCGGCTCGACTTTCGCGGCGGCTACGGCGGGCGCGAACAAGAACCGAAGCCGCCGTTCCGCTTCGTCGAAGAGCACGCGACCGGGTCGAACCCGTGCCTGGGCGTGCACGACGCGCGCGACCTGAACTGGCGCGTGAAGTGGGGCGACGAGGTGAAGAGCGAGACGTTCACGACGCGGCTGGCGTGGGCCGCCGGCTATCACGTCGAGGCCGCATACTACGTCGCCGAAGGGCACATCCACGGCGCCGAGAACCTGGGCCGGGCGCGGACGTGCGTCGCCGAAGACTTCAGTTTCAGTGATGCGCGCTTCGAGTTGGACGAGGAGGGCGTGCGCAAGCTCTTCGACGAGCACGGGTGGTCTTGGGACGATAATCCCTTCGTCGGGACGCGCGAGCTGGCGGGGTTGAAGGTGCTGCTGATGCTCGTGTCGAACTGGGACAACAAGGACGTGAGGGACGTGGCGCGCGGCTCGAACACGGCCATCTTCGAGCACCGTCTGCCGGACGGCACCATCGAGGCGCGTTACCTCATCATCGACTGGGGCGCTTCGATGGGGAAGTCCGGCAGCCCCTTGACGCGCACCAAGTGGGACTGTGAAGGGTTCGCCTCGCAGAACGCGGACTTCATACGCGGGGTGAAGGACGGCGTCGTCCAGTGGGGCTACACGGGGCAGCGGACGGACGAGGCGACCGAAGGCATCAAGGTCGGCGACGTGCGCTGGCTCCACTCCTACCTCGGCCGCGTCACCGACGACCAGTTGCGCGAGGGCTTGCTCGTCAGCGGCGCCACGCGCGAGGAGGCCGACTGCTTCACGCGCGCGCTGCGCGAGCGCATCGAACAACTCGGCCGCGTCGCGGAACTGGGGGACTCATACACCCCGCCCGTGGCCTGAACGCGCGCCGTGGTCCCTTACGAGACCGTCGGCCGTTTCTGCTTCGGGTCGTCCCCGCCGTCGTCGCCGCCCGATTCCTTCTTGATGACGCTGATGTGGCCGTCGCCTTCGAGGCAGCACCGCTTCACCTCCTCGACGCGCTCGACGCCCTGCTCGCGCAGGAGGCTCAAAAGCTCCTCGACGGTGATCATCTCCTTCCGCATGTTCCGCTTGATCATATGCCCGTCCTTGACGAGCGGGAGCGGCGCGGGGCGCAGCAACCGCTGCACGGCGGGGAAGCGGTAGCCGAGCCAGTCGAGGAAGAAGTCCCACGCGACGATGGTGCCGACGAGGACGGCGCCCTCCGTCAAAGACTTGTACTCGCTCGCCATCGCGTTCTGCGCCGCGTCCGCGATGAGCACCACGACCAGCAGGTCCGAGATACCGAGCGCCCCCGCCTCCCGCCGCAGCACCCGCAGCACGAAGAAGAGCAGCAGATAGACCACCGTCCCCCGCAGAACGATCTCCAGAAGCGAGACCGTCGGGACGAAGGTAGACTTCCAGTCGATCTGTAAGAGGTTTTCCATGCGTGGCCGGAGTATATCACCGGTCGCGCGGGCTCATTCGGGGCAACTCAGAACACAGGGACACGGAGGCACGGCTAAATGTTCTTAGCCGTGCCTCCGTGTTCGTTAGCCCACTCCAGGCTCGGATGTGCGCGCGGACGCTTCAGTCGCCTTCGAGGAGCCAGTTGCGGCCGGCGTGGCAGTCGGTGCATTTGAACTGGGAGAGGTCGCCGAGGTTGACGGGGTGTTGGAAGGCGCGCGTGTGTTTGTGGCAGGCGGTGCAGTTCATGCCGGCGAGGTCGCCGATGTTGACGGGGTGGCGGAACATGCCATTCTCGACGGCGACCTTCCGGCCGCCCTCCGACTGGTCGAGGACGGTGTGGCAGATGTTGCACTCGTTGCGGATACGGCGCCCGTCGTCGGACTTGTGCCTGCCGTCGTGGCAGCGGAAGCAGCCCTGGTAGTAGAAGTGACTGAGGTTGTCGGGGTGCGTCTTCCAGTCGGTCTTCATCTCGGGGAAGTGGTAGGTGCGGTAGATGCGCCGCACCTCCGCGACGGCCGCGCGCACCGCGTCGCCCTTCTGTGCGTAGAGGTCGGCGTAGCTCTGCCGGTAGAACTCTTCGAGGTCGCGGCCGATGCTTGCGACGGCCTCGTCCTCCGTCTGGTACCCTCGCGTCAGGACTTCGACCGCCTGCCGCTTGATGTAGGGAAGCGTCGGGTCGAGCTTGCCCGCGTTGAGCGCGTCGTTGACGGCGCGGTCGGGCGGGACGTAGACGTGCGCGGGCCGGTTATGGCAGTCCACGCAGTCCATCCGCCGCGTCTCGTGCCGCTCAAGCTCGCCGGGCGCGAGGTTGACGCCTTCGAGGCGGAACTCGCGCACGGTGCCGTCGCGGCTCTTCATCTTCACCCAGGGGATGACCTGCCTTTGGCCGTCCGTCGAGACGTAGGTGATCTCGTTGGCGACGTTCATGTGCCAGTGGATGCCGCCGACCTGCCCCGTCGAGGGGTCGCCGCCGCCCGTGTTGATGAGCATGCGCGTCTGGCGCAGCGTGTTCCGCTCGTCGTAGGCGAAGCGGTTGAAGACCTTGAGCTGCGCGCCGAAGAACTTGGCGGGCCAGTGGCACTGCTCGCAGGTCTGCGGCGCGGGGCGCAGGTTGTGCACCGGCGACTTGATGGGGCGCGGGTACTTGTCGAAGGCGACAGAGTAGAGCTGGTAGGCGCCCGAGAGTTTGGACTTGACGTACCAGTCGGCGCCGGGGCCGACGTGGCACTCGACGCACTTGACGCGCGCGTGCGCGCCCGCCTGGTAGGCGACGAACTCCGGCTTCATCACCGTGTGGCAGGTCTGGCCGCAGAACTGCACCGACTCGGTGTGCTCGAAGGCGCGGTAGCTCCCGAAGGCGCTGATGAAGAGAAAGACGAACGACAGCAGCATGAGCGTGACGAAGGTCCGCCGCCGCCGTGGGTCGTTGAGGTCGAGCACGGGATAGCGGCCGATCTCGTCCGGCTTCATCCTGTGCCGCCGGTGGCGCTCCCACGCCCCGCCGAGGAGGAAGACGACGATGCCGAAGCCCATGATTGAAGGGAAGACGATGTAGGTGAAGATGCCCGTGTAGGGGTTGCCGCCGTGCTCGTCGCCGCCCACGAACTCCAACAGGAGCATGAGCGCGATGCTGACGAAGCCGGCGGCGGCGACGGCCGTCCCGGCGAAGCTGACGTAGTTGCGGAAAACGGATGGTGTCTTCACGGGCGGCGCGGCGGCCTCGCCCTGCCCGTTCTGCTCGTCCCTCTCGTTCGTCTCACTCATAAGCTACTCCGTCCGTCGTGGTGTGTTTATAGCCATCGCTGTCGGGCTGCGGTCCCTCGGTCTCCTCGTCGCCCCGCGACTCTTGCAGGCGCTCGAAGTCGAGCCCGTGCTCCTCGCGGTACAACTCCTCCGAGACCTTGCCGTCGTAGAAGGCGAGGTTGACGGGGTAGACCTCCGGGTCGAAGATGACGTGGTAGAAGTGCCAGACGACGATGGCGAGCGTCGCCAGCACCGCCTCGTAGAAGTGGACCGCAATCGCCACGTCCACCCACCAACGCGGCAGGAAGCCGAACCAGCCGACCTTGAACCAGATCAGAAGCCCCGTCAGCCCCATCACGAACGTGCCCCAGATGACGGCCCAGTACTCGGCCTTCTCCGCGTAGCCGAAGCGCGCGATCAACGGGCGCGTGCGCCTGAGCCCCGCGTAGTAGAGAAGGTTCTGCCAGAGGTCAACGGCGTCCTTCCACCTCGGCGCCATGTCCCTGACCCACGAGCGACCCTCGCGCGCGAGGATGAGATAAACGAGGTGGTAGACGCCGACTCCCATCATCACGACGGCCGCCGCGCGGTGCACCCAGCGGCGCGTCCCTTCGGCTTCGAGCCCGAGGTAGTAGTACCAAGCGCCCGGGTAGACGAGCGCGAAGCCCGTCACGACGAGCACGACGAAACTCGTCAACAGAAGCCAGTGCTGCGCCCTCTGGTTCTTCGTCAAGCGCGTGACCGTGCGCGGCTCGCGCCGCAGCTTGTCGGCCGCCTTCCCGCGCCAGACGAGGAGGTTGTGGACGGCCATCCCGCCGATTGTCAAAAAGATGACCGGCAGGTAGAACCAACGCACCCAGCGCACGCCCGTGCTGCCCGCGTCCCGCGAGGCCGGCGCGTCTAAGTGCACCTTGCCCTTCGTGAAGTTCTCGCCCGCGCCCGGATGGCACTGGCCGCAGGTCTGCGTCAGGTTCGCCTGCGCGATCATCGACTTCGGGTCGGACGAGGGCAGGATGTTGTGCACGCCGTGGCAACTCGCGCAGTCGGCCGCGACCGGCGAGCCGAGTTTACGTGCGAGCCCGTGATAGCTGTTCTCGTAACTCTGCACGCGCGCGCCCGCGACGCCGAACTCTTCGGAGAGACGCACGCCCTCGTGGCAGCGCGCGCAGCCGTTTGTGCGGAGCGTCGAGCCCGCCGCCTTCGGCTGCGTGATGGAGTGTATGCCGTGGCAGTCTGTGCAGACCGGCGTCTGCGAGACGCCGCGCGCGGCGGCCTGCCCGTGAACGCTTACAGAGAACTCGCTGGTGATGCCCGCGTGGCACTGGCCGCAGGTGGCGGGGACGTTGAACTTGAAGATGGGCGAGCGCGCGTCTGTCGCGGGCAGCACGTCGTGCGCGCGGTGGCAGTCGGAGCAGACGGCCGCGCCGAGGTTCCCGCGCGAAGCGGCCCGCGCGTGGACGCTCTCGCGGAACGAGAGGAACGGGCGCGTCGTGATGCCGCTCCCGCGCATCACGGAGGGGTCGCCGTGGCAGCGCCCGCATGTGTTGGCGAGGTTGGCGCGCGCGACCGGCGACAGTGGGTCGCTCTTCGGCAGCATGGTCCGTATGTCGCCACGGCCGTCCCTGGTATGACAGTCGAGACAGGTCGCGGCGCGCTTGCCGACTCCGCCGCCGTTCTGGTGCGCCTTCGCGTGGAAGCCCGCGTCGTATGCGCGGTGCTCGTCGGCGTGGAAGAGCGAGCCGCCGAGGTACGGAAGCGTCTTGCCGGGGCCGTGGCAGTTCTGGCATTGCAAGCGGCGCCGCGCCTCGGCCGTCTCGCCGGTCTGCGCGGCGACCGAGTTGGAGGCGTTGGGCATGACGGGCGGCGTCTGCGCGCGGCCCGTGTCGTTGAAGAAGACGACGATGACGGAGAAGTTAAGAAGAGTTAGTAGGACGGGAACGACGACTGGCGGCAGCCGCTTCATGTTTCACCCCCTTTCGGGTGAACTAAAAAGGCCCCCCGTGCCGTGCCGGACGCTGGGAAGTCGTCCGAGGCGGGCGCGGGGGGCCGTGGGGGAAGTTTGTTGACAAGTGACGCAACCGTGGAGACGTTCGGCGACGCACGTGCCCCGGCGGCCGTCGCTACTTCTTCAGCGACTTCATGTAGGCGGCGAGCGCCCTGGCCTGCTCCGGGGTGACGCCCTTCGCCTCGTAGGCGGGCATCTTCGGCGTCACGGCGTCGTTGCCCTTGAGGATGGTCGCTTCGAGCACGTCGTCGGTCTTCGTGGCATCGAACTTCTTCTCGGCCGCCTGGCCGTGGCACATCGCGCACTTGGCCTTGTAGGTGGCAGCGGCGTCGAAGTCCTGCACCGCCGCGCTCGAACTCCGCGTGGCCGTGCTCACCAGCATGACCCCCACGAGCGGCAGCACCAACAGACCGACGGAAATTTTCTTCAGCGTCTCTTTCATGATCCTCATCATCCCTTCCTCAACCTTCGTCCGTCAGAGGCCGCCCGGCGCGTCCCCTTCGCACACACTTTCAGCAACACACGTGCCGACTCCTACAGAGACGAAAATCATAGACTTTTAAGGGAAAACGTCAGGAAATGGTGCTTAGTCTGCGAGCTTTCACCCATGTCGATGGGGAACTTTTCGCAGGAGGGAAATGAGAGTTAGAACATCCACGAAGGATGAACTGCCTACTGCCATCTGCCTACTGCCTACTGCTCTTCAGAAGTGCCACGCGTCGCCGCGATGGCAGCGCGTGCAGTCGTTGAAGTCGTCGCCGCCGAAGGCGCGTTTGTCGTCGTGGCAGGTCATGCAACTGCGCGCGCCGGGCGCGGCGTGGTGCATGAGCGGTTGCGGCGAGGTGACCTGGCGCCGTTGCGGCTGCCCGGCGCGGACGGTGTGGCACTCGGCGCAAGCCAATCCCTTCGACGTGTGCGCCGAGTGGCTGAAGTTGACGCGGTAGGCGGCGGCCGTCTCCGGCGTGCGCGCGTAGCGGCCGAGACGGTGGCACGCGCCACACGATGAGATGTCCTGCCCCGCGCGTCCCCGCGCGCGGGGCGTGTGGCACTGGAAGCAGGTCGCGTGCGCGCCCGTCCCCGCCGGTATCGAGAGCGCGACGCCGCGCCGCTCGGGCCGGTGGCAGGTCGCGCAGTTAATCGAGCGCGCGCCCGCGCCCGTGTGCGTCGCGTGGTCGAAGCGGACGTTGAAGCTGCGCAGGGGCGGGAAGCCCTTGAGCGCGGGCTGCGGCGGCGAGGCGTGACAGATGGTGCAGATGGGGCTCGACTGATCCGCGAACTGTTGCGCGTGGCAACCCGAGCAGGGCGTGTGGCCCGGCCGCTTCGGCCGCGCGGAGTTGTCCGTGCGCTGGTGGCAGAGCAGGCAGGGCAGGCGCGCGTGCTGCGGGTTCGTGTGGCCGAATTTGGAGAAGTCCGACCCCTGCGGCTCGACAACCGTCGTTGAAGGCTCCGGCTCGACGCGTGCCGTGAGCGCGGAGGTTGGAGAGTCGAACGCCATGACGGCGGCGAAGAGTAAGAGCCCCGCGCACAGCACCGCGAGCGAGAGCGCGCGCCGCCGCGCGCGGCCTAAAGGCGTCCGGCCTTCAGATGTGTTCCGCATGTCCGTCATAAGAATTTGAGATTTGAACTTTCAAAGTTCAAATCAATCACTTTGCCACGGCGAGCGCCTTCGCGTGCGAGTCGGGGAGCGGCTCGCGGCCGTAGACGACGTGGCACTTCGTGCATTGGAAGGCGGCGTCAGCCTTTTTCTTGTCGGCCTCTGCGTTGAGCGCGCCGCCGTCGTCGGTCGTGGCCGTGACGTGGCAGGCGGCGCACGACTCCAGAGGGACGCGCGCGGACTTCGGGTCGAGCATGTTCATCTTCGCGGCGTCGTGGCAGGTCGTGCAGGCGAGGTCCGCGTGGCCGCCGCCCTCGTGTGGGTATGTGCCCGACGAGTAGCGCGTCCGCCAGCGCCGCATGATGGTGCCGTCCGAGACGTTCATCGACGCCGCGAGCTTCGCGTCGAAGTCGGCGGTTCTAAAAGTTGCGCCCGCGAGTTTGTGACAGGCGTTGCAGTCGTTCGGCGCGGGCGCGACGCCTGAATCCTGCGAGTGGCAGGTGAAGCAGGTGGCGTGGTTCGGCGCCGTCTTGAACGTGCCCTTCTTCAGCCAGAAGCGTTCGCCCAAATCCTTCGGCGGCTCGGTCGCATACTCCGTCTCGCCCTTGCCCTGCCGCTGGTAGGTCTGGTGGCAGACCATGCAACTCTTCGGGTCGCTGTCCTGCCGCTTCAACGCCGGCCGGAACGATGCCGTGACGAAACGCACCCTGCCCGTTTCATGCGCGGGCGCGGTGAGGCCGCCGACGAGCTCAAGGTGCTTGTCGTGCGGGAAGCCGATGCGAAAGTCGGACTCGAAGTCGCGCGCGCGCTCGGTCTTATCGAAAGTCTCGGGCGGGTTGGGGAACGGGAGTCGCGCCTGGTTGCGCGGCGTGGCGGCGACGTGGCAGACCGAGCAGATGCGCGGCCGTGGGCGCTCGCGCGCGAAGAACTGTGTGCGGTGACAGTTGAGACATGACGCGTGCTCGGGCTGCCGCGTCACGTCGGGGAAGGCGTCCGGCTTGCGCGCCTCCTTCCAGTCGGGCGAGGGAAACTGGTGGCACTTGTCGCAGGCCAACTGGTGCTCGCGCCGGTTGTGCGCGAACTCCTGGCGCGCGGGCGTCGCGGCCGGACGCGGCCGCGCGCGCCGTCGTTGCGCGTCGGCGCGTGGCGTCGCGAACGAGGAGAGCAGCAGCGAAAGGGATAGACAGGAGAAGGCGATAAGGAAGAGCTTCGCCGGACTGTGTGCGCGGTCTCTCATCTGGCCCAGTCTCTCAGACCATATCCAGTTGAAGGTTGAGGGCGAAAATCTACTCACTCGCCGCGCCCGAAGTAGAAGCGGAGCGAGGCGTAGGGGACGTGCGCGTGGTAGTTCTGCGCGGGCACGTTGACGCCTACCTGCCGGAACTTGCTCTCGTTGTAGTTGTAGTACTGGTAACCGAAGTTCGCGTCCAGGCGGCGGTGCAGCCGGAGCGAGAGACGGCCCTCGGGCGACTGGTAGCTCATCGGGTAGGACGAGATGAACGTGCCGCCGGGCATGTTCGAGACGCGGCCGCCCTGGCCGTCGTCGTTGTTGATGCGGTATGACACGAAGAACGTCAGGCGCCGGAGCGGCTGCGCCGTCACGTCGAGGTGGAAGAAGTTGTTGCGCACATAGTAGAGCGCGTGCCCCGTGTAGAAGCCGTTCGCGGGCACCGTGGCCGGCGGGACGGCGTAGGTGTAGCGGACGACCGCGTCCGAGTTTACCCACTGGTAGTTGTAGCCGCCGCTGAAGAAGAGACGGGAGCCGGGCGTGTAATCGATTGACGAGGAGAAGGTCCTCGACTTGACGCTCACGCCGAAGTCTTCGAGCGAGACGCCCTCGACCGAAGAGGGGTTGGCGTTGTCGCGCGTGACGAGGCTCAGGTTGAGCGCGAGCCTGCGGTTGGGCGTGTAGCGGCTCCGCACGCGGAAGTTGGTGTAGTCGTACTGGCCCACGCGGGTCAGCACGCCGTCGGCCACGCCGTGCTCGACGTTGGCGAAGAGCGTCCACGTCTTGACGGGTCGCAGCTTGAAGCCGCCGATGAAGGCGTGCGTGTGGTTCTCCTCCTCGACGCCGGTGATGGCGACGTTGGGCGCGCCGTTGTTGCCGAGGTTGGCGCCGCCGCCGAACTCCTCGACGCGGGTCGTCCCATAGCGGTAGCCGAGGTGGAACGAGTAACGTTCGTTGAACTGGTAGTCGCCCTCGATGGTGTCGCTCAGCTTGCGGAACTTCGTCAGCGAGTAGCTGGTGCCCGTGGGCAGCAGCGTGACGGCGCCCGTGCCGTTCGTCCTCGTCAACGAGAAGACGCCGGCATAGTAGTCGCTGCCCGACGTGTGGAACCGCTCGAAGCTGAAGGTGTTCGAGACGCGGAACCTGCTCGTGACGAGATAGGTCGCGCCGAAGTCGCCGCGCACGGCCGGGCGGTTCGCGCCGCCGCTGAAGTTCCACTGGCCGAGCGTCAGGATGTTGGGCGGGTTGATGGCGCCCGGGATGTTGGTGATGCGCGTGTTGAAGTTGACGCCGGTCGCCGACTCCGTCCAGTCGAACTCGGTCTCGGAGTCGCTGTAGATGAAGCGCCCCGTCAGGTCGAGCTTCCTCGCGAGCAGCGTGTGGCCGGTGAACTGCGTGTAGTTGGTCGTGCCCTTGACCGGCGCGTCCTTGACGATGCTGGAGAGGTACGCGTTCGACGCGGTCGAGAGGTTGACCCCGAGGTTGAGATAGTGGTTGTCGATTGACGTGTCGTCGCGGAAGCGGCGGAACCCCTGCGTCAAAGAGAAGTCAAAGGGGCCGAGCTTCCAGTCGGCGCCGACGCGCACCTCGTGCGAGCGCGACTTGGCCTCCGAAAGGAACATGAAGTCGTCGCCGCCGTAGTGCCACGTCGTGAAGACCGGGCCGTTGTAGCGCGTCGGCGAGTAGCCGATTTTGAAACTGAGCTTCTCGTTCTTCGGCAGGATGGTCAGGTCGAAGTCGCCGACCTCCTGCCGCGTGTTGTAGCCGTGCTGGCCCGTCACGGGGTTGCTCGGCAGCGAGGTCGTCGCCGAGGTCGAGAAGTAGTTCGGGTTCGCGATGTTGTTCACGAAACGGTAGTACTTGAACTTCCGGTAGTTGCCGTCGAAGCGGTACAGGGAAGACTTCTCCATGCTGAAGCGGACGTGCCCCTGCGGGTCGCCGCCCCAGCCCGTCGAGGTGACGAGCAGGGTGTCGAAGGCCGCGCCCTTGCCATCCTTCGCCTGCATCAGGAAGCTCGTGTCGAACAGTCGCGGCCCCGCCTTGTAGTTGAGGTCGCTCTGGTACTTGTTGAGGTCGCCGCCGACCCTCAGACCGCGATAGCCGAGTTCGATGCTGGACGTAACCGTGTAGTCCCCGGCTTCGCCTCCATCCCGAGGGGTGGAGCTTTGAGTCCTGGCAGCGGCCTCCTTCTGTGGGCTCGGTGATGGCTGCTGCGCCGCCGCCGTGAGGGCCGAGAGCGCCAACGCCGTCAGCAGTCCCACGAGCACGCGCGGCACTTGTGTCGCTTTGCTGTTCATCTCATCCATCCTCTCGCTGTCTCTCTCGCTCCGCCCTAGCGCATGAAGACCGGGCTGGTGTGCGATCCGTGAATCTTGACGTGACAGGCCGTGCAGTCCCTGTACTGGACGGCGAGGTTGTGCGCGGGACCAGCGGGCTCGATGGCGCCGACGCCGTGCGCCACGCTGTGGCAACTGAGGCAGAGCTGCGCGACGCTGGCCGTGTTCAGCATCCTCGGGTTCGCGGAGCCGTGCGGCGTGTGGCACGAAGCGCAGCCCTCGGTCTTGACGGGCGCGTGCTCGAAGGCGAACGGCCCCTGCTTCTCCGTGTGGCACTTGACGCAGGCCGCGTCCGCGCCCGCCGAGAGCCGGCCCTGCTTGGCCTCGAAGCCGCCGTGCGGGTTGTGGCAGTCCGAGCACTTCATCGCGCCTTCCAGGACCTTGTGGTGGAAGGGCTGCGTGAACTGGTGCTTCTGTTCCGTGTGGCACTTGAGGCAGAGCTGCTGCTCGCTGCCCTTGAGCATCCTGGTGTTCTCGAAGCCCGGCTTCTCCGCGTTGGCCGAGGCAACGAAGGTGTTCGACGCGGCCTTGTTCGCGCCGGCCGGGCCGCCGTGCGCCGTGTGGCAGTCGGTGCAGCCCACGTCGTTGCGCCAGTGCTCGCCGCGCATGAAGTTGCCGTGCTCCTCGCGGCCCGCGTGGCAGTTCAGACACGTGTCCGAGACCTGCTTGGAGGTCTCGCCCTGGAACGTGCGTATCTTCGACTTGTCGCCGCCGCCCTCGACGTGCGCCTTGCCGGGGCCGTGGCAGGACTCGCAGCCCGTCACCTTGCCCTTCCAACTCTTCTCGTGGACGAGTTTGGAGTGCGCGGTCTGCTTGAACTCCTTGTCCCTGTCCTCGTGGCAGGTGGCGCAGGTCTCGCTGCCGACGTAGTCGTCGGGGTTCGCGGCGGCGACCTGCTGTCGTGGCTGCTGCTTCTTGTCGCCGTCGGGGGCCGCCGTCGAGCTGAGGTAGCGCCCGCCCGCGCCGAACAGCAACAGCATCCCGACGACCCAGCACGCGATCAGCGCCGCCTTCAGAATCTTCAGTCGGTTCATCTCTTGTTCGCCTCCACTTCGTTTCGGGAAGGTTCGTTGGGGGGAGGCGTGTGAACGGTCACCACGTCAGCCGCCAGCGACCCGCACCGCGCAAGTGCAACGCACGTTCCGCGTGAGCTTTGCCGCGAAGTGAGCGACCCGCGCGCGACGGTTGCGGAGAATGACCCACGAAGTTGCGGGAAATTCCCCCCGCGTGATGGCCGTCACCGCGAGTTTGTGAGCGCGTGCGCGGGTTCTAAAGGCTTCGTGGTCGGCCGAACGGCCGAAACTCTTGCTGGCATAACCGTTGCAGAAACGTTGGCGCGGAAGGACGGGCGGAGACGAACAATGTCAGCCATCAGAGAGACGCGGACGAACGTGACGGTGAAGGCGTCGGCGGAGTCCGCCGGGCAAGCGAAGGCGGGCGTCGGCACGCGCGCGATGGACCTGTTGAGCAGCGTGCGCTTCGGCGTGGTGCTGCTCGTGCTCCTCGCGGGGGCGTGCGTCGTCGGCATGCTGGTCGTTCAGGTCAACATGGAGGGCTTCGACAAGTACTACGCCGCGCTCACGCCCTCGCAGCGCATGCTCTACGGCGCGCTCGGGTTCTTCGACATCTATCACACGTGGTACTTCAACGCGATGCTGTTGGTGCTCTCGCTCAACATCATCCTCTCCTCGATAGACTTCTTCCCGAAGGCCTGGACCTACGTCTCGCGCAAGAAGCTCGACGCCTCCGCGCACTGGCTCTCGGGTCAGGAGCAGCACGCGACGCTCACCCTCAAAAGCGAGAGCGTCGAAGCGGTCGCGGAACGGATCAGCAAAGCGGCGCGGCGCCTGAGCCTCAAGGCGCGCGTGAGCGAGAAGCACGGCGCGACGTTCGTCTTTGCTGAGCGGGGCGCGTGGAACCGCCTCGGCGCGTACGCGGTACACGTGGCGCTGCTCCTCATCTTCGTCGGCGGCTTCCTCACGGCGCGCTTCGGACACACCGGCCAGATGTTTCTCCGCCCCGGCGAGACCTCCGCCGAGATGACCGAGCAAATCTTCTCTGAAGAGGGCAAGCCCTCGCAGGTCACGCTCGCGCTCCCCTTCGAGGTCGAGTGCACCGACATCCAGCAGAAGCTCCTTGAGCGCAACGGCGCCATCACGCCGATGAACACGCTCGACTGGCTGACGCGCATCCGCATCAAAGACCCCGAGCGCGGCGAGACCGAGGCGCTCGTCCAGATGAACCGGCCGTACGACTATCGCGGCTACCGCTTCTTCCAGTCCTCCTTCACGCCCGAAGGCAAGGCGCGACAGATAACCCTCGGCGTCACGCCCGACGCGGGCGGCGCGGCCCAACAGGTAACGATTCATCGCGGTGCTTCGGCGACTCTGCCTGACGGCACGCGCGTCGAGTTCAAAGACTTTCTCCCAGACTTCACGCTCGAAGGCGGACGCCCCGCGACGGCCTCGCCCGACTACAACAACCCGGCCGCCGTGCTCCGCGTCTTCAACTCGGCCGGACAGTTCGAGCGCGCCTACGCCTTCGAGGAGGGCAAGGCCGACGCGGCGCCGATGGCGAACCGCGCCGTCAACGGTTACAGATTCAAACTCGCCGAGTTCGAGCGCGTCGGCGACGCGCACATCCTCTCCGTGCAGAAAGACCCGGGCGCGTCGGTCGTCTACCTCGGCTTCATCCTCCTCACGCTCACGCTCGCGGCCGTCTTCCTCTTCGCGCACCAACGCGTCTGGGCGCGCATCGAGCCGCGCGGCACAAACGAATTTGAAGTCGTCATCGGCGGCAACACCAACCGCAACAAGCTCGGCTTTGAG
Source organism: Pyrinomonadaceae bacterium (assembly GCA_036379655.1). Taxonomy (GTDB): domain Bacteria; phylum Acidobacteriota; class Blastocatellia; order Pyrinomonadales; family Pyrinomonadaceae; genus QHXN01. Next base: position 26,606 of record DASVGG010000014.1, read on the forward strand.
GACCGCTTCAGGAAACTCCTCGCAGCAGTGAGCAGTGAGCGGTAAGCGGTGAGCTGCGGAAGCAGTGGGGACTGCTTACCGCTCACTGTTCACCATCCAAAGTGGGGTAAAGAGTCATGTCGAGAGTTCTCAAACAAACGGCGGTCGGGGTTCTGCCGGAGGTCGAAATCAAGGCTCCCTCGTTCGCTTCGTTCGCGCCGACGGCGCTCGCGCTCGGCGGCGCGGCGGGGCTGACGGTGCTGCGCTTCTACGCGGGCGGGCAGGGGTTCATCACCGACGGCGCGCTGATGATGCTCGCGCTGGCCTGCTACCTGCTGGCGGCGGTCTTTCATTTGACCGACCTCTACGCGCCATCGTCGCTCTTCCAGCGGCTCGGCCTGTGGGGCGCGACGGGCGGCGTCTTCTTCAACCTCGCGAGCTGGGGCGTGCGCTGGATTACGGCCTACGACATCGAGCTGGAAGTCATCAGAAGACAGGGCGGGACGGAGATGCCCTGGTTCTTCCGCTACATCCCGTTCGCGAATCTCTACGACCTCTCGCTCGCCTTCGCCTTCGGCGCGGGGTTGGCCACGCTGCTCATCGCGCACCGGAAGAACTTCCGCTTCCTCGGCGCGATATCCTTGCCGCTGGCGGCGCTCATCCTCGTGCTCGCGCGCTTCATCGGCGGCGAGATCGCGAACCTGCCGCCGGTGCTCGACTCTTACTGGCGCCCGATTCACGTCGGCGTGGCTTCCTTGAGCTACGGCGTCGCGCTCGTCTGCTTCGCGCTCGCGGTCGTCTACCTTCTCAAAGATAAGTTGAAGACCGAGGCGATGGCCGTCTGGACGAGCCTGTTCGCGCTGACGGTCTTCGCGACCGTGAGCCACTTCTCGGTCTTCTCGCCCTCGACGTTCGGACAGTACGGCGCCTCGACCTTCTTCGCGGGCGCGTCGGGCGGGCGCTCCGCGCTGCCTCTGAAGGCGACGCTGCCTTACGTCGGCTGGCTCATCGTCGTCGCGGGCGCGCTGCTCGTCGGCGCGAGCGTCTTCTTTGTGCGCTACGTCTATCGCGAGGACGAGGCGTCGAAGACGTGGGGCCACCGACTGCTTAAGCTCGCGCTCATCGCGCAGGGCGCGAGTGTCGTGACGCTCGTCTCTCAACTCAAGTCTGTGACGGACGTGGCCGCGCGCGTCGGCACGCACACCTACGCCAGTTTCGGCGCGTGGATGTTGGAGCAGCAGGGTATGTCCGCGCAGCAGGTGGCGGCCGTGCCCACCGTGATGCTTGAGAAGCAGGCCGCGAGCTGGGTGCAGGCCAACGGCGACAGGCTCTTTCTCAGTCTCAACGCCAACCCGGTCGAACTCTCCGCGCTGCTGACGGCCTTTGTCGGCACGCTCTTCGTCGTCATCTTCAGCTTCAAGACCGAACGCCTCCGCGCCGCTCTGCCTTCGTTAGAGAAGATCGACTCGCTCATGTACAAGACGGCGGGGCTCACGTTCGCGGGACTCGCATTGCTGCTCATCACGGGCGCGGTCTGGGCGAACGAGTCGTGGGGGCGCTACTGGGGATGGGACCCGAAGGAGGTCGGCGCGCTCGTCGCGTGGCTCACCTACGGCGCGTTCCTGCACGTGCGCATCTCGCGCGGCTGGACGGGGCGCCCGGCCGCCTACTTCGCCATCGTCGCCTTCCTCTTCATCATCTTCACCTACCTGGGCGTGAGCTACCTTCTGCCGGGACTGCACTCTTACGCATGAGGAGAGTGATGAGTGATAAGAAGAAGACAGGGCTTTGTATTTTCTTATCACGCATCACTCATCACTAAATCGAAATGGGAATCGTACTCACAGGGTTGAGCCACAAGACGGCGCCGGTCGAGGTGCGCGAGTGCCTGGCGCTGTCGAAGGAGAGGGTGCCCGGCGCCCTCGAACGGCTGGTGGACGGGCGCGTGGTGCGCGAGGCGTTGATCGTCTCGACGTGCAACCGCGTCGAAGTCCTCGCGGTCGTGGACGAAGGGCGCGAACGGGAAAGCGCCGAGCGCGTGCTCGACACGATGGCCGGGCATGATTCGCGACGGCGCGAACTGCTCGCGAATCATCTCTACACGCTTGCGGACGCGGAGGCCGTCAAGCATCTGTTCCGCGTCGCCTCGTCGCTCGACTCGATGGTCGTCGGCGAGCCTCAAATCTTAGGGCAGGTGCGGCAGGCTTACGCGCAGGCCACCGAGGCGGGCACGGCCGGACGCATCCTGCATAGACTCTTGCACCACGCCTTCCACACGGCGAAGCGCGTGCGCGGCGAGACCGAGATCGCGGCCTCGGCCGTCAGCGTCTCTTACGCGGCGGTCGAGTTGGGGCGGAAGATTCTGGGCACGTTGGAGGGGCGCACCGTGCTTCTCGTCGGCGCGGGCGAGATGGCGGAACTGGCGGCGCGGCACCTCGGCAGTGCCGGCGCCTCCCGCATCCTCGTCGCCAACCGCACGTACGAGACGGCGTGCCGCCTCGCCTCCGAGTTCGGCGGGCGGGCCGTCCCGTTCGCGCGGCTGTCGGAGGGTTTGGCGGAGGCGGACGTGGTCATCTGCTCGACGGGCGCGCGCGAGTACGTCGTCACGCCCGAGGTGGTGGCGAAGTCGCGCGCCGCGCGGCGCAACGCGCCGACCTTCTACGTGGACATCAGCGTCCCGCGCAACGTTGACCCGACCTGCGCGGAGATCGACAACCTCTTCGTCTTCGATGTGGACGACCTCGAAGCGGTCGTCGCCTCGAACGTGCGCGAGCGCGAGCGCGAGGCCGCGCGCGCCACACACATCGTCGAGTCGGAGGCGAAGGCTTTCGGAGATGTCCTGCGCGCGCTCGACCTCGGCCCGCGCATCGGCGCCTTCCGCGAGGAACTGCAAAACATCGCGCGCGGCGAGTTCGCGAAGTCGCGCAAGCGCCTCGGGCTGTCGCCGGAGCAGGAGCGCGCCGTCGAGTCGATGCTCGTCGCCGCCGCCAACAAGATCGCGCACCCGGCCATACAGGTCATGCGCCGCACGCACGACCTCGCGCGCGAGCGCGGGGCGCTGTCGGAGAGGGAAGTCGATAACGAATTCGGTCTGACACTGGACGCCGGCCTGCTCGCCGCCGCGTGAAGCTAAAGGGGAAGAGTGATGAACAAAGAGAACGTGCTTTTTTCGATAGTCGGCGTGCTAGTCGGCTTCATCGCCGGCTTCGTCTTCGCCAACACGGCGAACCGCGCGGGTCTGGCGCCGCAGGGGGCGGCGGGCGTCGCGGCTCAGCAGGTGCAAGGTCTGCCCGAAGGACATCCCGCCATCGACCCTTCGCGGATGCAACCGCAGGTTGACGAGGCGGCTCTGAGCGCGGCTGTCAAACTCGCCGACGAGCAGGCCGACAACTTCGCCGCGCAGACCAACGCCGCCGGTCTCTCCGTGCAGGCCGGCCGCTACGCCGCCGCCGTCAAGTTCTACACGCGCGCGAACAAGTTGAAGCCCGAGGACTACGAGACGTTAGTCTCCCTTGGCAACACGCTCTTCGACGCGGAGAAGTTGGACGAGGCCGAGCAGTGGTACGCGGCGGCGCTCAAGCAGAACCCGACGGACGTGAACGTGAGGACCGACCTCGGCCTCACCTTCCTCCTGCGCGAGCAACCGCAGTACGAGCGCGCCATCGCCGAGTTCAAACGCTCGCTCGAAGTCGAGCCCGCGCACCCGCAGACGCTCCAGAACCTCACCGTGGCCTACACGCGCAACGGCGACCTCGCCGCCGCCGAAGCGACCTTCGCCAAACTCAAGGCCGCCGCGCCCCAGAGCCCCGCGCTCGAACAACTCCGCGCTGGCATAGACAAGGCCAAGGCGTCCACGCCGGTAGAAACTTCGGCGGTGAAGTGAAGCGGCCTGCGCCGGGAGCGCGGGCACCCTACAGCCCGCCATGAGCGCGAGAGCGCGAATACGACGAAGCGCCGTCACTCAAGGTTGAGTGACGGCGCTTCACGGCTAAGCGTGCTGAAGCACGCTTTGGCGGGCAGGGATGCCCGCGCTCCCGGCTGCCCTCAACTTCTCGCCGGCAGGACGTAGAGCAGCACCGCGACGTAGTGGCAGATGCTTCCGACGAGCACGAAGAGGTGCCAGATGGCGTGGTGGTGCGGGATGCGCTTGGCGGCGAAGAAGAAGACGCCCGCCGTGTAGGTGAGCCCCCCGGCCGCGATCCACGCGAGCGCGCCGAGCGGGACGAGTTCCAGTATCGGCTTGACGGCCACGACGCAGAGCCACCCGAGCATCACGTAGGAGGCGACCGCCAGCGGCCTGTAGCGCTCGCCGCAGAGCACGCGGAAGAGGATGCCCGCCAGCGCCAGCCCCCACACCAGCCCGAAGAGCGTCCACCCCCAAGGCCCGCGCAAAGTGACGAGCGTAAACGGCGTGTACGTCCCGGCGATGAGGAGGTAGATGCCGCAGTGGTCGAGCGCCTGCAACAGACGCTTGGCGCGCGGCGCGCGGGCGCCGTGGTAGAGCGTCGAGGCGAGATAGAGCGCGACGAGCGACGCGCCGTAGACGCCGCAGCTCGCCAGATGCCACGCGTCGCCGTAGCCCCAGGCGAGCGCGACGAGCGCGACGAAGCCCGCCACGCTCAACGCCAGCCCCACCCCGTGCGTCGCGCAGTTCGCGACCTCCTCAAGGGGCAGCCTCTCCTTCGCACAAGTTGTCACGGGTTAACTCCTAAGACTCTCGAACAATGGCGGGGGGGCTTCGCGGTCACATTCTAAACCCTTCCGCCTTCGTCGGAAAGCCTTCGGTCTCAACCCCCGCGCAACGCGCGCGTCCGCTCAAGCAGCGCGTCGAGGATGCGCCCGGCCGCGTGGCCGTCCCACAGAGGCGGCACGCGCGGCGGCTCCTTCCGCGTGTCTTTCAAGAGCGCAACCTCCGCCTCCGCGACGATGCGCTCGGGGTCGGTGCCGACGACGCGGTTCGTGCCCAGTTCGACCGTGACGGGCCGCTCCGTGTTCTCGCGCAGCGTCAGGCAGGGGATGCCGAGCGCCGTCGTCTCCTCCTGTATCCCGCCCGAGTCGGTCAGGACGAGGCGCGCGCCGCTGTAGAGACGCAGGAAGTCGAGGTAGCCGAGCGGCTCGACGAAACGCACGCCGCTTCCAGGTTCGTTCGTTTCGAGCAGCCCGAACTCTTCGAGGTTCTTCCGCGTGCGCGGGTGGATGGGGAAGACGACGGGGAGGCTTTGACCGATGCGCGCGAGCGCGGAGAGTACACGGCCAAGCACGACGGGGTCGTCAACGTTCGACGGACGGTGGAGCGTGACGACCGCGTAATCTTTCTCCACGACGCCCAACTCCTCGCGCACGCGCGACGCCTCGGCACTCTTCAACTGCCTAAGCAGAGAGTCGATCATCACGTTGCCGACGAGGCGTATGCGTTCGCGGGGGATGCCTTCGTTGATGAGGTTGCGGTCGGCGTCTTCGGAGGGCGTAAGCAGGAGTTCGGAGAGTTGGTCGGTCAGCAAACGGTTAATCTCTTCCGGCATCGCGCGGTCGCGGCTGCGCAAGCCCGCCTCGACGTGCGCCACCGGCACCCCGAGCTTCGAGCAGACCAGCGCGCACGCGAGCGTCGAGTTCACGTCGCCGACGACGACGACCCAGTCGGGCTTGTGCTCCAACACGACCGGCTCGAACTTCTGCATCACGAGGGCGGTCTGCCGCGCGTGACTTGCGGAGCCGACGCCGAGGTGCACGTCCGGCGCGGGCAGTTCGAGGTCGCGGAAGAAGGCATCACTCATCCGCTCGTCGTAGTGCTGCCCCGTATGCACGACGAGCGGCGCGAACTCTCCGCGCCGCCCGCGCATCGCCTCCACCACGGGCGCGACCTTCATGAAGTTCGGCCGCGCGCCCACGACGTTGATGACTTTAAGCATGTGAGCAGTGAGCGGCGAGCGGTGAGCAGTAAAGACGGTTCTCAGTTTCTACTGCTCACCGCTCACTGCCCACTGCTCACAGCCTGATGATCTTCGCGCAGCTCACGCGGCGCTGGTCGCGCGACAGCGCGTTGCGCGTGTCCACGATGAGTTTGGAGAGACGGCAGACGCGGTCGTATTCGACGCCGGAGTGGTCCGTGACGATGACGGCGCAGTCGGCCCGTTGCAGCTCTTCGTCACTGAGTTCGATTGATTGCAGCGGCTCGCCCGAGCCCTGCGTGTGCGCGTCGTCGAAGCGCACCTCCGCGACGAAGGGGTCGTGGTAGGCGACCTCGGCGCCCTTCGCGCGGAGGCGGTCGATGATGGAGAGCGCGGGGCTCTCGCGCACGTCGTCGATGTCCTTCTTGTAGGCGACGCCGAGGACGAGCACGCGCGAGCCCTTGAGAGACTTTTGCTCCTCGTTCAAGGCGTCCGTGACGAGCGTGACGACGTGCTCGGGCATGCGCGAGTTGACCTCTTCGGCCAGCCCGATGAAGCGCGAGTCAAACCCGTGCTGACGCGCCTTCCACGAAAGATAGTGCGGGTCGAGCGGGATGCAGTGGCCGCCGATGCCGGGGCCGGGGTAGAAGGCCATGAAGCCGAACGGCTTGGTCGCCGCCGCGCGGATGACCTCCCACGTGTCGATCTCCAGGTGATAACAGAGCCGCGCCATCTCGTTCGCCATGCCGATGTTGACGGCGCGGAACGTGTTCTCAAGGAGCTTCGCCGCCTCGGCCACGCGCGCCGAAGAGACCGCGTGCACCTCCTTCACAATCAGACCGTAGAGCGCCGCCGCGACCTCGGTCGAGTCGTCCGTGCAGCCGCCGACGACCTTCGGGATGTTGTCGGTGTGGAATTGCGGGTTGCCGGGGTCCACGCGCTCAGGTGAAAAGGCGAGCAGGAAGTCTTCGTCGAGCTTCAAGCCGCCCTCCTCGAACATCGGCAGCAGCACCTCGTCGGTCGTGCCGGGGTAGGTCGTGGATTCGAGGATGACGAGTTGCCCTCGGCGCAGGCGCTTCTGTATCTCGCCGGCCGCGGCGAGGATGTAGGAGATGTCGGGCTCCTTCGTCTTCCTGAGCGGCGTCGGGACGCAGATGATGATGGCGTCGCAGTCGGCCAACTCGTCGAAGTTGATGGTGGCGTGGAGCCGTTCGGCCTTCACCACGTCGGCGAGCGCCGACGAGTGCACGTCGCCGATGTAAGATTCGCCGCGATTGATCGACTCGGCCTTGCGCTCGTCCACCTCGAAGCCGACGGCGCGCAAGCCCTTTCGCGCGAACTCGACCGCCAGCGGCAGGCCGACGTACCCGAGGCCGATGACGCCCACGCGCGCGCCCTTTGCCTCGACGAGGCGCTTGATATCTTCTTTGACCATGATTTTTTCCGGTTAGCGTTTCAGAATGCCTACGACGGGATTAAAGCGTCACGGCTTAAGTTTGTGCGGCAGGAGTGCGTTTAAAGGACTCGCCACACGAAAGACTAGGGAAGGCGCGGCGCGGCTGTCAAGCGCGCGCCGTGGCGGGCGCGGGCACTTTCCGCTTGACAGCCCGGCCCGGCGCGTAACAACATTCGCCGCCTTCAGACCGACCTTCGTAAAGCTGACTGCCGAAACCACAACGCATGGCGACAACTGCGACTGCCGAAAGCGAGGGCCGAGGGGCCGGGCACCTTGAGCGCGGGCTCGGGGCGTTGGACGCGGCGACCATCGTCGTCGGGTCGATGATCGGGTCGGGCATCTTCATCACGTCGGCCGAGTCGGCGCGGCTCGTCGGCTCGCCGGGTTGGCTGCTGGCGGCGTGGGCGCTGGCGGGCCTGCTGACCATCACGGGCGCGCTCTGCTGCGCGGAGCTGGCGGCGATGATGCCGCGCGCGGGCGGGCAGTACGTCTTCCTGCGCGAGGCGTACGGGCCGGCGCTCGGGTTCCTCTTCGGCTGGTCGCTCTTCCTCGTCATCCAGACGGGGACGATCGCGGCCGTCGCCGTCGCGTTCGCGCGCTTCACGGGCGTGCTCGTGCCGTGGGTCTCTTCGAGCAACTACCTCGTGTCTCCCTTCCGCCTGACGGAAGGCTACGCCGTCTCGCTCTCGACCGAGCAACTCGTGGCCGTCTGTCTCATCCTCCTGCTCACGTTCACGAACACGTTGGGGTTGAAGACGGGGAAGCTCATCCAGAACACCTTCACCTTCACGAAGACGGCGGCGCTCGTCGGGCTCATCGTCGTGGGACTGGGTTTGGGTTGGAACCGCGCGAGCGCGGCCTACACGTCCGACTGGTGGAACCCGTGGGCGAACGGGTGGACGCCGGAGGGGGCGCAGGCGGGGATCGGGGCGGCGGGTGCTCTGGCGTTGGTGATGCTTCTTGGGCGGGCGATGACGGGGCCGCTCTTCGCGCAGTCGGCGTGGAACAACGTGACGTTCACGGGGAGCGAGGTGCGCGACCCGGCGAAGAATCTGCCGCGCGCGCTGCTCGCGGGCTGCGCCGTCGTGGTGGGGCTCTATCTTCTGGCGAACCTCGCGTACGTGGTGACGCTGCCGCTCGGGGTGATGCAGAAGCCCTCGAACAGCATCGCGACGGCCACGGTGAGCGAGGCGCTTGGACCCTTCGGCGTGACGCTGATGGCGGCGGCCGTGATGGTCTCGACCTTCGGCTGCAACAACGGCCTGATCCTGGCGGGCGCGCGCGTCACCTACGCGATGGCGTGCGACCGCCTTTTCTTTCGCGGCGCGGCGCGGCTCAACTCGCGCCACGTGCCGGCCTTCGCGTTGATTATGCAAGGGGTGTGGGCGGCGCTGCTGACGCTGCCGCGCACGGTGACGGCGACGGCCGACGCAGCGACGGGCGCCGTCAACTACACGTACGGCAACGTCTACACGCAACTGCTCGAATACATCATCCCGGCCGACCTCGTCTTCTACGTGCTGATGGTCGGCGCGGTCTTCGTCCTGCGCCGCAAGGCGCCCGACGCCCCGCGCCCCTACCGCACGCCCGGCTACCCCGTCGTCCCGCTCGTCTACGTCATCCTCGCCACGCTCCTCACGCTCGACCTCGCCTACCTCGCCCCCAAGACCTCCGGCCTCGGCTTCCTCCTCGTACTCACGGGCCTCCCCGTCTACTTCGCGTGGAGGGGAAGCAGTAGGCAGTAGGCAGACGGCAGTAGGCAGTTAAGACAGCCCAACTCAACCCGCGTAAACGGAACGGAGGCAGCGAGGTTATGACTCGCTGCCTCCGTTTTATTAAGGCCGTCTCCGTTAAAGTCTACTTGCCCTCAACTGCCTACTGCCATCTGCCTACTGCCTACCCTCCTTCATTTCACCCACTCGTCCGTGACGGCCGCCTCGACCTTGACGGGGACGGCCTTGACGTACTCTTCACCGGCGGCGCACATCGCCTCCTCGACGACGCGGGCGAACTCTTCGGCGCCCTCCTCCGGGCACTCGACCACGACTTCGTCGTGCACGACGTTCACCACCCGCGCCTCCGTCCCCTTCAGACGGTCGTGCAACAGGCGGAGCGCGCGCTTGATGATGTCAGCACTCGACCCTTGTATCGGCGCGTTTTTGCCGTTGCGTTGGGCGAGGGAGGTGGCCTGGCGGTCTTCGGGGTCGAAGTTGAAGCGGAAGAGGCGGCCCGCGACGGTGCGCGGGGCGGTGCGCTCGCGGACGGCCTTGAAGCCCGCGTCGCGCAGCCACGCGTCGAGGTCGCGGTAGGTGGCGAAGTAGCGTTTGAGGAGTTCTTCGGCCTCCGACTCCTTGAGGCCCGTGAGCAGCGCGAAGCGGCGCGCGCCGATGCCGTAGACCACGCCGAAGTTCAGGCGCTTGGCGAAGTCGCGCTGCTCCTTCGACACCTCTTCGAGCTTGACGTTAAAGACCTGCGCGGCGGTCACGCGGTGCAGGTCGGCGCCCGAGCGAAAGGCTTCGACGAACCCGCTGTCGCCCGTGAAGTCCGCGAGGATGCGCAGCTCTATCTGCGAGTAGTCCGCGACGACGAGCCTGCGCCCGGCGGGCGCGCGGAAGCAGCGGCGCATGTCGAAGGCGTGCGGTATCTGCTGGACGTTCGGGTCGGTCGAGCTCATCCGACCCGTAGGCGCGCCGATCTGGTGGAAGTGCGAGTGGATGCGGCTGTTTCTTTCGGCGGCGCTCTTGCCCTTGTCCACCGATTCGAGCAGCGTCTCGCCGAACTTCAGCGTCTTCTGGAGCGTGCGGTAGTCGAGGATGTTGCGGACGACGGCATACTTGACGGCGAGCGGTTCGAGCTTCCAGTTGCGCGTCGAGTCGGGTATCTCTTCGCCCGCCGGGAGCACGCGCTTGAGCGCGCGCGTGAGCTGGACGTGCGAGTCGAGGTTGATGTCGGCGCGCGCGGGGCCGAAGAGCGACTGCTGCGCGGGCTCCTCGGCCAGTTCTTCCTGAAGCGACTCGTGCAGCTTGTTGCGCTGCTTCTCGATCTCCTTGAGCTTGGCGCGCCAGCATTCCTGTTCGATGTGGACGCCGGCCAACTCCAGCGCCGCGAGCGGCACGACGCACTCGAACTCCAACTGCGCCGTGCGCGTCAACGCGTTCGCGCGCAGCGACTCGACGAGCTTGAGGCGCAGCGGGAGCATGATGGCGGCGTCGCGCGCGGCGTATTCGAGCTGCGCGGCCGAGAGCGGGCCGCCCCAGTCGCTCACCTGCTGCGTCTTATCCACGGGCAGGTTGAGGTAGCGCTCGGAGACGGAGGCGAGCGAGTGGCGGTCCTCCTGCTCGCCGGCCGAGACGAGTTGACTCGCGAGCAGCGTGTCGAAGAGCCCGCCGCGCTCGACCTCGTTTTTGTTATCGGCGCGCGAGTCGAACTCGCCGCCCAACTCGACGTTGAGGTAGTGCCAGACCCACTTCGCATCGAATTTAAGATTGTGCCCGATCTTGACGGGGCGCGTGGCGGCGAGGAGGCTGCGGAGCGGTTCGAGGGATTCAGCGGTGCGCGCGCGTTCCCTGCGCGCGGCGGTGTCGCCTTCGCCGGTGAAGGCGTCGAGGTCGATGACGTAGACCGTCTCGCCGGGCGCGGCGAGCTGGACGAGGCGGACGCGCCCCTCGAAGGGCGAGAGCGAAGTGGTCTCGGTGTCGAAGCCGACCTCGGGGTGGCGCGCGAGCCGCTCGCACGCGGCCGCAAGCTCCTCCGGGGTCTCGACGAGTCTGTAGTCGATCTCTTCCATCTGTCTTTTGTCGGTGTGTGTAAGCTACCTGAAAAACGGACGCCTGTCATGCTCGGAACGCGGAAGTAGGAACGCTGAACGATGAACTGAAAGACAGTTGCCTTCAGTTCATCGTTCAGCGTTCATGCTTCATCGTTCAGGGGAGCAGGACGTGCATGTGGTTGTTGTGGTCGAGGGTGGCGCGGACGAGGCCGGCGGAGACAAGCTGTGGGTCGTCGAAGTAGACGATGGCCGCCGGGTTGAGCCGGTGGATGATCTGGATCAGCTCGGTCGTCAGTTCGCGCGAGTAGTTCGGGGCGTAGATGTTGGTCGGCTCGGGGCGGCCGTTGTTCGAGACCGGCCAGATGTCCGCCTCGCGCCCGTCCTGGTGTTCGGAGCCGTGCCGGGCGAAGGGGCCGCCGCCGCGCAGGCTCAGGTCGGCGACGACGAGCTTGAGGTCGGGGTGTCGCTTGTTCCACTCTCCGGCAATTGCGCGGACGAAATCGATCAACTCGCGGCGGCCGTAAGCCTGCTCGGTCTCGCGGTTGAAGAGCATGTAGCCGGTGCCCTCGACGGCGAGTTGCACCGAGATGGCCGGGTCGTTGCCGGGGTTGGGCGGGCCGATGGCCGCGCGCTTCTGCTGTACGCCGATGTGTCGCCGGACTACCTCCGCCTTCTCCCTCAAGGCGCGCGCCATCTCCGCGTCTCCGAGCCTCGTCCCGAAGAATAACGCGGCCTCCTCAAACTTATCCGACAGCGCCTCGGGGTCGTCCCCGAGCACCTCTTCCCAAACGGTCAGCGCCTGCCGGTACTGCTCCTTCGCCTTCTCGCGCGCCGGCCGCATCGCCTCGTTGCGCGCCGCGTCCGACCGCTCGGCCGCGCCCGCGTCCACGGCCTCATCGTACGCCGACGCCGCCTGCTTCAGGTGGAGGTCGGCGAGGTCCTGGTAGACGTTGGCCGTGTTCAGGCGAAAGTACTTCCCCTTCTGCCCGGCGACGGAGGAGAGGAGGGCCGAAAGGCGTTCGAGGTTCCTGAGCGCCGCCTCGTAGTCGCGCTCCTCTTCGAGCGTGTGCGCGAGGCTGTCGAGCGTGCCCACGGAGTCGAGGCCGAGCCCCCCGTGGTTCATGATCTCGCTCTGCAAGGCCGAACGGAAGAAGGCCGTCGCCTGGTCGCCGCGTTCGAGCCGGCGGTTCAGCTCGCCAAGGTTATAGAACACCCACGCGCGATTCTCCTGCCCCTCTTCGTCGTTCGACGTGAGGCGGTACAGCTCGTTCAGCTCACCCTCGGCCTGCTCCATCTCGTAACTCTGGATGAGCTTGGCCGCCGTGCGGCTCTTCTGTAACTTCGCGCGCGCGGCCTCGACGCGCTCCTGCGCCGACTGTGCCCGCCGCTCGGCGATGACGGCGAAGACGAGCGCCGCCAGCGCGCCGAGGAAGACGACGCCGAGCACCGCCGCGACGTAGCGGAAGCGGCGCGCCGCGCGCCTCTGGTCGGCCGCGTAACGCTCGGCCTGCTCGCGCTCGCGCCGCTCGCGCTCCAGCAACTCGCGGCGTTGCGCCTCGCGCTCCTCGCGCTCGCGGCCGCGCGCCTCGCGGCTCTCTTCGAGGAAGCGCGTCGCCGCGTCGTAATCGGGATGGTAACGCACGCCCCACGCGCGGTTCGGGCTGTAACGCTCCTGCCAGCGGTTGACCCACCCGAGCGTCACGTCGTCCAGGAGTCCCGACTCGCCCGCGCGGTAGGCGGCGGCGGCCTCGGCCAGGCGCCGGTAGATGCGCGCCGCGTCGGCTTCGTCCTTCACCCACTCGCGCAGGCGTCCCCAGTTGCGTATGAGGCTTTCGTGCGAGATGTCGATGACGGTGTCTGGTTCGAGCGCGACGCCCTCGGGCGGCATGAGGAACGTGCGCCCCTCGCGCCGGAAGACCTCGACGACCGCCGCGACCTCTTTGTGCGTCGCGTCCGCGATTTCGCAAATCTCTTTGAGGCGCGTCGGGCGGCGTATCTCGCGGTTGTCGGGGCCGCGCTCGGTCAGCGCCCTGAAGAGCAGCTCGGCGATGCTTCGGCTGCGCTCGTCCGGCAACTCCCTGTAAGCCTCGTCGGCGTGGCGCGAGAGCGCGTGGCTCATCCCGCCAATGGCCTCGTAGCAGCACACGTCGATCTTCGGCCCGGCGGTGTGCGCGGCCTCGTGCTCGGGGCGCCGCGCGCGCCACTCGTCCCACGTGCGCATCAACGCGTGCTGAAGGATGGGGAGTTGGTCGGGGTTGTCGCCCACGTCGTTGAGGAGTCGGTTGACGAGCGGCTCGGTCATGCGCGCGCGCGCGACGCGCACCGGCCCGACGATGGCGAAGCGGCGCTCGTCGCGCGTCATGCGCGGGATGAGGTACTGGCCGTCGTTGATGGCCTCGGGCAACCCTTGAAACTGCGCGCAGTCGCCGAGGAAGTCCGAGCGCATCGTCAGCACGACGTAGACCGGCACGTCGCGCTGTCGCGCGGCTTCGAGCAGGAGTTTGACGAAGGCCGAAGCCTCGTCGTCGGCCGCCGCCGCGCGCGCCGCGCGGAAGCGGAACAGCTCCTCGAACTGGTCGATGACGACGAGCAACTTCTCGCCGCCGAGCCTCGCGGCACGCGCCGCGTCCACCAAGCCGAGCGAGCCGCCGCGCAGCGTCGCCTCGATGACGGCCTCGCGCTCTTCGCGCCCGAGCCCCACGGCGGCGGACGCGAGCACGCCCTCTTCGGCGAGCGCGCGCGCGAGGTTGCCGAGCGGGTCGTGCCCCGGTCGCGCGACGGCGACGCGCCAGCCCGCGCCCGCCCCCGCCATCATCCCGCCGCGCAGCGCCGGCAGAAGCCCCGCGCGCACGAGCGAAGACTTGCCGCTGCCCGAGGTGCCGACGACGGCGAGGAAGTGCGAACGCTCAAGCCGTTCGAGCAGCGCGTCCGACTGCCCCTCGCGCCCGAAGAAGAGACGGTACTCGTCAGTCTCGAAGGGGCGCAGGCCGGGGAAGGGGTTCGGCGTCGGCCCGAACCCGCCCGTCAGGGACGTGAACTCTCTCGTGCTCACGCAGTCTCTCCTTCGGCCTCGCGCACGGCCTCGACGAAGTCGCGCAGGTCTTCGGGGTTGAACCCGCTCAGGTTGTGTATGACGTAGGGCACCATGTGCGTGAGGAAGTCCTCCTTCTGCTCGTTGGGCGGCTGGCCGACGAAGACGGCGGAGGCCGTCCAGTCCTCCTCGCGCCCGTAGCCGTACGCCTTCTCCAGGTCTTCGAGGTTCTTGCGCACCCACGGCTCGTCGCCGCTGCCGAAGTAGATGAGCGCGGCGTCGCACTCGCGCAAATTTTTACGATGGTACTCGGCGAGGCGCTCCGCCCCCGCGTCGCCTTCGAGCCACGTGATGACCTCGAACTTCTCTTTGAAGAGGTATTGCTTGATGGGTCGCACGAACTCGCGGTCGCGGTTCTCGCAGATGAGATAGACCTGTTTGAGCCGCTTGCGTTGGTGGCCCGAGGCCGACGCCGCCTTCGCCTCCTGCGCCCGCGCCATCGCCGCGAGCTTCTCGACGGCGCGCGTCTTCAGGTCTTCGACGCTCGTCTGCAAAAGCTCCGCGCCGGCCGTCAATCCGCTATGTAGTGTCTCGACGAAAGACTTCTGGCGCGCGTCGGTGATTTCGAGCGCGGGGCTCCCGAGCCCCGGCGGCGTCCAGATGATTCTTTGAAAGGCCGCTTCGCCCGCGCCGCGCTCGGCCGCGAGCCGCTCCTGTATCTGCACGACGGAGGCGGGGTCGTCCTCGGGCGTCGAGCCGTAGCGCGGGCCGACCATGTGGACCGACAGGGCGCAACGCGCGAGGTCCGCGCGCACGGCCTCTTCGGTCTGGCGCCGTTCGTCGAGCGGCAGACGCTGCTCGGGCAGCACGCCGTAGCCGCGCTGTCGCAACTCGTCGCGCACGTCCTCACGCTCGCGCGCGAGGTCGCCCGTCGTCTCCGCGAGATAGACGAACTTCGACGGCGCCGCGACGCCCGCCGTCTGCTCGGGCGTCGGAGTCGCGGGCGTCGAAGGAGTGGAAGTCGGAGTCGGGGCGGCGACGGGGGTCATTGTTGAGACTGTTGACGGAGGGCGCGCGGAGGGGCCGTGCTTGAGTTCGATGAGCGTCTGCTTGATGTCTGAGACGAGGCGGCTGAGCGTGCGCCAGTACTGCTTGTCGTTCGGGGCGGGGCTGAACTCCGTGAGCACGCCGCTCGCCTCGTCCTCGCCGTAGAACTGGTAGCCGATGAGGTTGCGTATGTGAACCGGCTCGCGCTCACGCAGGTGTTCGGGCAGCGGCGTCTTCACCACTTTGAAGACGCGCGAGCGGAAACCGGGCGAGCCGGGCAGTGGGCCTTGCTCGGCCTGCGCCGCGTGGAACGCGTCCATCTCGCGGTTGCACCAGTCGGACTGCACGTAGCGCGGCGAGATGACGGGCACGAGCAGCAGCGAACGCGTGACGCCCGCGCCGATGGCGCCCGACAGTTCGTCGTTGCCTTGCAGCCGGTGGCCGTCGCGCCAGATGCGCGGCTCGTAGCCGAGCGCCTGCGCCAGCAGCACCGTCAGGCGCTCGTGCAGGAGGTCGATCCAGCCCTTCTCCTCGCCGAAGGGACTGAGGTCGTCTATGTGCGCGTAGCTGATGAAGAGATCGTAGTCGTACTCCATGACGCGAACGGGGGCTTCCCGGCCTTCGAGACTCTCTTGTGACTGAGGTTCGGTTCGGAAGTGGGACGCGGCGGAGGCCCGGGCGCAGGCCCTCCGCCGCGTCAAACGCTCTTAGGCTGTATACAGCTTGGGCCGAGAGGCTGTCAATGCACGACCCTCGCGCCCGGCCGTACGAAGAGCGCGAGCAGCAAAGCGGCGGTCGAGCCGATGGCCGCGCTCACGTAGAAGGCCGTCTCCGGTCCCCACGTGTCCCACAACGCGCCCATCAACAGAGAGGCCGGGAGCACCGTGATGCCGAAGGCGAGGTTGTAGAGGCCATAGGCCGTGCCCCGCTGGTCGGCGCGAACGAGGTCTGCGACGAGCGCCTTCTCCGCGCCCTCGGCCAGCCCGAAGTAGACGCCGTAGATGAGGAAGAGCGTCCACGCGCCCGTCGTCGTCGAGACGTACGCGAAGCCGAGGTAGACGGCCGCGTAGAGCAGCCACCCCGCGACGATCAAAGTCTTCCGCCCCAGTCGGTCCGACAGGTCGCCGCCGACGACCGAGCTGACGACCTTACTCAGGTGCAGCGCCGACCACAGCAGCAACGTCCCCTGTCCCGTCGAAACGCCCGCCATCTGCGCGCGCCGGATGAGAAAGGCGTCGGTCGAGTTCGACAAAGTGAAGAACGCGACCAGCACCAGGAACCACTTGAAGTTCGCGTCGAAGCCGCGCAGCGTCAGACGCATCCTCCCCCCGGCGACGGCCGGAGCGGGAGTCACTTCCCGCACACGCTCATCATTCGCCTTCGCCTTCGCCCCGCGCGCGTGCGTCTCGCGCACGGCGAAGATGAGGACGAGCATCGCGAGCAGCGCCGGGACCGAGGCGAAGAGGAAGATGGTCGAGTAGTCGGCGGCGGTCGGGGTCTGTGGGTCGGCGGCCACGAGCCAGAGCAGCCCGAGCCCGATGAGCGGCCCGATGACCGCGCCGCCGTGGTCCATCGCGCGGTGGAAGCCGAAGGCGAGGCCGCGCTCCCCGGGCGGCGCGGCGTCCGCGATCATCGCGTCGCGCGGCGCGCTGCGCATCCCCTTGCCCACGCGGTCGGTGAAGCGCACGGCGAGCACCTGGTACCACGTCGTCGTCAGCGCGAGCAGCGGTCGCATGATGCTCGCCAGCCCGTAGCCGAAGACGACCAGCCCCTTGCGCCTGCCGGTCCTGTCGCTTAAGTATCCGGAGAAGAGTTTGAGGAGGCTTGAGACCGACTCGGCCACGCCCTCGACGACGCCGATGGCCTTCGGTGAAGCGCCGAGCGCGAGCGCGAGGAAGGCCGGCAGCATCGGGTAGATGATCTCGCTCGACGCGTCGTTGAGGAGGCTCACGAAGCCGATGGCGACGACGTTACTGGGCAGCCGCCACACGCGCCGCCAGAGCCCCGGCGTGGACTCGTCGAGCCTGCCCTCCTGGACGCGCGCGTCGAACTGGTCGGCGGCGTCGGTGTCGGTCTCCCCCATGCCCCGGCGTCCGCCCTCCTCTAACGCGCGTTGCGCGCCGGGCGCGCCGTGTTGCGGTTGCTGTTCGGGCTACTGCCCAGCGGGTCGTACCACCACCACGCCACCGCCCCCACCAACAGCGCCAGCAGCAACGCCCCCACCACCGCCATCCGCAGCGCCATCCGTAACACGCGCTTCAACACCACGAAGAAGAGCCAGAAGCCGACGAGGGCGGCGACGATGATGATGACGAGTTCCATGATGAGCCTTCAGCGGTCGGCGTTTAGCCGGAATCCTTTGGGGCCTTTGTGAAAACCTCGGTGCCCTCTGTGGTTAAGTGCGTTCGATTTAACCACAAAGTACACGAAGGCATGCACGAAGGGCACAAAGGTTTTAAGCTGACTACGGCTTTCTGTAAGACGCGCGCACGGTCGTCTTGATGTTGCCGCGGACGTTGAAGTCGCCTTCGAGTTGGACTTCCAAGGGGTCGCAGGCGCGGACGAAGTCTTCGAGGATGACGTTGATGACGTGCTCGTGGAAGATTTTCACGTCGCGGAACGAGTTGATGTAGAGCTTCAGACTCTTCAGCTCGACGCAGCGCTCGTTCGGCACGTACTCAAGGCGGAAGGTGGCGAAGTCCGGGAAGTCTGAGAAGGGGCAGACGCAGGTGAACTCGGGCAGCTCAAACTTGATGCGTATCTCGCGGCCGGCGTAGTCGTAGGGGAAGGTGTCGAGCGGGTAGAGGCTCATCTCCTCGCGCGGCGTCGAGCGGATGTCGAGACCCTGCTGGTTCGTGGGCGGGAGCCCCGCCTCGGTCGTGGCCATATCTGTCACTCCTTTATCCGAAACGAATCTTAACCGACCGCCGCGACCCTCATCAAACACGCGGCCCGCCTTTGCGCGCCCGGCGCCCGTGTGATACAAGGCGCGTGACCTGACAGCCGAGGACGTGAGGAGGAGACCGCGATGACCTGTTACACGGAGACGCCGCTCCCGAAAAAGCTCTGCATCAAGGAGGGCGCGCGCGTGGCGCTCGTGGGCGCCCCGCACGGCTTCGAGTCGGTGCTCGGCGAGCTGCCGGCGGGCGCGGAAGTCGTCTCGTCGTGGCGCAAGGGGCTCGACGTGGTGCTGCTCTTCGCGCGCACGCGCGACGAGTTGGTGAAGCGGTTCGAGACTTACACCGGCCGCGTCAAGCCCGACGGGTCGCTGTGGGTCGCGTGGCCGAAGAAGGCTTCGGGCGCCCAGACCGACCTCGCCGAAGATTACGTGCGGCAGCACGGGCTCGACGTGGGGCTCGTGGACGTGAAGGTCTGCGCCGTGGACGAGACGTGGTCGGGCCTCCGCTTCGTCATCCGCCTCAAGGACCGCCCGCGCTGAAGAGCTTCGCTAACAAACACCTGAAGCGCGCCTCAATAAGGCCGCCTCACGCCGGGAGCGCGGGCATCCCTGCCCGCCATGAGCGCGCAGCGCGAATAGAGTGAGACTTTAAGCCTCAAGGTTGAGGGATAGAGTTTCTCTGTTAAGCGTGCTGAAGCACGCTTTGGCGGGCAGGGATGCCCGCGCTCCCGGCGCGGAAGTCGCCTTATTTTGAAGCGGCGCGTCCGGCCCGAAGGCTGAAGCGCGCCGCTTGTTTTTCTACTGTCTCCTGATTACTGCTTCAGGTTCCCGCTCTTGCGCAGCATCATCTTATCGTGGATGCGTTGGATCATTTGCAGGTGCTCGCGGAGCGTGGGGAGGGTGGAGGCGGCGAACGCCTTGAGGTCGGGGTCCATGCCGCCGTTCGCCTCCTTCTGGAAGTCCGACACGTCCTTCTTGTGGTCCTTCAACATCATCTTGACGTACTCTTTGTCGAACTTCTCGCCCGAGAGCGCGGAGAGTTTCCGCATCTCCGCCTGGTGCTTCGGGTCGGGCGCGGACGGGAGCGTCATCCCCTTGCCGGAGGCGAGCTGCGTCAGCTCCGCGTTCGCCTTCGAGTGGTCGTCAACCATGCGTTGGCCGAACTGGCGTACCTCGTCGCTCGCGCCCTTCTCGGCGGCGACCTTCCCCAACTCGACCTCCATCATGCCGCCCATCGCCGCCTCCATCGCGAACTTGTGGTCGGCCGCCATCTTCGCGGAGCCGTGGCTCATCTGACCGGACGCGTTGTCCGTCGCGCTTGAGTTCGAGTTTTGCGTGCCCGCCGCGCCGGCCGTGATGACCAGCGCGAGCGTCGCGCACATGCCGAGGATGAGGACCATCCCGCTCAGAGTATTCTTGCTCATCTACCCCTCCTTGTTCTGTCCCTGTCAGGTTGTTGTTTGTTTCAGGCGCCCGCGCCCTTGTCGAGGTTGGCGATCAGGTGGTGCGCCTCCTTGACCTCCGCGAACTGGCGCTCGACCAACGCGCGCACGTTCGCGGGCATGTCCGTGTTGAGCGCCGTGCGGTAGGTTTCGAGCGCCACGCTCTCGCCCCGCTCGCACTCGCTGACTATCGCGCGGTCGTCGTTGCCTTCGAGCGCCGCCCGCAGGCCCATCCAGCCTCGGTGGAGCGTGGCGACGAGGCTCCCCGTGCGCTCGGGCTCGCCGCCGAGCCGCCGCACCTCTTCCTGCAAAGTGCCGGCGAAGTCGGCGCGCTGGCGCGCGTAGTCGTGGAACAGCTCGCGCAGCTCCGCGCCGCGCACGCCCTCGGCGGCCGCGCGGAAGCCCTCCCGCCCGTCGCGGCAGGTCTCGATCAGTTCGTTGAGCGTCGAGATGACCTCTGCATCGCTTGGCATCCGCGAAAGCCCTCCTCGGAAAGTTTCAGTAGCGCCCCGCGCGCGCGGGCGCGGCGCGGCCGATGGCGAAGAACTTGACCAGCGCGAGCCCCGCGACGAAGCCGCCGATGTGCGCCGCGTAGGCGACGCCGCCCTCCCGCGCGCCGCCGCCGAGGATGCCGAGCCCGCTGACGAACTGGAAGAGGAACCAGAGCCCGAGCGCGACGTAGGCCGGCACCTGCGTGACGACGCGGAAGAGGATGACGTTGACGCGGTTGTGCGGGAAGACCAGCACGTAGCCGCCGAGCACGCCCGAGATGGCGCCCGACGCACCGAGGCTCGGCACGAGCATCCCCGACCCGCCCTCGCTGAACGCCAGCGTCGAGAAGACGTGCGCCAGCGACGCCAGTATCCCGCACAGCAGGTAGAAGACGAGATACCTCACGCGACCCAGACGGTCTTCGAGGTTGTCGCCGAATATCCACAGGAAGAGCATGTTGCCCAACAGGTGGATGGGGCTGCCGTGCATGAACATCGAGGTCAGCAGCGTGAGGTAGACGCTGCCCGGCGTCGGCTGTAGGCCCGGAATCTGTATCCGCTGGTCGGTCGGCTCGACGCGCACGACGCGGTCGCTCGTCGTGATGTCGCGCCCCGACACGATCTCGGCCGGCACGGTTGACCACGCGTAGGTGAAGCGGTCGTTGGAGCCGAGCCCCTGAAAGAGAACGAAGACGAGAACGTTGGCGGCGATAAGAACGTAGTTGACGACCGGCGTCGTCCGACGCCTGGAGTTGTCGTCGCCTATCGGGAACACCATTTCACGAGCCCCTCTCCCCGCGCCTGCGCGGACGAACACACAACCGCCTTGCTCGGAAGACTTGAAGCTTCGGACAGTCTTCTGCCGGAAGTTTTACGGGAGTATCAAGAAAAAACCGTGAATCGTGAATCGTTAAAACCAGTTCTTACTCTTCACGGTTGACGATTCACGATTCACGCACTTCTCACGTCGAGCTTTTGGGCGGGTGCGGCATGGCGGGCGGGGGCGCGTCGGGGGCGGGGAGGCCCGCGAGGCGCGCGCCTTCGGGCGTGAGGCTGACCCAGTCTTCGCCCTCTTCGGTGTGGCGGACGAGGGCGCGCTGCCGCTTCTCAAGGTCTTCGAAGGCGCGGACGATGTCGGCGTTGGCGATCTCGGGCGACGAGTCGAATATCTCGCGGACGCGGACGCGCGTCTCGCCGCGACGTTGGAAGAAGCCGAGCACGTACCCCGCGACCCGCGCGAGCACTTCCTTGTTCATACCTTTAAGACCTTTCAGGAGGCGCGCGCGAACGCGCCGTCGAGGTAGAGCGGCTCGATGCCCGAGGCCCAGTATCGAAGCGCCTCTTGGTTGGGCTGCGTCGTCTCGCGGTTCGTGCGCCGCGCCGCGCCGCCCGCGGAGTGGAACTCGATCCACCCCTCCCAGTTGCCGTCCGCGCGCGCCTCGCCGTAGGCGTGCGCCGTGTACTCGACGCCCTCCGCGTCGCGCAACGTCTCGGAGTAGGTCTGGATCAACTCGGCCATCGCTTCCCCCTTTAAACTTGCGGCTCGGGTCAGAGCACGTCGTGGCTGCTCGGCCCGGCCTTGACGATCCCGGCCGCCGCGAGCGCGGGCACGTGCGGCTTGAGCAACTCGTAACCCTCGGAGCGCGCGACGTAGGTCGCCGCCGTGATGTCGCCCGCCACGTTCAGAGTCGTCCGGCACATGTCGAGGATGCGGTCCACGCCGAGGATGATGGCGATGAGCGCCGGGTTGACGCCGATGGAGGCGAGCACGCCGATGATGAACGGGATCGAGCCCGAGGGCACGCCCGCCGTCCCGATGCCGCCGAGGATGGCGAGGTAGACGACCATCAACTGCTGCATCATCGTCAACTCCACGCCCGCGAGTTGCGCGAGGAAGAGCACCGTCACGCCCTCGTAGAGCGCCGTCCCGTTCTGGTTGGCCGTCGCGCCGACGGTCAACACGAAGCTGTTGATCTCCTGCGGCACGCCGAGATTCTCTTCCGAGACGCGCAGCGCCGTCGGGAGCGTCGCGTTCGACGACGAGGTCGAAAACGCCGTCAGGATGACGGTGCGGATGCGGCGGAAGAAGGTGAGCGGGTTGATGCGCGAGAGGAAGTAGACCGAGAGCGAGTAGACGCCGAACATGTGGAGCGAGAGCCCGAGCAGCACCGTGACGACGAACCACCCGAGTGCTTGCAAGAGGTCGAGCCCGAACCGCGCCGTGTTGTTGAAGAGCAGGCACGCGACCGCGTAGGGCGCGAACTTCATCACGAGGTCGATGATCTTCGCCGTCACCTCGTAGAGCCCCTGAAACCCACGCAGCAGCGGCGCGGTGGTTTCCGTCGGCAGCAGCGTAATCGCGACGCCGACGATGAGCGCGAAGAACATCAGGTGGAGCATGTTCGGCGTGTCGCTCTGCGTCGTCGAGCCGGTGACGAGGCCGGCGGCGGCGGCCAGGGGGTTCGCCGGGACGATGGTCTTGACGACCGACATCAAGGGCTTGTCGGTCGAGGCCGACGCCTGCGCCGAGCCGACCTGCTTCGACGCCGCCTCGCCGTAGCGTTGCTGGAGCGCGGCGGAGGTCGCCGGGTCGATGCGCTTGCCGGGCTTGATGGTGTTCGCCAGCGTGAGCCCGATGACGACGGAGATGGCCGAGATGATGAGGCAGTAGGCGAACGACTTGAGCCCGACGCGCCCGAGCTTGCGCACGTCGCCGATGCCGGCCACGCCGACGACGAGCGAGGAGAAGACGAGCGGCACGACGATCATCAACAGCAGCCGCAGGAAGAGCGCGCCCACGGGCTCTGTGAAGTTCGCCACGAACCACTCGACGCCCGGGTCGCGGTCGCCCCGCGCGTAGTTGACGGCCAGCCCGGCGGCGACGCCCACGCCGAGACCGATGAGGATGCGCGTGTGCAAAAGCATCCCCTTCGGCGGGTCGGGCGTCGTGTCCTTCAGGTCGGTCGTCGCCTCGCGCTCGTACGCGTCCGCCTCCAGCGGCCCGCGGCCCTCTCGCTTTTCTTCACTCATTCGGCCTTCATCTTCCCCACTTAAGTTTGTTACGGAGTACGTCGTAGTAGTTGCGCGTGTGCGCCTGGATGAGGTTGAAGCCGGTGCGGCTCTTGCGCACGGTGACGCGGTCGTCGTATTCGAGCGGCATCCCAACCTGCCCGTCGAGCGTGAGCGCGACCTCCTCGCGCTGCGTCTTTAAGGTCAACTCGAACTCGGCGTCGTCGGGGACGACGAGCGGGCGGTTCGAGAGCGTGTGCGGGCAGATGGGCGTGATGACGACGGCGCCCATCGACGGATAGATGATGGGTCCGCCCGCCGAGAGGTTGTAGGCCGTCGAGCCCGTCGGCGTCGAGATGATGAGCCCGTCGGCGCGGAAGCGGTTGACGAACTTCTTGTCGATGTGCGCCTCGATCTCGATGATGCGCGCGAGCGCCGACTTCGAGATGACCACGTCGTTCAGCACGCGGTCGTGCATCTGCTGGCGGCCGCCGCGCTCGACGGTCGCCGCCAGCATCAGGCGCCGGTCGATGGTGTAGTCGCCCGCGAGCACGAGTTCCAGCGCGGGGAGCATGTCCTCGAAGGTGAAGTCGGCGAGGTAGCCGAGCGTGCCGAAGTTGACGCCCAGGACCGGCGTCTCGGCGTCGCCGACCATGCGCGCCGCGCCGATCATCGTCCCGTCGCCGCCGAGGACGACGATGAGGTCGGCGGCGCGCACCAACTCTTCGTGCACGAGCGACTCGACCGCGCAGCCGGTCTCGGCCTCGATCTCATCGCGGCGGAGGCGCGGCCCGCCCGCGACCTTGATGTCGTGCCCCGAGCACCACTCGACGAGGCGGCAGATGGTTTGCAGCGCCTCGGGCTGGTTCGGCTTGACGAGCACGCCGACGCGTCGGACTTGCAGCTTCTCCATAAGTACGTGGCGGTGGGAGACCCGCACGCCGGCTCCCGCCGGGAGTCCGTCTCAGGCTCTCGAAAGAAAGGCTCTTACAATGGCGCGCAGAACTTGCGCGGATGATAGCCGCGCCCGCCGAAGGGGGTCAAGCGAAACGATGAAGGATGAACGAGGAACGAGGAACTGTAAGACTTCTTCAGTTCATCCTTCATCCTTCATCCTTCATCGTTTGGGGGCGCGTTCGAGCGTGCGGGTCGTCTGTTCGGTGATGCTGGGGACGGGGGCGGGGTTGAGCGAGTCGATGTGTGGGGCGTCGAGGCCGCGCGTGTCCTGCGCCTTGGGTTGGGGGAGCGCGGCGGGCGCGGCGGGGGCCTGTTGGCGCGCGCCGCCGACGCCGAGGAGCATCGACCAGAAGCGCAGAAGCATCGCGGCGCAGCCGACAACCGCGAGCGCGACGAAGAGCGCGATGGCGACGACCGCCGTCGGGGACATGCCTTTTGAGGTCAGCTCGGTCGCGATGGGGAAGATAATGATCAGGCCGAAGATGACGACGGCGGCGGTCGTCAGCCCGGCCGCCCACGCCGCGCCGGGCGCGACGATGATGCGTGTCTCTTGCGGCGCCTGCGTGAGCGGCGCGAGGTTGCCGCCGCAGCGGTTGCAGTAGTTCAAACCCTGTGTGGTTTCGGTGGCGCAGTACGGACAGAACATAAGACCTCCGTGTGTGTCGCGCGGCCTTACGCGCGCAGGACGGGCAGAGTTCGGTTCTGCGGGCGCGGGCGGTTGGGCGCGTGCTCGCGTCGCGTGGGCACAGGGCGCGACTCCCACGCGCGCTCAAGCCTGCGCAACTCCGCGCCGTCGCCGTAAGGGTCCACGAGCGTGAGCCAGACGGGCAGCGGCAGCCACTCCCACGCCGCGCCGTAGGCTTCGGTGTTGAGCCGCTCGATGCGACCCTCCTCGCGCCACTGCGCGTCGAGCGGCGGCACGTCGGCCCAGTTCTCGTAGCACGCGTGCTGCACGCACGGCGCGGGCTTCGCGCGCTGGTGGACGAGGCACCCGACCCCCTTCGCGAAGAGCGGGCAGGAGAAGGTCTGCGCGAGCGTGTCACCGTTCGGCGTCAGGCCGTAGCGCCCGACCGCTTCGTGAGCCCTGACGTAGACGGCGCGTCTTTCGTCTTCATTCATGCGCGGCGTGCGTGCGAGCGTGTCGCGGATGGCGACGGCTTCGAGCCGCGTGATGTGGACGTTGACGAAGTGCGCGTCGGTGCAGCACGCGCCCGGCGTCGGGCACGCGCGGCAGCTCAAGGCCCTGTGCTCGTAGTTGAGTTTGACGTGCGTCTGGAAACGCACCTTGCCGCGCTTCAGGCGCGCGACGGCCTCCGCCTCGCTTAGCCTTCGCATGCTATACTCCGCCCGCCATGTGGTACATCATCCTGCTCGCCGGCATCCTTTTCGTCTGCGTCCTCGGCACCGTCCTCCTCATAGTCTACTACTACTGGGGTCCGAAGGGGCCGCCGGGAAAGTAACGATGAACGATGAACGATGAACGATGAACTGAAGACAGACGGTTTTCAGTTCATCGTTCATCGTTCATCGTTCATCGTTCCAATCTCGTAGAGCGCGAGGAACTCGCGGTTCCCGTCGGCGCCGGTGATGGGCGAATCGGTGACGCCCGCGACCGTCAGGCCGAGCGCGCGCGCGGCCGAGTTGACCTCTTCGACGACGCGCGCGTGCTGCGCGGGGTCGCGGACGATGCCGCCCTTGCCCACCTCGCCCTTGCCCACCTCGAACTGCGGCTTGATAAGAACAACAACGCGGCCGCCCTCCTTCAAGAGCGGCACGATTGCGGGCAGCACCTTCGTCGCTGAGATGAACGACACGTCCATCACGGCGAGGTCGAAGTGCTCTTCAAACTCTTCCGTCGTGAGGTGGCGCGCGTTGACGCCTTCGCGCACCTCGACGCGCGGGTCGGTGCGCAGGCGCCAGTCGATCTGGTTGTGACCCACGTCCACGGCGACGACGCGACGCGCCCCTCGTTGAAGCAGACAGTCCGTGAAGCCGCCGGTCGAGGCGCCCACGTCGAGACAGGTCATCCCCGTCGGGTCTATGCGAAACTCCGCGAGCGCCTTCTCAAGCTTCAAACCTCCGCGCCCGACGTAGCGCGCCGCCGGGTCGTCGCCGCCGCGCACGCGCAGGGGCGCGTCCGGCGGGAAGGTCTCCGAAGGCTTCTCCACGCGCCGCTCGCCGGCCAGCACGCGCCCCGCCATCACGAGCGCCTGCGCCCGCGTCCGCGTCGGCGCCAGCCCACGCTCCACCAGCAGCCTGTCCACACGTTCGCGCTTCACGCGCGGAATTTTAGGTTAAAAGGTTTGGGAGGGAAAGGAAGTAGGCGACGGGCGGGCGGCGGTTGAAAGGGTTGAGCTTCGGAGGGGCGCGGACACTTTCCCGCGCCGCGCGCCGCTTTATCGCAGTGCGTGCATGTGTCATTGCAGGCGCTGCAACGACGGAACAGGGCGTGTCGCCGGGAGCGCGGGCAGGGATGCCCGCGCTCCCGGCATGAGTTCGATTACTGCGGGCCGCCTTCGAAGATGCGGCGGAGGCGGTCAACGTCGTCGCGGCGGCGTGCGCGGCGTTCGGCGCGGCGCGGGCGGTAGAAGATGGAGTCAACGCGTCGCGCCTCGCGCGCTTCGGCGCGTGCGACGTTGCCGTCGGGCCGTGACGTTGGGCGGCGTTCGGGTTCTTCGTCGCGCGAGCCCTTCTTGCCGCGCCTGGGCGTGCCTTCGGAGGGCTCCGTGCGGCGCTCGGTGGCGGGGACGCTCACGGGCTCGCGCGCGGGGGCTGCGGCCGTCGGCTCTTCGTCGCGCGGGGCGGGCACTTCGGCGTTCGGCGCGGCGGCCGTGGCGTCGGTCTGTTGGACGGACGGTTCGGCGTTCGGCGCGGGCTGTTGGACTTCGACGGGCGCGGCCGGGGCCTGCGTGGCTTCGGCGGGCGGCGCGGGCTGCGTCGTTGCGGCCGGGCTGGCGGCCGCGTCATGCGACTGACGTTGGTAGAGGTAGAGGCCCGCGCCGCCGAGCACGCCGCCCGTCAGCACGGAGGCGAGCACGAGCGCGAGCGTCCACCTGCGGCGCGGCGCGTAGGGGGCGCGGTACGAGGGCGAAGGCGCGCCCTGTTCGAGCGGCACGACGGGGCGCGCGACCAGAGTCTCTTCGTCGTCGAAGCGCGGCGCGACGAGCGTCGTCTCTTCGCCGCCGACGACGAGCGTCGCCTCTTCGTCGCGCGGGTTCTGCTGCTGCCGGGGCTCTTTCATGTGCATCCTGAAATAAAGGCCCGCTGTCCGTCCGGCGAACGCCTACGCGCTCCGAACGAACCGCAGGCCGGAGTCTACGGTCTTTAGATGTTCTTAATCTTAGACCTGCTGCCCTTTAATGATTACAAAACGGTTGCGGCGGATGTTTTTTCTCAGGTGGGATACTCGTCGCGCGCGTTGGTCGCGGCGAGTGGGGCGGCGGGCGACTCTTTGAAGTCGCCGAGCAGGCCCTTGACCGAGTCGTTGACGATGCGGCCGACGACGCGCGGCGAGAAGTGTCGCTCGACGTGCGCGTGCGCGTTCGAGGCGAGGCGGCGCCAGAGACATTCGTCGCGGTAGAGGCGCACGACCGCCGTGGCGAACCCGGCCGCAGTGTCGGCGATGAGCGCCTCTTCGCCGTCGCGCAGGCTCATCCCCTCCGCGCCGACCGGCGTCGTCACGACGGGGACGGCGTATGCGAGCGCCTCGCCGATCTTCCCCTTGATGCCCGCGCCGAAGCGGATGGGCGCGACGAAGACGCGGGCGCGCGCGAAGAGCGGGTCGAGGTCAGGCACGTAGCCCAACAGCCGCACGCCCTGCTCTGACAACTGCGAGAACTCTTGCGGCGCCGCGTCGCCGACGAGCAGCAACTCGACGCCCGGCAGTTCTTCTCTCACCTTCGGCAACACTTCGCGGATGAAGAAGCGCACGCCGTCCTCGTTCGGGCGGTGACGGAAATTGCCGACGAAGAGCAGGTGCTCGCGCGACGCGAACGGGAGCCCGGCGTCGTGCGCGCGGTGGATGGTCGGGACGACGGCCGAGGGGAGGCCGGGCGCCTCGCGCGCCAACGCCTCCATGTCCGTCGAAGAGGCGAACCAGACGAGGTCGCTCGCTCGCGCGAGCCGCGTCTCGACCTTGCGGTAACGCTCCGCCTCGCGCGCGAGCGCGCGGTCGCCCGACAACTCTGCCTCGCGCGCGAGGCGGACGAAGTGCAGGTCAACGGTGTCGAAGATGACCTTCGCGCGCGGGTCCGCGCGGCGGATCGTCTTCAAAACGCCCTCCGCCACCTCGGGGCGGCTGACGATGGTCGCGCGGAACCCGCGTTCCTTCATCAATCGTCGGAGGTCGAGCGCGGAGGCAGTCTCGACGCCCTCCCTCCAAAGCATCTTTTCGTACTCGGGCCAGACCTGTTTGCTCGTGGTGATGAAGACGGGGTGGCACCACTCGTTGAGCGCGCGCAGGATGCCCAGCATGCGCGCGCTGCCCGCGTCGCGGTCGGGCGTGGGGATGCGGTCGTCGATGACGGCGACCTGACAGTCCCACCTGCGATTCGCGGCGCACTCGGCCCGCGCGGGGTCTTCCGGGTGGTGGTCGCGCGCGAGCACCGCGCGCCACTTGTCGAAGAACTTGTCGCGGTTGATGACTTGGTAACGCTTGTAGCCCGAGCGCGGGTCGGTGCCCGCCGTGGCGCCCTCGAAGTGGTAGAGGCGCGAGGCCGGCTGGTAGATGACTTTGTAGCCGAGCGAGCGCACGCCCATGCAGAGGTCCGTGTCATCGTAGTAGGCGGGCGCGTAGCGTCGGTCGAAGCCGCCGAGCCGCTCGAACAGTTCGCGGCGGATGAGGAGCGACGCGCCCGAGCAGTAGTCCACCTCGCGCGCGAACGCGAAGCGGCGGTCTTCGGGCGCCTTGAGCCAGCCGTACTTGAACGTCTCGCCGTTCGACCAGATGACGGAGCCCGCCTCCTGTATCCGCCCGTCGGGGTAGAGGAACAGCGAGCCGACGGCGCCCGCGCGCGCGTCGCGCTCGGCCGTCTCGACGAGATGGTCGAGCCAGCCCGGCAGGACGACCGTGTCGTTGTTGAGGAAGAGGAGGTAACGGCCGCGCGCGACTTCCGCGCCTTGATTGCAGGCGTCCACGAAGCCGCGATTCTCTTCGTTGGTGATGACGCGCACGTAGCCTTGGAAGTGCGCGAGCAGTTCGCGCGTGCCGTCGGTCGAGGCGTTATCGACGACGACGACTTCAGTCTCCCTGAAGTCCACCTCGCGCAAAAGCGAGCGGAGACACTGGAAGGTGAACTCGGCCTTGTTGAAGACGGGGATGATGACGGAGGTCGTGACGGCGCGCGCGGGGTCGAGCGTCTCGGGGCCTTCCGTGGCGGCGCGCGCGAGGAAGAGGAAGTCGGAGGCGCCCCACGTCTGCGCGTGCGTCGGGCCGGGGCGCTGCTTCACGTCGAAGGCGCGGCGCAGGTCAACGCCGTGCGCCTCCGCGCTCCCCGCGACGCGCCCGGCGAAGTTGTACGCACGCCCCGCGAGCCGCAACGCCCACACCACCGGCGCGAACAGCGCCCGCTTGAGCCGCAGCTTCGACGACAGCGAAAGTTTTTCGCGCAGTCTCTTTAGCATGTCGGGGAGAAGGTCGGAACGATGAACCAGGAACGATGAACGATGAACTCGAAGAACGACGACTTGTCTTCAGTTCATCGTTCAGCGTTCATACTTCATCGTTCCCGCCGTGCGTCTCCCACTGAAGCAGGGGGCGCACGATGCCCGGCATCGGGCCGACGTAGTCGCCGCGCGCGGAGACGCCGCCCGGCTCGTCCAACACCTGGAAGGCGACCGCGTTGGCCGCGCGCGCGTGCAGGATTGTAGACGGAAAGTGCGACATTATCGAGACGTGCGCGATGAGCGTCCCCTCCGCGAGCAGGTTGCCCGGCAGACGCACGGCGCTCGTGTAGCGCCCGCAGGGGCGTGGGCGGCGGCGCCACTCGGCGCCCGTGTCGTGCGTGCTGAAGACCTCCGTGCCCTCTTCGTTATACAACTCCACGACGGGGACGAGCGCGTGTCCCTCTTCGAGCACGTCGTAGGTGACCTCGATGCGCGACTCGCGGCGCACGTCAACGACGGCGGCCGTCGCGCCCTCCTCGTCCGTGACGCGCACGCGCCGGAGCCGCGCCACTTCGTTGCCCGGCGCCTTCTCTTCCCACGCGCGCTCGGCGCCCGCGCCCCAGCTCCTTGAGAGGTAGCGGTTGACGACCTCGTGCGGCTGCCCCTCCGCGACGAGCCGCCCCTTTTCGAGCAGGACGGCGCGCTTACAGAGGCGCGTGATGGCCGGCAGGTTGTGCGAGACGAAGAAGATGGTGCGCCCCTGTCGCCGTATCTCGTTCATCTTGTCGAGGCACTTCTGCTGAAAGGCCATGTCGCCGACGGCGAGCACCTCGTCCATGATGAGTATCTCGGGTTCGAGGTGCGCGGCGACCGAGAAGGCGAGCCGCACGTACATGCCCGAAGAGTAGTGCTTGACCGGCGTCTCGATGAAGCGTTCGAGTTCGGAGAAGGCGACGATCTCGTCGAACTTCGCGTCGATCTCGGCCTTGCGCATGCCGAGGACGGCGCCGTTGAGGAAGACGTTCTCGCGCCCCGTCAGGTCAGGATGGAAGCCCGTGCCGACTTCGAGCAGCGAGCCGACGCGGCCGTAGATTTCGACCTGCCCCGTGCTCGGGCGCGTGATGCGCGAGAGGATTTTAAGCAGCGTCGATTTGCCCGCGCCGTTGCGGCCGACGATGCCGAGAATCTCGCCGCGTCGCACCTCGAAGCTCACGTCCCTGAGCGCCCAGAGCGTCGTCGCGTCGTCGTCGCCCTCGTCGCCGCGCCGCAGACGCCGCACGCGCGCCGCGACCGTGCGGGCCAGCACCTCGCGGAACGAGTCGTAGCCGGCGGGCAGCGCCCCGATGCGGTAGCGCTTGCTCACTCCCTCGACGCTGACGACGACGGGCTCCATCTCTCTCTTCAGATAACGTCGGCGAAGGTGTCTTCGAAACGGCGGAAGACGTAGAAGGCCGCGCAGACCAGCACGGGCGCCGCCACGACCGGCACCGCGACGAGCGACCAGTCGAACGGCGTGCCCGCGACCGCCGAGCGGAAGCCTTCGAGCACGCCCGTCAGAGGGTTGGCCGCCAGCACCCAGCGCCAGCGCGGCCCGAGGATTTGCGAAGGGTAGAGCACGGGCGAGGCGAACATCCAGAGTTGCAGCAGGAACGGGAGCGCGTGACGCAGGTCGCGGTAGCGCACCGTGAGCGCCGACGCGACCATCCCCACCGAGAGCGCGAGCAGCGCCCCGAGGATGACGAAGAGGGGCGCGAGCAGAAGCCCCCACGTCACCTGCACGCGGTAGTAGAGCATCAGCGCCACGAGCGGCACCGCGCCGACCGTGAAGTCCACGAGGCCCGCGCCGACGGCCGCCGCCGGGATGAAGGCGCGCGGGAAGTAGACCTTGGTGACGAGGCTCGTGTTGCTGATGAGGCTGTTCGTCCCCGAAGTGACCGAGACCGAGAAGAACGTCCAGAGCAGCAGCCCCGCGTAGGCGAAGAGCGGATACGGGACCGCGCCCACGTCCAGCTTCATGAAGCGCGTGAAGACGAGCGTGAAGATGAGCATCGTCATGAACGGCTGGATGACGACCCACATCACGCCCATCAACGTCTGCTTGTAGCGTACCTTGATGTCGCGCCACGTGAGGAAGTAGAGCAGCTCGCGGTAGGCCCACAGGTCCGCGAGGTTGAGCTGAACGCCCGTCGTCTCCGCCCTGAGCAGCGCGTGCGGCAGCCCCGCGAGCGAGCCTTCGCCGCGCGCCGTCCCCGCCGCCGCGCGCGCCGTCCCCGCCGCCGCGCGCGCCGTGGGCAGACTCCCCTCCGTCGTTTCACTCGTCTTTAAACTCATCAACCCTTCTTGCGTCGGCAGAAGCGTAAGTCTGCCAGCCGTCACCGCGAGCGTCAACAACGCGCGCCGGGGCGTGCCTCTTCGGGTTGTGTGTCGCTTCCTGTAAACTTGCGGCCGTCGGATGGGGCTCAACGAAAAAATCAGGCGTGCGTTGCGCGGGCGCGTGCCGGTGCGCGCGGCGCTGCTGGAGGTGGGGAGGCGCGGCGTCGTCGCCGTGCGCCGTAGGGGCGAGCGCGTCGCGTTGTCGAAAGGGAATCACGGCGGCGAGCCGTTACGCGCGCGGCTCGCGCCGGAGTTCGCGCGGGCGGGCGGCGCGCGGTTGCTTGAGCACTTCCGCGCGCGCGAGTCGCCGCGCATGTTCAAGGGGTTCGAAGAGAGTGATGACGCACGTCTTCAACTCTCTTCGAGGCGTGATGCGTTGGAGGCGGAGGCGCGTGAAGTCGTCGAACATCGCTGGCCCCTGCTCGGGTACGGCGTGCGTGAGTTCGGCGCGCGGGTTGATTGGCTGCGCGAGCCCGCGTCGGGCGTGCGTTGGCCCTTGGGGTTTCACGGCGACGCGAGGCTCGTGCGCGGCGACGGGTCGGACGTGCGCGTGCTGTGGGAGTTGAACCGGCTCGGGCACCTCTTCACGCTCGCGCGCGCGTACGCCGTGGGCGGCGGCGAGGAGTTGGCGGAAGAGTTCTTCGCGCAGGTCGAGGGTTGGTGCGAGCAGAACCCCACGGGGCAGGGGCCGAACTGGGCGTGCGCGATGGAGGTCGCGCTGCGCGCCGTCAATCTGCTCGCGGCGTTCCGACTCTTCCGGCGCTCGGCGGCGCTCAACGAAGAGAGACTCGCGCGCCTCCTCGCGCTCTTCGACGCGCACGGCCGGCACGTGCGGCGCAACCTCGAATACTCCTTCATCGCGACCGGCAACCACTATCTTTCTGACGTGGCGGGCCTGCTCTGGCTCGGCCTGCTCCTGCCGGAGTTGGAAGAGGCGAAGGCGTGGCGCGGGTTCGCCCTGAAAGAACTGCTGCGCGAGTTGGACCGGCAGGTCTTGCCCGACGGCGCCGACTGTGAGGCTTCGACCAACTACCATCGCTTCGTGACGGAGGTCTTCCTCTACACGTTGCTGCTCTGCCGCGAGAACGGTATCGACGTGGGCGAACGCGCGTGGGCGCGGGTGCGCCTGATGCTCGAATACGTGCGCGCTTATCTGAGGCCGGACGGGCGCGCGCCGCTCGTCGGCGACGCGGACGGCGGTCAGTTTCTCCCGCTCGCGCGCCGCGCCGCCGACGAGCACGCGCAACTGCTCGCGGTCGGCGCCGCGGTCTTCCGCGAGCCGCGCTTCAAGATTCAGGATGAGGCGCCCGAAGAACTCTTCTGGCTCCTCGGCGCGGAAGGCGTCCGAGTGTTTGAAGAACTGAAGACGACGGGCGCGGCCGCTTCGACTTCCGAATCTTTCAGACACGCGGGCGTGTGCGTGCTGCGCGCGGGCGACCTGTACCTGCACCTGAACGCGGGCGGCGCGGGGCTCAAGGGGCGCGGCGCGCACGGGCACAACGACGCGTTGAGCATAGAGGTCTCGGCCTGCGGCGCGAGCTTCATCAAGGACCCCGGCACGTACGTCTACACGTCCGACCTGCGCGCGCGCAACGAGTTTCGCTCGACCGCGTACCACTCGACCGTCGAGGTGGACGGCGCCGAGCAGAACACGACGCCCGAGTCCGCGCCCTTCTTCAACGGCGACGAGGCGCGACCGCGCCTGCTCACCTTCAACACGACGGATGAGAGTGATTCCGTTGCCGCTGAACACCACGGCTACGAACGCCTGCCTGCGGGCGCCGTCACGCACCGCCGCGCCGTCACGTTCAAGAAGCACGAACGCTTCTGGCTCGTCGAAGATAGTCTAACGGGCGAGGGCGACCACGACTTCCGCTTCGTCTTTCACGCCGCGCCCGGTCGTGAGCTTCGTGTTCAAGGCTCGGCCGTCGAGGTCGTTGACAACGCTTCGGGCGCGCGTCTCTTCATCGTTTCGCTCGAAGAACTTGAAAACGTTTCGGTCGAGCCGCGCCGGTCTTCGCGCGACTACGGCCACAGGGAACAATCGGCGGCGGCGGTCTGGAAGATCAGGGCGGCCGCTCCGCTCCGCGCGCGCTGGCTGTTGCTGCCCGTCCGCGCTGGCGAAGACGAGGGCGCGCGGTTAGAGTTGTTGACTCGTTTGAGGGCGGAGTTAAAAGCTTAAATCATGTGCGGCATCTGCGGGGTCTGGGAGTACGGGGCGGCGTCGGGGCGCGTCGAGTTGTCGCTCGTCGAGCGGATGCGCGACCGGATGCCGCACCGTGGGCCGGACGACGTGGGCGCGGAGGTCTTCGACGACGGCCGTCTGGCTCTCGGCTTCCGGCGTCTCTCCATCATCGACCTCTCGCCCGCCGGGCATCAGCCGATGCGCGGGTGCGAGGGCTCGGGCGTGTGGCTCGTCTTCAACGGCGAGATATACAACCACGCGCGGCTGCGTGAAGGACTCGAACAACGCGGCCACGTCTATCGCTCGCGCACCGACAGCGAGACCATCATTCATCTTTACGAAGAGCGCGGGCTCGACTTCGTCAAAGACATCGAGGGCGACTACGCCATCGCCATCTGGGACGAGCCTCGCGGGCGTCTTGTGCTCGCGCGCGACCGCGTCGGCGTCAAGCCGCTCTACTACTATCTCAACAACGGCCGTCTCGTCTTCGCTTCCGAAATCAAAGCCATCCTCGCGCACCCCGAGGTGTCGGCCGAGCTGGACGAGGAGTCGCTCGTCCACTACCTCTCCTTCCTGACGACGCCCGCGCCGCGCACGCTCTTCCGAGGCGTGTGTAAACTCCCCGCCGGCCACATGCTCGTCCGCGAGCGCGGCGGCGAGGTGAAGACGATTCGTTACTGGGACGCGCTCCCGCCCGAGGCGCCTACCAACGGCACGCGCCCGACGCACGAAGAGGAGTACCGCGCCGAGATTCTTCGACTGCTGCGCGAGTCGATAAAGAAACGCATGATGGCGGACGTGCCCTTCGGCGTCTTCCTCTCGGGCGGCGTTGACTCGTCGGCCAACGTGGCGCTGATGGCCGAGCAGATGTCACGGCCCGTCGAGACCTTCACCGTCGCTTATAAAGACCACGAAGAACTAAACGAGCTTGAGACGGCGCGCGACATCAGCCGGCGCTACGCGACGAGCCATCACGAAGTCCTCATCGGCGAGCAAGAGATGCTCGACTTCCTGCCCGACCTCGTCTTCCACCAGGACGAGCCTCTGGCCGACCCCGTCTGCGTGCCGCTCTACTACGTCTCGAAACTGGCGCGCGAGTCGGGCACCGTCGTCGTGCAGGTCGGCGAGGGCGCGGACGAGTTGTTCAGCGGCTACGATAAGTACGTCAAGTACCTGCGTCTCTACGAACGCTTCTGGCGCCGCGCCGAACAGCTTCCCGCCTTCGCGCGGCGCGCGGCCGGTGCCCTGGCGCGGCCGCTCGTCACGGCGGCGACGGGCAAGGCCGAGGCGGCGGAGCTTGCGCGGCGCTTCGGCGCGGGCGAGTCTCTCTTCTGGGGCGCGGCCGTCGTCTTCGACGAGACGCTTAAGAGTCAACTCGTCTCCGCCGACACGCGCGCGCGCATGGCCGGGCTCTCCTCTTACGAGGTGGTGCGTGAAGACCTTGAGCGCATCGCACGCGAGCGGCCCGCGTCCGACTTCCTCGCGCGCATGACCTATCTTGAGTTGAAGCTGCGCCTGCCCGAACTGCTCCTGATGCGCGTGGACAAGATGACGATGGCGACCTCGGTCGAGGCGCGCGTGCCCTTCCTGGATCATCACCTCGTCGAGTACGCGATGGGCGTCCCGCGCTCTCTGAAGGTCGAGGGGCGCAGCGGCAAGCACGTCCTCAAACGCGCGCTCGAAGAGGTGCTGCCGCGCGACGTGCTCTACCGTCGCAAGCGCGGTTTCGGCGCGCCGGTCGAGGGCTGGTTCCGTGAGCGTTCGGCCGACGAGCTTCAGTCGCGCGTGATGAACTCGACGCTACGCCGCCGCGCCCTGCTCGACTACGACTTCGTCGCGCGCCTCTTCGACGAGCACCGCCGAGGCGCCCGCGACTGGGGCTTCCACCTCTGGGCGCTCCTCAACCTCTCGCTCTGGTACGAGCGTTGGATTGATAGGAACGCTGAACGCTGAACTCTGAACTGAAAGACAAGCCCTATTACTTCATCGTTCATACTTCATCGTTCCCGCGTAGCGTTCGGCGGCGCTTGTCTGCTTGCGGCGTTTGTGACGTTGGACGAGTGAATATGGCGTGAGCAGGCGGAGGGCGACGCGCGCGAGCGCGGAGGCGTTGGGCGCGCCGGAGAGGCCGAGGCGGAGGTACTTGAGGGCGGCGCGCTTGTCGCCGAGGCGCAACAGGTCTTCGGCGCCCGCGAAGCTGAGGGCGCGCTGGTAGCGTCCGAGTTGCTCGGGACTCAGTTTGAGATAAGCGGAAGCGTTGCGTTGCGCTTCGAGCCGCGCCTCGATCATCCAGACGAAGTCGCCGCTGGTGT
Organism: Pyrinomonadaceae bacterium; assembly: GCA_036379655.1. Lineage (GTDB taxonomy): Bacteria > Acidobacteriota > Blastocatellia > Pyrinomonadales > Pyrinomonadaceae > QHXN01. Next base: position 63,048 of record DASVGG010000014.1, read on the forward strand.
TCGTCCCGTGGCGGCGCCACGCCGAGAGCACGCGCGGGTCGAAGGCGAACTCGCCGTCGGCGCTCAGTTTCAGATAAAGCTCGTAGTCTTCGAGCCGCGCGCGCTCGTTCCAACCGTGTCGTTCGACGGCCGCACGCCGGTGGACGACGGTCGGGCTCATCGGCGCGTAGGTCTCTTCGAGCAGCATCGCGCGCGCGTCGCCGTCCACGTAGCGAGCCCAGTCGAGCGTGCAGTCGTAGACCTCTTCATGCTCGTCGATCAGATACGCGTGGCCGTAGGCGAGCACGGCGCGCGGCCTCTCTTCCAGCACCCGGACGCGCGCTTCGAGGAACCCGGGCAGCCAGAGGTCGTCCGAGCCGAGGTATGCGAAGTAGTCACCCTCGGTCTTCGCCAGCCCCTCGTTGAGCGTGGCGCACAGGCCGCGATTCTCGCGCGCGATGAACTCGCACGGGAAGGGGCAGTCCTTCAGCACGTCTGCGACGACGCGCGGCGAGCCGTCGCGCGAGCCGTCGTCGATGACGAGCAGCCGCGCGGGCGCGTGCGTCTGCGCGAAGATGGAGCGCAGCGCCGCCGCGACGAACGGCGCGTGGTTGTAGGAGGGCACGACGACCGCGACGCGCGCAGCTTGAAAAGGTTTCGGTCCGTCCTTCGGCATGAGCAAAAAGGTCGTACTGCTGGGTCCATACCCGCCGCCCCACGGCGGGGTCTCGATCTACGTCAAAACCCTCTTCGAGCACCTCAAGGGGCGCGGCCTCCAACTCTGGGCCTACGGCGAGCGCGAGGTGCGCGACGCGCAAGCCCGCTTCATGAAGGACAAGCGGCTCGAACTCGTCCCGCTCATCCTGCGCGAGGGGCGCGGCGCGCGCGTCGGCGACTGCACGCACTTCCTCTTCGAGTACCCGAGCGCGCTCGTGCCCGTCTGGGTGATGCTCAAGCGGCTGCTCGGCTTCGAGTGGGTCAAGATTCTACACGACGGCTCGCTCCCCGTCCGGCACGCGCGCTTCGGCGCGACGCGGCGCGCGCTCTTCCGTCTCGCCGCCCGCAACGTCACGGAGTTCGTCGTCGTCAGCGAAGACTTAGCGCGCTGGCTGCGCGAGGAGGTCAAGGTCGAGCGGCCCTTGACGCACGTCGGGAGCCTTCTGCCCGTCCCTTACCGCGACGCGGAGGGCGAACTCGACGCGGAGGTTGACGAAGTGTTCTCCGACGCCCTCCGGCGCGCGCGGCGCGTCTGTTCGGTCGGCGTCTTCATCCAGGAGTACGGCTTCCTGCACGCGGCCCTCGCGGTCGAACGCCTGCGGCGCGAGACGGGCGAGGACATCTGCCTCGTGCTCATCGACGGCGGCTTCGCCCGCGACGAAGCTTACCGCGAAGAGGTCCTGCGCGACCGCGTTTGGATAACGGTTCTGAAGAACGTCTCGCACCCGGACATCTTCAAGATACTCAAACGCTGCGACGCCTTCGTGCGCGGCTTCGGCCTGGAGAGTTATGGGCTCTCGCGCATCGAGGCGATCTGGGCGGGGCTGCCCGTCGTGGCGACGCGCGCGGGCGAGACGCGCGGGATGCTGCTCTACGACTTCGGCGACGTGGACGAACTGACGCGCCAACTCAAACGCGCCCTCGACGGCGACCGCGCGAGCGAGACGGCCGAGTGGGCCGACAGGTACGCGCGCGAGGCCGAAGAGAATTTGAAGGCCATCACCGCGAAGCTTGGGCTGGACTGATACTGGACTGGCGGCCGCCGCGTCGCGGTAAGATGGGTCGCGGTTTGTCGAGAGAGTTCGGGATGAGATTCGATTTGAAGAGACATTTCGAGCGCGGCGCGGGGGCGGACTTGCGCAAGCGGGCCGCGCTCTGCCTGCTCATTTTTCTCCTCGCGCTCGGCGTGCGCCTGATGACCTGGCAGGACGCGCGCCACGAGGCCGCGCGGGTGCAGAAGCAGGTCAGCGTCTCTGGCGAAGAGGCGCCCGACGGGTACAAGCATACGGGTCGGCTCCTGCTCGAAGGCGGGGTGCGTGCATTCTTCGACCCATCCTCGCCGCTGAGCGAGCCCGACCACGCCGGCCACCCGCTCGGCTATCCCGTGCTGATAGCACTGGCGCTGGGGCTGTACGGCGACCCGGACGAAGGCGTGCAGATGATGCAGATCGTTTGCGACGCGCTCGCGGCCGTCGTGCTCTTCCTCATCGCGGCCGAACTGTTGCCGCTCGGCGCGGCCGTCCTCGCGGGTCTGCTGGCGGCCGTCGCGCCGCAACTCGCGTGGAACTCGGTGCTGCTTCTGCCGGACACCATCTCGGTCCTGCCGATACTGCTCGCGTTCTACTGCATCCTGCACGCGTCGAAGCGCGGCGGCGCCGTCGCGCTCGCGCTCGCGGCGGGCGTGCTCGTCGGCGTCTCCTGCTGGCTCAGGCCGAACGGGCTGCTGCTCGCGCCCTTCCTCCTGCTGTTCGCGCCGGTGCTGTTCGGGCGCGGCCGGAGGGTGCGTTGCGGGCTCGCGCTCGTGGGCGGGGCGCTGCTGGTCATCGCGCCGCTGACGATACGCAACGCGGTCGTCTTCGGCCACTTCATCCCGCTCTCCCTGGGCGCGGGGCAGACGCTTCTGGAAGGCATCGCCGACTACGATAAGGAGAAGCGTTTCGGCATTCCCGAGACCGACCTCGGCATCATGACGAAGGAGGCGGAGGAGCACGGCCGGCCGGACTACAGGCTGACGCTGTTCGGGCCGGACGGCGTCAGGCGCGAGCGCATGCGCGTGGCGTGGGCCGCGCGGGTCATCCGCGAGAACCCGTTCTGGTTCGCGGGCGTGATGGTGCGCCGCGCCGGCACGATGTTCAGGTTGGAGCGGACGCGCCTGCTCGCGGCCGGCCCCGCCGTCACGCGCCCGCTCAACTCGCAGGACGCGCGGCCGTCGGCGCTCATCGACCCGTCGCAGCTATTCGCGCGGGGCTCCGTCAAATCGCCAAGGGCCGAAACCTCTTTGACTCCCGACGGCGATGCTCTTTACTTAAGAGGTGACGAGTCGAAGTATGACGCGCAGTTCGTCACACCAACGACCCCCCTGCAAGCGGGCGCCGAGTACGTCTTCAAAGTTCCCGTCAAGGTCGAAGAGGGTCGCGTCAACGTCGGCGTCTACGGCGAACGCTTTGACGAGCCTTACGTCTCGACCTTCCTGGACCCTCAAGAGGGCGTCGCGGCGGCCGAGCAGCCCACGAGGATAATAGACCTCCCGTTCGTGACCGCGTGGGGCGAGGACAGCGTGCGGCTGGTCGTCGCCAACGGCGCGTCGAACCCCGTCCGGCCCGTCGTGCGGGTCGGTGCGTTGAGGCTCTATGAACTGGGTCCGGCGTCGAAGCTCTGGACGCGCCACCCGCGACTAGTGCTCCGCGCCGCGCAGCGTCTCTACATCACGGCCGTCTTCCTGCCGCTCTACTTCGCGGGCGCCTTCCTGCTCGTCGCGGCGGGGCGTTGGCGCGTGCTGCTGTCGCTGCTGGCGGTGCCCGCGTACTTCTTCTGCGTCCAGTCGGCGGTGCACACAGAGTACAGGTACGTGATGGCGATACACTACTTCTTCTTCATCCTCGCGGCCGTGGCGCTGCACTTCGCGGCGGCCTTCCTGTGGCGGGCGGCCGCGTCCTTGATGTCCGCGCGCGCGCAGACTCCGCCGCCCGCGACGGCCTGAAGAGCGGCCCGGCGCGGTCGCTTGTGAAACGCCCGCCCCCTGCTATAAATTGACTGTTTGCCGCCGCCCGCCTGTCGTCGCCTACGCGCCCTACGGAGAGTCTCCAGACGCCTTGAGAGGGGCGCGTGCGTCCGGACTGTTGAGGTAAGTTTTTTAATGGCCGAGAAGCCCGCCGAAGTTTCCGAGTTCATCAACGACAGGGCGTTGGGGCCGCTGCCGGCGGGCTGGCCGGGCTACGCTCTGGTCGCGTTGGGGTTCGTGTTGACGATAGTCGCCTTCTATCCGGGTTACATGTCGCCGGACTCGATGGCGAACTGGCTGGGCGGGCGGCAGTGGTTGTTCAAGGACGTGAACGGGCCGGTGATGACGGCGGTCTGGGGGTTGATCGACGCCGTCATTCCGGGTCCGGCCGGGATGCTCGTCTTACAGAACCTCGTCTTCTGGGCCGCGCCCGCCGTCTACTGGCGCGCGACGTGGCGGCGTTCGCTGCTGCTCGGGGGCTGTCTGATTCTGGTGGCCTTCATGCCGCAGGTCTGGTCGCAGATGAGCACCATCTGGAAGGACACGGGGCAGGCGGCCACGCTCTTCCTCGGGTCGGCGCTCATCTACCACTCGGGCCGCACGGGCTCGAAGACCTCTTTCTTCGTCGCGTTCCCGTTCATGCTTTACGGCTACGCCGTTCGCCTCAACTCGGTGGCGGCCATCCTGCCGCTGGCCCTGTGGGCGGGCTACGTGGCGTGCGGCGTCTTCGGGCATCTGAAGTTGAAGCGCGAGGCGGGCTCGCGCGTGCTGCCGCTCGCCGTCGGCGGCGTCATCTTTCTCGTCCTCTCGGGCGCGACCTACGTCACGAACCGCGCGTTGACGAAGGGGAAGACGGTCTACCCGTTCCATCAAGTTTACCTCTACGACCTCGCGGCCATCTCGAAGGCGCGCGGCGAGAATCTGTTCCCCGCGTACATCTCGGAGAACAGAAACTTCTCGCTTGAGAAGGTCTTCGCGCGCTACAACACATACTCGGTCAACGACCTCATCTGGGACGACAGCCCCAACCCCGGCGACAAGGCGGTTCTGGAGTTCATGTACGACCCGGTCGAGCCCGGCGGCGAGGTCGGCGCGAAGATGGACGAGCTGCGCTCGAAGTGGCTCCGCGCCGTCTGGGATAACAAGGGCGCATACCTCTATCACCGCTGGCGCATCTTCGCGCAACTCATCGGCTTCACGACGAAGGGCGTGTCGAACCCCTACTGGGTCGTGGCCTTCGACGCCAACCCGCCCGAGTTCAGGAACACGCAGAACGGCCTGAACCGCGCGTTGATGGAGTACTACCGGCTGCTCTGCCGCTCGCCCTTCTTCCGTGGGGCGTTCTGGATGCTGGTCTGCCTCGGCCTCGTCTGGCTCGCGTTGAAGCGTGGCTTAAGCGACGACTGGCCGGTCGTCCTCGTACACGCCTTGAGCAGCCTGTTCTATGCCGGCTCCTACTTCTTCACCGCGCCCTCGACCGAGTTCCGATACTTGCTCTGGACGATGATTTCATCGGGCATCGCGCTCGCGTTCGCCATCCACCTGACGCGCGCGCGGAGGGCCGAGCGGCGCGCGGCCGCGCGTGCCTGAACGCCAGAACTTATCCGCGCCCGGCGGCGTAAAGTCCGCAGTGGTCCGAAAGTTGTAAAGTCAAAAGTTATAAAGTCACAGGTGAAGCAGATGTTTTGTCCTAAGTGCGGTCAGCAGTCGTCCGACGAAGTTCGCTTCTGCCCGAAGTGCGGGCTCCAACTCGCGGGGCTCCCCGCTTACATCGCGGGCAACGACCTGCTGGCGAACCGGCCCGACCCGGCGCGGCAGCAGGAGATGACGGCGAAGCGGCTCGGCACGCGTCGCGGCGCCAAGCTGATGTTCTTCAGCGTCGTGCTCTTCCCGATCTTCTTCGGGTTCTGCTTCATCGTGGACAACCCGGCCCCACTGTTCGTCCCCTTCATGGTCTTCCTGGCGGGGCTCGTGGTGCTCACCTACGCGCGCCTCTTCGGCGAAGAGATCATCCAAATCCCCCACCGCGCGTCGAACAGAGACCTCGCGCCCGGCGCCGACCGCCCCGCCCTCGGCCCGCCGCAGTTCAACCCCGCGCCCCTCTTCACGCAGCAGCGCGCCAACACCGCCGAGATATACCAGCCGCCGAGCGTCACCGAGAACACGACCAAGCTCCTCGACAAAGACTCCTGACCCTCCGGCGCGAGCCGCGCCCCCGCGTGCTACTATCTCCCTTCCCGACGGAGGGGCTTGCGCGCCGCAGTGTCGAATCCCACAAACAGACAAGGCCGCCGATGCTGAACGGCAAGAGCGTCATCTGCTTCGGCGGCGAAGACTGGTGGTATCACCACCCGCATTCGAAGAACCATTTGATGAGAAGGTTCGCGCGGGCGGGGAACCGCGTCGTGTTCGTGAACTCGATCTCGATGGGGTTGCCGGGGTTGGGGAACAAGGACTTTGTGCCGCGCGTGGTGCGGAAGCTGCGCTCGTACGCGAAGCTGGCGCGCACGACGCCGGAGGGCATCACGGTCGTGTCGCCGGCGGCGCTGCCGTTCTATGGGAGTCGCGCGGCGCGCGCGCTCAACCGGATTCTGCTGGCGGCGCAGATCGGGGGCCTGGCGCGGACGCGCGGACTGAGGAAGCCCATCCTCTGGGTCGCCATCCCGACGGCGGCGGAGATGATCGGCCGCCTCGACGAGTCGCTCGTCGTCTATCACGTCTCTGACAAGTACGACGAGAACTCGATGGACCACGCCACGGACCCGGCGGCCATCCGGCGCCTGCACGAGCAGGCCGTCGAACGCGCCGACCTCATCTTCTACTCGGGCCGCAAGCTTTTGGAAGAGGCCACCGTAGGCCGCGAACGCTCGCACCTGTTGGAGCAGGCCGTGGACTTTGAACACTGGTCGCGCGTCGGCGAAGGGAGTCTCGAAGTCGCGGAGGCGGTCGCGCGCATCCCGCGCCCGCGGCTCGGTTACTTCGGCGCGGTGGAGCCGTGGCTGATAGACCAGGAGTTGATCAAGCGCGCGGTGGTCGAACGTCCCGAGTGGCAGTGGGTCTTTATCGGCAACAAGTCGCGCGGCGTGGAGGTCGAGAGTTTGCCGAACACGCACTTCCTGCCGCCGGTCGCTTACGACGAGCTGCCGCGCTACGCCGCCGGGTTTGATGTGTGTGTGCTGCCGTGGGAAACTGAGCGCGCGTTCACGAGCTACGGGTCGGCCATCAAGGTGCGCGAGTACCTCGCCACGGGCAAGCCCGTCGTCATCTCGCCGCTGCCCGAGTACGAGCCGATGGGCGACGTGCTGCGCATCGCGCGCAGCCGCGAAGACTTCTTCCGCCTCGTCGCGGACGCGCTCGCCGAGGACGACCCCGCCGCTCCGCTCCGACGGCAGCGCGCCGTCGAGGGCGGCACCTGGGACGCCCGCGCCGAATGGGTCAGCGGCCTCATCGAAGAGGCACTGAGGAAGAAAGGATGAACGAGGAACGCTGAACGATGAACTGAAAGCTAGATGCCTTCAGTTCATCGTTCAGCGTTCCTACTTTATCGTTCCGTTGATGAAGCAGCTTCTTCAAAACTTGAAGACGGGCGAGGGCCTGGTGGCGGACGTGCCGGCGCCGACGGTGCGGCCGGGGCGCGTGCTGGTGCGCGCGGCGGCGTCGCTCGTGAGCGCGGGCACGGAGCGCGCCTTCGTCGAGCTGGGGCGCAAGAGCCTTCTGGGGAAGGCGAAGGAGCGGCCCGACCTCGTCGGGAAGGTTTTAGAGAAGGTCAAGAGCGAGGGACTCCTGAGCACCCTTCAGTCGGTGCGCGAGAAGTTGGATGAGTCGCACGCGCTCGGCTACAGCGCCGCAGGGGTCGTTGTTGAAGTCGGCGAGGGGGTAACGGAGTTCCGCGCGGGCGACCGCGTGGCGTGCGCGGGCACGGGCTACGCCGCGCACGCGGAGCTGCTGTCGGTGCCGAAGAATTTGTGCGCGCGACTGCCCGAGGGCGTCGATTTCGAGACGGGCGCGTTCGCCACGCTCGGCGCCATCGCGCTGCAAGGCGTGCGGCTCGCGGAGCCGACGCTCGGCGAGTCGGTCGTCGTCATCGGCCTCGGCCTCATCGGGCAACTCGCGGCGCAACTCTTGAAGGCCAACGGCTGTCGCGTCTTCGGCGTTGACCTCGATGCTTCAAAGGTTGAGCTTGCGAAGTCGCTCGGCGCGGACGACGGGTGCGTCGCGGGCGACGACGTGAAGCAGGCGGTGTTGAAGTGGTCGCGCGGGCGCGGCGCGGACGCGGTACTGCTGACGGCCGCGACGCAGTCGGACGAGCCCGTCGAACTCGCGGGCGAAATCTCGCGCCTGCGCGGGCGCGTCGTCGCGGTGGGTCTGGTGGGGATGAACGTGCCGCGCTCAACCTACTTTCAGCGCGAGTTGACGCTGCGCGTCTCGATGTCCTACGGGCCGGGGCGCTACGACCCCGAGTATGAGGAGCGCGGCCACGACTACCCTTTGCCGTACGTGCGCTGGACCGAGGGGCGCAACCTCGAAGCCTTCCTCGACCTCGCCGCCGCTGGCGCGTTGAAGACCGCGCCGCTCGTCACGCACCGCTTCCCAGTGGAAGAGGGTGCGCGCGCTTATCAACTCATCTCGGGCGACACGGGCGAGCCATACCTCGCCGTTCTCATCAACTACGACACCGCGCGCGAGCTTGAGCGAAACGTCCGCAATCCAAGTTCAAATTTCAAACTTGGAATCTCGAATTCTCAAGTTCGTATCGGGATGATCGGCGCGGGCGACTACGCGCGGCGGATGCTTCTGCCGCACTTGAAGACGGAGGGCGTCGAGTTCGTCTCGATAGCGACGGCGTCGGGCGTGACGGCGCGCGACATGGGCGGACGCTACGGCTTCGCGCGCTTCGTCTCTGGTGCCGATGAAGTGTTGAGCGACGAGAACGTCAACCTCCTCGTCGTCGCCACGCGCCACGACACGCACGCGGAACTCGCGCGGCGCGGACTCGAACGCGGCATCGACGTGTTCGTCGAGAAACCGCTCGCGCTGGATGACGAAGAACTGGACGCGTTGCTCGAAGCGGCCGCACGTTCAAGAGGGCGTTTGACGGTCGGCTTCAACCGTCGCTTCTCGCCGCACGCACGTCAAGCGAAAGAGTTCTTCAAAGACCGGCGCGCGCCGCTCTCGATTCTTTACCGCGTCAACGCGGGGCGCGTGCCGCGCACGCACTGGACGCAGGACGCGCGCGAGGGCGGTGGGCGCATCCGTGGCGAGGTCTGTCACTTCGTGGACTTCATGCAGTACGTCACGGGCTCGCACGTGCGTAAGGTCTACGCCGAGCCGGTCAGCTCGGACGACCGCGAGTCGGTTGACGACGACTCGGTCTTCATCACGCTCAAGTTCGCCGACGGGTCGAACGGCACGATTGCATATCTCGCCGAGGGCGACCGCGCTCTCCCGAAAGAGCGCGTCGAACTCTTCGGCGCCGGCCGCGCCTTCGTCGTCGAAGACTTCCGCGCGGTCGCTCAGTATGTTGCTGGCCGCGAGACGCGCGCGAGCCTGCGCGCGCAGGACAAGGGGCAGCGCGAAGAGGTGCGCGCCGTCTGCGCCGCCCTCCGCGACGGCGCCCCGGCGCCCATCCCGCTCGCCGACCTCGTCAACAACACGCGCGCGACCTTCCGCATCCTCGACTCGCTGCGAACGGGGGAAGCAATAAAAGTGCTGAGTGCCGAGGACTGAGGACTGAGTGAAAGGCAGCGAGTTCTTAACTCAGTCCCCAGTCCTAACTTTCTTATGTGTGGCATCGCCGGTCTCATCTCAGTCAACCCTGCACGCCGCGTCGGCGCGATGCTGAAGGCCATCGAGCATCGCGGGTACGACGACGAGGGCGTGTGGAGTTCCGCGCCGATTGATGAAGAAGGGCGCGTCGCGTGCCTGGCCCACAGGCGTCTGGCGATCATCGACACGAGCAGCGCGGGGCACCAGCCGATGCCGTCGGCCGGCGGGCGCTTCACGGTCACTTTCAACGGCGAGATTTATAACTACCGCGAGTTGCGCCGCGTGTTGGAAGGGCGCGGGCGCGTGTTCCGCACCGACACGGACACGGAGGTCATGCTCGAAGCCTTCGCCGAGTGGGGCGTCGAGGGCGCGCTCGCGCACCTCAACGGCATGTTCGCGTTCGCCGTGTGGGACGAGGTCGAGAAGACGCTCACGCTCGCGCGCGACAGGCTCGGCATCAAGCCTCTGTTCTACGCTGAGACGAAGACGGAGGAGGGCGAGTCGTTCGTCTTCGCGTCGGAGGCGAAGGGCGTGCTCGCGTCGGGGTTGGTGAAGGCGGAACTCGACCTCGAAGGTCTCAACCAGCAGCTCACCTTTCTCTGGACGCCCGACCCGCACACTCTCTTCCGTAACATACGCAGGCTGCCGCCCGCGCACGTGCTGACGTGGCGCGCGGGCGTCGTGACGTTGCGCGAGTGGTGGGACGTTTCGTTCGACGAGATTGAAGAAGGGCGGGACGAGGCTTGGTGGCGCGAGCGTCTGTTGGAGACGTTGGGGCGCGTCGTCGATATGGAGATGGTGGCCGACGTGCCGCTCGGCTCCTTCCTGTCGGGCGGCGTGGACTCGTCGGTCGTGACGGCCCTGATGGCGAAGCGGGGCGGCGGCCGGCGCGTCTCGACCTACACGGTCGGGATCGAAGATGACGACCTGCGCTTCGACATCATCCCGAGCGACGTGCCGTGGGCGCGCAAGGTCGGACAGTTACTTGACGCCGACTACCACGAGACGATGCTGCGGCCCGACGTGGCGAAGCTGCTGCCGATGCTCGTCCGTCATTTAGAGATGCCGGTCATCGACATGGCAATCTCAAGTTACCTCGTCTCGAAAGAGGCGCGAGAGACCTTGACGGTGATGCTGTCGGGCATGGGCGGCGACGAGGTCTTCGCGGGCTACCCGCGACAGGTGGCGATGAGCCTGGCGGGCGCGCTCGACCCGGTGCCCGCGGCGCTGCGGCGGCCGGCGATGCGCGCGGTGGCCGGCGCGCTGCCCGGCGGGCGCCCCGGCAGACTGACCGCGCCGCTCCGCAACGCGAAGAAGTTCGCGAAGAGCGCCGCGCTCGACTTCGAGTCGCGCTACATGGGTTTCGGCACATACTTCACCGACGAGGCGAAGCGGGCGCTCTACACGGACGACGCGCGCGCGGCCGTTGGTGATGCGGACGCGTACTACCTGCACCGGCGCTACTTCGAGCGTTGCGCCAGGGCGGCGCCGCTCAACCGTCTGCTCTACGTTGACATGAAGACGTTCCTGCCGTGCCTGAACCTCGACTACACGGACAGGACTTCGATGGCGGCGACGCTCGAAGTGCGCGTGCCGCTCATCAATCACGAACTGGTCGAGCTGGCGGCGCGGATGCCGCCGCGTCTGAAGTTGAAGGGACTGCGACGCAAGTACATCCTGAAGAAAGCGGCCGAGAGCCTGCTGCCGCGCGACGTGGTGTGGCGGAAGAAGGCAGGTTTCGGCGCGCCGATTCGCGCGTGGCTGCGCGGCCCGCTGCGGCCGCTGGTGGACGAGATGCTGTCGGAGGATGTAGTTAAAAGTCGCGGCCTCTTCCGTCCCGAAGAGGTGCGGCGCGTCGTCGAAGATAACCTCTCGGGCCGTGAAGACTTCGGGCTGCACGTGCTCCAACTGTTGACGCTTGAGATGTGGCAGCGCGAGTTCCTCGACACGTAGATGAAGAAGAGGCCCCACCAACGTCAAGAGCAAAAGGCGCTGCTCCCGGCGTGGTTCGACGCGCGGGCGGCGGGGCTGGTGCTGTTGGTGAAGGCGGTCGTGCTGCTCTACGGCGTGCAGGCATACGTCGTGTGGAAGAACGAGCGGTTCAATTCGTTCTACGACTGGCTCGCCATCTGGAACCGCTGGGACGCGCCGCACTACCTTGACATCGCGCGCGCGGGCTACGTCGCGCAGGGTGTCGAGGCGCGCTGGATAGTCTTCTACCCGCTCTACCCGTGGCTGGTGCGCGCGGCCGCTCTCTTCCTGCGCGACGAGTTGTTGGCCGCCTTCTTCGTCTCGGGCGTCGCGTCGGTGGCGGCGGGCGTGTTGCTCTACAAACTCGGGCGCGCCGACGGCGAGCCCGAAGAGGTCGCGCGCGCGTCGGTCTTCTACCTGCTCGCCTTCCCGACCGCATACTTCCTGCACATAGGTTACACGGAGAGCCTCTTTCTCGCGCTCGCGCTCGGGGCTTTCCTCGCGGCGCGCGCGCGTTGCTGGTGGGCGGCGGGGCTGCTCGGTGGACTGGCGGCGATGACGCGCGTCAACGGGCTGCTGCTGCTGCCGGCGCTCGCGTTCGAGGCGTGGGACGAGTACCGGAGCGGCGGAAGGCGCGCGCGCGCGGAGTGGCTGTGGCTGCTGCTGACGGGGGCGGGCTTCGGCCTCTACCTCTTCATCAACTGGTGGGTCTTCGGCGAGCCGCTGAAGTTTCTGAACGTGCAGGGCGAGCACTGGTTCAAGACGCTGACGTGGCCGTGGGTCGGCGTCGCGGAGACGTGGAACTCAATCTGGGGGCGCGCGCCTTCGGACGCGCAGATGGTCGGGTGGCACGAGTTCTTCTTCGTACTGTTGGGGCTCGGGCTGACGGCGTGGGCGTGGGCAAGGCTGCGCGCGTCGTACGCGATGTGGATGACCTGCAACTGGCTCCTCTGGACGAGCACGAAGTTCGTGTTGAGCGTGCCGCGCTACACGCTCGTACTCTTCCCCGCGTTCATACTGCTGGCGCGGCTGCGCGTATCAAGGCCCGCGTGGGGCGCGGCCATCGCGGTCTGGTCGCTGCTCATGCTCGCGCTCTTCGCCGCGCGCTTCGCGCAAGGCTACTGGGCGTTCTGAGGACTGAAAGATGAGACGAATGTTGACGGTCTTGACCATCGCGGCGTTGTTGATGACCTTGAAGATGCCGAACGCTATCGCTCAGGAAAGTGAACGTGCTTCCGCGTCGCCGCGCCCGTTGCGCCCCGTTCACACCTACTCCATCGTGGCGCGCGACCCCGCGACGGGCGAGATGGGCGTCGCAGTGCAGTCGCATTGGTTCTCGGTCGGGTCGAACGTGGCGTGGGCGGAGGCGGGCGTCGGCGCCGTCGCGACGCAGTCGTTCATCGACCCCTCGTACGGTCGCAACGGGCTCGACCTGATGCGCGGCGGCGCGAGCGCCGAGGAGGCTCTGAAGAGTTTGATCGCGAAGGACGAGGGGCGCGACGTGCGGCAGGTGGCGATGATCGACGCGCGCGGCCGCGTCGCCGCGCACACCGGCGCGAAGTGCATCGAGGCCGCGGGCGACCACACGGGGAAGAGCTACTCGGTGCAGGCCAACCTGATGTTGAACGACAAGGTGTGGCCCGCGATGGCGCGCGCCTTCGAGTCGGCGCGCGGCGATTTGGCCGAACGGATGCTGGCCGCGCTCGACGCGGCACAGGCCGTGGGCGGCGACATACGCGGACGGCAATCGGCGGCCCTCGTCGTCGTCAAGGCCGAGTCCACGGGCAAGCCCTGGGCCGATAGGATTTTTGATTTGAGAGTTGACGACCACGCGGAACCTCTCAAAGAACTTCGGCGGCTCGTCAGGCTTCAGCGCGCGTACAATCACATGAACGCGGGCGACGCGGCCGTCGAGCACAAGGACAACGAGGGCGCTCTGCGTGAATACTCGGCGGCCGAGAGGCTCGTGCCCGACAACATCGAGATGGTCTACTGGCACGCCGTCGCGCTCGCCAACATGAACCGCGTCGAGGAGGCGTTGCCGCTCTTCCGACGCGTCTTCGCCGCCGACCCCAACTGGCGCACGCTCACCCCGCGCCTCGTCAAGTCCGGCATCCTGCCGGACAACAAGGAACTGATTAACCGCATCATCAACGTCGGCAGAAGGAGGTGAGGGGCGAGCATGCGCCGGCGACTAAATTGCCAGCAAGTCCGGCACCACTTCCCAAGGCCAGATGCAGTGGGTGGTCGTGTTCTTCCGCTTCAACCCTTCGCGGAGTTCCGCAAGCAGCACCTTCCTGACCCTCGCCCGGGTCATGTAGGTCGTCCCCGGCACGTACAGCGCATCGGCCTGCCGTCCAATCGGCCTGAACGGTTTGTTGGCCGGTAAGCCGACCGCCTTGGGCCACAAAACGGAGAGGTAGAGGTTTTCGATTTTCGTCAGATCGTTCTTAAGCGTCTTTTGCTGGTGCTTTAAATACTTCTTTACGTATGAGAGTTGACGCAGCGGCGACATGGCCGCCAACTCGTCGAGGGTCACATCCGGGTTGAGCGTCTTATTCATCTCCTCCACCGCAATTGGAGTCCACTGTATCAATCCGACCGCCCGCGATGCACTCCAGCCGGTGTCGAACGTGCGGTTGGTCTCGAACGACATCACCGCCATCAGGTTGCTCAGACTGATGCCGAGGTCCCGGGCGATCTGCTTGGCCTTCGTCCTGAAACCTTTGTACCTCTCCCCCTTCCTCTTTATCACCCGCCCGAAGGCGAACCGGGCCAGTATCTGTCCGAACGGGCACTTGACCTGCGCGGCGTGCGCCGAGACCTTCGGGCAGCACGCGACGGGACTGACCGGGCGGTCGGCGGACTTGCGTTTGGCTTTGGTAGCCGCGCGGGACGCGCGAGCCTTGATGTTACGTTTTTGAGGAATCGGTCGTGGCCCTCCTTTCGCCTGAGTCGGCTGCGGCGGCCCTGCCGGGTTTGGTGACAAGCCAATATTACATTAAACCCGCGCCTTCGGCATAGGTTATGTGAGGGAACAAAACCACCCCGCCCGCGTGTCTAAAGGATAACTCAAAGTCGCAAGCTCAAGGTTAAAAGTTGAGGACTTCGGCCTTCGACTTTGGTGCTAAACTTGAGACAGCGAACTTGTAACTTCAGACTTTATGATCAGCACTTCGGGACTGACGAAGTTCTACGAGACGCACCCGGCGGTGCGGGAGGTGAGCCTCTTCGTGCCGGCGGGCGAGACGTGCGCGCTGGTGGGGCCGAACGGGGCGGGAAAGACGACGCTCCTCAAGATGCTGGCCGGGTTGCTGCGTCCGACGAGCGGCAAGATAGAGGTCGCGGGCGTCGAGGTCGGAGCCGAGCCCAAGCGTCTGCACCGCATCGTCGGCTACGTGCCCGACACTTATGGTCTCTATGACGACCTGAGCGTCCGTCACTTCCTCGAATACTTCGCGCGCGCGCACGAGGTCTCGCGCGACGGCATCGAGAAGAAGATCGAGGGCGTGCTGAGTTTGACGAACCTCGCGGGGAAGCGCGACGCGCAGGTCGGCGCGCTCTCGCGCGGGATGCGGCAGCGGCTCGTCATCGCGAAGACGTTGCTGCACGCGCCGAAGGTGCTGCTTTTGGACGAGCCGGCCTCGGGGCTCGACCCGCACGCGCGCATCGAGCTGCGCGACCTCATCCGGCAACTCGCCGCGTTGGGGACGACCATCCTCGTCAGCTCGCACATCCTGACCGAGCTGGCCGACTTCAGCACCTCGGTCATCATCATGGAGCGCGGGCGCGTGGCGCGCTCGGGCCGCATCGACGCGCTCGTCGAACAGCTCGCGGGCGGCACGCCCGTCCGCGCGGAGTTGCTCGAAGGGGAGGGCGCGGCGCGGCTCGCGGAAGATTTGGGTACGCGCGCGCTCGTGAAAAGGGTTAAAATCGACGGCGCGACCGTGGACTTCACCTTCGAGGGCGCGCGCGCCGAACTGGCCGCGCTCCACCGCGAGCTGGCGGCGGCGCACGCCGGCCTCGTCTCCTTCTACGAGCGGCGCCTGACGGTCGAGGATGTCTTCCTCGCTTCGGGGCGGCGCGACGTTTCTTGAAAGTATGAACGATGAACGATGAACGATGAACTGAATACAAGACGCCTTCAGTTCATCGTTCATCGTTCATGCTTCATCGTTCCATAGTCGGGAGGTACTTCCGTATGGCCTGGAATCCTTCGTTGAGTCTGAACCCTGAGTTGGTGCGTGTGTTGCGGACGACGCTCCCGAAGAGGCGCGCGTTGTTCGTCGCGGGGCTGACGGTCGTGGTGCTGGCGGCGGGCGCGTGGGTCGTGTGGACCAAGTCGGCGCCGCCCGTCTCCTCCGAGTCGCACAGGGCCATCACCTACAGCGCCGCCAACGAGGCCGCGCGGTGGGCGCGGCAGGTGAGGCGCTTCGGCTCGGAGTCTTACCTCATCCTGACGGTGACGCTCTTCGGGCTGCTCTTCGTGCTGGGGCCGGCGTTGGCGGGGCTCTCGTTCGTGCAGGAGCGTCTGCGCGGGACGGCCATCTTTCAGCAGATGAGCCTGCTCTCGCCGTTCCGGCTCGCGGCGGGCAAGTTCTGGGGGGCGGGCGCGCTCGCATACTTCGTCGCGTTGCTGCTGCTGCCGTGCGCGTTCGGCGCGGCGTGGCTCGGTGGGGTCGATCCGGCGAAGGTGGCGCGGCTCTATCTCTTCCTGCTGGTGGGCGGATTCGCTTGGCAGGCGTTGGGGCTCTACGCGTCTGCGGCGTTGTCGGGCGCGTCGGGGCGCGCGCCGCGCGGGGGGCTTTTGGTGGGGCCGCTCGTCGCGGTCGGCGGGGCGGTGTCGGCGCTCGCGCTCAGCCGCTTCTTCACGGCCGACTACGAGATGATGGCGCGCGAGATAGCCGAGTTCGCCGTCGAAGGCGCGGTGAACGACTACTACTACAGGAGCTACCAAGCCTTCTGGTGGCACTTCTACGGCGCGCGCGTGCCGGCGTACGCGGTCGTGCTCGGGCTGGTCGGGTTCGTGGGGCTGTGGAGCTTCGCGGGCGCGGTCAGGCGCGTGAAGGCATGGCAGTTAATACCGGTCGGCCCGCGTCCGGCGTGGCTCTTCTTCGGGAGCGCGTTCGCGCTCTTGACGGGGCTGCTCTGGGGGCGCTACCCGGACGACCCGCTGCCGAACTTCCGCCTTGAGGTCTACATGTTCCTGTGCTGGGGCGCGCTGGCGGCGCTCGCGGGCGAGTCGGCGCTGACGCGGACGCGCCTGCGCGAGTGGTGGAGCGCCGAGCGCGACCCGCTGGCGCTGCTCCAACGCTCCGAGACGAGGGGCTCGGTCCAGACCATCCTCGCCGCCGCCGGCTTCTCGCTCGCGGGGCTGCTCGCGCTTTGGATGAGCTATCACGTTGACCCGCGCGGGAACTACGGGGGCTACAACCTCGCGTCGCAGTTCCTGCCCATCGCGCTCTGCTTCGCGTTGACGCTGGCCGCGACCGTGGCCTTCGTGCAACTCTGCGCGATGTTCCGCTTCCGGCTCGGCGGCTGGGCGGGCGTGGCGCTGCTCGTCTTCGTCTACGCCTTCACGGGGGTGGCCGGCGCGATGTCGGACGAGCAGGACAACACGCCCGCACTCCTCAACCCGCTCAGCTACGCCGAGACGATTATGAGGGGCGACTACTACATGAACAGCTCCTACCCGTCGCTGCGCTGGTCGTACGAAGCGGTTAACGAGGAGAAGTACCGCACCTACCTCGTCGAGCCGAAGGAGTACGAGCCGCGCGCGCGGCCCGACTACGACCTCGCCTCCGCCACCGCCCGTGGCCTCGCGGTCGAAGGAGGCTTCGCGCTGCTCTGCCTCCTCCTCGCCACCTTCAAATGGCGCCAGACCCGCCGCGACATGCTCCGCGACCCCGGCGACTAAACGGAAGGGCGCGACCCTAAGCCGGGAGCGCGGGCATCCCTGCCCGCCATGAGCGCGTCAGCGCGAATACGACGAAGCGCCATACCTCAACGTGGAGGTATGGCGCTTCGTTGTTAAGCGTGCTGGCGCACGCTTTGGCGGGCAGGGATGCCCGCGCTCCCGGCGTGTGACGGCCTTATTTTTTCCTGCGAGTCGGTTACACCTTACCGGCACTCGCCACGCCCGTGTTTCTTTCAATCGCCGCGCCGATTAAGCGCACGGGCTCGTCCTCGACTTTTAACTGTCCCTCCTGCGCGAGCACGTACAGCCTGAGCGCGACGGCGTGAGCCCGCGAGTGCGTAAAGGTCAACTCGACGGCCGCCGCCAACGTCTCGCTCACCCGGTTGATTCCCTCCAACCCGCCCGCGATGGCCTCCCGCAAGTTGATAAAGAGATGCGCCAACACCTCCGGCGAATACGCATCGCCCCTTAAAATCAAAGCGATGTCGGCGGCCAACTCCTCGCGGGAGAAGAGCAGATTTTCATCCTCGGACGCGCGTTTATCAGTCATGCTCGGCTAACTTCTTTGGCAAGATGAAAGTGACAAGAGTCGCCCGTTTCGTTCCCTGACTGCTGACGACCTTTGCTCTATGATGGCCTTATATCATAGCCGGAGTATCCGCGATAGATGGTACTAATGACCTATAGTGCATATACAGGGTATAGGCATGTCGGTTTGTAATTCAGGCGCCGCTGACGCGGCGACCGGCGCGCGTGCTCTTTCTGCGCACTCTCTTCCTCTGGGCGGTCGCTTGTGGCGCGCGCGCGTGGCATGGTAATTTCCTGAGTTTCGTGTGGGCGGCGTGGAGCGCGCTGTGTGGGTGAGGTTGGTGTCCAGGTGTCGGCGAACTATTTCATGGAGAACGTGCGGCAGAGTGCGGGGCAGGGTCTGAAGGAGAGGGTGCGTGCCTTCTGGCAGGAGCATCCGTGCGGGACGAAGTTCGCCGACGCGGAGGTGGGCTCGCGCGCCTTTTATGAAGCCGTCGAGGAGCACCGCTACCGCACCGAATGGCACATCCCCGAGGCCGCCGGTTTTGATCGGACGAAGGGCCTGCGCGTGCTTGAGATCGGGTGCGGGCTCGGCACGGACGGGGCGCGGTTCGCGCGCGCGGGCGCCGTCTATACGGGCGTCGATCTGACGGAGGCGGCCGTCTCGCTCGCGCGCAAGCGGTTCGAGTTGGAAGGTCTGCCGGGTGAGTTCCGCGTGGCCGACGCCGAAAGCTTAGAGTTTGAAGACGAGAGCTTCGACCTCGTCTACTCGCACGGCGTCTTGCACCACACGCCGGACGCGCGCGCGGCCGTCAAGGAAGTCCACCGCGTGTTGAAGCCGGGCGGGCGCGCGGTCGTGATGCTCTATCACCGCGACTCCTACAACTACCGCGTCAACATCGGCCTGCTCCGCCGCGTGGGCGCGCGCCTGCTGCGCACCGAGGGCGGGCTCCGTCTCGCGCACAGACTGACGGGCGAGCCCGTCGAGAGTTTGCGCGAGCACGCGGCGCGTCTGAAGGAGGACGCGGCCCAGTACCTCTCGGCGGGCGAGTTCCTGAGCCGCAACACGGACGGCGCCGGCAACCCCCTGACGCGCGTCTACTCGCGGCGCGAGGCGCGCGAGTTGTTCAAAGACTTCCCAAGCGTGGAGTTCGCCGTGCACTTCCTCAACAAGCGCTGGCTCCCCCTCATCGGCCCGCGCCTCCCGCGCTCCACGGAAGCGCGCCTCGCCTCGCGCTGGGGCTGGCACCTCTGGATTTACGCGACGAAGTGAGCTATGCGGAACGTTCTTGTCACAGGCGGGGCGGGGTTCATCGGGTCACACCTCGTAGCGCGGCTGCTCGCCGAAGGGCGGTGGCGCGTGACGGTGTTGGACGACTTCAACGACTTCTACGACCCCGCGCTGAAGCGCCGCAACGTCGAGCCGCACCTCGGGCGCGCGGAGTTCGCGCTGCGCGCGGCGGACATCCGCGACCGCGCGGCGCTCGAAGAGATTTTTAGGGAGACGAGGTTCGACGTTATCGTCCACCTCGCCGCGCGCGCGGGCGTCCGCCCGTCGCTCGCGGAGCCCGTGCTCTACACCGAGACGAACATCAACGGCACCGTCAACCTCTTAGAACTCGCGCGCGCCTACGACGTGCAGCAGTTCGTCTTCGGCTCGTCCTCCTCCGTCTACGGCGAGAACGAGAAGGTGCCGTTCGCCGAAGAAGACCCCATCTTCAAACCCATCTCGCCGTACGCGGCGACGAAGGCGGCGGGCGAGTTGCTCTGTCACACCTACTCGCACCTCTTCGGGCTGCGCTGCGTGGCCCTGCGTTTCTTCACCGTCTACGGCGCGCGCCAGCGGCCCGACCTCGCCATCCACAAGTTCGCGCGGCTCATCTCCGAAGGGCGACCGATCCCCGTCTTCGGCGACGGCACGACGCGGCGCGACTACACGTACGTTGAAGACATCATCGCGGGCGTGCGCGCGGCGATGGATTACGAGGCGAGCGACTACGAGGTCGTCAACCTCGGCGGCTCGCGCACGGTGAGCCTGAGCGAGTTGATCGCGCTGCTCGAAAAAGAACTTG
The DNA here is from genome assembly GCA_036379655.1 of Pyrinomonadaceae bacterium. Lineage (GTDB taxonomy): Bacteria > Acidobacteriota > Blastocatellia > Pyrinomonadales > Pyrinomonadaceae > QHXN01. Next base: position 82,999 of record DASVGG010000014.1, read on the forward strand.
ATAAGAAGGCCGTCATCGACCGACAGCCCACGCAGCCCGGCGACGTGCCCCAGACTTACGCGGACGTGTCGAAGGCGCGTCGCCTCCTCGGCTACGACCCGAGGACGCCGATTGAGGAGGGCATCCGCCGCTTCGTCGAGTGGTTCAAAGAGGAGGGAACGCGTTGACGTTAGTCGAACTCCTTGGAGGCGTCGGGCTCATCGGCATCGGGGCCTTTACGCTATACTCTGCGCGCTCCCGCGACGCGCGCGCCTGGGCGAGGGTCTGGTTCCCGCGGCTGATAGAGGTCCCGGAATGGTACGAGCGCGCGCTGCTGTTCGTGCTCGGCGCGGTCTTCGTCGTCGCGGGGCTCGCGGCGCTGTACGCGGGGCTGGCCTCGCGCTGAGAACGGTTTAAAGCACATGAAGATTTATGACGAGGAAGAGACCGTCATCAGTCCGACCGATGAAGTGACGGTGGCGGCGACGCTGGCCGAGCCGGGCGAGGCGCCGGAGATTTCGCTGTTCCTGCCGGTGCTCAACGAGGAGCCGAACCTGCGGCCGCTGCACATCAAGATTGACGAGGCGCTCATGCAACTCGGGCGCACGGCCGAGATCATCTACGTTGATGACGGCAGCAACGACGGCAGTCTCGAAGTCCTGCGCGAACTCGCGCGCCGCGACCCGCGCGTGCGGGTCGTCGCGCTGCGGCGCAACTACGGCCAGACCGCCGCGATGGCCGCCGGCATCGACGCCGCGCGCGGCAAGGTCTTAATCCCGATGGACGCCGACCTCCAGAACGACCCGGCCGACGTGGGGCGCCTGCTCGACAAACTCGACGAAGGCTTCGACGTGGTCTCGGGCTGGCGCAAGGAGCGGCAGGACAAGATGGTCTCGCGCAAGATTCCGTCGATGATCGCCAACCGCATCATCTCCTTCATCGGCGGCGTGCGTCTGCACGACTACGGCTGCTCTTTGAAAGCATACCGCCGCGAGTTTTTGAAGGAGGTCAGGCTCTACGGCGAGATGCACCGCTTCATCCCCATCTATGCGAGTTGGGTCGGCGCGCGCGTGACGGAGATTCCCGTGCGCCACCACCCGCGCACGATGGGTAAGTCGAAGTACGGACTGTCGCGCACCTTCAAGGTGATGCTCGACCTGATGACGATCAAGTTCATGGCCTCGTACCACACGAAGCCCATCTACGTCTTCGGCATGTTCGGCTTCTCGTCCTTCATCATCTCCGCGATAGCCTTCGTGTGGGCGCTCGTCCGCAAGCTCGGCGGCGAGTCGTTCATCCGCAACCCGCTCTTCACCATCACCATCGTCATGTTCGCCGTCGGCGTCCAGTTCATCCTCATGGGCCTGCTGGCCGAGATGCTCGTGCGCACCTACCACGAGTCGCAGTCGAAGACCATCTACGCCGTCCGCGAGCGCCTTGGCTTCAAAGACGATGAAGGATGAGAGTCGCGCTGTCTTGACTCCGGACTCCGAGTTCTTAGAGTCAGCCTATGAGAGCCTGGCCGCGTGGTGTCGCGCGCGCGGCCACGCGGGGCACGACCCCTTCGACGCGCTCAACAGTCGCCTCTTCCAGTCCACGCCGCTCAAACACTCGCGCCTCGCGCGCCTCGCGTGGACGCAAGCCTTCAAACGCTCGCCCGTCAACCTGCGCGCGCTCGCGCTCGTCCCCGTGGGGAGGAACGCAAAGGGCACGGCTCTGTTCGCGCTCGCCGCTCTCTCTCGTTTTCGCGCGACGGGGATGGAGGAGCACAGGGTTGAGGCGCGCGCGCTGCTCGAAGACCTGCTCGCCGCTCGCGCGGAGACGGGCGGCGAGGCGTGGGGCTACAACTTCGACTGGCAGGGTCGCGCCTTCTACGCGCCGCGCGGGACGCCGACCGTCGTCCCGACGGCCTTCGCCGTCCGTGCGTTGGTGGAGGCGACGAAAACACTCGACACGCCCGGCGAGGAGGGCACCGTCTCAAACGCCGTCTGGCCGTACCTGACGGCGGCCACGTCCGCGTGTCGCTTCATCCTTGGGCGCCTGCACCGCTCGGACGAGACGGACGAAGAGGTCTGCTTCAGCTACACGCCACTTGACCGCACGCGCGTCTTCAACGCGTCGCTGCTCGCGGGCGAGGCGCTGGCCGCCGCTGGCGCCGTCACGGGGCCGAAGACGTGGCACGACTACGCTCTGCGCGCCGCGCGCTACGTCGTGCGCCGCCAACGCGCGGACGGCTCGTGGGCCTACGGCGCGGACTCGTACCAGTCGTGGGCCGACAACTTCCACACGGCCTTCGTGCTGACTTCGCTGACGCGCATACTGCGCGACTGCGCCCTTCAACTGGAGACGGACGAGGCGACGCGCGAAGAGATAGAGGCCGCTCTCAAACGCGGCTACCGCTTTTGGCGCGAGGGCTTCTTTCTTGCGGACGGCTGGCCGAAATACTACCATCGCACGGCGCACCCGGCCGACGCGCACTCCGCCGGAGCCGCGCTCGTCGCGCTCGCGGAACTGCGCGACCGCGAGCCGGACGCGATGGAACTCGCGCAACGCGTCGCCGCCTGGACGCTGCGCGAGCTGCGCGACCCGCGCGGCTTCTTCTACTACCAGAAGCGGCGCCTCCGCACCGTGCGCACGCCCTACATGCGCTGGTCGCAGGCGTGGATGGCTTACGGAATCGCGCGGACGCTCGAAACTATGAACGAGGAACGCTGAACGATGAACTTAAGCATTGAGTCATCGGTTCATTTGCTCATCGAATCAATGAACCGATGATTCAATGAAGCAATCTTCCAGTTCATCGTTCAGACTTCATCGTTTGCTTCATGCTCATCTGGATCGACCTTGCGAACTCGCCGCACGTGCCTTTCTTCCGCGCGCTGGCCGGCGAGTTCGGCGCGCGGGGGCATGAGGTCCGCGTGACGGCGAGGGAGTTCGCGCAGACAATCGAACTGGCCGAAGCGGCGGGGCTGCTTCCCGAAGTCGTGGGCGGGCACGGCGGCGGGCGGCTGTCGGGGAAGGCAGGGAACCTGCTGGGGCGCGCGTGGTCGCTGGCGCGTTGGGCGAAGGGGAAGGAGTTCGGGCTCGCCGTCGGTCACAACTCTTACTCGCAGGTGTTGGCGGCGCGCGCCCTGGGCTTGCGCTCGGTGACGCTGATGGACTACGAGCATCAGCCCGCGAATCACCTCGCGTTCCGGCTCGCGTCGCGCGTGGTCGTGCCCGAGTCGTTTCCCGAAGAGGCGTTGCGAAAGTTCGGCGCCGCGCCGCGCAAGGTCAGGCGCTACGCGGGAATCAAAGAGGATGTTTATCTCGCGGACTTCGAGCCCGACCCGGAGTTCGCGGGGTCTTTGATGACAAAGTTCGGGATCGACGTTAGCCGCGACACGCTGGTCGTCGTCCGGCCCCCCGCGCGCGAGGCGCTCTACCATCGCTTTGAGAACGAACTGTTCGGCGAACTGCTCGCGCGACTGCTGGCACGGTCAAACGTTAAGCTCGTGATGCTCGCGCGCTCCGACGCGCAACGCGAAGAGATCGTCGCGCGTTACGCGGCCGTTAACCTCTTCGCCCCTCGCGAGGCGCTCGATGGTGCGAACCTCGTCGCGGCGGCGGACCTCGTGGTGAGCGCGGGCGGGACGATGAACCGCGAGGCCGCCGCGCTCGGCGTCCCCGCCGCGACCGTCTACGCGGGGCGCTGGGCGGCCGTGGACGAGTACCTCGTCCGCGAAGGGCGTCTCAAACGCATCGCCACGCGCGAAGACCTTGACGGCCTGCGCGTCGAGAAGAAGGGCGCGACGACGGCGCGCCGCAAGTCGGGCGTTCGCGAGCACGTGGCCGAGTTGATTCTTGAATGATGAGGGCAGAGCGAACAGAAAGTATCAAGGTGAAGCCGGGCGCGGTGCGGGCGGCGGCGCGGGCGCCGGGGTGGGTCGTGCCGTTGGTGAAGGCGGCGCTGGTGTTGACCGACGCGGCGTTGGCGGCGGCCTGCTTCTGCGCGGCGTACGCGGTGCGCGAGGGCGGGCGCCTGCTCGTCGATTTCAGTCTCGCGCGCGGGTTCGTGTGGGACGCGCACTTCGAGCCGTACGCGGCGCTGTTGTGGTTCGTCGTGCTGGTACGGCTCGTGTCGAACGCCTACTACGACCTCTACCGTCTGCGCGGCGAGTTCTCGTATCTGGACGAGTGCGTGCGCGTCTTCCGCGCGGCGGCGGTCGGGTCGCTGCTCATCGTGGCCTGGACGTTCCTCTATCGCGGCGGCTTCGAGTTCCGCGCCTTCTCCTACGCGCGCGGCGTCTTCGTGCTCGACTTCGCGCTCGCGCTCGCGGCTTACACGGTGCTGCGCCTCGCCGCGCGCTCCGCGCAGAGCGCCGTCCGCAGGCGCGAAGTCAATCTCATCCCGACGCTCGTCGTCGGCCGAGGCGCGGAGGCCGCGCTGTGCGTGCGCGAGATGCGCGCGCGGCGCGAGTTGGGCTACAGGGTCATCGGCGTGGTCGAGACGGAGCCGAGTAAAGACGTGTCGCCGGGCGAAGAGTTCGAGGGCGTGCCCGTCGTCGCGGACCTCAACGGCTTGACCGAGGCCATCCGCGAGACGGGCGCCAACGAGGTCATCATCACCGACCCGACGCTTTCGGGCGACATGCTCTTCGAGGTGATGATGCGCGTCGGGCGGCGCGGCGTCGAGTTCCGCGTCGCGCCCTCGCTCTTCAACTGTCTGCCGCGCAAGACGGAGGTTGACCAGATCGGCGTGCTGCCCGTCATCACGCTCTTCCGCGAGCCGCTCGGCCAGGGCGCGCGGCTGCTCAAACGCGCCTTCGACATGGTCGCCGCCGCGCTCGCGCTCGTGCTGCTCTCGCCGCTGTGGGTGCTGATGGCCGTGCTCATCAAGCTCGACTCGAAGGGGCCGGTGCTTTACAGGCAGGAGCGCGTCGGGATGGACGGCCGCGTCTTCCTCTTCCTCAAGTTCCGCACGATGCGGACGGGCGCGGACGACCGCATCCACCGCGAGTTCCAGCGCCAGTACATCGAGGGGCGGCCCGAGACGAACCTCGGCGACAGCCTGCGCCCCGTCTACAAACTGCACGACGACCCGCGCGTGACGCGGACGGGCCGCTGGCTCCGGCGCACGAGTCTGGACGAGTTGCCGCAACTCCTCAACGTGCTGCGCGGCGACATGAGTTTGGTCGGGCCGCGCCCGCCGATTCCTTACGAGGTCGAGGCGTACGCGCTCTGGCACCGCAAGCGGCTCGACATGAAGCCGGGGATGACGGGCCTCTGGCAGGTGTCGGGCCGCAACCGCCTCTCGTTCGACGAGATGGTCCGCCTCGATCTCTTCTACATCGAGAACTGGTCGCTCTGGCTCGACCTCAAGATCATGCTCCGCACGCTCCCGGTGCTTTTGCGCGGCGAGGCGTACTAGGGAAGGATGAACGATGAAAGATGAACGATGAAGTGAAGACAGACGGGCGTTCATCGTTCATCTTTCATCGTTCATCCTTCCACGCGTGGCTTGAGCGCGCGACGGTCGGGTGCCTCTTCCTGTACGCGGCGGCGGCGCCGCACTCGATTGCGGGGACGCAGACGGCGTGGCTGCTGTCGATGCTCTTCTGGGTGTTGCGGCTCTGTTTTAAACCGCGCCCGGCGCTCTTCCGCACGCCCGTTGACCCGTGGCTGTTCGGCTTCTTCGTCCTCACCTTCCTGACCGCGCTCACGTCGTATAACCCCGAGGTCTCCATCGGCAAGCTGCGCGCGGCGAGCCTGTTCACGGTCGTCTACGTCGTGTCGCAGAACGTGCGGAGCACGCGCGTGCTGCGCGCGCTGGCGCTGACGCTCGTCGTGTCGTGCGCGCTCGGGCTCGTGCACACGTTCGCGGTCTACGCGCGGGGGCGCGGCGTGAAGTTGCAGTCGATGTCGGCCGACAGCCCTCTGCGCGCCGTGGGCTTTGTCGAGGGCGACACGGTCCTTTCGGTTGACGGCGTTGGAGTGCGAAGCCCCGCCGAGGTCGTCGAACGGATAGAGAGGGAGCGGCCCGCGCCGCGCGAGCGCGCGTTGCGCTTCCCGGACGGGAAGGTCTCTTGCCGCTGGGACGGGCAGACGGCCTGCGTGCGCGTCTACCGCGCGGAGGCGACGCCCGACGCGAACGTCGCGCGCGCGGGGCTGCCGCCGGGGACCACGCCCGAGGCGCGACTCGGAATCGTGGAATGGTCGAAGGGAAGGGACGAGCGCGCGAGCGGGTTCTACGGTCAATATCAAACTTACGCGGAGGTCTTGCAGTTAATCGCGTCGCTGGTGCTCGGGATGCTTCTGTCCCTGCGGCGCAGGTTGAGCATGAAGGGGTTGCTGTTGAGCGTCGCGCTGGCGGGGATGCTGGTCGCGCTCATCCTGACGGTGACGCGCGCGTCGTGGGCGGGGCTGCTCGCGTCGGCGTTCACGGTCGCGCTGGTCGGGGCGAGCCGGCGGACTCTGCTCTGGACGGCGGCCGTCGCGCTGCCGCTCGCGCTGGTGGGGCTGTTCGTCTTGCAGCAGAGGCGGCAGGTCGGCTTCATCGACACGAAGGAGGGCTCGACCTCCTGGCGGCTGATGGTGTGGCGGGAGGGCGCGCACGTCCTCGCCGGCAACCCGCGTCACCTGCTCGTCGGCGTCGGCATGGACTCGCTCAAGCGGCGCTGGCGCGAGTGGGGCATGTTCGACAAGGGGCGGCAGCCGTGGGGGCACCTGCACTCGACGCCTTTGCAGATCGCTTTCGAGCGGGGCGTGCCGGCGCTGCTGGTGTGGGCGGCGTGGCTCTTCGTCTACGGGCGGATGCTGTGGCGGCTGGCGCGGGGCGGGCTTGAGGGCGATTGGGTCGCGCGGGGGCTGGTGCTCGGGGCGCTGGGCGGTCTCGTCGGCTTCCTCTCGGCGGGCCTCGTGCACTATAACTTTGGCGACTCCGAGGTGGTCATGGTCTTCTACCTCATCATGGGCCTCTCGCTCGCGGCCGAGCGACTGAACCGTGAGACCGGCGCGCACGTATACAAAGCGGGTTAGAAGAAGGGAACGAAGATGAAGAAACTTGTCGGGCTGCTCGCCTTCGCCGCCGCGCTCGCGGGCGCGATTCTCTTAACGCAGTACTACACGCGGCGTTACGCGCCGCCGCCGCCGCCGCCGCCGCCGCCGCCGGCCGCCCCGGCCCCGCCCGCGACCGGCGTCGGCGTGGCGACGATTCCGCCGTCCTCTTCGACCTACACGGACGCGCGCGGCAACGCCCCCGTCAACTTCAAGGTGCAGTTGGCGTCGCTCGACCTCGCGGCCGCGAAGGGGCGGCTGACGCTCCTGCTCGAACGCGACCCGGCGCGGCCCGCGCCCGCGAGCGTGTGGGTCTGGGCATACTTCTTCAGCCCCGACGCGCCCGGCCGCTACTGCGCGGGCCAGCCCGTCGAGGTGGGCCAGCCCCTTGCCTCCAACAGCCGCGCCGAGGTCAAGGTCGAAATGGCCGTGCGCGACTGCCCCGCGCCGCGCACGCCCTCCTCCACCTACTACGCGCGCGTCAACGTCTCGACCGAATCGTCCTTCGCCGCGCGCCTCACCGAGCAGCGCATCAGCTACGACGTTTCGCAGGCGTCGCCCGTCGTGTTGGAAGGCAAGAAATAGGCAGTAGACAGTAGGAGTACAAAGCGGCGCGTTTCAACCTTCAGGACGAATGCGCCGCCTGTTCTTTCTACTGACTACTGATACCGACTTGCAGATGGGTGAACGCCGGGAGCGCGGGCATCCCTGCCCGCGCTCCCGGCGCGCAGTCGCCTTATTTCATCTCGCAAGTCTCCGTCGTCGTTGCCGTTCAGACGTAGACAGCGGCCGAAATCAGGCTCGAAACTCTCGGACGGAGGAATCAAATGAGTCACGAAGAACGACGGACGGCGCGCGCGGCCGGTCCGCTCTCCCTGTTGCTCCTCGCGGCGCTGCTCGCCTCGTCCTGCGGCGGCGGAAGCAAGACCGCTAATGACGTGGGCACCGTTCGCGTGCCGGTCGAAGCCCCCAAGCAGGAGTCGATGTCGGCGAACGCGAACGCGAGCGCGGGCACCATCGGCGCATACAGGCCCGGCCAGACGGCTCCCGACGCGCGCGACGAGGCCGACCGCGAGGCGTACGCGAAGATCGACGAGAACCCCTTCCTCGACGCCGCGCGCGCGCCGCTCTCGACCTTCTCCATCGACGTGGACACAGCCTCCTACAGCAACACGCGCCGCTTCCTCAACGACGGCCAACTGCCGCCGCGCGACGCCGTCCGCATCGAGGAACTCGTCAACTACTTCTCCTACGAGTATCCGCAGCCCGACGGCCAGACGCCCTTCTCCGTCACGACCGAGGTTGCCGAGTGCCCCTGGAACACGCAGCACAAGCTCGTCCACATCGGCCTGCAAGGGAAAAGGGTCGCGACGGAAGACCTGCCGCCCGCCAACCTCGTCTTCCTCCTCGACGTGTCGGGCTCGATGAACGCGCCGGACAAGCTCCCGCTGGTGAAGTCCTCGCTGCGCACGCTCGCGAATCAACTGACCGCGCGCGACCGCGTCGCCGTCGTCGTCTACGCGGGCGCGAGCGGCCTCGTGCTGCCCTCGACGCCCGGCGACCAGCGCGGCGAGATCGTCTCGGCCTTCGAACGCCTTCAGGCCGGCGGCTCAACCAACGGCGGCTCCGGCATCCAGCTCGCCTACCGCGTCGCCGAGCAGAACTTCATTCGCGGCGGCACGAACCGCGTCATCCTCGCCACCGACGGCGACTTCAACGTCGGCCTGACGGGCGACGACGAACTCGTTAAGTTGATTGAAGAGAAGCGGCGCGGCGGCGTCTTCCTCTCCGTGCTCGGCTTCGGGACCGGCAACCTCAACGACTCGATGATGGAGAAGCTGGCCGACAAGGGGAACGGCAACTACGCCTACATTGACACCGAGGCCGAGGCGCGCAAGGCGCTCGGCGAGCAGGTCGCCGGCACGCTCGCCACCATCGCGAAGGACGTGAAGATACAGGTCGAGTTCAACCCGCGCCTCGTCGCCGGCTACCGCCTCATCGGCTACGAAAACCGCCTGCTCGCCGACAAGGACTTCAACGACGACACCAAGGACGCGGGCGAAATCGGCGCCGGCCACACCGTCACGGCGCTCTACGAGGTCGTGCCCGCCGGGCAGAAGTTGGAGAACCCGGGCGTGGACGAACTAAAGTACAGTCGCCCGGCCGAGCCCACGCAGGGCGCGAACACGTCCGAGCTTCTGACCGTGAAGCTGCGCTACAAGGAGCCCGACGGCGACACAAGCCGCCCGCTCAACGTCGGCGTGCCCGACCGGCAGGCGAGCTACCACAACGCCTCGAACAACTTCAAATTCGCCGCCGCGGTCGCCGAGTTCGGCCTGCTCCTGCGCGACTCGCGCTACAAGGGCCAGTCCTCCTACGCCGCCGCCGCCGAACTCGCCCGCGCCTCGGCCGGCGCCGACTTGACCGGCCGTCGCACGGAGTTCGTCAACCTGATACAGTCGGCGCGCTCACTCTCCGAGAGCGCCGGTCGCTGACGCCACGCCGGTCGCTCCCGGCGGCGCGGGGCCTCATTTTGATGAGCGAGTGGGTATGAGGGGCTACGGTCTGAAGGGCAGCATGTGTGAAAGGGGGAGCGATACCCGCTCCCCCTTTCACGTGCCTCGCCCGTCTGAGTTGCCCCTTGCCCCTTACTTTTCCGGGTCCTCTCCCGTGCTCTTCTTCGACCTGCGCTGCGGCGTCTTGTACTCCGAAGGCTTCTTGCGCCCGGTGGACTGCGCCTGGTCCGAGTTCTTGCCGAACTGCGCCGCCACCTGATCCTTCGCGCCGATAATCAGGTCGTGAAAATTCCCCTGCTTCACGACGACGTTGTCGCTCGCGGCCTTCGCCGCCGCGTCCGCCTGCACCTCCAACGTCCGCGCGGCCTGCAACTCCTGATAAGCCTGCTCGATGGCCGCGACCGTGTAGGCGGAGTTCGCGGGCGTGTAGTTGGCGATTGCCTTCAAAGCCGCGAAAGTCTCCTCGTCCTCCGCGATTTCCGAGGGCGCCATGCGTCTCAACTGTTTAACCATTTTCCTGCTCCTTTACGTGAGAAATAGAGAAGTGTCCGCGAGGCGGCCCGCATAATATTTCCGGCCCGGGTAATTTGCAACAACAAACTTCGTCGTCCCCACAACGCCCCCGTGCCGCCATCCAACGCTCCCGTACGGCCGCACAACGTCTCCGGACGGCGTCACAAGGCAGTTGTGCGTTCGCACACTTCACTTGTACGGCCTCACAACTGTGTTGTGACGGCTCACAACGCCCCCGTGATTCCCCACATCTGCCCTGTAAGTCCTCACAACGCCCTTGTGACACCTCACAAGGACACTACAGCGGCGTTCATTCTCGCCGGGAGCGCGGGCATCCCGGCCCGCCAAAGCGTGCGCCAGCACGCTTAGCCGTGAAGCTCTATTCCTCAACCTTGAGGCATAAAGTCTGACTCTATTCGCGCTGACGCGCTCATGGCGGGCAGGGATGCCCGCGCTCCCGGCGTGGAGAGGCCGTAGTACAGTATCCCCCTTTCCTTGACACTATTTACCGCCGCCGTTATCATCCTTGTTTTCGGCTGGGGCTGGCCGGCCTGTCTGTGTAGTTATGTTCGAGTCTTTATCCGACAAGCTGAAGCGCGCGCTGAAGAATTTGCGCGGCGAGGGCGTGCTCACGCCGGAGCACGTGGACGCGGCGCTGCGCGAAATCCGACTGGCGCTGCTCGAAGCGGACGTTAATTACAAGGTCGCCAAGGACTTCATCGCGTCGGTCAAGGAGAAGGCGGAGGGGCAGCAGGTCTGGCAGGAGTTGAAGCCCTCGGAGCAGGTCGTCAAGATCGTGTTTGACGAGCTGACGGAACTGCTCGGCGGCACAAGCTCGCGTCTGGTCTTCACGAAGACGAGCCCGAACGTCGTCATGATCGTCGGCCTGCAAGGCTCGGGCAAGACGACCTCGACGGGCAAGATCGCGATGTGGCTGGCGAAGAACCAGCAGCGCAAGCCCCTGCTCGTCTCCACGGACGTGAACCGCCCGGCCGCGCGCCAGCAGTTGGCCATCATCGCCAAGGCGACGGGCCAGTCGGTCTTTGAGAAGCCCGAGTCGAACGACCCCGTCGAGCTGGCCCGCGAGGCTTTCAAGCACGCGCAGCAGACCGGTTACGACACACTGCTCATCGACACCGCCGGCCGCCTCCACATCGACGACGAGTTGATGGATGAACTCGTCAGGATTAAGGGCGAGACGCGCCCCGTGGAAATCCTCTTCGTCGCCGACGCGATGACCGGACAGGACGCCGTGCGCTCGGCCGAGGAGTTCCACCGACAGGTCGGCATCACGGGCGTCGTGCTGACGAAGATGGACGGCGACGCGCGCGGCGGCGCGGCCCTCTCCATCAAGCAGGTGACGGGGCAGCCCGTGAAGTTCGTCGGCGTCGGCGAGAAGTACGACGCCTTGGAGCCCTTCTACCCCGACCGCATCGCGCAGCGCATCCTCGGCATGGGCGACGTGCTTTCGCTCATCGAAGAGGTGCAGTCGAAGGTTGACCAGTCGGAGGCCGAGGCGCAGTTAGAGAAGCTTCAGAAGAACAAGTTCACGCTCGACGACTTCCGCAGTCAGTTGCGCCAGGTCAAGCGGATGGGCTCGTTCTCGAAGATCATGAAGATGCTGCCCGACCAGTTGTTGGGCGGGATGGGGATGCCGCAGCTCGACGAAGAGCAGTCGGCCGAGATGGAGCAGCAGCTCAAGCGCACCGAAGCCATCATCGACTCGATGACGAGGGAGGAGCGCGAAGACCACCGCATCCTGAATGCGAGCCGCCGCCGCCGCGTGGCGCGCGGGTCGGGCTCGACCGTGACGGAGGTCAACCAGCTCATCAAGCAGTACGTCGAGATGCGGCAGATGATGCAGCAGCTCTCGCGCGCGGGCCTCTTCGGCGCGCCCGGCGGCGGGGGCGGCGGCGGCCTCAAAGGCAGGCTGATGCGCCGCGCGGCCGGCATGATGGGCATGCCCGACATGAGCGGCATGTTGGGTGGCGGCGGCGGCGACGAAACGGGTCTGCCGCAACTGCCCGCCGCGCCCGGCGGCGGAGGAGGCGGCGCGCGCCGCAAGAAGAAGCCACGGCATAAGAAACGCAAGTAGAAAGTAGTTTTTGGAGGATCGATGTTAGCAATCAGACTGATGCGCATGGGCGCGAAGAAGAGCCCGTCGTACCGCGTTGTCGTCAAGGAGAAGCTGTCGAAGCGCGACGGCGCCTACGTCGAGAACGTGGGCTTCTATAACCCGACCCGCAACCCGGCCGAGGTGCGCCTCGACCTGGCGCGCGTCAACTACTGGATCGAGCGCGGCGCGCAGCCGACCGACACCGTCCGCCAGCTCATCCGCCAGCAGACGCGCGCGGCCGAGGCCGCCGAGTCTCAGCCGACCGCTTAAGCTGAAATGATGAAGGACGCCGTCGAGTTGATCGTCAAGCACCTCGTCCGCGAGGCCGAGTCGGTGGACGTGCGCGAGGTGGAGCGCGACCGCTCGACGAGCGTCATCGAGATACGCGTGGCGCAAGCCGACGTAGGCAAAATCATCGGCCGGCAGGGCCGGACAGTGAAGGCCCTGCGCTCGCTCCTCCACGCGGCGGGCGAGAAGCAGCGCAAGCGTTACATCCTCGAAATCGTCGAATGAGCGGCGGGGAAGACCTGAACGAGGTCGAGCTGGTCGCGGTGGCGCGGGTCGCCAAGCCGCGCGGGGTGCGGGGCGAGGTCGCCTGTGACCTGCTGACCGACTTCCCTGAACGCTTCGACTGGCTCGAAGAGTTGATCGCGGTCTTCCCCGGCGGGCGGCGCGAGCGTCTGACGCTCGAAGGCCACTGGCTCCACGGCGACCGCGTCATCGTGAAGCTCGAAGGGTTCGACAGCCCCGAGGCGTCGGCCGCGCTCGCTGGCTGCATGCTGGCCGTCCCAGAATCGGAGGCGGTCGAGCTGGAAGAGGGCGAGTTCTACGACTGGCAGTTGGAAGGCTGCCGCGTCGAGACAATCGAGGGCAGGGAGGTGGGCACCGTCCGCGAGGTGCTCCACACCGGCGGCGAGGCGCCCGTCCTCATCATCCTCGACGAAGGGGGCCGCGAGAACCTCGTCCCGCTCGCCGAGAGCATCTGCGTCGAGATAGACGTTGCGGCCAAGCTCATCCGCGTGGACGCGCCGGAAGGACTCTTGGAAATTTAGATTGCGGATTGCGGATTGAAAGAGGATGAAGGGCAGCATGGCTTTCATCAATCCGCATTCCGAAATCCGCAATGCGATTTGACATCATCACGATCTTCCCCGAGTTCTTCCGGGGGGTCTTCGACTTCGGCATCGTGCGGCGGGCGCGCGCGGCCGGGCTGGTCGAGATAGCGGCGCACGACCTGCGCGGCTGGACGCACGACCGGCACAAGGTCGTCGATGACCGGCCGTTCGGCGGCGGCGACGGGATGGTCTTGAAGCCCGAGCCGATCTTTGAGGCGGTAGAGTCTTTGACAAGTCTGGCGGGCGACGCGCGGTCGTTACGTGAGACAGGCAAGCGCGTCGTGCTGCTCTCGCCGCAGGGTCGGTCTCTGACGCAGGCGCTCGCGGGCGAGCTGGCGGGGGCCGAGCAGGTCGTCGTCATCTGCGGCCGTTACGAGGGCGTGGACGAGCGCGTGTCGGAAGGCTTAGCGACCGACGAAGTCTCCATCGGCGACTACGTCCTTTCGGGCGGCGAGCCGGCGGCGGTCGTGCTGGTGGACGCGGTCACAAGGCTCATCCCGGGCGCTCTGGGGAGCGAGACCTCGGCGGTCAACGAGTCCTTCTCCGAAGGGATTCTCGACTTCCCGAACTACACGCGCCCCGTCGAGTTTCGCGGACGGCGCGTGCCGGAAGTCCTGTTGAGCGGCCACCACGCGGAGGTCGCGCGCTGGCGCCGCCGCGCGGCGCTCCGCAAGACGCGCCGCAACCGCCCGGACCTTTTCGCGCACGTCGAGTTGGGCGAGAAGGAGCGCGCCGCGCTCGACGCGGACGAAGAGGGTTGAAAGTTTTATCGAGGCTGAGAGCGTCAGCCGTGTTTTAAGTAAAGGTAAGAAGCTTTTCGCTGAAGGCTGAACGCTGACAGCTAACGAGGTGACATTATGAACCGCTTGGACAGTGTGGACAGCGCGCAGAGGCGCACGGACATCCCGGCCTTCGGGCCGGGCGACACGGTGCGCGTGCACGTGCGCATCAAGGAGTCGGAGACGAAGGAACGTCTCCAGGCGTTCGAGGGCGTCTGCATCGCGCGCAAGGGCGACGGCATCCGCGAGACCTTCACCGTGCGCAAGACCAGCTTCGGCGTCGGCGTCGAGCGCATCTTCCCCGTCCACGGCCCCATCATCGGCAAGGTCGAGGTGCTGCGTCGCGGCCGCGTCCGCCGCGCCAAGCTCTACTACCTGCGCAACCTGCGCGGCAAGGCCGCCCGCATCAAGGAACTCGACACGCGCCCGTCCGCCAAGGGCGGCGCCGGCAAGGCCCAGGGCGCCTCGGCGTCGAACAAGAGCAAGTAGGAGAACGATGAACCAGGAACGATGAACTGAAGGCGTCTTGCCTTTTAGTTCATCGTTCATCGTTCCTGGTTCATCGTTTCGATTATGGTTCGCCAGAAGCGCCAGTCGCTCATCCACACGCTGTTCGAGGAGGAGGCGCGCGGCCAGGGCTTCGGGCGCGTGGCGGGGCTCGACGAGGTGGGGCGTGGGGCTCTGGCGGGGCCGGTGGTGGCGGCGGCGGTGATACTCGACCCGTCGGCGCCCGTCCCCGAAGGGCTCGACGACTCGAAGAAGCTGACGGCGTTGCAGCGCGAGCGCATCGCCGAAGAGCTGAAGCAACGGGCCGTCTGCTACGCCTACGGGCTCATCAGCCCGGAAGAGATCGACGCGACGAACATCCTCATTGCCACGCGGCGCGCGATGTTGCAGGCTCTTGAGCAACTGCGACCGTGCGCCGATTTTCTTCTCATCGACGCGCTGCAACTGCGCGAGTCGCCGCTGCCGCAGAAGGCCATCATCCGTGGCGACTCGGCCTCGGCCTCCATCGCCGCCGCCTCCGTCCTTGCCAAGACCTACCGCGACGCGCTCATGCGCGACTACCACGCGCAGTTCCCCGAGTACGGCTTCGCCCGCCACGTCGGCTACGGCACCCGCGACCACTGGGCCGCGCTCAAGACGCACGGCTGCTGCCCCATCCACCGCCGCACCTTCCGTGGCGTCCTACAGGAAGAAGAGGGAACGGAAGCCGAAGGCTAAAAGCAGAGAGGCCGCGCCCGCATGAAATAAGACCGTCACACGCCGGGAGCGCGTTAGCGCGAATGCGACGAAGCGCCATACATCAATCTTGATGTATGGCGCTTCTTTGTTAAGCGTGCTGAAGCACGCTTTGGCGGGCAGGGATGCCCGCGCTCCCGGCGCGCAAGTCGCCTTATTTCATCTCGCGGGACGGTATGACTACTTTCCACTTTCTTTCGCCCTCTCGCCCTCTCCTTTGAGCAATGTTTCGATGTCGCGGAAGTCCTGGGGGCGGCCGTTGAGGCGCTTCATGCGGATGAGGTAGGAGAGCGAGCAGACGCGGACGGGGCGGCCGGCGGAGGCCCGTAGCTCCGAGCCCGACCACAGCTCCTCGAAGTGCGCGCGGGAGTTGGTGAACACGTCCATCTCGCGCCCCGAGGCGTCCGTGAAACGCAGCACCGCCAGCGTCCCCAGCGGGAGCGGGAGCGTTGGGACGAAACCCAGCGAGAGGATCGCTTCGGTTGCGCGCCGCATTTCCTCCGGCGCCTTCTCGACGACGAGGTCGAGGTCGCGCGGCGGACGCTCGTGGCCGTGCAGCGTCATTGCTACCCCGCCCACCACGACGTAACGCACGCCCGCCGCCTCAAGCCTCTCGAAAACGTCCTCGTAACCCACGCGCCCCTCCCCGCGAACGCCGCGGGCCGCCCTCAACGGACGTGGCCCATCATGCGGCGCAGCGTGGGGATGAGCGCCGCGAGTATCGCGGTGGCGACGAGGAGCCCGACCGCGATGCCGCCGTAGAGGCGCACGAGCGTCGCGGGGCTGTCCGCCACGAAGAAGCCCGAGAGGTAGCCGGCGAGCTTGCTCCCCAGAGACGACGCGAGGAACCAGACGCCCATCATGATGCCGACGAGCTTCAACGGCGAGAGCTTCGTCACCGTGCTCAGGCCCACGGGGCTCAAGCACATCTCGCCGACCACTTCGAGGAAGTAGAGGCCGACGAGCCACAGCGGGCTCACCTTCCCGTCGGCCGTCATCCACGCGGCCGGCACCATGAAGAGCAGGTAGGCGAGCCCGATGAAGAGCAGCCCGAGCGTGAACTTCGCCGGGCTCGAAGGCTGCCGGTCGCCCATCCGCACCCAGAGGATCGAGAAGAGCGGCGCGAGCATGATGACGTAGAGCGGCGTCAAAGACTGGAGCCAACTCGAAGGGAAGGCGTAACCGAAGACCTCCGTGTTGACGAGCTTCGCGGCGAAGAGGTTGAGGCTCGCGCCCTTCTGCTCATACGCGGCCCAGAAGAGGATCGTGAAGAGGAAGAAGACGAAGATGACGGCGATGCGCTTCCAGTCGCCGCTCGTCAGCGACTTGTCGGAGGAGGCGGTCGCCTCGTCCTCGCGCGCGAACTTCTCCATCCGGCGCTCGGCCTGCCGCAGCCGCCCGCGCTGCAAGAGGAAGACGACGAGGCCGAGCGTCATCCCGATGCCCGCCGCCCCGAAGCCCCAGTGCCAGCTCCCCGCCGGGTCGAACCCGGAGGAGGCTAGAAAGCTCTTGAAGCCCTCGCTCTGCGCGAGGTAGCCGCACACCAGCGGCGCCATCACCGCGCCGACGTTGATGCCCATGTAGAAGAGCGAGAAGCCGCTGTCGCGGCGCGTGTCGTTCTCGCGGTAGAGGCCGCCGACCATCGCGCTGATGTTCGGCTTAAGTAACCCTGTCCCTATCGCGATCAGCGCCATCCCCGCGTAGAGGAAGTTGGTCGAGCGGAAGACCATCGTAAAGTGTCCGCACGCGATGACGATGCCGCCCAGAAGCACCGCCAGCCTCGCCCCCAGCCACCGGTCGGCTATCAACCCGCCCGGCAGCGCCGTCAGGTACACGGACATCGTGTACGTCCCGTAGATGGAGGCCGCCTGCTTCGTGTCGAACCCCAAGCCCCCCTGCGCCACGGGCGCCACCATGTAGAGCACGAGGATCGCGCGCATCCCGTAATAGCTGAAGCGCTCCCACATCTCCGTGAAGAAGAGCGTCGTCAGGCCCGCCGGGTGCCCCCCTAAGCCCCCCGCGTCCTCCCCCGCGCCCTCCAAAACTTCCTGCGTCGGCAGATCGATTGCTTCACTCATGGCGATGCCCCGGTAAAGTCTCTGTCCTTTCCTTATCTACAGGTGTTACTTGAATGCGCAGCGCAGTATATCACGCGGAATCGACGTGTTATGCTGCGGCGTGCGGCCCGGTCATGCCCCGGCCGTGTTCGGGGACGCATAATTTCTGACCGGGTCGTCGGGCCTTTCATCCTTCTATCGTGCACATAGCGATTGACGCGCACTCGGTCGGGACGGGGTTGGCGGGGAACGAGACGTACGCGGCGAATCTGGTCGAGGCTTTGGCCGAGATGGACCGGGAGAATCGTTATACGGTCTACGTGACGCGGGCGGAGGCGGAGGCGAGGTTCGGGGGGCGTTGGGATAATGTAAGCGTGCGGCGGACGCTGCCGCATACGCCTTTGGTGAGGATACCTTTGACGCTCTCGGCGGAGTTGAGGCGGCGCCCCGTCGATCTGCTGCACGTGCAGTACACGGCGCCGCCGCTCGCGCCGTGCCCGGTGGTGGCGACCATCCACGACCTCTCTTTCGAGCACATCCCCGAAACTTTCAAGCTCCGCAGTCGTGTACAACTCAGAGTCACCGTGCGCGCGACGGCGCGGCGCGCGGCGCACGTCATCGCCCCTTCGGAGTACACGCGGCGCGACCTCCTGGAGACGTACGGGCTCGACCCGGCGCGCGTGACGGCGATCCCGCTGGCGGTCTCGACGCGCTTCCGGCCCGTCGAGGACGCGGGCGAGGTCGGGCGCGTGAAGAGGCTTTACGGCATCGCGGGCGAGTACGTGCTGGCCGTGGGCTCCATCCAGCCACGGAAGAACCTCGGGCGGCTTCTGCGCGCCTATTCGGCCTTGCGCCGCGAGCGCGGGAGGAGTAATCTGCCGCAACTGGTTCTCGTCGGCAAACAGGCTTGGCTCTACGGCGACACACTGCGTACGATTGAAGAGGAGGGCTTGGGGGACTGCGTCCTCCTCACGGGGTACGTATCAGAGGGCGACCTGCCCGCACTGTATACGGGGGCGCTTCTTTTCGCCTACCCCTCCTTCTACGAGGGCTTCGGCCTGCCGCCGCTCGAAGCGATGAGCTGCGGCGCGCCCGTCCTGACGGGCGACCAGACGAGCCTGCCGGAGGTGGTCGGCGACGCCGGCCTCATGGTGGACCCCTTCGACACGGACGCGCTGGCCGCCGGCCTCGCGCGGCTCATTGACGACGACGCCCTGCGCGCCGACCTGAGAGAGCGCGGACTGACAAGGGCGCGGCGCTTCGACTGGCGGGACACGGCCCGCATGACCTTGCAGGTGTACAGGAAAACACAGGAGGAACGATGAACGAGGAACGCTGAACGATGAACTGAAAACCCGGTGTCTTCACTTCATCGTTCAGCGTTCCTCGTTCATCGTTTAAATGATGCGCATCGCCATTCTGGGGACGAGGGGGATTCCGGCCAGCTACGGGGGGTTCGAGACTTTTGCCGAGCAACTCTCGACGCGGCTGGTCGCGCGCGGGCACGACGTGACGGTCTACTGCCGCGCGCACTACGTCAGCCCGCGCCAGATCGAGTACAAGGGCGTCCGCCTCAAGGTGCTCCCCACCATCCGCCACAAGTACTTCGACACGGTCGTCCACACCGGACTGTCGGCCCTCCACGCGGCGGCGCTCCGCCGCTTCGACGCCGCGCTCATCTGCAACGCCGCCAACGCGCCCACCGCGCCCGTCTTGCGCGCGGCGGGCGTCCCCGTCGCCATCAACGTGGACGGACTCGAACACAAGCGGCGCAAGTGGAACTGGCTCGGGAAGAACTACTACCGCGTGGCCGAGCGCCTGTCGGTCTGGCTGCCGAACGAAACGGTGACGGACGCGCGCGTGATTCAGGAATACTATCTGGCGAAGTACCGCGCGGGCTCGACGATGATCGCCTACGGCGCGGAGGTCGAGCGGCGCATGGACAAGACGGCCGTCTCGCGTTGGGGCGTCGAGCCGAACCGTTACGTGCTCTACGTCTCGCGCCTTGAGCCGGAGAACAACGCCGAGATGGTCATCGAGGCGTTCCGCCGCGTGCGCACGCCGCAGAAACTTCTCATCGTCGGCGACGCGCCCTACGCGCACGAGTACATCGCGCACCTGCGCTCGCTCGCGCGCCGCGACCGCCGCATCGTCTTTACCGGCTTCGTCTTCGGCGACGCCTACCGCGCCCTCCAGCAGAACGCCTTCTGCTACGTCCACGCCACCGAGGTCGGCGGCACGCACCCGGCGCTGCTCGAAGCGATGGGCTACGGCAACTGCGTGCTCACGCTCGCCACGCCCGAGAACGTCGAGGTGACGGGCGACGCCGCCATCCACTACCGCGACACGGCCGACCTCGCCGCGCAGTTGCAGAAGGTTCTGCGCGGCGGCGCGACGGTCACGCAGTACCGGCAGCGCGCGCAGGCGCGCGTCCGAGAGCGCTACGACTGGGAGCACGTCGTGGACGAATACGAGCGCCTCTTCGCGCGCATGGCCGGCATCGAGCCGCCCGCGCCCGCCTTCGTCGCCGCCGACCCGCAACCCGCCGAAGTCGCGCGTGACGAGTCGATGTTGAAGAAGAGTTAAGAACCCCCTCAAAAGGCAGAGGGAGGACGAGAGCCGTCGTGACTCTCGTCCTCCCTCTGCCTTTTGCGACAAAGGCCGCGCGGGCCTCCGTCAGAACTTGATCGACTTTACGTCCGTGGGTTTGGCGAAGAGTGAGTCGGGGACGGGCTTGTTAACCTCGACGGTGTCGTAGTTGACGCGGCTCGACTGCTGGCCGGCGCGGTAGTGGTCGATGACGAAGGGGAAGTGCACGCCCGAGATGGTGAGGAACTGCGCGTAGCGGTCCTCCTCCTCGACCCGCTCGCCCTCCTCGCCCGGCCGCTTGTAGATGACCTTCGCGGGCAGCCCCTCGCGCGCGTCGTACTCGAACTCGGCCTCGAAGCCGTCGGGGTAGGTGACGCGGACGACCTCGTTGCGGCGCGCGAGCCCGGCCTCGCGCCGCCCGACGTAAGTCAGGCTCGCGCCCTCCGCGCGCCACCAGCCGCGCGGCAGGTTGTCGATGCTCGTCCGCAGCGTCGTCTTGAAGCTCTCGACCTGCTCGGGCGTCACGTCCGCGAGCAGCCTCTTCTTGCCGTCGAAGCTCCAGCCCGTGTCGCCCGTGTTCACCTGTAAGAAGTTGCTGCCCCCGCCCTTGAACTCCGTCCGCTCGCGGTCGGGAAAGACGAGGTAGTCGCGGAAGGTGACGGGGATGCCCGACTGCCCGTCCTGAAACGGCGTGAAGTAGCCTTTCGACACGACCGTCCGCACGCCGAGATAAGCCTGCCCGCCCAGAGCCTCGACCGCGCGCGCGACGACGGCCAGGGCCTTCTCGTCAATCTTCGCGGCCGACTGCTTTTTGGGTTCGTCCGTCTTCTGACTCGCGCCGCCCTGCTGCGCGCGCGACGCGGGGACTGTGAAGAGCAGAGGCGCCGCGAGGCACGACAGCGCGACGAGGTACAGCGTCTTTCTCATGTTCGAATTTATAAACGCGCGCGGGCGGCGATGGCAAACGCCCGACGCGCGTCCGTGGCTAAACCGAGAGGGCGCGGACCGCATGCGGTCCGCGCC
>DASVGG010000015.1:0-31996 GCA_036379655.1 Pyrinomonadaceae bacterium
GAGCGGGGCGAGTACGGGGAGGGGGATTTAGAGCGGATCGGGTACACGTCGCAGGTGGGGCGCGAGGCGTTGGAGGCGAGACTGGGGGTGGTGGCAGGGAGCTTGGAGGAGTTGCGCCGCAAGCTCTCCGCCTTCCTCAACGGAGATAAGCGCGAGATTGATGGGCTCTACCTCGGCAACGTCAGGTCGGATACTGAGGACATTTCATCTTCGAGCACGGCCGATGCCGGCACGGTCATTCGTCTATTGGAAGAGCGCAGGCTGGAAGGGCTGGCCGCACTTTGGGTTCAAGGTGTCGAGGTTGACTGGTCTCTGCTCTACGCGGATAAGCGGCCGAGACGCATCTCTCTGCCGACCTATCCCTTCGAGGCCAGACGCTTCTGGCTTCCAAAGTATAAGGGGAGCGAGCCGGAGGCGGACGCTCATCCGACCACTGTTGCGGCCGTGCAGAATGGCGACACGGATGTCGAGGCCACAGAGGCGGGGAAAGAGGAGATTGCCGGGGCGACTGCTGAAGCCTCGTCTGGCGGTAAGCGGCTAACACTCTTACCACCGAGCGAAGCGGCCCGGCAGGCACACGAGGCGCAAGGCCAAGCGCCCCGGCGGGCGAAGCTCAAGCTCGACGCGCTCGCTCATTCGCCCGCAACCGAGACTAACGTCACAACGGAATTCAAGGGGCTGCGTTCGGACAATGGTCAGGCGGCGGGGGATGGCCGGGCGAAAGTCGCCGCTTCTGTTTCCGGTCGAAACGGGGAGGGCGGCTCAACGTCTGAGCGGGAAGTGTGGACTTGGCTCAGGCAAAGTCTGGCGGCCGTGCTCTACCTAGAGGACGAGGATATAGACAGCCAGAGCAAGTTCCTCGACCTGGGTCTGGATTCTGTAGTCGGGGTCGAGTGGGCGAAAGAGATAAATCAGCGCTTTCGCACTTCACTCTCGGCCGATACCGTCTACAAGTATCCCGACTTGAACAGTCTGTCCCGCCATCTCCTCGCGCTACTCGGCGATGGCGACGAACAGGTGCCGGCGGCGGCCCCTCAAGAGGAGAGTGCAGCGCCCCCCGTCGAAGAGAGACGGAGTCCGGCGCCCGCGGAGCAGGATGCGGCAAGGCTCTACACGGTCTTGCGCGACACGCTCGCCGGCGCGCTCTACATGGAGCCGGAGGAGGTCTCCGCTGACAAGTCGTTCATGGATTTTGGTCTAGACTCCGTGGTCGCGGTTGAATGGACACGCCAGCTCAAGAAGACGCTCGGCGTGGAGCTGGCGGCGAGTGACATCTACGAACATCCCACGATCAGAAGCCTGGCGGCCCACCTCGCAAACGGACTGACTCCGGCGGGGCCGGATGTCGAGCCCGGAGGGAGCGAATCTCTGGATGACTTAATCGAGGCCGTCCGGTCTCAAAGGCTGAGCGCGGAGGACGCCGTCAGGTTGTTTGGCGAAATTTTCGTGCCGCCGGGTAACGGCTCCGACTGACCGTTCCGGCCGCGCGACGAACCGAAGGACAGAGAGATGGATCGGGAAACCGTCTGGGTTGAGGTGAAAAAGAATATCGCGGAAGTGCTTCCTTCCGTGAACGTGGACGAGATCAAGCCGGGCGACCGTCTGGTCGAGCTAGGCGCGAACTCGGTTGACCGTGT
Source organism: Pyrinomonadaceae bacterium (assembly GCA_036379655.1). Taxonomy (GTDB): domain Bacteria; phylum Acidobacteriota; class Blastocatellia; order Pyrinomonadales; family Pyrinomonadaceae; genus QHXN01. The sequence goes on from DASVGG010000015.1 coordinate 1,638, forward strand.
GGAGATCATCACCCTGACGCTGGAGGGACTGAACCTGCACGTCCGTGCGCACGAGCTCGCCGGGGTCGAGAACATCGGGGGGCTGGTCGAGCTGCTGCACCAGAAGGCTCTGGAATGAATCGCGCATTAATCACGGGCGTCGGGATCACGTCGGCCATCGGACAGGGGAAGGAGCGCTTCGCGCGAGCCCTTTTCGGCGGCGAGCACGCGTTCGCCTACATGGAGCGCGAAGGGCGACGCAAAGGAAGCCTGACGTTCGTCGGCGCCGAGATCCGGGAGCTGGCGAACGCGACACGGATCGGCGAACGGGTTCGGCGGAGAACGAGCTTTTGCGGGCTGGTGGCGCTCGCAACCGTGGAAGAGGCTTGGAACGATGCCGGCCTCGATGCCGTTGCGCCAGAGAGGATCGGGCTGATCGTCGGCGGCTCGAATTTACAGCAGAGAGAGGTGGTCAACGCCACCGAAGCCTACGCGTCCCATCCCGTCCACGTCAGCCCGTACTACTCCATTTCTTTGTGGGACACAGACCTGTGCGGGTTGTGCACCGAAGCCTTCCCCGTGAGGGGGATGACTTATTCACTGGGCGGCGCGTCGGCCAGCGGGCAACTCGCGGTGATGCAGGCGGCGCGCGCGGTCGAGTCGGGAGAGCTGGACGCGTGCATAGCCCTCGGGGCGCTGACCGACCTTTCGTACCTGGAGTTTCAGGCGCTACGGAACATCGGCGCGATGGGGACAGACCGCTACGCAGATGACCCTTCGCTTGCTTGCAGGCCGTTCGACCGGATGCGGGACGGCTTTATCTACGGCGAATCCTGCGGCGCGGTGGTCGTCGAAGGGTCGGAATCGGCCGGGATGAGAAGGGCACGCTCGTACGGCTCAATCAGGGGATACGCCACCGCCACCGCAGGCAACCGAAACCCGAACCCGGACGAGCAGTGCGAGATCGCGGTGATACGCAGGGCGCTGAAAGCTTCGGGGCTCTCGCCCGCGGAAGTCGATTACGTCAGCCCGCATGGCTCCGGCTCCGTCATCGGCGACACGACGGAACTGAACGCCGTCGTCGCCTGTGAGTTGTCGCACGCCTTCATCAACTCCACCAAATCGCTGACCGGCCACGGGCTGGCTTCGGCCGGGGCGGTCGAAGTGATCGCCACCCTGCTACAGATGGAGGCGGGACGACTGCACCCCAGCAGGAACTTAACCTCTCCGGAAATGCCGTCGCTGAACTGGGTGGGCGAAGGCGCAATCAACCAGCGCGTCAGGAATGCGCTCTGCCTCAGCTACGGCTTCGGCGGCATCAACACGGCGCTGTGCGTTCAACACGAAGGACTCTGAGCCGGGGGGATTCGGCGATGCAGGTCGGGATTGAAGCGATGAACGTGTTCGGCGGCTCCGCCTACGTAGACGTGTCGGAGTTGGCTCGGCACCGCCGCCTGGACATGCAGCGGTTCAGCAACTTGATGATGAAAGAGAAGGCGGTCGCGCTGCCCTGCGAAGACCCGATAACGTTCGCGGTGAACGCGGCCAAGCCACTCGTCGACGACCTGAGCGAGGAGGAGAAGTCGCGTATCGAACTGCTCATCACGTGCACCGAATCCGGCATCGACTTCGGCAAATCGGTGAGCACCTACGTCCACGATTATCTGGGGCTGAGCCGTAACTGCCGACTCTTCGAGCTGAAGCAGGCGTGTTATTCGGCGACCGGCGGGTTACAGGTCGCATGCAGCTTCGTCCTCTCGCAGCTCTCGCCCGGAGCGAAGGCGCTGGTCATCTCCACCGACATTTCGCGTTTCCTGCTCATCGGAGACGGCGACGCGATGGCGATGGATTGGTCGTTCGCCGAGCCGAGCGGCGGGGCCGGCGCGGTCGCCATGGTGGTCAGCGACACGCCACACATTTTTCAGGTGGACAAGGGGGCCAGCGGCTACTACTCCTACGAAGTGATGGACACGTGCCGGCCGGTGCCCGACAGCGAGGCCGGCGACGCCGACCTCTCGCTCATGGCCTATCTGGACTGTTGCCAGCAGGCATTCTACGAGTACCAGAAGCGCGTCGAGGGCGCCGACTATCTCCGCACCTTCGACTTTCTGGCCTTCCACACCCCGTTCGGCGGGATGGTGAAGGGCGCTCACCGGACGATGTTACGGCGTCTGCATCGGATGGGCCCGGCCGAGATCGAAGAGGATTTTAAACGGCGCGTGACGGACGGCCTGAAGTGGTGCCAGCGAGTCGGCAACATCATGGGCGGGACGCTGCTGCTCGCGCTGGCCGGGATTATCGCCGAGGCCGACATCGCCACGCCTAAGAGGGTCGGCTGTTTCTCATACGGGTCGGGCTGCTCGTCTGAGTTCTTCAGCGGCGTCGTGACGCCGGACGGCCAGAGACGTTTGCGCCGGCTTCGGATCGCCGAACAACTCGACGGCCGTTACAAGCTGTCCATGCCGGAATACACCCTGCTGCTCGAAGGCAGCGAGGCGGTGAAGTTCGGGACGCGCAACGTCGTGCTCGACCCACGGGTGTTGGCCGAGGCGCGGGCCGGCGGCCCCCGCGGCCACCTGTTTCTCAACGAGATCAAGGAATTTCACAGGCGTTACGAATGGAGTTAACCAATCAACAAACGATCAGGTTGGAGTTTCGCGACCAGCTCTGCCTGCTCCGCTTCAACCGGCCGGAGAAGTCGAACGCCATCAACCGGCGGATGATCGAAGAGTGTCACGAGGCGCTCGACCTGTGCCTGAGCCGGGGGAGCAAGGTGCTCGTCTTTCAGGGCTCCGCCGAGGTCTTTTGCACGGGCGCCGATTTCGCGGAGCTGTCACAACTGACTAACGGCGAACAGGTGACGGAGGGCGCGCGCCTCTACTCGTTATGGAGGCGAATGACCGAGGAGGCGGTCGTGACCGTCTCGCAGGTTCGCGGCCGAGCCGCGGCGGGCGGCATGGGATTCGTCGGCGCCAGCGACATCGTGATCGCCGAGCCGACCGCCAGCTTCGCCCTCACCGAGCTACTGTTCGGCCTGTTCCCCGCCTGCGTGCTGCCGTTTCTGGCGCGTCGCGTCGGTTTTCAAAGGGCGCATTACATGACCCTGACGACCCGGCCCGTGTCGGCCGAAGTAGGCATGCAGTGGGGGCTCGTGGACGATTACGGGGCCGATTCCGACGACCTGCTGCGGAGACATTTTCTGAGACTCGGCCGCATGTCACGCGCCGCCGTCCGGCGCTACAAACTGTACAGCTCGCGGATGTATGACCACATCCGCGAGTGGGAGCGGCACGCGCTCGCGGCGAGCCGCGAGATGTTCGACGACGAAGAGAACAGGCGCGCCATCGCCGAATACGCGGCCGGAGGGGTCTTCCCCTGGGAGAGCGAGCGAAGTGCCGGATGAGGTGTCAGTAATGCGCGAACCTGTGCTCAACATCTCGCGAACGGATTCGGGCGTGGTCTGCGTCGTGATGCAGGACCGGGCCAACAAGAACGCGTTCTCGGCCGAGCTGATACGTAGTCTCACGGAGACGTTCGACGCGCTCGCGCGGGACGCGCGCTGCAAGGCGGTCGTGCTCACCGGCTATGACAGCTACTTCTCGTCCGGCGGCACGCAGCGCACCTTGCTTGAGCTGCACGAGACGAGCGCCAGCTTCAACGACGTTAACATTTATGGGCTGGCCTTGAATTGTCCCGTCCCGGTCATCTCTGCCATGCAGGGCCACGGGATCGGCGGCGGTTTTATTATGGGGCTCTTCGCCGACATCGTCGTCCTCGCTCGTGAAAGCGTCTACACCGCGAATTTTATGAAGTACGGCTTCACACCCGGCATGGGCGCCACCTGCGTCCTCCCCGCCAAGCTCGGTACGCCGCTCGCCGCGGAGATGTTGCTGACGGCCGCGAGCTTCCGCGGCGCGGAACTACAACAGCGCGGCGTCCCCTTCGCCGTGCTTCCGCGAAAGGACGTGCTCCCGCACGCGCTGAATCTGGCGGAGGAACTCGCGGACAAACCGCGGGCGGCGCTGGCCGCGTTGAAATTACACCTGACGGCGGGCATCCGGGAGAGCCTGGACGGCTTCATCGAGCGCGAGGTCGCCATGCATCAGCAGACCATTCACGAGCCGCAGGTGCGGGAGAGAATAATTCAGAGGTTCGGGAAATAGCTCCGGCCCGCGAGGGGGCCGTAACAGCTAATCGCGAGCGCCGTCCGGGGGGCAGAGGTCATGGGAGCGAAAGAAATTTTCAGCCTTCTACAGGCAGGAGAGATAGACGCGGGCGAGGCGCGGCGCAGACTTCTGGCCCACCTCGAAACGCTCCGAACTCTCCCGACCGCCCCGCACGGCGAAGTAGACGGCGCCGCGCCGTTGCCCGTCGGTACGGACGACGGCGACATTGCGGTGATCGGGCTCAACGGTCGCTTCCCGATGGCAGCGGATATCGACGAATTCTGGTCCAACCTGGTCAAAGGGGCCGATTGCATCTCGGAGATTCCCAAGAGCCGCTGGGACGACGACGCATACTACTCGGCGGAGAAGGGGGCGGCAGGGAAGAGCTGTTGTCGCTGGGGAGGGTTCATCGCCGACGTGGACGAATTCGACCCGCTCTTCTTCAACATCTCGCCGCGCGACGCCGAATTGATAGACCCGCAGGAACGGAAGTTCATGGAAGTCGTGTGGGAGACGCTGGAACAGGCGGGATACACGCGCAAGCGCATCAGGGAGCGGCTGAACGGCGAGGTCGGCGTCTTCGTCGGCGCGATGTATCAACAGTATCACGCCTTCGAGGCCGAGCTGCCGAAAAAGGCGCTGGTGGCTCTTTCTTCATACGGCTCGATAGCGAATCGAGTCTCCTATTTTCTAGACCTGCGCGGCCCGAGCGTGGCTCTCGATACGATGTGCTCGTCGGCGTCGGTGGCAATAGACGCGGCCTGCCAGAGCCTGCATAGCGGCGCGTGCAGGATGGCAATTGCCGGCGCGGCGAACCTCTCGATCCACCCTTACAAATACGTCGCGCTCAGCCAAACGCAAATGCTGTCGAGTGACAGGGAGCGGAGAAGCTTCTCGGAGGGAGACGGCTTCATCCCGTCGGAGGTTGTCGCCTCCGTCCTGCTCAAGCCGCTGGCCGCGGCACAGACTGACGGCGATAGAATTCTGGCCGTCATCAAATCAATCGCCGTCAGACACAAGGGGCGCAGCGAGGGCTTCACCGTTCCGGAACTGGGCTCGCAGATTTCGCTTTTGGAAGAGCACTTCGCCAAGGCGAAGATCGAGCCCGAGAGCATCGGCTATGTAGAGTCGTCGGCGAGCGGCTCGCCGACGAGCGACGCGGTCGAGTTTGCCGCCCTGAAACACGTCTTCGACAAGCCGGGCGCCGGCTTTCGCTGCGCGCTGGGCTCCGTCAAAGCTAATATCGGACATGCCGAGGCGGCGGCCGGCATGGCACAGCTGGCGAAGGTCGTAATGCAGTTGCATTACCGCCGGCTCGTGCCCTCCATCAAACACGCCCCGCTCAATCCCGACATCTCCTTCGCCGATACGCCGCTCCATCTGGTCGAGTCGCCGACGGCTTGGGAACAACCCGTGCGCCGCTCGCCCGCCGGTCAAGTCGCCGTGCCGCGGCGTGCCTGCATCAACACCTTCGGGGCCGGCGGCACCAATTGTCACATCATCGTCGAAGAATATGTAGCGCCGCCCGAGCGGCGAGAGGCCGGAGCAAGGGATCGATTCCCGCCCGTCTTCGTCTTTTCCGCGCACAGGCGGAACAGTCTGCTCGCACTGGTCAGGAAATACCGGGAGTTCTTTGAGCACAACCGTGACGTTTCGCTCATGAACGTCGCCTACACGCTTCAACTCGGTCGCGAAGAGATGGATCACCGACTCGCCGTCATAGCGCGAGACAGCGCAGAGTTGACCGACGCCCTTCTCGACGCCGAAAGGCTCTGGCCCGCTGCTGCCGGCCCGCTGCGCTCCGGCAGCCTCCTCCTCGACGCCGTCCGGGGCGACCGTGGCGACGCGGGAGCGAGCGCCGAGACGGCAGCGGCGGCGGCGGGAAGCGGGCGGGAGGACGAATCATCCTATCGCGCCCTCGCCGAGAGTTGGGTGCGCGGCGCTCCGGTGGAGTGGGAAAAGTTTTATGAAGGCACGACGGCACGATTCATCCCGCTGCCGACCTATACGTTCGCGCGAAAGCGCTACTGGCTGGGCGGCCGTCAGACGCCGCCGGACAAACAGCCGCCCGTCATCACGGCAGACGGGCGCACCTCCATGCCAGCCGCCGGGGGGGAAGTTGATATCTCACGGCGACGGATCGGCGAGCTGATCGAAGCGGTGCTGACTCAGGCGCTCGCGTTGCAACCAGATGAAGCGCTGGATTGGAATGCCACCTTCGTGGAACTCGGCGCCGACTCGCTCACCTTAACCGGCCTCGGCAGAAAGATCGAGGCCGAGCTTTCAATCAGGTTGAAGAACCGCGACTTTCTCCTGTATCGAACCGTCAACGCGCTTTCGCATTATTTGACGGAACGCGCCCGGGGCGGGTCCCACGCGCCGACGGCGACTACTCGCGCCGTCGGCGCGGGCAACTCGCAGCTTACAGATTCGGCGCGGCCGTAGCCTGTCGGAAGGTTTCAACATGACTGGATCCAGCGAGGGCAAAGACTCACGCCGGCCGCACAGCGCATGGGCGCCCTTATCGGAGGGGCAGGCCGGGCTGTGGGCGCTTCAGAAAGGTGCGCCGGGCGCGGCGGCCTATAACCTCCCGGTCTGTTTCCGGACGGGCGGAGACCTCAACCGGGAGGCTTTCGTCAACGCGTGCCGTGCGACGCTGCGCCGGCATCCCGTGCTCGCCTCGCGTGTGACTACGTTTGAAGGCCGACCCTTTCTTTGCCCCGGCCCCGAACCCGATTTCAAAGACCTGGAAGAGAACGCCGAGCACCTGACCGAAGCGGCTCTCGCCCAGCGTTTGCGAGAGTTCGTCAGACGGCCGTTCGATCTCGAACACGGCCCGCTGCTGCGCGTGAGGCTCTACCGCAGAGGCGACGGCCACGTGCTCGTGCTATTCGTCATCCATCACATCATCTTCGACGGGGCATCCGTTATCCCTTTTATCGAATCCCTCGCGGCGAACTACCGCTCGACGGCGGAAGCGGCGCTCGACATCGCGCAACAGGTGGTCGAATTGGGAGAGTTCCCAAAGTGGGAGCAGGAGATGTTGAACTCGCCGGAGGGCGAAGAACACCTGCGCTACTGGAAAGAGGTGCTTTCCGGCGAGCTGCCCGTGCTGAAGCTTCCACTCGACTTTCCGAAGCCGGCAGAACGTAGCTTTGACGGGCGGACGATTACGCATCAACTCGGCGACGCCCTCGCGGGCGCTCTCAACACGCTGGCTAAAGAGAACTACCTTAATCCCTCTTCCGTCTTCCTCAGCCTCTTCAAGACCCTGCTGCAACGCTATACGGGACAGCACGACATCATCGTCGGCATTCCGGTCATGAACAGGTGGCGGCACGAGCTGGCCGACAGGATCGGGTATTTCATCAACCTGATCGCCCTCCGCACGCGGGTGCGGGACGAGCAGGGCTTCGACGAGCTGGCGCAGGCAGTACAGTTGAATCTGCTGGACGCGCTCGACCACGCCGAGTACCCCTTCACGGCGCTCGTGAGAAAGCTGGGCGCGAGGAGAGACTCTTACCAATCACCGATATTTCAGGTCGGTTACTACTATCAGAACTATCTGCGGCCCGCAGAGCTCGACTCGTTCAAAGAGGAGGCGGCCGGCGAGTTGGAGGTGCGGTTCACGGATTTGGTTCATCAGGAGGGCGAATATGATCTGGCCCTCGAGGTCTATCGCCACGGCGCGGGCTTCGTCCTGAACTTGAAATACGATCCGACGCTTTTCACCGGCCGCCGGGCCGAGCTGATGATGCGTCATCTGGTTCGGCTCGCCGAAGAGGTGGTTCGGAACCCTCGCCGCCCTCTGAAGGATTACGAACTTATCACGGACGCGGAGAGGGGGCGCCTGCTGGAATGGAACGACACGCGACGGCCCTTCCCCGCCACGTACAGCACACACCGGTTGATCGCCGAGCAGGCGAGCAGGCACCCGGATAAAGTGGCGCTCTCGTGCGGAGCGCGCTCGCTGACGTATCGAGAACTGGAGCGACGCAGCAATGCGCTCGCCGCGCACCTTCGCTCGCTGGGGGTGGCCGGCGGAAGTCGCGTCGCCCTCTGCCTCGACCGCTCGCCGGAGATGGTCGTCGCGATGCTCGGAGTGATGAAGGCGGGGGCGGCTTACGTGCCCCTCGATCCCGAATACCCGACGGAGCGGCTCGCCTACATGCTGGCTGATGCGGAGGCGTCGGCCGTCATCGCACAAGCCTCGACGCGGCACCGGCTGACGCTGCCGCCAGCCTTCCCGCCCGTCCTGATTGATCAGGATTGGGGCCGGATTGCGGCCGCTTACGGCGACGAGGCGGTCGCCCCCGCCCCGCCCGCCGACGCCGACGACCTCGCATACGTCATCTACACATCGGGCAGCACCGGCAAACCGAAGGGCGTGATGATCTCTCACCGAGCCCTCTGCAACTTTCTCCACTCCATGGCGGCCGAGCCCGGCTTCACGTCGTCCGACAGGCTGCTGGCGGTAACGACCTATGGCTTCGACATCGCGGCCCTTGAGCTGTTTCTGCCGCTGGTGCAGGGCGGAGAGTTCGTCATCTGTGACGGCGAAAAGGTGAAGACGCCCGAGCTGCTGCGGGCCGAGATCGCGCGCGTCGCGCCGACCGTGATGCAGGCGACGCCCGCCACGTGGACGATGCTGTTTCGCTCGGGTTGGAGTAACGACCGCAGAATCAAAATCCTTTGCGGCGGCGAGGCCCTCCCCGAACAACTCCGCGACGAACTCCTCAGAAGCGGCGCCGAGGTGTGGAACATGTTCGGGCCGACCGAGACCACCGTCTGGTCGACCATCAGTCGCGTCCGGCTCGACGCGCCGATAACCATCGGCCGGCCCATCGCCAACACGCAGGTCTACGTCCTCGACGGCCACTTGAATTTAACGCCCGTGGGCGTCGCCGGCGAGTTGTGTATCGCCGGCGAAGGCGTGGCCCGGGGTTACTGGAAACAACCCGAGCTGACGAGCCGGAAGTTCGTCGAAAACCCTTTCCAGCCTGGCACGCGTCTTTATCGAACAGGCGATCTGGCGCGCTGGCGCGACGACGGCGAACTCGAATTTCTCGGCCGGCTCGACGACCAGGTGAAGCTGCGAGGCTTCCGCATAGAGGTCGGAGAGATTGAAAGCGCTCTGGTCAGGCACCCTTCGGTATCAAGCTGTGTGGTGGTCTTGAAGGATGCGGGCGACCTGAAACAGCTCGTCGCCTACTACACGCGCGACGCCTCGTTCGCCGGCCGCGAACCGGGGGCGGAACAGTCCGCCAGAGAGTTCCGCGAGTTTCTACGGGAGACACTGCCGGAATACATGCTGCCTGCCGTCTTCGTCGAGTTGGGTGAACTGCCGCTGACGCCGAACGGCAAGCTCGACCGCAAGGCCCTGGCCGCGAGGCCGGTCGAGCCCGCGCCGCGCCCGGCGCTCGCCGAAGCACAGACGGAAGTCGAAACGCGCATCCTCGGCATCTGGCGACAAATGTTGAAGAACGACCGCATCGGCGTCGAAGATACTTTCTTCGAGGTGGGCGGCGATTCCATCTCGGCGGTGTCCGTGGCGGACAGGATCGGCCGCGAACTCCGCCGCGAGATTACGACCACCAGCCTGTTCAAATACCCGGACGTACGGCGGCTGTCGGCTTTCGTCAGCGCCCTGCCCGAGAGAGGCTTGGAGAACGCCGTCGCCGGCGCCGGCGTGGTGCCCGTCGCGCCCGCCCCTGAGCCGGCCCGTGCGTCCGTGCTGCCGGACTACTACGACGACTGCGTGGCGATCATCGGGTTGTCGTGCCGCTTTCCCGAGTCACGCGACCACCGGGAGTTTTGGGCGAATCTCTGCGCGGGCAAGGAACTCCTCAAGGTTCTTTCCCGCGAAGAACTGCACGCCGCCGGGGTTTCCGACGAGTTGATCGGCGACCCGCGTTTCGTCCCCGTCCAATCACACATCTACGGGAAAGAGCTGTTCGACGCGGAGTTCTTCGGCATCCTGCCGCGAGACGCAGAGTACATGGATCCGCAACTGCGGCTGCTCTTACTGCATTCGTGGCACGCCTTCGAGGACGCCGGATACGTGGCGGAGAAAGTACCGCTCACCGGCGTCTTCATGTCCGCGAGCAACAGCTTCTATCATGCGTTGCTGCCCAACATCGCGCCGCGCGCCGGAAAGGTTCTCGCCAAGCCGTCGGAATACGTCTCGTGGGTACTGGCGCAGGGCGGCAGTATCCCGACGATGATCTCCTACAAACTCGGGCTCACGGGGCCGAGTTTCTTCGTCCACTCTAACTGCTCCTCGTCGCTCGTCGGGCTGCACGTGGCGAGGCAGAGCCTCCTCTCGCGCGAGTGTGACTATGCGCTCGTCGGCGGCGCGGCACTGTCCCCCTCGACGCACTACGGATACCTGCATCAAGCCGGCTTGAACTTCTCGGCGGACGGCCACGTCAAGGCGTTCGACGAGACGGCGGACGGGATGGTCGGCGGGGAGGGCGTCGCCGTCGTCCTTCTGAAGCGCGCCGCCGAGGCCGTCCGCGACGGCGACAACATCTATGCGCTGCTGCGCGCCACCGCCGTCAACAACGACGGCTCCGACAAGGTCGGGTTTTACGCGCCGAGCGTGCAGGGTCAAGCCGGCGTCATCGAGCAAGCCATGAGGTCGGCCGGCGTCGGGGCCGACTCCATCTGTTACGTAGAGGCACACGGCACCGGCACCAGGCTGGGAGACCCCATCGAGATCCAGGCCCTCAGCGAGGTCTACTCGCGAGAGACCGGCAAGCGGCAATTTTGCGGGATCGGTTCCGTCAAGACGAACCTCGGGCACCTCGATGCGGCGGCCGGGCTGGCGGGCTGTATCAAGGTGGCGCTCAGTCTGAAGAACGGGGCCGTGCCGCCTTCGATCAACTACAGCCGGCCGAGCCGCGAGATTGACTTCGGCAACACGCCGTTTTACGTGCTCGACCGGATGAAGCGCTGGCCCGTGCGGGAGGAGCCGGCGCGCGCGGCGCTCAGCTCTTTCGGCCTCGGCGGAACCAACACGCACGCCATACTCGAACGTTTTACACGCCGGCCCGTCAGCGGCCCGGCCTCTTCCGAGGCGGCTTCGTACATCGTCCCGCTCTCGGCGAAGACTCCCGAACGGCTGGCGGCCTACGTCAACGACCTGCTCCGCTTTCTCGTCGGCGAGCCGGCCGGCGAGCAATCTGCCATCGCCGACATCGCCTACACCTTGCAGGCCGGCCGCAAGGCCATGAGCGCCAGAGTCGCCTTCGTCGTCGAAAGCCGGCAAGACCTCGTCGCCCGGCTACGGGACTACACGGATGCGTCGCCCGCGCGCCGCGCCGTCGAGCCTCAACAGCCCGAGACCGAACGCATCGGCGCGGCCGTCAGAGGCGCGAACGATCCGCAGGAGTTACTGCGCGCGTGGTGCCGCGACCGCAACCACGACGCCGTCGCGAGGGCCTGGGCGGCGGGAATGGAGATCGACTGGCTGGAGCTTTATTCGACGGGCAGGCCATACAGGATAAGCCTCCCCGGCTATCCGTTCGCGGAGGAACGATTCTGGGCCGCGGAGGTTTTCGGCCCGGTCGGGGAGGACGCCGGGAGCGTCGCTCGGCTTCACCCGCTCGTCCACCGAAATACTTCAGACCTGTCGGGACAGAAGTTCTCGACCGATTTCAGCGGGCGCGAGTTTTTTCTGGCCGATCACGTCGTCTTCGGCCGACGCACCCTGCCCGCCGTGGCTTATCTCGAAATGGCTCGTGCCGCCGCCGCCCTCGCCCTGGGCGATCCCGCCGCGGCGAACAAGCGCCTCGTCATCAAGAATGTGATGTGGTCACGGCCCCTCGTCGTCGGCGGCCGGGACGCGGCCGTGGGCGTCAACATCGCCCTCAGCCCGGACGTGAGGGGAGAGCTTTCATACCGCGTTTACACCACGCAGGACGACGACGCGTCACCGGTCATTCACAGCCTCGGGACTATCGAGGTCGCGGAAGCGGAAGCGGCGCCGACGCGCGACCTGCGTAAGCTGACCGAGAGTTGCCGCGAGGTCGTGCTGGATGCGGCGCAATGCTATCAGGCATTCGACGACGCGGGCATCGTCTATGGGCCCGCGCATCGGGGGCTCGTCGAGGTCGCGACCGGGTACGTAGAGAATGAGGGGTTGACGGCGCTGGCCCGCCTCGCGCTTCCGCCCGGGCTGCGCGCCGAAGCGGACGCCTACCTCCTCCACCCCAGTCTGCTCGATTCCGCCGTCCAAGCCTCGCTCGTCCTGAGAGCGCGCCGCGACGGCGACGACCTGACCCTGCCCTACTCCGTAAAGGCGGTCAGGACTTACGAGCGATGCCCGCCGGCGGTCTTGGCGGTCGTCCAGCAAGGCGGCGACGACGAGGCGAACAGGCGCGTGTCCTCCTTCGACATTGATCTGTGTGACGAGCACGGCAAGGTCTGCGTGCGGCTTGAGGGGATCGTGTCCCGTTCGGTCAAAGGCTCGAAGGCCACTGCCGACGACTCGGCCGCGCGGCATGACACTTTGTTGTTCGCGCCGCGATGGGCGGAGTCGCCCGCCCCCGCCGTCTCGCCGATGCCGGAAGAGAGCAGGCTCGCCGTCGTCTTATGTGAGTTCGACGTGCCGGGGCTCTCCCGTGTGGATTTCGGCGCCGCGAACGTTCTCTCGCTCAGGAGCGACGCACCCACGCCGGCCCGGCGCTTTGTGGATTACGCGCTCCGCCTGAAAGAGCTACTGACCGAATCCATGGCCGATCACACGCGACCGACGTTCGTGCAGGTGATCTGTGCGTCTCGCGGAGACGGCAGTCTGCTGGCGGGCTTGGCGGGCCTGTTGAAAAGCGCCCGCCAGGAAAGCACGCGGCTGTCGGCTCAACTGATCGAGTTCCATGACCCCGTACCGGCGAGCGAGTTGCGCGCGCGGCTCGACGAAAACCGCGCCTCGCCACAGGACGCGCACGTTCGCTACGCGGGCGGCAAACGAATGGTCACACGCTGGGCCGAATGCGACGGCCTGCGGCACACGACGCGGTGGCGCGATGACGGCGTCTACCTCATCACGGGCGGGGCCGGCGAACTCGGGCTCAAGATGGCCGGGGAGATCATCCGGAAGTCTGTGGCCGCGCGGGTCGTTCTGGCGGGCCGCTCCGCGCTGCAAGGAAGAAGGGCGGAAAGGGTCAGAGAGTTGGAAGCCGGGGGGCGGGTCGAGTATCTGCAAGCCGACATCTCAGAGCGCGCGCAGGTGGCAAAGTTGATGGACGCGTTGCGTGAGACTTACGGCGTCCTGCACGGCGTCATCCACGCGGCCGGCATCATGCGTGACGGCCTTCTACTGCGCAAGACTGACGAGGAGTTTCGACGAGTACTCGAACCCAAGGTGGAGGGGGCTTTCTACCTCGACGAGCTTAGCCAGGCGTTCCCGCTCGACTTCTTCATCCTGTTCTCGTCCGTGAGCGGCGCTTTCGGAAGCGCCGGGCAGTCGGACTATGCGGCGGCAAACGCTTTCTGTGATGCATTCGCCCACTGGCGGCAGGCGCTCGTCGAGAGCGGCCGGCGCCAAGGGTTGACGATCTCCATTGACTGGCCCTTGTGGGAAGTCGGCGGGATGAAGATGTCGCCGCGGCTCGAAGAGGCACTGGCACGGGAGAAGGGGTTGGTCGCACTGCCGGACGCCGAAGCCCTCGCGACACTCTACCGCGCCGCGGGCGCGAACTCACCGCAGGTTCTCGTGCTGCACGGTGACGGCGCGAAGATTCGGCAGGCCCTCCGAGAAGACGCGCCGGCGACGCCCCCGCCGAGAGAGGGCGCGCCGACATGGGCGCGGCAGGCCGCGCCCGCGGCGGACGAAGCGCTCTCGCAGAAGGTGCTCGACTACCTCAAATCGACCGTGGCGGAGGTGACGCATCTGCCGGTCGAAAGGATAGACGCCGCGGCGACCTTCGACACTCTGGGCGTGGACTCGATTATGGTCATCGAGCTGGCGACCGCGCTCGAAAAGCAGTTCGGCTCGCTGCCGAAAGTCTTATTCTTCGAGTACCAGAACCTTTCGGAGCTGGCCGACTATTTCGTGACCTCGCACGGGAAGGAGGCGCGGGCCTTGTTCGGGAGCGCGCGCCCCGACCCCGTCGCACACGCACTCCACGTTGACGCCGCCGGCCCTGGGGCACGTCAGCCCGCAGCCACGACAGGGCAGCCCGAAGCGCCTTCGGCGCCGACAGCCGCGAGGGCAACGACGGAGCTAACAACGTCCGCGAGACATCGGAGCAACTCTATGCGATTAAACGACCGTTCGGCGGAGATAGGCGACATCGCGATCATCGGCGTGGCGGGACGGTATCCGAAGGCGCGTGACCTCGAAGAGTTCTGGGAGAACCTGAGTCAGGGTCGCGATTGCATCATAGAAATTCCGGCCGAGAGGTGGGATCATAGCCTCTACTTCGACGAAGATAAAAACAGACCGGGCAAGACCTATAGCAAGTGGGGCGGCTTTCTCGACGACGTTGACAAGTTCGACGCGAAGTTCTTCAACATCTCGCCCCGCGAGGCCGAGTACATGGATCCGCAGGAGCGTCTGTTTCTGGAATGCGTCTACGAGTGTCTGGAAGATGCCGGCTACACGCGCAAGAACGTGGCGACCGGCAGCGAAGGCGGGCTGGCGGGCAACGTCGGCGTCTTTGCCGGAATGATGTACGAAGAGTATCAGCTCTACGGAGCACAGGAGACGCTGCAGGGCCGCCCCGTCGCGCTGTCAGGCAGCCCCGCGTCAATCGCCAACCGCGTCTCCTACTTCTGCAATTTTCACGGCCCGAGCGTCGCCGTCGATACGATGTGCTCGTCCTCGCTGACCGCGATTCATCTGGCCTGCCTCAGCCTGCGAGAGGGCGACTGCGAGGCGGCCATCGCGGGCGGCGTCAACGTCTCCATACATCCTAACAAGTACCTGATGCTGGGGCAGGGGAAGTTCGTCTCAAGCAAGGGGCGGTGCGAGAGTTTCGGCATCGGCGGGGACGGTTACGTGCCGGGCGAGGGCGTCGGCGCGGTGCTGCTCAAGCCGCTCGACCGCGCGTTGGAAAGCGGCGATCAGATTTACGCGATCATCAAGAGCACGGCGGTCAATCACGGCGGCAAGGTGTCGGGGTATTCCGTGCCGAACCCGAATGCTCAGGCGGCCGTGATCCGGCGCGCCGTCGAGCGCGCGGGCATCCACCCCGCGACGCTCAGCTACGTCGAGGCGCACGGCACCGGCACCGTCCTCGGCGACCCCATCGAGATCGTCGGCCTCAGTAAATGTTTCGCCGAATACACGACGAAGAAGCAGTTTTGCGCGCTCGGCTCCGCCAAGTCGAACATCGGCCACGCCGAGAGCGCGGCCGGGGTGGCCGGGCTGACGAAAGTGCTGTTGCAGATGAGGCACAAGCAGTTGGCGCCGTCGCTGCACTCGGAAGTGCTGAACCCGCACATTGATTTTGCGAACTCGCCTTTCGTCGTGCAGCAAACCCTGTCCGCCTGGGAGCGCCCCGTGGTCGAACTCGACGGCGTCGAGCGGGAATACCCGAGACGCGCCGGTATCTCTTCGTTCGGCGCGGGCGGCTCCAACGCCCACATCATCGTCGAGGAGTACGTCCCGACGCAGGCGCCGGCGCCCGAGCCGGTCGACGGGCCGGGCATCCTCGTCCTTTCCGCCAAGAGCGAACCGCAGTTGAAAAGCGCCGCGGAGCGCCTGCTGCGCGCGGTGAGCAACGGCCGTTATGAGGAGCGTCAACTGCGCGACATCTGTTACACGTCGCAGGTCGGACGCGAGGCGATGGATTACCGGCTCGCGCTGCCGGCCACGTCCCTCAAGCAGTTGGAGGATACGCTCGCGGGCTTCGTCGAGGGCCGGAAGAACCTCCCGGACCTTTATTCGGGCCATGTCAAAGAGACCCGCGAAGCCTTCAGCATTTTCGGTGACGACGAAGACATGATGCAGACCATAAAGGCGTGGCTGTCGAAGGAGAAATACGCAAAGGTCTGCCACTACTGGGCCAAGGGCGGCACGGTGGATTGGGACAAGCTGTACGACGGCGAGCGGCCTCGCCGGATCAGCCTGCCGACATACCCCTTTAAGCGCGAGCGCTTCTGGGTGCCGGTGGTCGAGCAGCCGCCGCCCGCTGCGGCCGTGCCGCAGGCGCAGTTGCCGCCCCCCGCGCCCCGCCGACCTTCGGGGCCGCAACCCGACGTTAGTCACTACGAGCAACTGCTGGACGATCTGCTCTCGGAGCGTACGACCGTGGACGAGGCGGCGCGGCTAGTCGTCACCGATGTCAGGCGCGGCAACGGCCGGGCCGGCGCTCAGTCGCCGAAAAAGTGAGGACAGCGCCCGACGTTGATAAGCGGGAAGAAGGGAAGGGCACACAGATGGCCGAGATCATCAAGTACATCCTACAGGAAGTTAAAAGCAAGCGTCTGAGCAAGGCGGCGGCGCTCTCCCTGATCTCCGATTACCAGCGCGACCTCGGTTCCGCGCCGCCCCGACATCTGCACCCGCTGCTGCATCGCAACGTCTCGACCTTCGCCCGGCAGTCTTACTGCTCGACGCTGACCGGCGAAGAGTTTTTCCTGCGAGACCACATGATAGCCGGGAAGCCCGTGCTTCCGGCCGTCGCTTATCTGGAGATGGCCGTCGCGGCGATAACCGAGTCGGCCGAGCTTCCGGAGGGGAACCGGGCGCTGCGGCTCGCCAACGTCGTGTGGTATTACCCGCTGACAATCGAGGACGGGCCCAGATCGGTCTGTGTCTCGCTGACGCCCGAAGACGACGGCGCCATATCTTTTGAGATTCAAAGCGACGGCGCAGGGGCGGAAGGGGGGCAGGCCCTCCACTGTCAGGGTCAACTAAACATCCTCGACGAGTTTGACCCTGACCCGCTCGACGTGGAAGCCTTCGCCGCCGGCTTCGCCCCGCATCCGGCCCCCCCTTCGTTGTGGTACGAGCAATTTGCCGGAACCGGCATTCACTACGGGGCTTCGTTTCAGGCCATCGAGCGAGTACTGATTAGAGATGCCGCGGGAGGCCGGACGGAGGTGCTGGCGCGGCTCGCTCTGCCCGCCGGGGTGGCGGGCACAGAGCTTGAGTACACACTTCACCCGGCCCTGATGGATGCCGCCTTGCAGGCCAGCGCCGGTGTCTTCCAGCCCGCCGGGCGCTCGACCCGCGTGCCGTTCAGCATAGACGCCGTGAGCGTCTATGCCCCTTGTCCGGCGCGCTCGTGGGTCTGGGCAAGACATAGCGACAACAGCCGCGGGAATTTTGCGAGGCTCGACATAGACATTCTCGACGCGGCCGGACGCGCCTGCGTCCGGCTCAGAGGGTATGCCAATAAGACCCTGGAAGTGGGGCGCGGCGGGGCGACACCGGAGAAGCGCGCCGCCGGGAGCGAGACACTTTATTTGAGACCGGCCTGGCGTGAAAAAGAGGTGTCGCGCGTGACGCCCGAGCCGGCATATCGGCAGGAATTAACGGTCCTCATCAACTGCGAGCCGGATGGAGAACTCGCCGGATGCCTTGTCCTCGACGCAGAGGGCGCCGGCGAGGCTGAGCGTTACGGCTACCTTGCCGAAGCTCTCTTTATCGAGATTGCTCGCATCCTCCGCGCTAAGGGAGAAGGCAAAACGCTGCTGCGCGTGGTTATCCCGCATTCGGCGGACGGCGATCTGTTGCTCGGCCTCTCGGGTCTACTCAGGACCGCTTCTCTTGAGAACCCGAAGCTCGCCACCAAGTTGATTCAGGTGGAACACGGCGAAAATTTCCGGGCGTGGTGGGAGCAGGTGGCCGCGGAGCGAGGGCAGCCCGCGGACGAGGCCGTCAGATACGCGGGCCGGCGCCGCTACGTGTCCGAGCTGGTGGAGGCGGAGAAGCCGGTGAGCCCCGCCCGCGCTCCGTGGAAAGACGGCGGCGTCTACCTCATTACGGGCGGGGCGGGCGGGATCGGGCTCCTGTTGTCTGCCGAGATTAGCAGCAAGTCAGCCGCGCCCGTACTGATTCTGACAGGGCGCTCCAGCCTGAGCGAAGAGCGACTGGCCCGCCTCGACGAATTGCGCCGTCTGGGAGCCACGGTCGAGTACCATCAGACCGACGTGACCGACGCAGACGCGGTGGCCGAGATGATCGCCAAGATAACCGGCAGGTACGGGACGCTCGACGGGGTGATTCACAGCGCGGGCCTGACCGACGACAGCTTCATTCTGAGGAAAAGTGTGGCCGACTTCCGGCGCGTGCTCGCGCCGAAGGTCGCGGGGACGGTCAATCTGGATTCCGCCACGCAAGACCTCAAGCTCGACCTCTTCATTCTGTTTTCGTCGGTCTCCGGCGTCTTCGGTAATCCGGGGCAGGCCGACTATGCCGCCGCTAACGGCTTTCTGGACGCCTTCGCGGAGCGACGGAACAGGAGTGTTGAGGCCGGGACGCGGCACGGAAGAACGCTCTCCGTTTCGTGGCCCCTATGGGAGGGGGGCGGCATGCGGCTCGACGAGCAAACGTTGCGACTGCTCGAACGCGAAACCGGAGTCAGGCCGCTCAAAAATGAGGACGCATGGCAGGCGCTTTACGATGCCGTCGGCTCCCCGGAGCCGCATCGGGTCGTGCTCGCAGGCGATGTCGCCCGGATGAAAAGCCGCCTGCTCACGGAAAAGGGAGGGGCCGGCCGCGGAACCGGCCAGCCGCTTCCGGCACCGGCGGCGCCAAGCGATTCTCTTTCGGCAGAGTCAACCGAAGCCGAACGTTGGCTGTGCGGCAAGATCGCTCGTCTGCTCGGCGTCATGGATGAGGACGTGGATCCGAGCGCCTCGTTCGAGGAGCTGGGGCTGGAACGCGCCGAACTCAGCCTGTTAGGAAAACAACTGAGCAACGATTTCGGCGTGCAGATGACTGTCACGTCTATTCTCGACAGCGGGACCATAGACGAACTCGCAAGGCTGCTGGCGGGAACGGTGAGGCCCTCGCCTGCGGCAACGACGCACGCGCCTGAGCCGCCCGCGGCCGTCCCCGCAACGCCGGTCGAAGTCGCGCCGGCCGGCCCGGACGAGTTAAAACACAGGACCGTGGTTTTCATCAAGGAGCTGCTCTCCTCAGTCTTGAAACTGCCCGCCGCGGAAATAGACGCCGACGAACCCTTCGGCACTTACGGGCTCGAATCCGTCATGACCATCCAGATGAGCAGCCGTCTGGAATCGTTCTTCGGCCCGATGTCGAAAACCCTGCTCTTCGAGTTTGAGACCGTCAACGCTCTCGTCGGTCATTTTCTGGACGAGTATGCGGACAAGCTGCCGAGCGTCGTCAACGCCGGCACCGGCGGACAGCCCGCGCCGGCCGGCGCGACGACCTCTCAGATTCCGCCGACATCGGACACGCCGCCTCCGCCACAGCCCGCCCCGCCGCCGGCTTTTCCGGCTCGCGGCAACATCGCCGTCGCACAGAAGCGCTTCCGCCCCGTCGTTTCCTCAGCCGATAAGGCCCCGCCCGTCTCCGAGATAGCCGTCATCGGCCTCGCCGGACGTTATCCGAAGGCCGCCAACGTGGAGGAGCTCTGGCAGAACCTCTGCGCCGGCATGAGTGGAATCTCGGAGATACCGCCGGAGCGTTGGGAGCACGCGCGGTTTTTCGACGAGGACAAGGACAAGCCCGGCAAGACCTACAGTAAATGGGGAGGCTTCCTGGACGGGGTAGACGAGTTTGACGCCCCCTTCTTCCACGTCACGCCGAACGAAGCCCTCCTCATGGACCCACAAGAACGGCTCTTCCTGCAATGCGTCTACGAGGCGCTGGAGGATGCCGGGTATACGCGGCAAACGCTGGCGGCCAAAGAGCGGCCCGGCGTCGGGGGCAAGGTCGCCCTCTTCGTCGGGGCCATGTATCTTGAATACCAGTTCTACGGTGTTCAGCAAGCGGCGCACGGCCAGCCGCTCGCCATCACGAACGCGCTCTCGGCCATCGCCAACCGCGCCTCCTACTTCTTCAATTTCAACGGGCCGAGCGTCGCCGTTGACACCATGAGCTCGTCTTCGCTGACGGCGATCCACCTCGCCTGCGAGGCCCTGGCGCACGGCAGCAGTAAGGTGGCCGTTGCCGGCGGGGTGAACGTCTCCGTTCATCCCAACAAATATCGGTATCTGGCGCAGGTCAGATTCCTATCGAGCTCGGGGCGGAACACGAGCTTCGGCGAGGGGGGTGACGGCTATGTCCCGAGCGAGGGCGTCGGGGCCGTCGTGCTGAAGCCCCTGCGGGACGCCGTCGCGGACGGGGATCACATCTACGGGGTAATCAAGGGAAGCGCCATCGGGCATAGCGGCAGAACAAACAGCTACACGGTCCCCTCGCCGACGGCGCAGGCAAACGTCGTCGCAGAAGCTCTCGAAAGGGCCGGGGTAGATGCTCGGTCCATCAGCTACGTCGAGGCGCACGGCATCGGCACCCCGCTCGGCGACCCGATCGAGATCGCCGGCCTCAGCAAGGCGTTTGCGACTCACACGAGCGATAAGCAGTTTTGCGCCATCGGCTCGGTCAAATCGAACATCGGGCATTGCGAAAGCGCCGCCGGCATGGCCGGACTCACCAAGGTCTTGCTACAGATGAAGCACGGCCGCCTCGTGCCCTCTCTGAACAGCGAGCCTCCTAACCCCAACATCAACTTCGCCGAAACGCCGTTCACGGTTCAGCGGACGATGCAGGACTGGAACCGCCCGACGGTGGTCAAGAACGGCGCGACGACGGAATACCCCCGTCGCGCCGGCGTCTCCTCCTTCGGCGCGGCTGGCTCCAACGCGCACGTCATCGTCGAGGAGTACGTCGCCACGGGGCGGCGGGAGGCGCCCGCGCTTGAGGCCGGCCGGCCGGTGCTGATAGTGCTCTCGGCCAGGGACGAAGACCGGCTTCGCCTGTCGGCCGAGCGTCTGTTGCGCGTAATGGAGCGGGGGGTCTTCTCGGACGCCCAGCTCGACTCGGTCGCGTACACGCTCCAGACCGGACGTGAGGCGATGGAAAGCCGCTTCGCCGCGGAGGTGGACAGCGTCGCCCAGTTGGTCGAGAGGCTGAAGGACTTTCTGTCGGGCGCGGCCGGGCAGCCCGGCGTGTACCTGTGCGCCACCAGAGTCAAAGACGAGTCGCTGGCTCGCCTGTCGGGCGACGAGGACATGACCGCCGCCGTCGCGGCATGGTTGGAGAAGCGCCGGTACTCGCAGCTCGCGGAGCTTTGGGTGAAGGGCTTCCCGGTCGAATGGGCGAAGTTATACAGGGACGGATTCCCGGGCAAAGTAAGTCTCCCCACCTATCCGTTCGCCAAAGAGCGTCACTGGTTTCCCGAGCCGAGCGACATTCTGAGCGGCGTGAGTGGCTGAAGATGCGCGGACGTAACGAGCGCGGTCTGACGACGGACGCGGCTTTAAGTGACAAGGCTCAGGTAAGCATCATGGCATCAATCGCTACACAACCGACGGAAGATCGCCCGGCGGCCGAACACCCGCGGTCGGCGGTCGCGTTGTCATGTCGCGGGCTGGTGAAACGGTATAAAGGTGTAACGGCTGTGGACGGGCTGGACATAGAGGTCCACACCGGCGAGTGCTTCGGCTTGCTCGGGCCGAACGGCGCCGGCAAGACCACAACCATCGAGATGCTCGAAGGGCTGCACGCGCCCGACAGCGGGACCATTGAGATACACGGTTATCGCTGGGGGACGGGTCACGACCGGACCATCCGCGACCTCTTCGGCGTGCAGTTGCAGGAGACGAAACTGGCGGAAAGACTGACGGTGGAGGAGACCGTCCGGCTCTTCCGCAGCTTCTACACTAACGGCTGCGACATCAACGACCTGATAGAGCTTGTCGGGCTTGAGAAGAAACGGCGCGCGTGGGTCATGCACCTCTCGGGCGGGCAGAAGCAGCGGCTCGCCATCGCCTGTGCGCTCGCCGGGAATCCCGCGCTGCTGTTCCTCGACGAGCCGACGAACGGCCTCGATCCGCAGTCGCGCCTCAAGCTCTGGGAGGTCATCGAACAGTTCCGCGCAGGCGGAGGCACAGTCCTTCTGACGACGCACTACATGGATGAGGCCGCGCACGTCTGTGATCGCGTGGGGGTCATAGACCGCGGTCGCATGATCGCTCTCGGCACGCCGTCGGCGCTCATCAAGTCGCTCGGCGCGGAACAGATCATCGAATTTCAGCTGAGGGGGGAGACGCCGGAGGCGTCGCTGACTGCCTTACCGGGCGTGCTCAACGTACACGCAACTGAGGACGGCTATGCGCTCACGGTCTCGAACGTCGGTGCGACCTTGCCGCTGTTGCTCGCCGAGCTCGAACGTCAGCGCGTGGAGCTGCTCAACCTCACGACGCATCAGGCGACCCTTCAGGACGTCTTTGTCGCCCTGACCGGAAACACGTTGCGAGATGAATAACATGAAACCCGTCGTTCAGGCCGGCGAAGACGCGGGGGCCGGTGCCGTGACGTATCGGTCAGGAGTAACGGGCACGCCGCGCGCCACCGGCGCGATCAGTCGCCCGCGGCTCTGCGCGCAAGGCGCGGGGGGCCGGAACGCCCTCGTCGAGTTGACGGTCGCGCGGATCCGCGAGGCTCTGCGCGAGCGCGGCTCGCTCTTCTGGGACTTCCTCTTTCCGGTGCTGCTTGCCGCCGCTCTCGGCATCGCGTTTCGCGGCTCCGAGCGCGAGAAGATTCAGGTGGCCGTCGAGAGTTCGCAGGCCGGCATCAGCGCGAACGTTATGCCGCCCGCCGCGCTGGCCGAAGCCCTCTCCCGTTCAAACGACATCGCGGCTGTGTCCCTCCCGCCCGACGAGGCGGCGAGGGCATTGCGTAGCGGGAAAGTGGCGCTCGTGGTCCGCGCTCTTGACGGGAACGTTGACGCCTCCGTGCCCGGCAACGCAGAACGAGACGCCGCCCCGGCAGCGGCCTTCAGCTACCGCTTCGACCCGATGCGGCCGGAGAGCCGGGCGGCGAAACTGGTGGTTGACGATGCGTTGCAGCGCGCGCTCGGGCGTCGCGACGTGGCCCGCGCCGGTGAGGAGACGGTGTCAGAACCCGGCGCCCGTTACATCGATTTCCTGATCCCCGGCTTGATCGGGCTGACCATGATGGGAAGCGGCATGTGGGCCATCGGCTTTGCCGTCGTCACTTCGCGACTGCGAAACCTGCTCAAGCGGCTGTCCACCACGCCGATGAGACGGCCGCACTACCTTCTATCTTTCATGCTCTCACGCCTCATCTTTCTCGCCTTTCAGGTGGGGAGCATGCTTCTTTTCGCCCGGCTGATGTTCGGCTATAAGGTGCACGGCTCGTTCATCGAACTCACGCTCCTGCTGCTCATCGGTGCTTTTACTTTCGCCGGGGTGGGACTGCTGGTGGCTGCGCGTCCCCGGAGCATCGGGGCCGTGTCCGGATTGATAAACCTCGTCATGCTCCCGATGTGGGTGTTATCGGGCACCTACTTCTCTTCCTCGCGCTTCCCGGATGTCATTCAGCCGTTCATCAAGGCGCTGCCACTGACCGCGCTTAACGATTCGCTACGCGCGGTGATGAACGACGGCGCATCGCTCACTAGTACCCTGACGCCCGTCTCGGTCTTGCTGCTGTGGGGCACGGTGAGCTTCGTCGTGGCGTTGAAGATTTTTCGCTGGCAATAAGGCGCCTCCAGCTCAAAGGGGGCGCGGGGGCGCCGGCACATCTACCGGCGCCGAGACGAAACTGTGAATGACACCGTATAAGGAGACACGCGGCGGCTGGCGGCGACACGCGCACGGTGGCGGGCTCGTGGAGAGTACAGCGACGGTGGCGGAGACGGCCTGGGTTGACCGCGCCGCCACGGTCGCGGAACATGCCGTCGTCGGAGGGAACGCCAGGATCGGCGGGCGCGCGGTCGTGGCCGAGGGGGCGCGTGTGACCGGCGACGCTTGGGTCGGCGGCGGCGCTCGGGTCGGCGGCCAGGCGCGGGTCGAGGGGCGCGCGAGAATCGAGGGCGAGGCGTGGGTCGCGGGCAGTGCGAGCGTGAGCGGCGACGCGGTGGTGCTCGGCCGCGCGCGGGTCGAGGGGCGTGCGAGAGTGAAAGATTGCGCGAGGGTAGAAGGCGCGGCGAGGGTGGAGGATGACGCCTTAGTAGACGGCAACGCGTGGCTCGCGGATAGCGCGTGGGTGGCGGGCAAGGCGCGGGTGGGCGGTAACGCGTGGGTCGATGGCAACGTCTGGGTCGCCGGTGAGGCGCGCGTCACGGGCGACGCGCGCCTCACCGGCGGGGCCTGGGTGGAGGGCCGCGCGCGGCTCCAAGGCGACGCATTCGTCGAAGGCCGCGCCTGGGTCGGAGGCGGGGCGTTGATTACGCGGAACGCTCACTACCTGCACGCCTTCGTGCTCGGCTACAACGCCACCGCGTGGCGCACGGCCGCAGGGGGCATCGAGTTCCGTTACGGCTGCGAGGTGCATCCGCTCGAAGAGTGGGAGCGGATGCTCCCCAAGCTCTGCATGAGATACGAGCCGGCGCGCGCGGGGCTGTTCGAGTCGGCGCTCACGCACTTCATCGAGTTGGCCCGCCATAGTCTCCCCGACGGTCTTGGAGGTTGAGGTTGCAACGGCAGTTACACGAGTACCACCCCCTCATCGGGTATCGCTTCATACCGCACCTTACCGCGCGGGTGGCGCACGAGTCGGGCGGGTACCTGGTTCAGACCAACGAGATCGGATTTCGCTGCGAACACCCGGCCGCGCCGCGGAAAACGCCGGACACCTTCCGCATCCTTTTATTCGGGGATTCGATGACCGCCGGCGACGGCGTCAGTAATCACAAGCGCTTCGGCGACGTGCTGGAGAAGAGGCTGGAGGGTTCGGAGGTCCTGAATTTCGGACTCTCGGGCAGCGGCACGGATCAGCAGTTCCTCATCTTCCGCGAGTTCGCGCGCGAGTTGGAATACGACCTGCTCTTGATCTGCCCGTTCGTCGAGAACATACGGCGGGTAATCAGCCGCTACCGGCTCGCGACCACGCGCGAGGACGAGAGGGCCGCTTACATCGCCAAGCCGTACTTCGAGCTCGAAAGGGGCTCGCTGCGTCTGCGGCACGTGCCGGTGCCGAAGGGACTCTTCTCAGAGTACGACCTGCCGCCCGACGCGCATCAGCACGTCGACAACGGCGGCCCGTCCCCGGCGCTGCGCAAAGTTTTGAACACCTCTTTGAAGCCGTTCAAGCACCTCGTCCACGGGATGGGATACGGCGACCTACAGCACTATGACCGCCCCGACGAACCGGCGTGGCTTCTCCTGAAGGCACTGCTCCGACAGTGGCTCTCCGAAAACGGCGAGCGCCCCGCGGTGATCTGCCCCATCCCCCTCTACGCGCACATCGAGCAGACGGCCTCGCCGGAGAGTTACCTACGCCGGTTCGGAGAGTTGGCCGAGCCGGGCTGCGGCGTCGTCGTCTGCGACCCGCTGCCTAGGTTCTGGGCGCTGACGCCCGAGGAGCGCTGGCGGTGCCGCTTCCCGCAGGACATACACTTCAGCCCGTTCGGGCACGCCGTCATGGCCGACGCCTTGCAGCCGTGCATTGAACAGTTTCTCAGTAAGGGGTGCGCATGACCGCCTGGATTCTCGGAATCTCGTGCTACTACCACGACGCGGCGGCGGCCCTGGTCAAAGACGGGGAGATCGTCGCCGCGGCGCAGGAGGAGCGTTTCTCCCGCAGGAAGCACGACCCCAGCTTCCCCGACCGCGCGATAGACTACTGCCTCGAAGAGGGCCGGATCGAGACCGACCAGCTGTCGGCCGTCGTCTATTACGACAACCCGATTCTGACTTTCGACCGCGTGCTCAAGTCGCTGCTGCAAGGCGCGCCGGGGAGCGCCCGGCAGTGGGAGAAGGCGGCGCGCACGATGCTCGGGCGTAAGCTCCCGGTAAAGAACGCCATCCGCGAAAAGCTGGGGGCCGACGTGCCCGTGCTCTTCTCCGAGCATCACCTGTCACACGCGGCGAGCGCCTTCTACCCCTCCCCTTTCGAGGAGGCGGCCGTCCTCACGCTCGACGGCGTCGGCGAGTGGGCGACCACGTCAATCGGCGCCGGGCGCGGCGCGGAGCTGGAACTCCTGAAGGAGATTCACTTCCCCCACTCGCTCGGCCTTCTCTATAGCACCTTCACGGGCTATTGCGGCTTCAAGGTCAACTCCGGCGAGTACAAGCTGATGGGGCTCGCGGCCTACGGGGAGCCCACCTACGAGAGGCTCATCCGCGACCACCTGATTGACCTGCGGCCCGATGGCTCGTACCGCCTTAACCTCGACTACTTCGGCTTCACGCGCGGCGACCGGATGGCCGGCGATAAATTCGAGGAGCTGTTCGGCGGGCCGCCGCGCGCGCCCGAGTCCAGGATTACGCGGCGGGAGATGGATCTCGCGGCCTCGGTGCAGAAGGTCATCGAAGACGCCGCGCTGCTGCTGGCGGCGCACGCGCGCGCTCTGACCGGCATGAAAGACCTCGCGATGGCAGGCGGCGTGGCGCTGAACTGCGTGACGAACGGGAAGCTCCTCCGGAGCCGACTCTTCGACGGCGTCTGGGTTCAGCCCGCCGCGGGCGACGCGGGCAGCGCCCTCGGCGGGGCGCTCCTGGCCGCGCACCGCTACTTCAAGCTCCCGCGCCCGCAGCGCGCCGCCGGACGCGACCCGCAGAAGGGGAGTTATCTCGGCCCGGCCTTCAACGGCCGCGAGGTAAAGGCATTCCTCGACCTTCACGACTACCCGTACCTGGAGGTGGACGACGGCGAGCGCGCGCGCCTGGTCGCGCGCCTGCTCGCCGAGCGGAAGGTTGTGGGCTACATGGTCGGCCGCATGGAGTTCGGGCCGAGGGCCCTGGGCGCACGCTCCATCCTCGCCGACGCGCGCGACGAGCGGACTCAGGCCATCGTGAACCTTAAGATAAAGCGGAGGGAGTCTTTCCGCCCCTTCGCACCTTCGGTACTGCGCGGGCGCTGCCCTGAGTATTTCGAGTTCGACGGCGACAGCCCCTACATGTCTCTGGTGGCGCCCGTCAGGAAGGAGCGGCGGCTGCCGACGCAGACAGCCGCCGAAGACCTGCTCTCCACCATCAACGCCAAACGCAGCGACATCCCCGCCGTCACCCACGTAGATTACAGCGCCAGGATTCAGACCGTGGACGCGTCCGTCAAGCCCGACTTCCACGCGATCCTCAAGGAGTTCGAGTCGTTGACGGGCTGCGGCCTCGTCGTGAACACTTCCTTCAACCTCCGTGGCGAGCCCATCGTCTGCTCGCCCGCGGACGCATACAGGTGTTTCATGAGAACCGAGATGGATGCGCTGGTGTTGGAGAACTGCGTCCTTTATAAGGAACAGCAGCCCGACTTCGTCGAGCAGGAAGATTGGAGCGAACGGTATGAACTCGACTGAAGAGACGGACGCCCTCCTGCGCTCGTTTTACGAAACGGAGTTTGTCCGGGCCGCGCAGGCTTTGTCGGCGCGGGGCGCGCGGGTGCTCGTGACGGGGTTCGACGAAGGCTGCCAGTCCTATTTCGTCGAGCGGACGCGGACGACGCTTGGGCGGTCGGACTTCGAGCTGAGCCCGGAAGATCCGCGCGCCGTCGAGCAGGCTTTGCGCAGACTCTGGTCGGGGCCGGAGTCCGATGTGCTGGCCGAACTGTTGCCGAAGATTCTCGCGCTGTCGCCACACTGCGCCGAGACCGAAGTCGACAGGGATGTCTCGCCGCACGTCTACGTGATGTTTTGAAGGTGCGCGGCGCGGGTCACGCCGCGCCGCCCCCGCGGAACATCTCCGCCTTCACCAGCCTCTCGATTGCGGCAGCTATCTTCTCCCCGCCTTGCGGCGAAGGCTCAGCGGAGTTGACGTAATCGTCGTCCTCGCCGCAAACCACGCGGAGGTCTATCAGGAGCAGCCCGGCGGCGTGCGCCTCGCGGACGATGCAGTCGTTGAACAGCGCGAGTAAGACGGCGGCGAGCCGCCGTATGAGCGGGTTGCGGTAGCGCGGGTTGTTGATGGTGCAGACGACCGTGGGTAGCCCGCAGCCGAGGACGGCCGCCAGCATGTTGTGATAGTCGAGTTGGAACCAGTCCACGAGGTGCGCGAGTTTGTTGAGCACTTCGAGCGTCGAGTTCGCGCCCTCCCTCACGACGCCTATGTGGCGCAGGGCGTCGTCACGCCCCGCGCTAAGAATCAAGCCGCTGGCACCGTCCGGCAGGTCTTGTAGTTGGGCCGGCACGTCGCCCAGTAAGCCCTTGTCGCTGGCCCTCAAGCTCACGCTCCAGCCTTCGGGCAAGCGCCGCCGCACCTGCGAGACTACGTCGGGGCCGCTGGCCACGTAAGCGGCGTTTGCGAAGACGGAATCGCCGAGAAGTACGAGATGACTCATTTTCGACTGAGGAGGGATCGGAACCGCCTCGCGCGCCGCGCTCTCTTGGAGTAACTATGACGGCGGGGGCGGCGCGCGCGCCGCGTAGTCACGCCGGCGCGTCCCGGCCATGTCCTTGAATCCCGAACTCTGCCGCTTCTCAGGGATCTGCGCTTCAAGCGCCAGCAGAGAGCAAGCCTCGCCGTCGAGCGCCAACGGCCGCCGGAAATTCCACAGAGGGTCTAACTCGTAGAGCGTGCAGACTTCGTCCCTTCAGACTCTACCGGTTCGTCACGGCCGGGACGGGCGGCGCGCTCGACCGTTTGCTTGGAGGGCGGCGCCGTGCTCCTATACACTGTCCCACCCCGCGTGAACCATCCGGGCGAGAAGGCGAACGATGGGGGCTGAAGTTATGAGCTTGAGTAACAGCCCGGCCCTTCGTTCCGACAAACTTTCCATGCGCCCCGGATTGGGAATATCTAATGAGGCCTTAACGGATGCGCTCGCTGCTTTCGTGAGCGTCCACGGAGAAAACGTGCGGGCTGATTGTAACAGAGAGGCCGGCCCTTCGACACCGCCGCTTACGACACCCGACCGCGGCCGTGCGCGTCTTCAGCGGTCCGACCATCGCCCTGCAAGCAGAACCGTTGGACTGGCGCCCGGAAGAAGCTAAAGAGGTCTCCGGCAAACTGCCGGCGGAATAAATTCTCAACTCGTAGGAGATAAACTCGATGAACGTCCTCGGCCTAATGATGGTGCGCAACGGGGAGAACGTGCTTCGGCGCAACCTCGATTCCATGGCTGTTTACTGCGATGAGATTTACGCGCTCAACGACCGCAGCACGGACGGGACGCTCGACATCTTAAGAAGCCACCCGGCGGTGACCAACATTTTTTCCGCCAGCGCAGCCGTGTCGCAGGAGGACTGGTTTTTTTCGGAGTCGATGAATCTGAATCTTCTGTACCGGATGGCCGACTTCTGTCTGCCCGACTGGATCATCAGACTGGATCACGACGAAGTGTTCGAGCGCGGGGACGAGCTGAGGGGCCTCCTGGCTTCGTGCGGGAGAGAAGTTTCAGGGATAAACGTCTCGCGGCACTCGCTGTGGAACGACCCGGACTACCCTTTGATGGTACCGTTGATGAGTCCCGCCAAGAGTTTGCAGGGGACGATCTGGAGATTTTATCCGGGGCTCGAGTCGGGCAAGAAGCGCCTGCATAACAGGCGCCTGCCCTGTTGCATCGAGAACTTGGGCAAAGTGCAGACGATGGGGGACGTTAAGTTGTACCACGACGGTTGGGACACGCTGGCCAAGAGAATCGAAAAGGTTGACCAGTACACGGCGCTCGACCCCGGCGACGAGTACAATTTCGGCGTCTCATATGACCGCGGCCTCCTGTTCGGTTACGAGAGGAGCGCGGTCGATAGTCTGATCAGCGATTACCGGAAGAAGTTCGAGGCGTATCAGAAAGAGGCGGAAGCCTTGGAGGGCGTGCCCGCGACGTAGCCCGGCGGTCGGTGGTAATCACGTCTCCGGGCTTCAGTCTTCAACCGGAGTCCGGGGAGGGGCAGGCACTTTTATTGAGGCCGGCTGGATGGTCATAAAAAAAAGCCCGCGCGGGCTCAAATTTTACAAGCCATAATTCGCCGGCCCTACGCCGCGTCCGACGCCTGGTCGCGGAGCCAAGCGTCGGTCTCCTCGTCCTGCTCACCCGACAGGTGGAGGTGGCGCGCCAGCCCCGTCGCGTTCCAGATGTGGTCGTGTCCTAAGACCTCCTTCTGGTACGTGACGAATTGCAGACAGACCGCGAACGAGTGCTTCGACTGCGGCTGCCTGCGCCCCTTCCCGCGC
>DASVGG010000016.1:0-1288 GCA_036379655.1 Pyrinomonadaceae bacterium
TTTGCCGAGTTCCTGAACGAGAGTTCTCACAAGCGCCTTAGGATTCTCACCCCACCTACCTGTGTCGGTTTGCGGTACGGTCACGTCGCGTGTATAGCTGAACGAGAATTTTCTTGGCAGCTGGGGTCAGCGACTTTTTTCGGGTTTTACCCCTACTTTCGTCCCTACCTTTACCCTGATGCCGCCCGGATTTACCAAAGCGGCGGGCTATGGTGAGTTCAACGGCACATCCATCCGCCGTCTCGCCTACCCTACTGCGTCCTCCCACAGCACACGTTAGTGGTTCCGGAATATTAACCGGATTTCCATCGACTACGCCTTTCGGCCTCGCCTTAGGTACCGACTAACCCTGAGCAGATTAACTTTACTCAGGAAACCTTAGGTTTACGGCGCGCGGGGTTCTCACCCGCGTTATCGCTACTTATGCCGACAGAGTCTTTTCCGATCGCTCCAACGGCCCTTTCGGTACCGCTTCACAGCTACGGAATGCTCGCCTACCATCCATGTATTGCTACATGAATCCGAAACTTCGGTACGTGGTTTGAGCCCCGTTATATTGTCGGCGCAGGGCTGCTTGACCAGTGAGCTATTACGCTTTCTTTAAAGGATGGCTGCT
Organism: Pyrinomonadaceae bacterium; assembly: GCA_036379655.1. Lineage (GTDB taxonomy): Bacteria > Acidobacteriota > Blastocatellia > Pyrinomonadales > Pyrinomonadaceae > QHXN01. The sequence goes on from DASVGG010000016.1 coordinate 617, forward strand.
TCTAAGCCAACCTCCTGGCTGTCAGTGCTTCCCTACTTCCTTTTCCACTTAACCACGATTTTGGGACCTTAGTTGTCGGTCTGGGCTGTTTCCCTCTCGACCACGGAGCTTAGCCCCCGTAGTCTGACTCCCGGATATGCGTTCACGGCATTCGAAGTTTGATTGGGTTCGGTAACCTTGTGAGGCCCCTAGCCCATTCAGAGCTCTACCACCGCGACGATTCATCCGAGGCTAGCCCTAAAGCTATTTCGGCGAGAACGAGCTATCACGAAATTTGATTAGCCTTTCACCCCTATGCACAGCTCATCCAAATGGTTTTCAACCCAAACTGGTTCGGCCCTCCACGTGGTGTTACCCACGCTTCAGCCTGGCCATGCATAGATCATCTCGCTTCACGTCCGAATACCACAGACTGAACGCCCTATTAGGACTCGCTTTCGCTTCGGCTCACTTATCGTTTAACCTTGCCTGTGACATTCACTAGCCGGCTCATTATGCAAAAGGCACGCGGTCAGTCAGGACGAACCTTGACCTCCCACTGCTTGTAAGCACACGGTTTCAGGTACTATTTCACTCCCCTCACCGGGGTTCTTTTCACCTTTCCCTCACGGTACTGGTTCACTATCGGTCACTTCGGAGTATTTAGCCTTACCGGATGGTCCCGGCAAATTC
>DASVGG010000017.1:0-31704 GCA_036379655.1 Pyrinomonadaceae bacterium
CGGGCCACATGCTGCTCTCGCTGCTCGAGCGCCGCCGCCGTTGCCTTCGTTGTAGCGCCCGCCACTGAAGCCACACGCCCGCCTGACGAACGATTCACCCCCGAGACGGCTAACCCGTCCTATCTGCACAGAGCACCTCAGCCGCTCTGTGCAGTCGCGCTGCTCTGTGCAGTTCGACTGCTCCGGGTGAGTAGCTAATCCGAGCGCCGTCGCCGCCGACTGGGGGCTACAGATTTTGGTGGGGGTACAGTGGGTACCGGGGCAACAAAGTTTACCGGGGAGGTGGTTTTTGGCGGGGTGCCGGGGTTGCCGCGGCCTTCTGAGGTGAGTCGCGCGCCAACAAATCGTGGATGCCGTGGGATTTTTGTAACCGTTCAGGTATCTATGTAGTAGTTTTTCGGCAAAAGCTACTACATATAGTGCTTTTTCGGAGAAGCTAACCGCTCATGAGAAGAAAATCCGACTGATTCATGGCTCAGGCTAGTAAAAAGCCCAGCAAAATAGGGGCTTTTACCCCCTGAACGGTTACCCGGATTTTTGCGTGCGTCTTATAATATGTACCGTCAGCGCAAAGTTGAAGCTATTGCGCGCCGTCGCCGCCGGGCTTTGAGGAGGGGTTCACTTTTTCAGAGGGGTTCACTTTTTCAGAGGGGTTCACTTTAGGCGTGGGATGTGTTCGCCTCAGCGTTGTCGGCGCGGGGATGGAGAGCGCAGGCATCACAAACGCCGCCAGATTGCTGAGAGGTAGGGAAGGGGGCCGACCTCCGCGACCTCCCCTTTTCATTTGCTTTCTCGCACAGACGGGCGTATCTTTCCCGCCGCTCCCAAGGGCCGATGCTAGGCCTACTCGACACTCTTGCTCTACCTGCATCGTCAGAACTCACGAAGGCAGAACAGCTCATGGACTTCATCGACCAGTTAAAGGCGTTGGCGGGTAAGGTCCCCGCCCTCTGTGACATGCTCCAGACGGAAGAGGCGACGAAGAACGCTCTCGTCCTGCCCTTCATCCGCGCCCTCGGCTACGACATCTTCGACCCCTTCGAGGTGATCCCCGAGTTCGTCGCCGACGTCGGCATTAAGAAGGGCGAGAAGGTGGACTACGCCATCAAGAAAGATGACCAGGTCATCATGCTCTTCGAGTGTAAGCACTGCGGGGGCGACCTCAGCATCAAGCATGCATCGCAACTTTTCCGCTACTTCGCCGTGACGGACGCGCGCGTCGGCGTCCTCACGAACGGCGTCGTCTACCGCTTTTTCACCGACCTCGAAGCCCCCAACAAGATGGACGAGAAGCCGTTCCTCGAAGTGAACATGCTCGACCTCAACGACGCAGTCGTGGGCGAGCTGAAGAAGCTGACCAAGCAGTCTTTCAACATCGAGCAGCTCATCAGTACAGCCGGCGAGCTGAAATACATGCGGGAGATTAAGAAGCTGCTGGCCGAGCAACTAGACAGTCCGTCGGACGAGTTCGTCAAATTCTGCGCCTCGAAGGTCTTCGACGGCCCGCTGACCCCGGCCAGGCGCGAGTACTTCGCCGGGATCACCAAGAGGAGTTTCCAGCAGTTCGTAGTCGATTGCATAAACAACCGGCTGAAGTCGGCCATGACTACCCCCGGCTCGCTGGATGTAGAAGGCGAGGATGTCGGAGAGGAGGAGGCTGTCGTCACGACCGAAGAGGAGTTAGAGGGCTTCTACATCATCAAATCCCTGCTGCGTACGCTGGTAGATCCGAACCGAATCGTTCATCGGGACACGCAGAGCTATATGGGTATCCTGCTCGATGATAACAACCGCAAGCCGATCGCGCGGCTACACTTCAATCGCTCGCAGAAATATCTGGGCCTGTTCGATGAGCAAAGGAAAGAGCACAGGGTGCCTATCAACTCGCTCGACGACATCTACGGGCACGCGGACGAATTGCGGCGTGTGTTCAGGTTTTACGAGGGAGAGAAGGGGGAAGAGAAGTCTGCCGGAGAACAGGCAAAGTCTTCAGAAGAGGAGACAGGTAGCTAGCCAGCATCGTTTCCCCGCTCCAGCCGCCGAAGATCCACTTAGGAAACCGGCCGGTGCGAGACTTGTAAGCGGTGTGCTTACTTCCAGATTTGAATGCGTAGCGCTGGGTAGTGCAGCGGAGTGCGGCTTCCCATCAGCCTGAAGTCGTCTCCATTGCGCGTCACTACCCTATGCTCCTTCGCAAGGGCAGTGACCGCGATGAATACATCTGCTTTTAAAAGTCGGTTAAGATTGACTTCCGCCGCTTTTCACCGCGCGGCCTGAGCGCCGACCCTAACAGACTTCGTCAGACGTGGCCTCACATGGACGACCCCGAACATAAAGACGACAAGCACGCGGACGCCCTCGCACGCTTCCCATCTCTCTTCAAAGAGTGGCAAGGACTAGTCGTCGTGCTCGGCGGCGCGGTCGCGGCGGTGCTCGCGGTGCTGCTTCCGGGGCAGACGCCCGCGGCCGTCCAAGTCATCGGTTACACCGTCGCCGTGGCCCTGGTCGTCCTCGGCGCGCTCATCTTCGTCAGGGTCAGGCGCCGTCAGCACTCACGGCAACTAAGGCACGAGAAGTGGGAGCAGGAGCCAACTGGGGCACACCGGACTGCGTTCCGCGGCCTCTTCCCTTATCAGGAGGGCGACGAGCTACCGGGCGAGCACCGCCAGCTCGAAGCGCGGCGGCTCGTCACGCAGTTCAGCGAGCCGGCCTTCTCCTTCGGCGTCGTCTGCGGCGACAGCGGGTGCGGCAAGACCTCTCTGCTGCGCTCCGCGATACAGAGTCGCCTGAAGGCCGTGGGCGAAGAGAAGGGCTTCGGCGTCTTCTATCTCAGCAGCCTGCGCGAACTGGCCGACGACGGCTCGCAGCACGCCGACGCGACAGACATTGCGTCCCGCCTCAGGCAAGAGCTGGAGAAGCTCCGGCGGCTGGCGGAAGACGCGGCGCGAGGGCGTTCGCTCATCCTTATCATCGACCAGTTCGAAGAGTTCTTCATCGAGTACAACAGCCCGAAGTTGAGACTTGAGATAGGCCATTTCCTCAACGGCCTCATCAAGTTGAGCCCGCCCGTCAGGATTCTCTGCGCGCTGCGCCGCGACTACCTCGCGGATATGAAAGACCTCGCGCCGCAGGTGCCCCCCGCAGCTGCGGACAGGAACTTCTTCGAGCCCATTTCACTCCAGACGCTCTTCACACTGAAGAACTTCACCGTCGAGCAGGCCGCACGGGTCGTCAAGGAATGTGCCGAGCGCGACCGCGTCGAGGTCGAGGATGAATTCGCGACGATGCTCGCGTCCGATCTGGGCGAGGGCGGCTTCGTGCGCCCGCCCGAGCTACAGATCATCTGCACGGCCTTGGTCGGCAATCTCACGACGGCCGAGTACAGGCTCGCGGGCGGCGCGCGCGGGATTCTGTCGCACTACATCGAGGACGCCATCAACGTGAGCGGCGACCCCTCGATTGGCCGCCGTGTCCTGCGCGCGCTCTGCGACTTCCCGGCTCACGCGAAGCGCAACCCGCGGACGGTCGCCGACATCGGCGAAGCCGTTGGCACGGAAGGCGCGCAGGCGCTCGCGCTCATCCGCACGGCGCTGCGCCAGTTCGAAATCGCGCGCCTCATCTCCTCCGAGAAGCGCGGCCGCGAGGAGTCCGCCTACACACTCGTCCACGACTATCTCGTTGACGCCGTGTCGAAGGCGACAAGCGACGTATCGACGCGCGATGACGAGGCAAACCAACTGCTCGACTACTACGTCGCCGAGTACCGCATCGACCACAAGACGCGCATCCCCTACCGCCGCCTCCGCTTCCTCCGCAAATACGCCGACCGTAAAAAGCTCGCCGACCCCACCGCCCGCCGCCTCCTGCGCGCCAGCATCACGAGACTTGCCGTCGCCGCTTCCGCGCTCGTGGCCCTCGTCGCTATTACTACTACGCTCCTCGTCGGCCTCATCACGACGCGCCGCGTCTGGCATCAGGATGTCGTAGGCCGCCACATCGAAGGAGCTAGGTCAAGTGAGTTTTTTCATTCCGCGCAGCCGAAACGCGGACTTCTTATTACCGGTATCTCGGGCCCGAGAGTAGAGAACAACACGATGGAGGTCTGGGACGTGAAGGCGGCGAGCCTGGCTCATTCCTTTCAGGCCGACATTTTCAACTTTGCCTTACCTGATTACCTACTCGGCTATTTGAGAGATGAAAAGGTCGTGGTCGCCCTTCACGTTCCGACGAAGCGGGAATTCCGTACATCAGTGCCAATCCCGTTCGTGATGACCGAGCCGAATAGACATGCCCTCGATATAAGTGTCAGCGCCGATGGCAATATGATCGCCTATCGTGATGAAAGCGGGGTGGCGGAGAATTCCTCGATGCCGAAGTTAACATGGGTATATTCGCTCGCCGACAACAAACTGACTGGAGAGATGCTCACCTGCGGCAATACCACCAATAAAGACTATTATGTCAGCAGCGACGGAGACTACTTCCTTGCCACATGTTTTGGGAAGAAAGTTCAGCAGCCGACGGCGTTTAATATGCACACGAAGGAGGAGAGAGTTCTTGTAAGAGCGGGGTTTCAGTCAGCATCTTCGTTCGCCTTTGACGATAGAAGCTCCCGTGCCGCCACGCTTGAAGCGTCTGTTGATGGAAGAGTGTATTTAGTTCTGTGGGACATACGAACGGGTCAAGTTTTGGATTACTGTGACGCGAGCCTGAAAGCCGATTCCGACGGTTATCCTGATCTCACAGCGTCATTCACGCCTGACGGAGAACACCTGTACGTTAAAGACCGCGTGACTTATTTGACAGATAATTTGACGCATAAACGATTTTTTAGACTTTTTAGGACTAACCCGCTTCGTCGGGTGACGGTAGTGCCAGAGAGGGAAGTTATCAGGGTCATCTGGGCCAATGATAATACCGATAAAACTGACCTTTACAGCGAAGATTATCAACTCATGCTCGTGTGGCCGAATGAATCCGGCGGGACATATCTGTGGAAGCTTACTGAAGCCAAGCCACGGCTGATAGCGGATTTTACCCTTTCCAAAAACGTGGATATCGTCCCCGACATGTCTGTAAACAATTGGGGCATCCGTGCCATTGATACCTCTAAAGAAAAAAACAAGGTAGAGCTTTGGGACTTTGAACGTGGGGTGAAGCTGAGAGACCTTGACATCCCCGGCCGTTTCAACAAGGTTGAGTTCACCATCAACGGGAATGCCGTGAGCGTCAACATCGAAGGCGGCACGGTCTTGCTCTTCCGCGCCAGTGACGGGGAGAAGATTACGGACGACATACGCAACATTGGCGGGATAGAGCGAGAGATTTTTTACGACGGGAAGTGCCGACGGGCACACGTGTGGACGGACGAGGGGCGTGTGCTGCGGTACACGGAGGGGTGGTATTTGTTCGGGCGGGAAAGTTGGTTTTGGCCGGCTGAGAAATGTGAGGCGCAGTAAATTCAGTTTTCTGCCGTTTTCAAAATCGGCCTTGGTTGAATTACGTCCGATGCTTGGATCTTTGCGCCGAACGCAGCAGCTTAAGTCCGTGACGAAAAATCAGGATTTTGCCTGTCAAATCCTCTCATTTCTTTTCAATGGCGGACGTAAATTTCATTATCGGACTTAAACACAGTCAGATTTGATGAGGACACTATGCACTTAAATCCCTTCACGCCTTCAGAAATCGCCAGCTCACCAGATGACTTTTTCGGGAGATCTCAAGAGCTGAATGCCTTGGAGCGCTCACTGCAACTGGGTTCAGTAGCCATTCAAGGCGCTATCGGCATTGGCAAGTCTTCATTGTTAGCTAGAGCGAGATTGATGATGGAAGGTTTTGACTCCAACCATAGCGCGCGTTCAGTAGTCGCGGTAGGAGACAAAGACATTCAAACTATCGATCAAGCAGCCCGACTCCTACTTGAAAGCTTTGTCCGAATCGATGAGCGGCAGAAAAAGGTCAAGTTCCAGCTGAAGGGGTTATTCGAGGTAGAGTCAGCAGAGATCGTTCGTAATTTCACCGAAGGCCGGCATTTGGCAGTTCTCAAGCGAGTGGTAGAAAAAGATTATCTGGAAAGAATGCTCGATGATAGGGAGTTATTAATTCTCGCGGTTGACGAGGCGGACAAGTGCCCAGCTCCACTGGCCAGGTTGTTCAGGAGCGTTATTACCCATACGCAGCAACAGGGCGTAAAACAAGTTCGTTTTGTATTTTGTGGGGTAAGCCCTTTTTATCAGGATATGGTCCAAGAGGATCCTGGAATCAGCAGGTTCATTTATAAAACGATCACACTCCAACCGATGGCGCAGCATGAAGCTGCAGACCTAATCCACACGAAACTAGCGCTGGTGGCCGCTGACGCAGAGAAGCGGGGGATTCGTTTGGCAATCGACCCGCAAATCCCTGAAAGAGTTTTAGATCTCTCTGGCGGTCATCCACACATCATTCAGCTACTGGGATCCCATTTGATAGAGAATGAATGCGAGGATCCGGACGCCATTATCGACTCGGCCGACTTAGTAAAGTCCTTGCGGAGGATCTGCTACGACGACAGAGCACGTGTCTATGACACTACAATACACACACTCGAACTATATGGGATGTTGGACCCATTTCTGACTTTACTCGGACTCATGTCGCCAGGCTTCCCTTCACGGGTTAGCCGACGGAAGGCACAGAAGGACGTAAGGCAAGAGGAGATTCAATGGCTCGCCGAACGCAACATCATTTCCACGTGGTCGCCCGACGAATACGGGCTGGTTGATGAGTTTTTAAGAATCCGTTTTATGTTAGACGCGGCCGAGTCGGCTACGGATGAAAAGTCCGTGGAACTCTACCTCCTAGAGCGGCAGGAAGAGGTAGAGGATAGGGAGCGCTTTGTTCGTTATGCGGATGATCCCTTCTACGATGAAGAAGAAAGTGGTTAATCCTACATCGACCATAATATTGCTTCACCGAAGCGCTCAGAGCATGAACCCGAGCTCTAACCCATTGGCGACTGCTTGCTCGGCGCTCCCCACCTGACCGCCAACGTCTAGTTCAACGCCGCTTACTGCCTTCTGTAACTTGGGAGGATCGCCGGCGAACTGCCTCTCGACATTTCTCTCGAGCGTGGCGCCAAGCCGCTCGCTATCATCAGTATAGACGCGCGCCCCATCCCTGAACTGCTCCTGTGCGACCAACTGCATGCGTTGGTTGACGGCCGCGTCAGGTTCACCCCCTTCGATGTGAGCGAGTAAGCGGCCGACGGCAGAGTCCTTTGGCGCGAAGTCCCCGACCGCGTAGCCGTAGTCGAGGTGGCGCAGATCGTCGGCGCCGAGCCCGACGGCGCGCCCGCCGTTGAGCCTTACGCTCATCCCGCCGCCGTCTTCGAGCCTCTCGATGGTCCCGAGCGTGCCGGCACTGACGCGATGCCCGGTTGAGGGCATGTCGAACCTCACCCGATCACCTTCGGCGAATGCGCGCTCAGATTCCCTGAGTACCCTCACGCCCGACAGGCGCGTCGGGCTGTAGGTGACCTCCCGGCCGTCCTGCGTGGCCACCGTTAGCAGGTTCCGTGCAGGGTCGGCCGAGGTGACTCGTGCGTACTCCCCCGCTTCGACGCCGAAGGTCTTGCTGGAGCGGCCGAACCTCACCACGTCCTCGCCAGGCACGTACTCGCCGGCCGCGGCGCGCGCGTCGCCCTTCATCCCCACACGCTCCTCGTAGACCTTCACCGCACGCTCCTCGTCGCCAAGCCTCCCTTCAGCGCGCAGCGCGTCGCGGATCATCCGGTTGAGTTCGTCGAGGCGCTCGTCTGCCGGCGCGACCACGAGCGCGCCCTCCGGGCTTGAGCAGTAGTCTTCGACGACGGCCCGCACACGCGCCTCCCGGTCGGGCAGCTCGACCGCGCGCCCCTCGCCCCGCAACCGTTCGAAGACATCCTGTACTTCGTCGGCCGAGAGCTTCCTGACCAGCGGCTGCCGGCGCTCTTCTCGCGCGAGAGTGACATTAACAGACCTCTCGGCCGAGTGCCCCGGTGCTCCGGGCTCCTCCTGGAGGGCGCGAGCGGCTGGCGTGCGGCTGTGAGAAGCGTCTCTCACGACGCCCCTGAACTCACCCCTCGCTGCCCGCGCTTCGAACTCAGCCGTCACGGCCTCGTAGGTTGAGCCCCGTAGCCCTTCCCTGAGCGCGTCTGCCATCAGCCGCCGCCGGTCCACCTCCTCGCCGAGCGCCGCTGTGCGCTCGCGCACGGTTGTCATGGCCTCAGCGGCGCGCCGCGAGACGTCGGCGGGCTCGTAAGCCACGGGGCCGCGCTCCAAGGCCTCCGCGTACAGTCGCCTCGCCTGGTGGCCGTACTTCGCCTCCAGCTCCGCCACGCGCCCCGCCATCGCCCGTCGGTCGTAGTCTTTGCCGGCGCGGCCCGCGCGCGCGGCCGCCTGCTTCAGCCCCGCGCCGTCCTTTACCGCCACCCCCTCTCCTTCGAGGCGCGCGCGCATCTCTTCGGCGCCGCGTCGCAGCTCGGCGCTGCGCGGGCTGCTCTCGCGGACGTACTCCGGGTCGAAGCCCTTGATCTCGGGCGCGCCCGTGCGCGCGTCCACCTCGACCTCGTAGCCGAGCCTCTGGAGCCGCTCGGCGAGACTGATACGGTAGACCGCGGTCGCGTACTGCTGGCTGCGGTAGAGCTCCAGCGGCTGCACCGGCTTCACCGCCCCGGCCTCGGTCTCGGTGACGTTGAAGATGACGGCGTGCGTGTGGAGCTGCGGGGCGGCATAGCCGGCCGCGCGGTCGGGGCGCGCGGCGTCGTGTTCGAAACGGGCAGCCACGATCCTGCCTGTAGTCTCCGCCGGACGGTTGCCGCCCATGCGCGCCTGCGCGTGAGACTCCAGCGCGTTGAGCGCGCGGTCCACGCTCTCGCGGTGCGCCTCGCGCACGCGCTCGTCGCCGCCGGCGACCGCAGCGAGCGAGACGGTCTTCGGCGCGCTGAAGGTGGCGTCCCAGCCGGCGCGGTGCGCGGCCGACGTCACCTCCTCGCCGTAGAAGTTCTCGTAGGTCCTCGGCTCGACGTGGCGCACGAGCTGCTCGCCCGTCTCGGGGTGCTGGCCGGCGCAGAGGCGCTCGTACTGCTCTGCCGTCACCTCGCCGCGCAGGCCCCAGCGCTCGGCCTGCCTGCCGTGCCAGCGCCCCTCGACGTGCTCGTGCTTGGCGTCGTAGCTCTCGCCGGGGTTCGTGTATTCGTTCCGGTAATACTCCGTCGCCTGTGGGGCGGAGACGGCCTTGCTCATCGTCAGCATGCGCGTGCCTTCCCTTCCCTGCGTCCGTCAGAAGTTGAGGTCGATGTCGTCTGCGGGTGTGAGCGCCGGCACGGGCACCTCGCGGGGCCTCGGTGGGGCCGGCGAGGGCGCTTTCGCCGCTGCGGGACGCTCGTGGGTCGGAGGCGCGGCCGAGAGTGACGTAGGCGCAGCCACGGGCGCAGGACGTGGCCGTTCCGCTGGAGGGGGCGCGGCCACGGGCGACGTCGCCGCCGCCGTCTGTGGAAGCGCTCGCCGCGGCTTGAAGCCCTCGGCCACCTGCGGCCAGGCGCGCGTCTCTATCCTGAACGGCACTACCGCGTCGCCGTACTTCCAGAACCCGTGGAGGTTCTTGAGCGACATGATCTGCTCTTTACTGACCACAGCCCGTCGCTCCGTGAAGGTCGAGTAGTTGACCGAGTCCCGCCCGCCCGCGCGCACCCCCTCGGTAGTCCCCACGCGCGGCCGCTCGCGCTCCTCCTCGCCGATGTTGTCCGAGACCCACTGGGCAGCCTCAGACTCGTTGCACCGCGTGAAGATCTTCAGGTGCGGCGCTGCCAGCATCATGAGCGCCTCCTCGCCGTAGTGGCGGCGGAGCTGGTGCTTGCTCTGCGTACCGAAGATGGGCTTCACGCCATACTTCCGCCCCTCGGCGACGAAGGTCGGCAGCATTGAGAGACGGCCGAGCGCGTGGACCTCATCGACAATGAACCAGCAGGGGTTGTCCTGCCCCCACGTCGGGTCTGCGCTGAGCAGGCGCTTCATCAGGATGTTAAGGAACGCGGCCTGGAGGGGCTTGAGAGCCTCACGCGTGTCCTGCGTCGTGGTGATGAAGACCCAGCCGCGCCGGCGCTCGGCCCACCTGGTCAGGCTGAACTTCGGCTCGCCCTCCTGGTGCGGCGGGAGCATCCGGAGTAGCTTGCCGAGACGCGCGAGCGTGGAGAGCACGGCGACACGCTGCGGCCCGGCCTTCGCGCTGATCTCGTGTGCCACCTCCGTGCCGGCCACCAGCTCGTCGATCGCATCCTCGTCGCCGAGCCACTCGACGATGGTTGCCGCCGTCGGCCGGCGGGCGAGCATCAGCTCGAAGATGTCGCGGGCCGCCTCGACGAAGAAGCGACTCGTCTCCGACATGTTCTCGTGGTAGGGGAAGAAGGACTCGCTGACGAGCTGTCGGTCGATCTCGGAGTTGACCTCCAGGGAGGGCGACCAGTAGAGGAAGCGCGCGTCGAGGGGGTTGAGCACGACGTCGGTCTCGGGATCGAAGTGTGCCCTGAGGAATTCGCAGGCGGGGTCGAAGACGACGCCGGCCTCGGCGGGCGTGCGCAGCCGCACCTGGGCGATCATCTGGTGGATGATCTGGGTCTTCCCCGTGCCCGGGTCGCCGAGCAGGAGGGCGCCCTCGAACTCTTCACGGCGCGGGACGCGCAGCACGCTCGAAGTCTCGGTGCGGGTAAGCCAGTTGGCGAGTGGTCTCAGCATGTCTCACCTCCCCTCCTGCGTGAAGACTTCGATGCCGACGCCCGTCTCGCGGCGCATCTCCCTGGCGTACTCCTTCGGCGTGAGTTCGCGAGTGCCGCGTAGCACCTTGCCCCGCAGGAGACGTTTGATCCGGTACCTCCTGAAGCCGAAGGCACCGCCCATCCCTGAGACGAACAGAAGCCCTCCACAGAGCGCGGCTGGATAATAGAACTCCGTGACGCTTTTCCCTTCATAGATATGGTCCCTGAACCAGGCGCGGGCGATGGAGTCCTTCACCGTCGGCTTGTCCCAGTAGACCTGCTTCGTCTCCGGGACGTAGGCCGCCTTGAGCAGCAGGGCCAGCGTGCCGTCAGGATTTTTATGGATGTATCCATCTTCGTCGTAGTCGGCTGTTATCTCCTCGTTGAGACAGGCCCTCACTACGGGCTGGGCCTTCCCGGCGTCGTTTTTGCCCCCGTCCTTCGTGCCGCTCTTGCGGTCGGCCGGACGCTCCACCAGCTCTCTCATCAGGACGGCGTACTTGGACTTGGGCTCGAACGGGATGAAGGCCGCCTTTAACGAGCCCCACCAGTACTGGGGCCAGTAGACCCGCTGGAGGGTGGTGAGATTTGCTTTTGTGAAGTTATGAAAGTACGCGAACCCTGCGGCGCAGGAGACTAGAATCCAGAGGGCGGTGAAGGCCACAAGAAAGATGTTTGAGCCGCGGCCGGCGCGACCCTCCTCGGAGAAAAGATAAGCCTTCGGCACGGGGGCGATACCTCACTTCGTATTTCAGATTGTCGGGCGTGGGAGCGCGCCCGCCCGCTAGGGGTGCGAAGGGAGATACAACCCGCGTGCCAAACGATGTCTAACGGGGCTGCCTGTGGAGAGGATCAGCTAAAAAAGCTGCCTCATTTGCGGCGGGTGAGGAGCGTGTCGGCGATCTGCGCGCCCTTCTGGTCGGCGGCGTTCGTAGTCTTTTCCCAAGCCTCCGGGCTCAGTTCCCTGCCCGCCAGCATCCTGAAGCCGTGGCCGACGAGGTAGCGCAGCCGGGCCAACTCCTCGTAGAGAAGGCGCTCGTTCCGGCTCAGGCCGCCCCCGCTGCTCGACTGCGCGAGTGACAAATTCCGGCACCACTCGTTCGGGTCTTGGCCCGTCGCCGCGGCGGCGTCCTCGATCTGCTTGTACTCCTCGTCGGTGAGGCGGAAGGCGATGGTCTTGGTCTTTCTGGTGGACTGGCTCATTCGTGTGAAACCCCAGCTGAGAGAATTTCAGCGCCGTTCACACTGTAAACAGCCGGACGCGGATTTTCAACGAAGACAGCAGTTAACAATGTAAACGGGGGACGACACGAACGTAAACGACGCAGATGGCGGGGCGGGGTGACGTGTCTATTGCTTTGGGTGAGATACCTATTGCTTTGGGTGAGATACTTTTGCCAGCCGCTTTTTCCTGCCGACGCAAACTTTAGAAGATCTGGGCACCTCTTTTCCGTCGTGCCAGTTGCGAGAATCTATATTTATCTGCATGTGAGGCGTAGCTGTCTGCACACTGGGTCGTATCGGCAGATGACAGACATCAGCTTTCAAGCCAAGCCTTGAGAAGGGCAAATAACGTAGGGTCGGAGCATTATTCACCCCTGACGAATGAACTCAAGCATAGCTAGTGTAGGGGTAGCCTGAGCCAGATTCTTGTCATGTACTTCTGCTGTCCGCACATCCGCTGGCAACAGCGAGAGCAAGTCCTGGTCGTAGATGTTCTTCTTGCGGTCGGCCAGCTTCGTGAACCGGTGGTACGCATCCTCAAGTTCCGGAGGGGAGAGCGTGAAGCCCAGCTCGTTGAAGCGGCGCGAGAGCGCGTGCCGGCCCGAGTGCTTGCCCAGGACGATGTTGTTCGAGGGCACGCCGACCGACTCGGGCGTCATGATCTCGTAGCAGAGCGGGTTCGAGAGCACGCCGTGCTGGTGAATCCCCGCCTCGTGCGCGAAGGCGTTGCGGCCGACGACGGCCTTGTTCGGCTGGACGCCGAAGCCGATGATCTCCGTCAGCAACTGGCTCGTCGGGTAGATCTCTTCGGTGCGGATGCCGCACGCGTAGGGCAGGCGGTCGGCGCGCACGTGCAGGGCCATCACGACCTCTTCGAGCGCTGCGTTGCCGGCGCGCTCGCCGATGCCGTTGATGGTGCATGAGACCTGACGCGCGCCCGCGTCGAGCGCGGCGAGGCTGTTGGCGACCGCGAGCCCGAGGTCGTTGTGGCAGTGGACGCTGATGATCACGTCCTTGTCGCCGACGACGCGCTCGCACACGGCCGAGACGATCTCGCGGAACTCGGTCGGGGTCGTGTAGCCGACGGTGTCGGGAACGTTGAGCGTGCGCGCGCCCTCCCCGACCGCGACGGCGAAAACTTCGCACAGGTAATTCAAGTCGCTCCGGGTCGCGTCCTCGGCCGAGAACTCGACGTCGTCTGTGAACGAGCGCGCGAGCCGGACGGCGTCGCGCGTCATCTGCAGGACTTCGGCGCGCGACTTCTTCAGCTTGTGTTCGAGGTGTATGTCCGAGGTGGCGACGAAGGTGTGGAGCCGAGGGCGCGCCGCGCCGCCGACCGCCTCCCAGGCGCGCAGGATGTCCAGCTCAGTCGCGCGGCAGAGCGCGGCGACCGTGACCTCCCGACACTCTGCGGCGACGGCCTTGACGGCCGCGAAGTCTCCCTCCGAGGCGATGGGGAAGCCGGCTTCGATGATGTCGACGCCAAGAGCCTGGAGCTTGCGCGCCAGACGAATCTTCTCGGAGAGGTTCATCGAACAGCCCGGAGCCTGCTCGCCACTGCATAGCGTTGTGTCGAAGATTGCGATCCTATTTGCCGACGTGCGAATAGCCGAGTTGTTATTACCGATGCGCATCTGAGTGGGTGAGTTGTTCTCGATGACCTCGGCGGGCCTAACCACCGGTTTCGCTAACAACTGACGCAGGTATGCTGGCAACTCCTTTATCGGCTCTATATTCATCTGCCGAAGGTCTGCTCTAACTTCTTCGGGTGTTAAAGCAGCAATACGCTCTACCTCGGCGTCGACTCGAACGTCAGTGCATTGTAGTGGGGGCGTGGTCGCCCCTGAACTGGCAGCATGCTTGAAAGCTCGGGCAAATTCTTCGATACGCGTGTAACGCCACTTCGGCTCTTTGGCTAAAGCCTTATGTACTACTTCCTCCACAGATGCCGGAATCTTAGGACTCAACTGACGAAGAGACGGCAGTGTTGCAGTCAGATGTTGGCGAACCAGTTCTTCTATAGAGTTGGAATCGAAAGGGAGCTTTCCCGTAATCATTTCATAAGCTATTACCCCTACGCTGTAGATGTCCGACGCAGGGCTGATACAAGAACTGACAACAAGCTGCTCAGGTGAAGAGTAATGGGGTGCCTCCATGACCCGACTGTTATCGCTCACGGCTGAAGAGATCTCCTTGACGATGCCGAAGTCCATGACCTTAACAACCTCAACCCCGTTGTGATCAGTCGCGAGCATTATATTGCTGGGTTTTAAGTCGCGATGGACTATTCCTTGGGTATGGACGTATTCCAGCGCCTCGCAGAGTTGTTCCAACACAGAGGCCACGCGCTCCAGCGATATAGCCCCGCACTCTTTCATTTCGTCGTCCAGCGTCCGGCCTTCAATCCACTCCATCTCAAGAAATGCCAAGCCAGTCGCTAAAACGTCAGCTCTGGTAGTATTGGCAATATATGGATGTCTCAGGTCTATGTTTTTCGCGCCTTCTTCGAGAAACGACTGAACCATCGCGGGATTTCTAATCGCGACGTCGGGCTTTAAAATCTTCAAAGCAACCGATCGTCCGTTCCCCAAACAGTCTGCTCGGTAGACGACTCCCACCCCGCCAATGCCTACCAGTTCCTGCACTCGATAGTCGCCAAGCATTGTGCCGACAAGTTTATAAGGGTCGTGGTTAGTTTGCCGTCTCATAGGATTCAACTCCTGATTCGACTCACTGTTGAATTTCGCCTACTGCCCCTTGGAGCACGACATAAATATGCCCACATTTGGGCGCGCCGTTTTTATCGTTCGTGATCTTCATAAAGCTCTTTTGGGCATCTGCGTCGGCGGTCGGAATTTCCTCGCTATCCGCTTTCGCGCATTGTTGATTTCCCTTTTCTCCTCCCCCAAAGCTTCCGAGATTTTCTGGGGCTTCCACTCGGGATCATCGTCGATCAGATGCTGGGCGACACGTAGAGAGACTTTGTCATCTTGCAGTGACTCGCAAATTCTGGTGCGAAATTTTTCATCACTTTCTCGCTGCTCATAAGCCTCGGCGAGGGGAAGCTCCGAAGGCTGTATTGAAGGGGTGTCGCAGGCGGAGACTTCAGTATCGAGGTCTAACTGGATGAATCTTTTATCCTTCGCTAATTGGTTGGAAGTAATACTCCTGACGATTGAACATAGATTGCGAAAGGGGTCTTTGTTTACGTCCCAACTTCTGCTTCCGCTCATCACCGCCAAGATTGCCTCCTGGATTGGGTCCCTACCATCAATGCCGAAATAACAACGTCTAGTAAACAGCGTCAACCTATTCAACAAATCAAGCCACTGCTCCTCTGTCAGACCGTTTAATATTTCACGGCCACTATCCTTAGACTCAATTATCCCAGTTGACGAATCTTCGCGGGCGCCGCATAGAACGCAGCCTGTCTGTAGATCTTCCCTGGTCAGACTCGTGCCACAACCGGAACAGGTCATTCAAGCACCTTGCTACTTGGCTGATCTATGTACGTTCATAACACCTCGAATCCGCTCATCCGGCGACATATAGGTATGCCCCCATATTAAGTATTACTGCGGACATTCCCGTTATTTGCCGTCGCGAAGGAAAAATATTTGCACGGCTAAAAATATCGCCGTGAACAGTATTTAGTAAATGAAGGGAGGAATGCGATGCTTGGGAAAAGTGGTAACAACAACGAGGTGGCGACAATCTTGTTGTTAGTTGGAAGCCACTCTGTGTCCTCTTCGTTGCTTACAGGTCAATCAGTCACTGCGATTTCAGAGGCGCTGTCAGTTTGTGTGTGTATTTTGATCTTCATGGGTGTGCTTTGGGCATCAGGTCGTCTGAAAGCAAAATCGAAACCAAGATCAAAACCACGTGCAAAGAAGGGGCAAGCCAAAAGATCTGTGAGTAAACGACATAAAAAAAGCTTGCCGCGCCAGCCTGAATCTTATAGCTAACAATCGTTTATGTGCCGGCTGCTGCCAGCCCTAGAATGATCATTAGAAGATTCACTTGGAATAATGGCTCTTATATGACGCGGCATATGTGGGCTTATTTCAGGGGTTGCTCAATCGGGGTGAGGCGTAGTGGCATCATTCTTCAGTTAGCTTTCTCGGCCTGATAGACAAAGTAGCCGGGAATCCACGTGAGCCTGTCGAAGTGGAACATCGGCTTATTTTCAAACGAGGACTTCTCATAAAGAATCTGCATCAGTTCCGCGCCGACGACCAACTCTTCCCTGGTGAAGTCCCCACACAATTTGTCACCCTCATGACCGCTCGTGAATTTCTCTTCAGCGAACTTCCGAAAGCGGGTAAGCTCTTCCTGCTGAATAAGTGTGTACCGGTCTGAGTTGTTCGCCGTGACAGCCGGACCCCCGGCGAACTCCGCCACCTTCAACTCGCCGATGGACTGGAGGAGGACGCAGGGCAGTCCGCCGGTGATGATGGTCGCCCTCATACTGCGGAAAGGGTTCTCCGTCAGGACCTTGCCCATCTTGCTGGCCTCCCGCCCCGAACTAAGTATCCTTCTCGCCGCCTCCTGTAAACGCTTTAACTCTTCGACCTTACCGGCTGGTGATGCGGGCTGCCTGTCAGACCCGTGTGCGAGTGCCGCTTGCTGTGCGTCGGCCACATCCTGCGCTAATTTCCTGACTCCGATGTCAAAGGGCTTGGCGAAGACGTGCTTCTTCCCGCCGTAGGCGGCGATCTTCGTGGTCTGACTCCCAACGCCGATTAACAGAATTTGATTCAGCTCGGCCGGAGGGTTTACCAGCGTTTTCAGTTCTACCAAACTCTCGGTAGTCTCATCGAGGAAGCTAACCGTGGACGCCGGGTAGGCCGTCTTGAGATCCTTCAGGACTTCATCCAAGTTTGAAGAGTTTTTATAAGAGCTGCCGGCAATGATGTGGATGTCCTGAGCAGGCACCTTAGCCGGGATGATCTGTTCTTCCACGACATTGCGGATGATGCCTTTCAGCTCATCGGTGTTGACGATGCGGCCGTCACGGTCAAACTTTACGTCAAACTCGGCGGAGCCGGGCCGACCTTCGAGTTCATACTCGAAGTCGCCGTCATTGCGGCTGATCTTAACAATGGCGTAGCGCATCGCGCGGGTGCCGATCTCGATGCCAGCGTACCTCCGCGGCCATTGGGGCTTCGGGGGCGGCTCCGGCTTCCCGATCGCCAGCAGGTAGACGACGTACCCGATGGCAGCCAGGACCAGCACCAACAATATGATGTTAGCGCTTTTCCGCATAGCCGGGCTAATAGACCACGAACGAGGTGATAGATATAAATTCCCCATCTTTGCTCACGCTGATTTCGGCCTCGCCGAAAATAGATAGATCGCGCATCTCGCCGATCCATCTCTGAAAATATTCCCTGCCCTTCGGTGTCAGGGTGTCGTTGCTGAGTTTCGCCGAGACGGTGGTCTCGTGTAGGACGTCCCGCTCCGAAATGAGTTCATACCCCCCGCCGTCCTCTTTCACAGTGAAGGGGAAGTTCTGGAGCAGGCAATTCAGTTTCCGGTCACCCCTTCTCGGGTTATGCTCCTTAAGCAACCTGGCGACGGTCTTCCTGTTCTTGATGGACGCCCGCGCAGCCTCGACCTCATTCGGTGGGACTTTAATGTTGAACTCTTTCAACTCTTCGATCAGGCTATCGAGCCTCGACAAGTCGATACCCTCCGGGCCCTCGGCATTGATGATTATCAGCTCTTTGTCCTGCCTGAGCTTCTTGATGATGTACTCGTATTTGAAGTGAGGGGTCGGTGCCTTAATCTGCTGCTCAATGGTCTGCGTGAGGCTGCTGCCGACTTCGACGGGGAGGAGTTTCGCCCCAAGCTTACCCTCACCCAGTAGTGTCTCGGTCTTCTTCGTCACCACTTCCTTTTCGGGCGTGAGGGTGTTGTAAAGATCGTTGATGTCCGATTCTGAATATTGCTTGAAGTAAAGGATGAAGCGACTACTAGTCTCGTCACCGTGGAGGACTTCTTCCCCTCTCCGGCCTTCTGCTCCTCGCTCGCTCCGGGATATTTTGACGACGAGCAGGACGGCGAAGCCGATTAGGATGACCAACAGAGGAATCAGGTAGAGGGACGGGTCAGCCATGCATAGATCTTCCTTATTACCTACCCGCGTCGGGTACAGGCGCTTAGCCTTCAAGACAGCCCGCCACAAGCTTGATCATAAAATCCTGTTATCTTAGTTATGAGGACACCGGAAAGAATATTTCGGCCGCTGGTGAATCTAGCGCAGCCGATACGAACCAATTATGCGGCACGAGGCTAATATCGGCGCTATTCGTCTGTCAAGAGCCAAGCATGGAAGTTTCGCTTACCGCCCTCCTTGGCGCATCTTGCTGTTTGCATGGGCAAGCACTGTGGCTAATACAGACTTTGCTTTCGCCCGAATTAGCTTGCCCTTGTCACGACAGGTGACACTTCTCTGCCCCCTCACACCCTTGCTCCTATATCTTCAGGAGGGCACTATGAGCATACATGCACGCTGCAGGTGGAGACTGCCCCACAGGGAGCCTTCCAACTGGGTGAGTGGAGCCGCGTCCTCCTTTTCAATTCTCTTGTGTGTTGACACTCCTGTGAACACCTGTCAGGAGAACCGTGCGCTACCTTAGTACAACTTCACGAGCACCTTACAGGTGTCGCGTTGGTACCATGCGACGCCGGCGCGTGAGGAAGACGTGACAGCTAATTCGGGCGAAACTAAAGACAGAATGGCTGTTATCAGAACTGATAACGTGAAACGTCGGCCGTGGTGAGGGCTAACCACAAGATGTAGGCTGACGAGGTGTGCAAATTAAGGGCTGTGAGGATGTTTCACGGCCATTTTGAAAACGCGCGTCCGACCACAATTTGTTGTGGCTCCAATTTACGTCTAGGACGTTTCGACTAGAGCTGCTCTATTGCAGGCTGTCAGTAACGAACTCACTATCTGGGGCCAGCTCTGACGGCTCGCCGCGCTCCCGCCTATCAAGTAGCTCGTCGATGCGTCTATCAATGAACTCCTCCAGCGGTATGGGGACGGTGCGAACCGTGTGAGAAGTCCACCCCTCACTAACGGGCTTAGTGTCGAGCAGGATCTTTAGACACTCCTCTTCGGCCTGCTGTTGTGACTCGGAAAAGGCCACGTTGGCGATCAGGTAGGCGTCCACATGGACGCCGCCGCACGCGTCGCGCAGCACCCTGAAGGCGAGGAGTGCAACGGAGAAGATCATCATACTCTCTCAGTCACTCGCACAGCCCGAGCGCAATCAGCGCCGAGCGCAGCGCGTTTGTCAGCGCCCGGTCTGAAGCCTCATCCACGGCCGGGCCGGGGAGCTGCTGCCGCTCGACTGGTGCGGCACCCATGAAGCCAACGCGCGCGCCCTGCATATGAACGCCGACCGCGCCGCCGTCCTTCAGCCGCACGTCCGGCGCGTCTACGTCTACGGCCCCGGCCGACTCGACATCAACGCGTGACTCTCCGCGCATCTGCACCCGGGTCTGACTGATGATCTGAATCAGCAGATTGCAGAGCAGTCTGTAAACGCTGTCACACTTGCAACCGCGGGAGCCGTCGGCGAACTCCGCCGGCGGGCGGTACTCTTCGTTGTACCGCGGCAGGTAGAAGAGCGTCGCGCCCTCGTTCATTCGACTGAAGAGAATCACCTCAGAGCCCAACGCCGGGAGGTGCGCGGGGCCGTAGCCGTCAGGACCTACCCACGGCACGAGCGCGTCTACCCACTCATCATGTACGAAGTTCTCATCTATCGACGGGATGACAACCTTGACGGCCAACGTCGTCGGGTCGCTCTCCGCGACGATGCCCTCCACGCAATTGAACCAGTCATCGCGGGACGTGTGAGCCTTCGAGCGGTCGCTGATGATCTCGCGGTAACTTCTCGGCATGTCAGGCCCTCGGCTTGATGTCTCGGTAAAGGTCGAGCTCCATCGTCAACTCGCCCGGCGCGAAAATGTGCGTCACTCTGTCACAGAGATAGCGACCGCTGAACAGAGTCCCGAGCTTGTCGAGCTTCACGGTCGAGCGCGCGTCGGGGCGCGGCCCGGTGAAGCTCGGCAGCACGCCGACCGAGCAGTCGAACGCATGCTCCCTTTGTAGCGCCTTGCGCGCCTCGGCCCGCCGGTCGGCGTGGCGCTTACTCTTCACCCGCAAGTCTCTCTTCAGCTCCAGCAGCTCCGTGCCGCGCCGCTCTCTCTGTGACTCTCCCTTCAGGCGTCGGCCGCCGCGGCCACGCCCGCGCGTTTCGACTCGCGCCGGCGTCCCTTCCTGGTTCTCGGGTATGCGGTAGCTCAGGCGGAAATCGTCCATCAGCATGAAGTCTTCTCTGAAGTTGAGTGTAAGCACCTCGCGCCCGGTCTTCACGGCCTCTTTGGCGAAGAGCGTTTCGCCGCGGACGTAGAGCACCAGGCCGGCGCGCTCGGCGCACTTCATGGCGAAGGCCCAGTCAGTCTCCCCTTCCTGCTTTTCAGACTTGTGCTTGTCGAGCGCGATCTTCTCGTCCGGCCCCTCGAACCGCAGGCCGTTGCGCTTGGCGAGCCGCGCGATGATCTCAAGGTCAGTCAGGCCCCTGTGATACTCCGTGCGCTGAACCTTCCGCATCTTAAAGCCCACATCGAAACATCTGAGGATCGTCGTCGAGAAATCCCGCTCGACGCGCGCGAGCACACCTTCGAACACCGGGCCGCCGAGTGCCTTGCCTTCACCGAAGCCAAGCCAGACGCGCACGGGCAGCTCGGCGATGCCGTCGCCTGACGTGAGGCTTTGCAACAACCTGAACTCCGGGTCAGGGTCGAAGACTCGCACCTCCGCCTGTGATGCTTCGTTGGTAGCCAGCTCGACCTCGACACCCTCGATCCGGCTCCCCTGCGCCCAGGAGTCCATGGTTGACTCGCCGAGTTGAATAATTGCGTGCGGGTCGTAAGGCGTTGTCATCGGCTCAACTCGCCTCCTCCTCGATCTTCATCCTCTGCTTGAGTACCCGGTGCGTCCGGCGCGGGCTGACCTTGCGCTTCAGCTCTTCCAACTGTGCCCTGACCTGTGCCCTTTCCTGCGCGTGCTGCCGCTCCAAGTCTGAGACGATGGCGTCAACGTCGAAGCCGCCGCCCCCGACGGTGATCGGGTAGCTGGAAGAGAATTGAATGCCGCCGCCCCCGTAAACCTCAGACCCCGCGCCCGCCAGATCGCGGAGTAAGTCGGCGGCGTCGGCCCTGCGCCGGAACGTCAGCGGCGATGGCGACGCCGCCCGTCTACCGACCCCGCGCGCGGCGTCGAGCCAGTCGCCGGGTCTGCGGCGCGAGAGTTTAGCGGGGAAGATAGTATTACCCGCGTGGACACTCACCAGCCCGCTCCGATGTACGACGCTGCCGACGGCGCTCTGCGGCGGCTTGATGGCGCCGAAGGGGTCGCTATAAGGCCCTTCAAGAAACCTGTTGCGGCGCGGGCCGGGCGCGGTCGTCGAGCCGCCCGGCGGCGCGTAGATGGAAGGGACTTCAATCCTTAACCCGCCGATGTGGGCCGAGAGAGAATCGAGCGACCCGCCGAGACGAGACAGAGACGACGGGAGAGAGTCAGCCGGGCGCTGCATATCAGCGAGCGCCTTTGCGGTCTGCTCCATCGGTTGGGGCAGTTGCGCGAGCGCCGCCGCCGCCTCTTGGCTGGCTTTGCCGAAGGATTCGGGGAAAGCCTTTTTCGCAACCTCAAGGATGGAATCAGCCGGAGCCTGCTTCAGTTCGCCCCTCTGCACCCGCCCGCGTATGTCGTCGATGAAGCCGCGCATCAACTCGGGGAATTGAAGCTCTGGCGCGCGGCGCGCGAAGCTACCGGCCAGTGATGCGTTGCGGTCGAACTGAGGCTGCACCATCACACCGGGATAGCCGGCCGTGCCATAGGTCTTGATGTCGAGCTCATTCAGCAGGCCGCGCCGGTCAACGCCGGGGAAGGCTTTAGAGGCCACGTCCCGCGCCACGTCGGGGGGCAGGATCCCGCCCGACTGCTCGCGCAACTTTTTCAGTTGCTCGAAGCTTTGCGCCGCCCCGCCTTCGTCTTTCTTTCGCTTCTCAGTGTCGTACTCATACTGAGAATGAAGGGCGTAGATGCTGCCAGCGGCGAGAGCGGCGATTGCTGCGTAACCAGCGCCCGCGCTGCCCACTAAGCCGATGCCGGCCCGCAGCCCCCATTTGCCGAACCTGCCGAGCGCCCACCCGCCGCCGGCAACAGCGTCGCCAACACCGACGCCAGTCCCGAGGATGCCGCTCCCACCGCCGGTCCCGGCCCCGCCACCTCCGCCGCCTCCGCCCCCGCGCAAGTCCCTCAACAGCCCTGCCAGCGTGCCGACGCCTTCGCCCGCGCTCAGAGCCGCCCCGCCGAGACTCCCGATCCCCGCGAGCGCCGAAGACATTACGGGGCTTCCCTCCGCGAACGATTGCAGCCCCGTGTAGAAGCTCGCAAGGCGTTCGGAGAGCGAGCCGCCAGCCTCAAGCATCGGCCCGCCGAGCGTGGCGCGCACGTTCTCGCCTTTCGCCTTCGCGTCCTCGATCTTGCCGAGCGGCGAGGCTTCGGCGCGGGCGAACATCTTATCCAGCGCCTCGGCTTTGGCGACCAGCTCGTCAAAGCGGGTCATTTCATCCCGGCGGATGATCAACTGCGCGAGCATGTTCTGTGCGAGCGTGTTCGGCGTCAGGCGCGCGGTCGCGTTGATAACATCCTTTTCGGAATTGGTATCAACGCCCTTCCGGCGCATCCCCTCCGCGAGCCGGTCAACGAACGTCATCGGGTCTGTCGAGATGGTGTCAGCGTAGCGGATGCCGCCGGGCTGAATGTCGAGCTTCCCGCCCTTACCCTTGCGAATCTTACTGCTATCAACCATCCCGTATTCCGCGAGCGCGTTGACGTGCTTTTCAAAGAGCTTCCCACCGACGAACGACTGCAACATGCTCCGCTGCATGTTTCCCGCGCGCGAGCCGCCAACGTCGGAGGCCAGAGAGGCGATGTGCGTCAGCCCCTCGCGGCTCATCCCTATGAGAGACGTTCCGCCGATCTTGGCCGCCTGGAGCATCTCGCGCGGGTTCACTTCGCCGCCCGTCGCGGAGAGCACCTGCATGAGCCGGTCGTGATACTCGTCAACGCGCGCGTTGTCTACGCGCCCCTGCGCGTCGGGCTTGGTCAGGCCGATGAGGTCAACGAACTTGTAGGCGGCTTTCGTCTGAGTGATGAGCTGCTCGGGACTGTACTGGTCGCCGTGAAGAGTCTTGAGGGCGAAGGAGTATTTAGCCGCGCGCCCGATGTTGCGCGCCGTGTCGTCAACCGAGGCGAAGACTTCGTATAGCTCCGCGAAGGCTTCCGTCACTTCCGAGAGGCGAGCGCCGGGCACGGCCGCGACGGTCTTGTTAATGGCCTCGTTCGCGCGCGCCGACTCGCCGGGGTCAAGGCCGAGAGTGCCGAGCCTCATCCGTGCGCGCATCAACTCGCCAGCCGGGTCTGTGTACCGGCTCAGACTCTCGCGCGCCTGCCCGTATGCGTCCCTGAAATCGTAGGCCGTATCACGCGCGCGGCCGATGTAATGCCCTGCCCTCTCTATCGTGTCGAGAGCGCCGCGGGTACGCCCACGCTCACGACGTGGCGGCCTTCTGTCCTCAACTTCGTCGCGCCAGCGGGGCGGCTTGTCGCTGTCGCCCATCCACGCGCCGGGCTGTGGCACGCTACGGCGCGACACTCGCGGCGCTCTCTGTGCGGGCATCGGGGCGCGGGCCGCGCGCTCGCGCCTTTCGTGCAGGCCCGTCTCCTCTTTGAGCAGGCGCGTCTCTTCGCGGCGCAGGCGCAGGCGGTCTGTCGCCAATCGGGCTTGGTCGCGCTCAAGTCTTATGGCGCGGCTCGCGTCCGCGTGCTGCTGCGCGGAGAGTCGGGCGTGCGCCCGCGTGGCCTTCTCAACATCGGCAGTTGGCGCCTTGAAGCCCTTAGCGGCCTTTTTATGCAGCGCGTCAATCGCCTTTGCAGTCTTAACTGCCTGCTTTTCGAGTTGGCGCAGTTGGGCGATAGGCTTCCCGACTCCCTTACTCAGAGAGTCCCGAAGCTTTAACAGAACCTCAAGCGTATATCTCGCGCCGTCGGATGCCATCTGATGCGCCCCTCTTAGTTGACCGCCTCGCCCGCGCCGTCGCCGTCGCCGAACCTCTTTTTCAGATGGGCGGCCAGGACGCCCTCATACCACTGCTCGGCGGCGTCCCTAAGGGCCGTAATGTCGCCCGCCTCCATGCCTTCAAAGTCCGTGAGCGTCAGGCCCGTCTCTATGCTTTCGACGCCTTCGGCCGCGAGCCTCACAACCTGGAGGCCCATCAGGTGCAGGTTACGCTCAACGCCCGTCAGCCTCCGCTCGTCGGCGTGTACCTCATCCCAGCCGGTAAGCAAGTAGCCGAAGGTTACGTCCGTGTAGGTGACGCCGCCGCGGCGCACGCCGAAGGCGAGCCGCACCGTATCATCGGACAACGGCTCCGGCCTTCGGTCGGGCGCGGTCTGCGCGAGGAACCTGTCATACGCCTCTTCGGCCTCCGCGCGCTCTATGACGCTCAGAGAGAGCAGCGCGTGCGGCATCTCGTCGCGCGCGAGCGTGCCGAACTCGACAAGGGCCGCCGCGCACGCCTCGCACTCAAAGCCCACCTGACTGACGCGCCCGTAGTTGTGATCGGCGCGGATGAGGTCTGCCCCCGTGAGGCGCTTGCCGAAGACGAGCCGCCTGTGTACCGCGCCGCTGCTGTCTGTGAAGCCCCCGGCCAGCTCTATCTCAAGTCGTTCACTCATAGCGCGTCTCCCCTCCTAAAATGTTTCGTGTGTTACACCAAGCAGCCCCGCCCGGGCGCCTGTTTCTTCTATGACCTCTTACCCATAAGCGAGAGAAAAGTTTTTCAGCACGTCGCGCTCGACTTCAACGCGCGAATGCGTTCATGGGGTTACGTCGCGTTCATGGGGTAACTTCGGGCACTTGCCACAACGGCCAAATTGGAGGTCCGCGCAAGTGTTTCCGAAGCACGAATACTTCTCGTGACAGCCCGCGCAGAGGTGAATGTGCTCGCTTTCCGCACTTCGGGCACCATTCTCGGCCCAGTCGAGCCCGCGGACGGCCTGGCTGAGGATCGCGCGCGCCGCCGCGATGCGCGCCGTCGGCGCCGCCTCCCTGTCCTGCGCAATCTCCAGCAGGGTGTTGACGGCTGACTCGGCGGCGCTCTGCACCTTCGCGATGGCCGTCTCCACCAGCTTGCCGCGCGCCTCACGGTAGCGCGTGATGAAGAGGGGCTCCTGCAGGTAGCGGAACAGGGTGGGTTGGGATAGGTTGCAGGCCGCAGCGGCGTCTTTAACTGAGCCCGTCTCGAGCAGTGCCACCAACGCCGCCTCCTGCCGACGGCTCAGTTCTTTCTCCGGTTTCCCTGAAGATTCTTCGTTTTTCATATCAAAGTCTCTTAACCCGTATCACGATGGCCTCATCCACTAGCCTGCACGGACTCATCCAAAATCTACGACGACGCCGACGGCGGCGCTCGCCATTACTAACTGCCGCCAGCGAGCGCCGCCGCCCTCCTCTTCGCGGCCATGTAGTAGCCCAAGCTCAGCCGCTCGCCGGGAGTGAGCTGTTTCATCAGTTTCCGCTGGTCGAGGGCTGAGAGCCGCTCGTAGAGGGGGTTGGGGTGGAAGGGTTTTTCACCAAGCGCCTGCGCCCGCAGCTCGTCGTGATCTTCCGTGAGTTGAATCATCGTCAGTCCCCTTCCCTGCGGACGCGGACGGTTCCGCTTACCGTTGCGCGACTACAGGCGCCGTCGCCGCCGTCGTATCGAAGTCAAGCCCTGTCATGAAGACGGGCCACTTTACACAGACATAGTGGCGTGCGTGGCCGCCTGCACCGCCTCCGTGAGTTGTGCGTAGAGCCCATCGTGGGGGCACTTAGCAACACCTTTGCCTCGTCCGCCGGGCTCCCAAAAGCCTGTGCCGGCGCAGTCAGGGCAGTCCCTCGGGTTGAGTAGCGCGGGCGGCCTCTCCGTCGGCGCGCTCTGCCGCTCCAGCCACTCGCGCACCTGCGCGTGTCGGAAGCATTCGTCGAATGCCTTCCCGACCCACCCTTCGCCGAGGGGCGGCGACTGGTTTCGCCCGTAGCGCCTGAGCAGGTCGAGCGACACGACCAAACCACACACACCACACATCTTCTCCCCGACGGCTGGCACCGCGGTTTTCCCCGCGCGCGGAGTGTGTGAGTGTTCTCTGCTCGTAATCTCTGCAGTACTCTCTGTACTAATAAGAGAGGTCGGGCGCTTCGGTGCAATGGGTCGGGTGCTTCGGTGCAATGGGGTCGGGCGTTTTAGTGCAACCCCGATATTGCTTTGGTGCAACCCTCGCGACGCGGGTAAAGCCTTCAGCGCCTCACATAGATTCTCAACGTGAATGCGATACCAGACGACGCGTCCCTGCCCCGGCAACACACCCATACGCTCTTCCAATAGTCTCTTGCCTCGAAGATGCTTGCGCGCCGTCTGCTGCTCTCTCCGGGAGAGTGCCGTCTCTTCTTCCCATTCGGCGTGTGAGTGATAAAACCACCCGCCGCGGCTCGCGGCCGTCTCGGTCTGCGACCAGTACCAAGCCTGCGACAGAAAGATTCCGGCGGCGACGCCACCGCCGCAGATGGCGAAGGCACGGTGGAAAGCAATCGGCCTACTCAGCATCTTCAGCAACGCCGTATATGAGTCATTCTCACGCGCCGGGCCGTTCGCAACGCGGGTAGAAATTTGGGCTTGAGTTGTAGCTTCTTTTTGATAAGATGTTGGCACCAGATGATCCTTTCTGTTGCGGAAAGGTCTTAGAGAGAGCCCCGTTGGCCGCGGGGCTTTTTCGTTGTGGTTTTCAAGCGGCGACTGCTCGCTGCTCGCACGCATGCTTGAATGCGTCCAAGTCAGCGCGGGAGATCTTGAAGAGCTTACCGATCCTCCGCGCGCGTAGCTGACCCGACTTCACCAGCGACCTGACGGTCGGCGGGCTGATTGAAAGCTCGGCGGCAACTTGACGGGTGCTTAAAGACTCCTCGGGCGCAATGTTCTGGTTGTGCATAGAATTCCTCTGTCGAGCCGCAGTCGCAGCTCACCAGATACAAGCGTTTACACTCTGCGGGTGGGATGAGGCGGCGGGAGGTTGAAGTCTTTACAGTCGGCGTGGTAACGCCTATGATTGGAAAACTTCAACGGCCACATGTGGCCCGCGAACGTAGACTGAAGGGGTCCCGCGCCGGCCTAGGAATCGAGTGCGGGATCCCTTCTTTTTCAATTTTCCAAAACCGTTATGGACGGTAGCAGTCTTCTACCTTAGCAACAAGACATGTCAGGACAACTTATCCGACATACTTGGGGAGTTCGTTTCTTCCTGTCGGATTTTTATTCTCTCTATCATCTCTTTCTTTCTCCGACGCCAATCTATACCTCTTCGTTCGAGTAGCTTTTGTAATGAGCTCGCGCTGAAATTCTCACCTGGAGCCCAGAGGGTATTTATTTTTCTCGCTATGGTGCTAAGAGTGACTTGGCTCGGCCGACTCAGAAACAGGTTCTCCAAATCAGCGAGGGCAGCTTCAAGTCGTTCGCGCGACCATTCCTCATCGGTAAGGCCGAGCCCCGGATCTTTTTTAACCCGCCTTCGTACAACAAAACCGTCTTCAAGTGTTTCCTGTACTGCGCAGGACTTGCGCCGCCATAGATCTGTTCTCCAAGCCTTATAGGACTTTCCTATCGCCTGGAATACCGTATGGAGAGACTCTAGGACCGCATCCCGCAGAGCCTCACTCAGTTTTTCCGATACGTGACTTACGTAGGATTTTTGAGCTGCTGGTATTTTCGAACTGACCTCCGCCTTATGCCCTTCGAAGTGTCTGTCAATAAGCCTTTTGATATTGTGTTGGTTGTCGGCAGGCGGTGGACAATAAGCGTAAAAGAGCCTGCCCCCAAACTCATCAAGGATGCGTCCCGTCTCACATCCGCCTAGTATGCGCCGGGCTTCGGCAACGAACTTTTCCTGCTGTGAAAGGTCGGCTTGCCAATCCGGGAGCAAATCCGCAAAGCCATCTACTCGACGTGACTCTACCTTTTTCAGGGCGCGTTTACTGTTTTGACTCATGAACGAGACTTCCCCACTTCAGGTGCCAGCCGCCGCCAGCTTCTCATGTCTGCACCGGGCAACCCCCTTCTCGAATCCCTCCGGGTACCACATGCCGGTCCCGAAGCAGTCGGGGCACTTCGATACATCTACCTTCGCCGCCAGCCCTGCCGCGCCAGAATTGGACTTCTCTTCTCTATCTAGCTGCCGCTTGTCCTTCTTCCACAGCCTGCGGCGCAGGTGTTCGGCCAGAAAGGCGGGAACCGATGAGACGGTCGTTCGCCCGGCCGCAATCCGTAGCTCAGTGATGAGCACCTCGGCCAGTTCACCCCACAGCTCAGGATTCGAAGTGTTCTTGCCCGTCAGTTCCCTTTCGGTTTCGGAGAGCGCGGAAGCGAGGCGACGGGACGCCTCATCATCAGTTTTTTCAGTATTTGTCTTAAAGAAAGTATTAGGCGCGCCGGAAGAGCCTGCTTCTCCAACATTTACACCATGGCTAGGACTCCTAGTTTCTAGGGGGGCTAGGGCTCCTAGTTTCTCACCCCCGCTAGGAGAGCTAGGAAGGCTAGTACCTGTACTAGGAGGGGTACTAGGCAGGGTCACCTCGTCAGGCGTGTAGACGGTGTATTCGTTACCGCCCTGAATCCCCCCGATGGTCTTGTAGGTGATGAGCCCCACACCCGTCAGGCGGCGGAGGTTCTGTTCGAGGGTCACCTTCGCACCGATGCCGGACTTTTTCATCAGCTCCGCGCGCGAGATGCGCACCGACATAGAGGGGACTATCGCGCCGCGCGTCAGGGAATAGAGGCAGTCGTAGAGCTGCTTGGCCTTGCCGTTGAACATGCCAGCGGGGAGCGCGTCGCGCGTGATCGAGTTGGCGACCTTGTGGAAGTCTCGCTGCGGCGACACGTCGCGCTTCGGGCGCATGGCGGAAGGGAGGCTAGGAGTCCTAGTACGGCTGCTAGGACGGGTACTAGGAGAGGTGCTAGGAATGGTGTCAGAAGGAGCGGGCGACTCTTCCGCCGCTGGCAGGAACTTGGCGAAAACGTCGTCGTTAGTTCCCGCGCTTGTTTCCGCGCCCTGTCTGATGACGCCGTATTTCCTTTTCCGACTCGTGCTCACTGATTATCTCCTTGGCGGCCCTCAGGTAGTCCATAGCTCCCGAAGCCGCAGGATCGTATTGCGTGATTGGCTTGCGCGCGTTGAAAGCCTCCTTGAGCCTGACGTTCTTATTAACGGGGCTCAGGGTATACGCCTCGAAATGGTTCTTTATCTCCTCGTGGATATCCCTGGCGATGTTCGTCCGCTCAAGGAAGGTCGGGAGCGCGAAGACCTTCATCGGGTGCTTGAGCTGCGTGATGATTTTACGGAGTGTCTGCATGAGGTAGGGAACCGCTTCCCACGACTCCGGGGCGCACTCTATCGGAATCAGGACGCTCTGCGACGCGGCGAAGGCGTTGATGTTGGCGAAGCCGAGGAAGGTCGGGCAGTCGATGAGCACGTAGTCGTAGCCCGACAGGTCCTCCAGCGCGGCCGAGAGCCTGTGTTCCCGGTTGAGCGCGTTGTTGAGGTCGAGGTCGAGCGACGCCAGCTTGAAGTTGCTGGGGGCGAGTGGGATGCCGGCCGGAGTCTTCTGGATAATGTCCGCGAGCGGCTTGCCGTTCAGCAGCACGTCATACATTGTCTCGCCGTCCGTGCCGTAGCGGTCAAGCAGGAAACGGGTCGCGGTGGCCTGTGGATCGAGGTCGATGACCAGCGCCTTGCGCCCCTGCGATTGCAACGCAGCGGCCAGATTCACGGCCGTCGTTGTTTTGCCCACCCCGCCCTTCTGATTCGCGATGGCGATGATATTCAAAGGCTTTTTCTCCGAATTCAGTGATTATTCGGGTCATCCACAGTCAGACCCTCAGCGGCGCCGGCGGCAAGGAGTTCTTTGTCCGCCGTGACCAGCGTGAGCGGCGTTAGATTCAGGCGCTGACGCTCTGCGCTGGCTTCCAGTGCGGCCGCGAGCTGCACGGCGTCGTAACCGCGCAGGGCGTGTTTCTCGGCCAAGTCGGTTGCGGCTGTCAGTAGCGCAGCAGTAACCTCGACGATGAGAAACAACCCTCCAAGCTCCTGCCGCGCGGTCACCAGCGCCGTGACGGCGTCAGCAGGTGATAGCAGGTTGCCCTTACGCTTGCGGGCGATGGCCGCGACGGTCTCGACGCCGGTGATGCGGGCGACGAGGATGAGATTGCCGGCCGACGGGGCGATGAGCCCCGTCACCCACGCGGTGCCTGTCTCCGTCGCGTAGCGCTTGACGAGCGCGCTGGTGTCGAGGAAGTAGGCCGCCATCTTTAGCGCCGATCCTCGATGATCATTTCGGAGAGTGGCTGGCCTTCGACGGTGATCGGCTCATAGTCGTCGAACTCGGCCTCGGCGGCCGCGCGGCTCACAGGTTCCGGGAGCGAAACGACGCCCTTAGCGGCTAGGTAACGCGCGAATTCTTCCTCGGTCATCCGCGGCTTAGGGGGCTCTGAGAGCAGGGTATCGGCCAGCTCGCGCACCTCTCGCAACTCCTGCGGGGCTAGGTGATTCATCCCCTCTTTAATTTCTTCCAGGGTGGCACTCATTTCTTACTGCCTTTCTTCGTGCCCGTAGTTGTAGGCGGACGCCCCCCAGCCTCGGGCGTGTAATTCTCGACTTCGCTTCGGCGGACAAATTTCTGGCCACCGATCTCGACGGTGGAGAGTTTGCCGCGTGCGACTAAGCCGTAGATGGCCTCCCGCGAGACGCCGCGGAGCCGTGCCGCGGCAGCCTGCGTGATTAAGTCGTCGAGACCACTATTTGCCATCATCAGCCCCCA
Organism: Pyrinomonadaceae bacterium; assembly: GCA_036379655.1. Taxonomy (GTDB): domain Bacteria; phylum Acidobacteriota; class Blastocatellia; order Pyrinomonadales; family Pyrinomonadaceae; genus QHXN01. The sequence goes on from DASVGG010000017.1 coordinate 30,982, forward strand.
AATAAGGATTTTCCTGATAAAACCAGTTGACGACACTAACTAGTTACACTAATATATTAGTGTTGTTAACGGGCATCGTCAAGGAAATAAGGTTTGGGGTGAAAATGAATGTTCACACCGAAGATCTGAAATGGAGAGGGCTTACCCCGCGCCATGGGGTAAGCCCTCTCTTATCCGCAGTCGCGAGGGGCCGTCAGAGCCTTAGCGGCCGAGTGGTGGGCACGAGCCACTTGCCTAGCCTTTGACAGTGAAGAGTCTCCCCACCTCCGAAGGGACAAACACAAAGCCAGAAGGGAAATGAGCCGCCGGCGTGCTGCAACACGCCAACGGCTCAAGGCCATCAACCTACCAACCAAAGAGAAGGGAAAAGCTAATGACCGAAGCGAACGCTAACACGAACCGGGAGGCGTCTGCCACCCCTACCGCCGCAGCGCTGATGACGGCTGCCAAGCTCGCCGCGCTGATCGAGGCGGCGGAGACTCCGGCCGTCGTGCGTGAGACTCTTTACGAATACACCATCACGCCGCTCTGGCTCTGGTACGTTGACGACCTCAAGCCGCGCATCCGCAAGCCGCCGAAGGGCGCTGCGCTGGCCGCGTGGATTCGCACCCAACTGCCGACGATCCTCACGAGCGCGGCGGCCGACGATCTGCACTACACCCAGACGCCGGTCCTCATCACTTTCGACTGACATCAACCGGCGGCGCTCGCTGTGCCTCGGCT
>DASVGG010000018.1:0-113008 GCA_036379655.1 Pyrinomonadaceae bacterium
GTCGCCGCGCCGCGTGAGGCAAACAGATCGCCGTTATCGGCCCAAGCTATTCACGCACCCCAAGTTATCGACAATCGGGATGTAACCGGGCTTCGACATCCCGACCTCCGCAGTAAGCGCAATCGCAATCACCGCGACCAACCATAGAATCCTTTTCATCAGTTTCCCTCTTTTCTAAAGTAAGAATTTTCCGCTCACGGGCAGAGACTCTAACAGCGTTCGCGGGTCGCGATGTCCAGTTTTGGACATGCACCGATCCAACATATGAGATTTTGGCGCATGCAAATTAGTGAGCAAGGCCGCGCGCGGAAACGTTAATATATTCAAGCGACGGCCCCGAGGAAACCAGAGAGGAGAATCCCAGTGAAACAAATCCCTCACGTCAAAGAGGCGACCGCGCGCGACGCACGCGAGGATGATCCGCGACTTCCCGATGCCGGAGAGCAGTTGTTACTCTGCTCAACCATGCAGTCCCAGGGGACGCAGGCTGAGTCCATGGAAGTCATCAAGGAAGCTATCAACAACTACGAGCAGGAAGGTCAGTTGTTGAAGGCCGCTGGGAGGCGCTCTGACCTGGCGTATTGCCTCTGGGAGCGGGGTGACTTTAAAGAGGCTTACGCGACGATCTACCAGGCGCTCAAAGAGATGGGGGACGGCCGCGCCGCGCCGGAGCTGAAGTTGCACGCGGTGATTCGCGCCGCGGTCTTCGAGGAACATGCGGGACGACTTGACGAAGCGGAAGAACTTCTTGGCGGCTGCGACGAACTCGTCAAAGACTGTGGCAGCCATGTGCTGCGGGCCAAGTTTCATCACAACCGCGCCTCCCTCTACAGCAAGTTAGCCGAGCACGGGCGCAAGGACTATGCCGACAGGGCTTTGATTGAGTACGAGGCCGCGCTCTTTCACTTTAACGAGGCCGGGGCAGAGTGGCGGTTCGCTCATACACTGAACAATCTCGGCTTCTTCCTGCGCTCACTCGGAAAGTACGACGAGTCCGCCCGCCATCTCAGTGAAGCCCTCAAGCGATCCACCCAACTCGGCGACCCGAAGCTTATAGCGGGTGTCACTGATTCGCGGGCGCGGCTGTCTCTCGACTTGAATCTCGACAAGGATGCCGTGAATCTCGCGCGCGAGTCCGTGCGCCTCCAAGAGGGAGTGGAAAACCGCGCCGGACTGGCTGAATCGCTCACGACGTTGGGCGTGGCGTTGGCGCGCACCGGACTGCGTAGCGAGGCGCGCCGGACGCTGGCGCGAGCCATCAAGGAGGCGCGGGAGGCAGGGGCGCGTGAGAAGGCCGGGCTCGCGGCGCTCGCGGCGATTGAGGAACTGGGCGACGCGCTCGACATTGTCACTGCGCGAGAATATTCCTTCATCATCCACTCTTGTCTCGAACAGGCGGCGCTCCCCGGGCGCACGCAGGCGCGGGTGACGAACGCCGTGCTCAAGGTGCTCAATGCCCCGCACGCCTGGAACACGTTCACCTCGGAGCCGGCCACCCACGAGGCCGAGAGCAACACAGCCGAGGCGTTTTCACTGCTGGCGGCGGCGCGGCGTCTAACAGGCGAACGCCCGACCTCGCTCATTTGGGGAGGGAGCACAAGAAAGCGCGAACTGCTGGCGAGCTTAGCGCACGGGTTGAGTGGCCGTCACGGACTCTTTGTGGCCGTCGATTGCCGTCACTTCGAGGGCGAGTCTTACGCGCCGGAACGCTTGGGCCAAATCGCGCAGGTGGCCGACGGGGGCACGCTCTTCCTTAATGACGTGGAAGAGTTGAGCGGCGACAACTGCGGGCGTGTGCTGCTCCTCGCCAGAGACGGCCTCGTCGAGTTGGTCGGGGCAGAGTCGGAACGCGTGCGCGTCAACGTGCGCGTCATCGTGGGCTCCTCGCGCAACCTTTCAAACGCGGTGGCCGACGGACTCTTCTCGACTGAGTTATTTGAACTGTTGTGCGGGCAGGGTCCGCAACGCACCCCGTCCGTGGAGGCGTTTAAGGAGGCGCACGTGCTGGCCGACCGCTTGGTTAGGGAGAGGGTTGAGCGTTGCTACGCGGACAGTGAGCAACGCCCGCCCGAGGCGGAGAGGGTTCTGCGCGCACCCGTGGGCGAGGCAGTTAACGCGCTGGTCAAGCAGTTTGTCGTTATGTGCGACGCGCCGCTCTCGAAGGATGTGCGCGACGGCATCTGGGATGAGGAGATGGCGGCGGCGGCGGCACGCTTCGAGTCGGCCGACCATGGTGAGCGCATCCCTTTAGAGAGTCTTGTCGCTCGATTCGCGGCCGAACTGATCCGTGAAGGGCTCAGAATATCCGGCGGAAGCGTCACGAAGGCGGCGGTCGTGCTGGGCGTGACAAGGCCGACGTTGGCGCGCTGGATTAAGGAGAACCCGGAATTACAGAGGGAGCGCACGTCGTCCAAAACGCGCGGTCGCACCTCCTAACGTACGCAGGCTAGTGAAGAGCCGCCGCGCCCCCGCACGATGAGAGGCCGGCGCGACGCTTCACGAGCGGCAGGGGAGAACTCTCACATTTCGTAAAGACACGGCTTACCGAATCGCCTTCGCCGAAACGTCGGCCGGCGATTGAGTGCCGTCGTGTGTTCGGGCAAAGGTCTGCTGGCGGTGAAAGGGGGATATATGTTTGTTGACAAGCACACCCTGGAAGAACTGAGGTCGCTCAGGGTCAAACTCGACCAGTTGGATCGCCAAGAGTACGGCAGAAGAATCGAGGAGCTACAGGAGGCCAACCGCCGACTCGAAAGTGCGCACATAGCCAAGACCGACGAGCTACAGAAGACGAATCACAAGCTTGCCGTGCACCTCAGTTCGTTGCAAGGGGTGGCGGCTGTCCTCTTCGCGGTCTTGAGCGGCATTGTCATCTATTACGTTGACCGGTATCACACCGAGGTTAAACGGGGCCGTGAATACGCCGAAAGTTACGTCAAATTTGACGCTGTCCGCGCTGAAGCTTACGACGTGCAGCTCGGCATGCTACAGGACAAGATGGGCGATACTCTCGACCGGATAAGCCTCTTTGCCCCCACCGAAGAGGACAGGACGATGGTTACGGAGGTGGACGCGCTGCGGCAGAAACTGAGACGCATGGGCGTCGAGAGCGAGAGGTTTGACGCGCTGTCCGAGCTGACGAATGCTTTGCAGTTGATCGTGAACGAGGGCAAAGCGAAGGAGGCGAAAGCGCGGCTGGACGAGAAGGCGCTGACAGTCAGCAGCGACCGCTTCGTCGCCTCGCGGGCGCTGGTGCTGCAAGCCATGACACTTGTACAGCCCAGCCAACACTGCGTTGACACAGCGGGCACGATCACTTTGGTGAGCAGTGCTATCCGCAAGGACAGCGGCGTGGCCGCCGCCTTCAACCTACTGGGAGTGTGCCAGGCCGAAGAGGCAAGGGTCTTAATTGACACGGAGCCCGAGTCTTGGCGGCGCGCCGGTGCCCTCTTCAGCGCCGCGTTGAGAAATAATGAATTGGCCTACCAGCTCAAGCCAACGCAGTGGTCGAGGGCTAGGCTTCTCAACAACAGAGTCTGGGAAACGTCGGTCTTCCTTTTGGCGGCGTTGACCCGGAATAGGCTGGAGGAGGCGCTGCCCTGGACAGGCTTCAAAACGGTGCAGGAGTTCATCGAACGTTCGGCGAGAGATTTGGAGGAGTGCCAGATGTTCGAGCAGCGGCTTCCCACCTACCTCGAAACCCTCGCTGAGTTGCACGGCCTCGAATGCGCCTTTTACAGAAGCCCTCCCCACGGAAACAGCGGCAAGGCAGCGGAAGCCTACGAGAAGATGGTTCAGGTGCTCACGAACGCGATTAACGAGGGGTTGCTGCGGAAGATGAGTGGAATCAGCGAGGCCGAACAGTATTTCAGTGAGGACTGCCTCTTGGCACCACTGTTCGCCGAACCCGGAAATCCGCGCACCCTCGACCCACACATAAAGGCTCTAATAGAGCAACACACGCGCCCACACTAGGGAGCTTTGAGAGCGAGACCGGTTGGTACGATACCTATTCGGCTTTAAAGAAGATGTCCATGTAGTCGCCGTCCGCGAGCGGTTTGTCCAGGACCGAGTAGAGCTTGCACCGCTGGCCGATCTCGTTCAGCGTTTCGTCGTGGGGGACACCCGGGTAGGAGTTCAGACAGGTGGAGACGGCGGCGCTGCGCGGACGCTGGTCCGGGCGTTTCTTCGGGAGGATTTTTTCTAACAGGTCGGTGTGCGGCGTCGCGTTGCGGCTGCCGTGATGTCCGACCTTGAGAAAATGGACCGGCTCCAGCACGCCCTTCTTGTTCATCGTCTTCCAACTCCGCTCCTCGGCGTCTCCGGGGAAGAGCAACTTCCAGCCGCGCCATTCGAGGCAGAAGACGACGCTGGTGTTGTTGTTCGCCGCGTCGATGGTCAGCATGTTGTCGCAGTAGCCCTGGCGGCGGGCGGCGACCAGGCTGTAGAAGGCCCCGGCGTCCACGCCCGACGGCGGCAGCGGCAGGGTCACGGAAGGGCGCGCGCGCGGCCCCCCGTCGCTCGTCACGCCCAGCGCCATTGGCTGGAACGGCCCGTAATAATCGGTGGTCTCTTCCTCGGGCGCCCAGATGCTGAAACGTGCCTCCTTGAACGGGTGCCGGCCCTTCAGGTCGCGGCCCCGGTAGACGTAGGTCGTCTTCTTCTTCGCCAACTTCCGCAGATATTCGATGCACTGCTCGGTGCTGCGCGGGTTGTTGTTCACCATCAGCGCGGCCATCTTCGGGAACTCGCGGGCCGTCTCGGGCGAAGCCGCCAGGAATTTCTCCATGGCGTCGTAGGCGGCGAGCGCGGCGATGCGGCGCTTCTTGGCGTCGGGGAAGCGTGTGTAGTAGTCGGCCTCCGCCGAGGCCGTCAGCCAGGCATAGTTGACGGGGATGTCCAACGGGTTCTTGGTGTGCGCGTAAAAAAGACCCTGCACGTGATCGAGGTGCTCGTGGGTCATGATGTAGAGGTCGAGCGGCTGGCCGTCGAGCACTTTGAGCACGTCGCGGACGACCGGCTCGAAGACCGTATCGACGCCGCCCACGCCGGAGAGCACGTTCCCCACGTCGATCAGGATGTGGCGCGTGACGGTCTTGCTCCCGTCCCGGTCGGGGACGGAGACGAGGATCGCGTCGCCGAAGCGCACGTTGTAGACTCGGACCCGCAGCTTATCCATCAACGCACCTCCGCGATGTGCAGCATGCGGGCCGCGCCGCGCATGCGCATCAGACCTTCCGTGATCTCGGCCCTGATGGCCGTGCGCAGCATCTTGCCGTTCGGCCCGATGGCCTCGCTCCCGATGCGCAGCAGCCCCTCGTCGGCCAGCCGCATAACGAGCCGGTCGCGGTCGCCGCGCTGCTCGGCGCTCCCGTCGGTGCTGAGCAGCGCGCGCACCGTCCGCGTCTCCCAGTCGATGGCGAGCGTGGTGCCGAGCGTGACCTGGCGGCGACGCGGGAAGAGCGCGCCGACCTTGTTAGGCTCCTCGTGATCCCACGCGACTTTAAAGATGCACTCGCGGATTCTCTGCTTCTGGTCGGCGCCCTGGTAGTAGACCTTGGTCGTGTCCAGCCGGGGCCACACGCGGAAGTGGCGGACGTGTTTCGGGACGCGCAGGAAGTCGCGGTTGCGGTTGGCGAACTCGTAGGCGGCCCAGTCGCTGTTGAGCAGGACTTCGAGGTCCACGTCCTCAAGGGCCGCGTGCTGGAAGTTGGTCTTAATCTCCAGCGCCTTGAGGTTGGGAGCCATGTGGCGGCGGACGAACTCCTTGGCGATGAACTTCCGCTCCTGCCCTTCGTCCGGGTGCGACGCCTGGTCGGCGGCGATGATGGCGCGCCCGTAGTCGGCGAACGAGACTTCGCCCGGCGGCAGGTAATCGAGCGCGCGGAAGATGATGCGTTTGAACTTCTGCGCCGCCGTCCAGAGTGAGAAGACCCAGAGTTTCAAGTCGTCCCAATTCTTCCGGCGGGCCGTCGGGGCGAACCTCTTCTTTTCCCTCTCGTAGATGTCAACCATCAGCGCGTAGAGCGCGCCGCTCAGCACCTCGCTCAGCGCGTGGGGCTCGTCCCGCGTGACGAGGTTCGGCCTGCCGTAACGGTCTTTGGTTCTGTCCCTCGGGTTGAGCGTCTTTCTGTTGTTAAGCTCGCGCAGGAAGGCGGCGCCGTCCTCGGGCGCGCGGTTCCTGCCGAACTCGCCCGCGATGCCGCTGAAGACGCGTGAGTCGGTGATGGAGCCGCGAGTCAGTTGGAGGGCGGGCGTTGTCAGGTTGCTGGTGCGGAAGGCGCTCATCAGGGCCGTCATGTCGGCGATTGACTCGTGCAACGCGAGCGACTGAGGGGTGACGGAGTTGTAGAGGTCGGGGGCGATGCCGTCGAGGATGGCGTGCCCCGTCTCGTGCGCGATGATGTCCTGCGAGTGGCTGGCGTAGACAGTCTTCCGGGGATTCTCTTCCGACTTGAAGAAGAAGAATTGGAGGCTATGAGATTCGCGCTCGTAGAAGGCGTTGGCCCACTCGCCCGCGCGTGGGATAACGAGGAGCTGCGGCGCGTCGAAGGCCCACTCCAGCGGGCGACCCAGCGCGTCCTCCTCCTCGAACATGTACATCATCTTGATGACGGTGCCGAAGATGCTGACCTGTGTAAAGTCGTGCGCCGTGATGTTGTCGGTACTGCGGATGGCGTAACTGCCGACCTTCCTGCCCTTCGTGGGGGGGACGAAGCGCGCGCCGGGCCGCAGTGCTCCGGTCTTGGGGTCGAAGTCGAGGATCGCGACCCGCTTCGAGACCGGGCCGTCGAGGAAGAACTCTTCCTTGTCGATGATGAACGACTGAATCGCGCGCTCGATCTCGTACTCGCGTTGCGTCGCCTGGTCTTTAATCAGGATGGGTACACGGACTTTCATCGCCGCGATTCCTTTCGCCTTCGGAGGTCAACGTCAAGGGTCTTCGTCGCGCTCGCGTTACGACAGCAGTTGTCGCTGGAACTGTAGGTTGAGGCATTCGCCGCCGACGATCTCGATCCCGGCGAAGTCGATGTCGAGCGGCGCGGAGATGTTGACGGGCCGCGCGTTCTGGAGGAGCACCACGTTAACGAGCCGCGCGAGCGACTTAATGCGGGAGCGGCGTGCCAGCGCCGTGTCGTTCCAGTGCTCCCAGTAGATCAGATAATCGGCGGCGCAGCAGACGACGGCGCCGTCGAGCCCTTCCTCGGCGCGTGCGCGCTCCGCCGTCAGCCACGCGAGGACCGCTGCGCGAAAGTCGGTCGAGTCCTGCCCGTCGGGCCGCGCGCCGACCAGGACTTTGCAGGTGCCGTGTTGCCAGTCGGCCGCGGCGTCGAAGAGAAAGTAAGGCGTGTCCGGCTCCAGCGTCGCGTCGAGCCGGAGAGGGAAGTCGGCCTTGCTCCGCTCGGAGAAGACGGGCTTATGCAACTCCTCGTAGGCACGCCCGCCGAGCGTTTTGGAGGTGTCGCGGTAGGCGTCCCGCGATGCGTAGAAGAGGAGCGCGATGGCGTCGGGCACCCCCGCCGGCTTGTCGTCGGGGAGCACCGTCGGCAGGTAGGCCGTGAGGCCGAGCGGCGCCTGGAACTGCACCGTCGAGGGGATGAGGAGCGAGCCGAGCTTCTGCCTGAACCTGGCCGGTTCAAGGTCTTCGACGCGGAAGCCGCGCCGCACGACGACGGCGTCCGGCGGCACGTTGCGCGGGGTCTGTGCCGTCCCGCGTTTGCGCTGCTGCTTCCGGCGCCGCACCTGCACCTGCCAGCCGTAGGCGAGCACCTTCTGGCGCAGCCGGTTGATCTTGTCGCGGTAGGGCGTGTCGGCGTCGGCGAGCAGGTTGTTGCGCTTCTGGCCGAGACCCTTGAGCGTCTGCTCCAGCGCGTTGAAGTCGCGCTCGACGTTGACCTGTAGGTGTTCGGGGAGGTGGACGGCCTTGTCCGCGACCGCCGTCCCTTCCCTCGGCGGGAGGCTCTGCAACTCCAGGTCGAACCGTTGTAGGAACTCGCGCGCGCCGTAGATGGGGCGCCCGCCGATGAGGACGGCGCGCACGTGCCGGTCGGTCGTCTTGAAGAAGACCTCCAGCGCCGTGTCGGACTCGACGGGGCTGCGCAGGATGAAGAAGTCGGCCAGACAGCCCGGCTCGATGCGGCCGATGTTGTTCATCCCGAGACACCGCGCGGCGTTGGTCGTCACCATCCCGAACAGCTCGCCATCGGTCACGGACGAGCCGATGGCGTCGAAGTAGAAGCGCGCGAACTTGGCCTCTTCCCACAGGTGCTTCGAGCCGCTCGGGCTCCAGTCCGAGCCGAGCGCGACGTTGACGCCCTGCGCGACGAGGCTCTGCACGTCGAGCGTGTCCTGGTAGAGCAGCAGGTTCGAGACGGGCGACCAGACGACGCCGATGCCTCGGTCGCGGAGGAAGCGGACGTGCGCCTCATTGGCCGGGTCGATGCCGCTGCAATGGATGAAGGCGAGGGCACTTGAGCGGACGGCCTCCACGTCTTGAAACACCGGGTGCGCCATCAGCGTTTCGAACTCGGCGCGCGTGTATTCGTCGCAGCCCTCGTCGCCGCCGAAGCCGGAGCGCCCCTCGGCCAGGTGCGCGAGCGTCGCCTGAAGCCTGTTCTGGTCGCGCGCCTCGCGGTACGCCTCGATCTTGTCGGTCGCCTGCGCCTTGCCGTTCTTGTCGGGCCTGAAGAAATCGACGACCGAGAGAATCTTCACGTCGCCTTTGAGGTTGAGGTCGGCGGCCTCGGCGGTGCCACGGCAGAGGACGGGGGAGACCTGCTTGCTGGTGTTGTGTTCGAGCGGCTGCGACTCTTGCAGGATGGTCGTGCCGCCCGCGATGGCCTGTAGCTCCGCGAAGACGGCGAGCGCCTTCTTGTTCTGCTTGATCGCGGCCTGCGCCTCTTTCACTTCCTTCGCGTACGAAGGGTCGTTGCGCCACTGGAAGCGATTCTTGAAAGGCGCGGTCTTGGCCTCCCAGATCGGCAGCACGTTGTAGTCGGTGTGCGTGTGGAGGTCGATGAGGCCGGGGAAAATCCAGTCGTCGGCTCCCGCCTGCACGTAGACGGCGTCGCTCGTGAGCGGCGGGCGGCGGCGGCTGACCGATTCGATCACGCCGTTGCGCACCAGCACGTAACGGTCGAGCCCCGTCCCGTCGGGTTGAACGACCTTACCCCGCAGCAGGAGCGGGCGGTCGAGTGTGAGGCGCATGGCCGTGGTCCTCGTGCGAGCCGTCTCGCGTGGAGAGCGAGTCTAACGACCGAGCCGCTAGACCCACTTGATGCTTACTTTCGACCCGCCGAGCGCGTTGTTAATGGCTTCGAGCGGGTTGCCGGTCTCGAAATAGTTTTTCGGTATCTGTGGGTGTCCCGCGCGGACGTAGCGCACGGCGGCGGCGGCCGTGCCGGCGTGCTGGCGCAACTCCTCGATTAGCTTCTCCAACTCCTTCGCCGGGCCGCCCCACAGCGCGAAGACGACGGGCCGCTCGGCGCCCGCCTGTCCGACCAGTACCTCAAGGACGCGCCGCGTGAACGGCTCCCACAGCCGCGTGTGAGACTGGCGGTGCGCCTCGTCCCACTTCGTGTAGGTCAGCGTTCGGTTGAGCCAGAGCACGCCCTGCTTCGCCCAGTGCTCGAAGACGCGCGTCGGCGGCGGCAGCTTGATCTTCCCGCCCGCCAAGCCCCGCACCAACTCCGAGTGCGCCAGCCACTCTTCGTCGCCGTCATCCAAATCCTCACGGCTGGTCAGGTCGTAAGCGTCGTTTGCCTTGTCGGTGGCGGCGGCCGCGCAGACGATGCTCTTCAGGCTCGGCGAGATGCGGCGGCGCACCTGCGCGTCCTTCGTCCAGTCGGAGAGGTCGCCCTGCTCGAACGAGCGGCCCGTGGCCTGTTCGACGCGCGTGTAAGGGTCGTTGCCGAAGACGACGACCCGCACCTCTCCGGGGCGCAAATCTTTAAGCGACTTGAAGACGTGGGCGCGCGGCGAGCTGCCCGTGCGCTGGGGCCAGATCATCTCGGCGGGCGCAAGCTGGGCGCCCGCGTCAACGGCGTCGAACGCCAGCTCCACATCCTTAAAGTGTGGCCTCCACGCCGTGGGAAGTGTCTTCTTCCATCCGCCCAGTTCGGCGCGCAGCCTGTCGCTCAGCTTCGCCATGAGGGTGCTCCGTAAATTGAGACTGCTCGGGTGACGCGTCGTCGCGGTTCGGGCCGTTGTGAATTACCCGCGTGAGACCTTCGGAGAAAACTTGTCGGGCGTTAGTGGTGCCTGAATAAAGGCGCGAGCGAGGTTGTTGCAACCCTCGCTCTTATATAGCATGCCTCCGCCACGGTCAATAATTTTGAGGAGTTGGTGAACCTGACGCTCGCGGTCGCGGCGATAAACAGCACGAACCGGCTCAACATCGCCTTCCGCGCGGAGGCGGACGGCTACCGGCCGGGGATGTTCGCGACGGCGTGAAATCTTGTGGGGAGGCGGCGATGAGTGGAGAGCACCGGACATCGAGTCATCGGTCGCAGAGTCGTCCGGCTCTTAATCGCCGAGGGCCAACGAGTGGCCGGCGGCCGGCGAAGCGTCAACAACTCGAACGGGCGCGCGCGGCTATTGGGCGCTCAACAGGACCAGTATTTCTCCCTTGCCCTTCGCCAGAGGCTCCAGCGCCTTGCCGATGATCGTGCCCGGGCGGTGCATGCGCGTACGTCCCACCCTGACCGGCAGCGACTTCATCGCCATTCCGGTCTTGCCGCTCGTCACGAGCAGGTCGCCGATCCTGATGGCTCGACGCGTCGCGTCCACGCGCACCTTCACGCGCCCCGTCGTAGCCACCATGGCCTTGCCCTCCCCGGCCTGTCCGAGGATGACGCCGGGCTGCGCGGAGACGACCCCCGCGACGTGCGTGTCGTAGGGACGGGTCGAGGCCATGACGGTGTTGACACGTGTCGGGTCGAGGATGACCACCGTGCCGGCCGCCAGCGGCTCACGCGCCTCAACCCACTCGGCGACATCCTGGTATTTCGCCGCGATGTTCCCATCGACGACGGCGCTGCCCGAAACTTTCAGGTTGCCGTTCACGTCGAGCGTGGCCTGCGGGGTGTCGGTGCCGATGCCGAGGCGCGGCGTGGCCGTCACGCCCGCCGAGATGGGGTTGATCGTCACCGTGCCGTCGCCCCTGACGGTCAGCACGTTGGCCGCCGCGGCCGCTACCTGCCCGGACGCGCTGCGCTCAATGTAGTTGAATCGCATCAGGTTCGCGGCCGAGGTGGCGCCGTAGATGTACTGTACTTCGAAGCCTGGGAAGCGGCTGTTGACCTGAAGGTTGGTCGAGCCGAAGGTGAGTGAGGCGTTCGGCGAGTTGGTAGACGAGGAGTAGACGCCGAGCTTCATGTCGCCGCTGTACTCGAAGCTGCCCGCCTCGTAGAAGCCTTTCGCCATCAGGCCGGCATTGCCGCGCACGATGTCGAGGCGGTTGGACGGTGAAGTGGTGCCGACGCCGAGGTTGCCCCCGGACTCTGTGATGACTGAGTCGCCCAACATCCCCTCTCCACTGACCCACTTCGCGAGGCGGTTGGTCGTGCCGCTCCCGCCGATGGCGACCGCGACGTTGGCGTCGGCGGAAGGGCCGCTCGCGGAGAAGCGGCCGAGGCCCACCGGCGCGCGTCGTGCCGAGGTCAGCACCGTGCCGTCGTCGAACTGGATGCCGCCGCGCGCGCGGATGGTGCCGGCCACGTCGAGTTTGGCCTTCGGCTCCGACACGCCGACGCCGAGGTCGCCGTCCGGCGTAAGCCGCATCAACTCCTTATCCTTTCCGGCGAAGAAGTCGCCCGCGCGGAACGACAGCCCGCCGCGCGTGCTCACCAACTGTCCGTCGCCGCCGTCGTGGGTCGTGAGGGTGACGGCGGCCGCGCTGTTATCGGCCACCGGGGCGAGACGCTTCTCGGCCTCGACGGCCCCCGCCTCGTTGCCGCCGACCAACTGCAACACCGCCTGCCCGCCCTGTAGGAGGACAGCCCCCTGCTTCACCCCGAGCCTCCCCGCAACGTCGCGGTACGTGACGACGCACAGGTACGCCCCGTCGGGTAGGCGCAGCCCGTGCGCGTCGTCGAGCTTCCAGTCGCGCACGCCGCCCGGCCGGAAGTCGGAGCTGTAGAGGGGCGCGCCGTCGGGGCCGAACACTTCGAGCCGCATCTGCTTGACGCTGCCGAGCGCGGCGAAGCGCACGCCGTCGGCGGAGACGGAGACGGTGACGGCCGTCGCCGGAGTCGTCTGCGCCGACTCCGGGCGGTCTTGTGCCGAGGCGACGATTGTTCCTGCGAGCGTCAGCAGGAGCCCGAGCGTAAAGTTTCTGGTCATGTTCTGAACCTCGTGTCTTGACGGCCTCCGCCTCTCCGGGCGGCCGCGATGGGTTAATCTCGTTCTTACTTAGGACGAAAGGGCACACCGGTCGCTTCAGCCCGCGATGACCCTGATGCGCTGGCGTAACTCTTCGATATGCACTCGCTTGATGACTGAGCCGGCGCCTAACTGCGCGTCGGTGTAGGAGGCCGCGGGGTAGCCGAGGCTCACGGCGGCCTCCTCAAGGTATGTCCGCATCTCCTGTATGTGACCGACCTTGATCTGGGTGACGAAGTTGAACAGCGTCAGCTCAGTCCAGGGGGCGGGGGACAGCCCCGCCACCGCGCGCAGGGCGTCGATGGCCTGCCGCAGTTCCGTGACGTGCTGCGCCTTCGCCGTGGTGATGCCGACGGTCAGTGTGTTGTCGGTGAAGACGGTCGGCAGGTACGCGAAGGCGCGGCTCCGGGTCAAGGTGCTGCCCGACGTTGGGGTGAGAACGATGTCCACGGCCCCGACGGCGTGCGCCGGAGTTGTGAACGCGACGGCGCTCGTCCCGCTCGTGTAGCTCCAGGAGACGAGCGTGCCGCCGATGGAGATTGACGACAGTCCCGCGAACGCGCCCGTCAGCGTGACCGTCTGCCCGCCCGTGGCGCGGCCCGCCTTCGGCGCCACGTTGTCGATCCTCAGTGCTGCGGTGGCGGTCGTGGTGACGCTGGTCGTGTTGGAGTTGCCGCTCGTGCCACCCGCGTTGTAGGCCCGCACGCGGTAGTAGTAAGTGGTCCCCGCGCTCAAGCCGCTCACGGCGCGGCTCAACGTGTTGCCCACGTCCAAATCCTGATACCCGCTCACGAAGCCGCCGAACGAGTTGCTGGTTGACACGTCGAGCCGGTAGCCTGTCGCCCCGCTCGAACTGCCCCAGTTTGCCGTGAAGCCGCTGCCGGTCACGTTCGTCGCCGCGTTCGCCGTCGGCGCCTGCGGCGGGCTCAGGGCGAAGTTGGCGGTCACGGTCTTACCGGAGTTCATCGTCACGGTGCAGTTGGTGCCGGACGTGCTGTCGCACCCGCTCCAACTCTGGAAGCTGTAACCGGCGGTCGGCGTCGCGGTAAGCGTGACGGTTGTCCCCTGCGCGTACTGCCCGCCGGCCAGCGCGTTCGCCGCCGCATCGACCTGAATTCTCGGCTTCGTGATGTTGTTGCGCGAGTCGTTGACGGGCTTGCCGGTCGTCGTCAGGGCGCTCAAAACCTGATCCACGGACGCCGTCGGCGCTTTCGACTTGAGCACGGCCCACGCGCCGGTGACGTGCGGCGCCGCCATCGAAGTGCCCGAGAAATTTGAGTAATTGCCGCCGGGGACCGAAGAGGATATCCAGCGGCCGGGCGCCAGCAGGTGCAGGAAGGATGCGCTGTTAGAGAAATCGGAGACTCCGTCGGCGGTCGTGCCCAAGCTACCGTCGTCGGTCGAGCCGACGCTGACCGCCGTCGAGATGCACCCCGGGCTGCCCAGCCCGTCCGAATAGCCATCATTTCCGGAGGCGATTACCGTCGCGATTCCCAGAGATCGCAAGCCGTCTATCGCGGCCTTCGTCGCCGATTCTGAGGAGTCGCAGTTAGACGTGAATTTCCCACCCCCGAGGCTCATGTTCGCGGCGGCGATGTTGAAGCTCCCGCTCAACGCCTGAACACGCTGAAGACCGAGGATGTAGTCCGACGTGAAAGTGAGGGCGCAGGGGGCGGGCCTTGACCCGCACTGGCTCTGATTGTCGAAGCGCGAGAAGACCTGGATGGCGATGATCGACGCGTCCTTGGCGACGCCAGAGAAACTTGAACCCTTACCCGCCGCGATGCCCGCCACGTGGGTCCCGTGGTCACACCCGCTGATGGACGTACTACAGTTGACCCCCGACCCGGCGCTGGTCGAAGACGTGCCGCCGCCGGGACAGAGGTTGGAGGAGTAGCAGGCTTCCGAGACCACTTTGCCGGAGAGGAAGGGATGCGTCTTATCGACGCCGGTGTCCAAAATCGCCACGGCCTGGCCGGCACCGCTGAAGCCGCCGGCCCAGGCCGTCGGGGCTCCTATCAACGAGACACTCTCGGCGAGCGTCGGCGGGATGATCCGGTCTTCCTCGATGCTCACCACGTCCGAAGAGGCTTGCAAGTGCTGTAAGCCCCGCGCGTCAACCTCCACGGCCATGTAGGGAATGAAGGGGAACTTCTTCGCCGACCGAGCGCCGAGCGCCGACAGCCTGCTCAAAAGATTGTCCTGCGCCTGAGCAATGCGGGCGCTCTGAGACCGCGCCTGAGAGGCGGTCAGTGCGCCCTCCGGGACAAAGGGCACGCCGAGCCCGACGATGACGCGAACCGAGCCGGTCTCTTCCGCCTTCGATATGAGCCTCCTGAAAGTCTCCTCGGCGACCGCCGTCCGCTGTACCACAGGCCCCGGACTTGTACCGGCCGCGCGCGGGGCGGGCGTCCGCCCCGCCACGATGTCTCGCGGCGAGGCGTCCTGCGTCGAGGCCGACGCGCCTCCGCCCGAACAGTTAGGTTGGACGTTTCTGGAGATAGTTCCGCCGCCGGCCGGGCTGACGTTTGTCGTCAGCATAAAGCAGGAAGTCTGAGGGGCGACGGTGATGGTCTTCGTGTACTCGTTGTCGGACTCGTTGCTTTCCGCGACGGCGCCCGTGGAGTCCGCCACGATCTTAATCGTGTGCGTTCCGGCGCTCAGACTGCCTATGGCATAGTCCTGGATATAGATGTAAAAGTTCACGTTCAGCGGCGGGTCCGTGAACCAGGAAGTCTTCTCCACGCCGTCAACTAAAAGCCGCGTGTAGAAGGTCGCGCCCGTCGCCGCGACGCCGTTGTTGATGACGGCCCAATCGACGTAGAGCGTGTCGGTCGCCTTTAGTGAGGCGGCGTCGGCGCTCGTCCCGGTCGTGTTAGAGACGACGATCTTGTCGGACCACCCCGACGGCTGGTGCGGAGTCAGGTTGGGTTGACCCGGCGAAGTTACTGTGATGGTCTTCGTATACTCGTTGTCCGATTCGTTGCTTTCGGAGACGGTGGCGGTCGCGTCCGTCACGACCTTGATGGTATGAGTGCCCGCGCTAAGGCTCCCGATGGAATAATCCTGAACGTAGATGTAGTTGTTCACGTTCAGCGGCGGGTCCGTGAACCACGCCGTCCGCTCCACGCCGTCAACGTAGAGCTTCGTGTAGAAGGTCGCGCCGGTCGCGGCGGCCCCATTGTTGATGGCGGCCCAGTCAACGTAGATTGTGTCGGTCGTCCTGAGGGGGCTGCTGTCGGAGCCCGTGCCCGTCACGTTTGAGACGACGATCTTGTCCGACCAGCCGGACGGCTGATAGGGCGTGAGGTTCGGCTGCCCCGGCGAGACGACCGTGATGGTCTTGGTGTACTCGTTGTCGGACTCGCTGCTCTCGGAGACGGTGGCGGTCGCGTCGGTCGTGATCTTGATGGTGTGGGTGCCCGCGCCGAGGGTCCCGATAGAGTAGTCCTGTACGAACGCGTAGTTGTTGACGTTCATGGGAGGGTTCGTGAACCAGTTGGTTCGTTCGACCCCGTCCACGTACAGCCTCGTATAAAAGGTCGCGCCGGTCGCGGCGGTCCCGTTGTTGATGACGGCCCAGTCAACGTAAAGGGTGTCGGTCGTTTTCGGCGAGCCCGTGTCCGTGCTCGTCCCGGTCGTGTTCGAGACGACGATCTTGTCGGACCAACCGCTCGGCTGGTACGGCGTCAAGTTGGGGAGCGACTGCGATGAGGACGGAGCGGCGACGGGCGCGTCGTCAAAGTCGTTGTCGATGTTGAAAGTGACGCCGCCGTAGGTCTCGTTGTGACCGCCCTGATACTGGTGTATCCGCTGGTCGTTCACCCACAGGGAGTCGCTGAGGGGCGTCAAACCCCACACGCTCGCGTTGAGGTCCCACTTCGCAATCCACACGGCGTCCGGCGGGTTCGCGATCACCGACCAGTCATCCTGCGCGTTCTGCGGCGAGCCGTAGACCCCCGCCAGGTTGCCGCGCGCGTGCGTCTGCTGCACCCACGCGTTGAGGAACGCCCGGACGGAGTTCTGGCAACTGGTGGTCGGGTTGTACCTCTCCATGTCGTAGTAGATGATCGTGTTGGTGAGGCCGAGCGCGGCGGCCGCGTTCGAGGCGCTGTTGGCTTCGCTCGTCCCCTGCGTGGCGGCGGTTGTCGGGTCCGAGCTCATCACGCTGCACGTGGTGCAGGTGGTGCAGGTGGCCTGCGGCCCGACCCAGGTGGGTATCAACCCCCAGCCCTGCGCGAAGACCTGGCTGACCCACGAACTGGTCAGGTTCGACTGTGAGCAGCCCCGGTTGACGCCGCCGATGTAGATGTTCGCGTCGAAGTACGGGCTGTTATTCCACCAGACCAGCATGTTGCTCACGGTGTCGGCCGCGCACTTATCAAAGCCCTTCCTGTTTCTACTGGTGACGACGCTCCCCGGGCCGGGGATGGTGTCCGACGAATCGCCGTCCCCGGGAGGGAGGCCGTTCGGCGACTGGGGCGTCACGTCGGTCAAGGTTTCGCCGCCGTCGTCGGTCGCGAACAGCTTCGTCTCCTGGCCGCACTGGGTTTTGAACCCCTCGCACCGTCCGGCCCGGGTCAAAATCCAGCCCGTCGCTCTGCTCTTGAAGTCGAGTCCGGAGATGACCGCGTCCGGCTCTTTCACGGCAACGTCCCTGTTGCTCGTCTTCCCCTTCTCGACGACCCTCACCCTCGGGCCGCCCGGCGAGGCGACAACGAACAGGTTGGACGAGACCACGGCCGAGGCGACCCGAGTTGAACGCGGGGCTCCGTCCGAAACGGGGACCGTCTGCTTAAGGCGCCAAGTCTTCCCACGGTCACTCGTTTCATAAAACCTGACGGCGACTCCCGCCGCGCCGACGAGCGTCACGGGCAGCGTCCCTTCATCCTGATTCCTGAAACTCGGGAGGTCGAAATGGGGCTCCGAGGTCTGGAGGCCGCCCCCGAGCGTGTCAATCGAGACGGGAGTCCACGTGAGCCCGCCGTCGCGCGTGACGTAAAGGCTCCGCGCCTCAGGCCCACCGGCCAGCCAACCGTCTTTATCGGTGGCGAAGCGCACGGGGCCGGCGGACGGCGGTTCCGGAAGCCTGCTCCATGAATCGCCGCCGTCCGCGCTCACGAACAACAGCCCCCTGCTGAAGTTGGAGCCGGACGCGAGCTTGACCAGAACCCAACCGTGGCCGGAGTCGGCGAAATGAATGCTGACATCACTGCTCGGCTCGTCCTGAACGTAGTCGGTTGGTGAGAGCAGGCCCGCGTAAGACCACGTGCCTCCTCCGTTGGAAGTGGACGCGAGGGTGAGGTAGTTTGTCCCGGTTCTTTCGTCAGCGGCGGCCAGCACACACCAGCCGTTAGAGGCGTCGAGAAAGAAAGCCCCGAGCACCTTCCCGCCGGGGAGCGGCGGCGTAATATCCTTCCACTGCCGGCCCGAGTTGATAGTCCACAGCAAGCGTGTCTTCGTCAGCGCCCAACCCGTCTTGCCCGAAACAAGTTGGAAGGCTCTTACCAAGTCGTGCCTGGCACGGTCCGAGGCTGCAACCTGTTGTGGGGTGACGACTCCAGCGGTCTCCGCCCGGCCCGCCAGCAATTCGGAGCAGACCGCTAAAGAGAGAATGATGAGGCAGAGTTCGGCTCCGTAGAGCAGCTTGGCTTTGGGTCGCATCTTTTAGTTCCTTAGCAGGCCGTCTGTCGCTGCCGTCGCCGAAACGCGGCGGAGGGAGCCACGTTCGCCGTTAGAGGAAGTTAGACACGGCGTTACGTCGAAAAAAATATGCGCAACGTCCTCGCCCCCGGAGGGCCGGACTTGCTCGCCAGGCTACGCCACCCCGGGCCTTACGGATGGTTCACCCGCCGAGAAGAATCTGGCGGATTAGCGTTGCGACTATTGGGTTGAAGCTCCTGAGGCTCGCCTCGTGTGAACGGTTACGGGCGCCGACGAGGGTACAAGTTGGATAAAGGTTTAAGGGAAACGGGCTAGAGTATCGACCCGTCTCTTTCCGCGACGCGCGCATCATACGCCTCACTCTGGACTTTAGCTACACTTTTATTCAACAATGCGCGGCGGTGTGCTTGAGATAGCACACCGGCGCCGGCCTCTCACCGGCGCCGGTGCCCGGGCCTTTATCACCGGAGACGCCCATGCCGCGAGCCACACGCTTCACCGACTCACTCGAAAGCCGCATTCCCGCCATCGCGCGCCGCATCCGCAACCGCATGAGTTCACTCGGTCTCAACGAGCAGGCTCTGGCCGACGAGTGCAACCGCCTGGCGTGCGCGGTCGTCCCGGGCGTCGAGCCCTTGAAGATGAGCCGCGAGCGGGTCGCGAAAATCCTGATGAACTGTAAGAAGAACCCCGAGCGTACGTCCGCCAAGATCATCTCCTACACGGAACTAAAAGCACTCTCGGCGGCGCTCTCCGTTTCGATTGAGTGGTTGGTCGGCCAGCAAGACAATCAAGACCCTGTGCACTGGAATGTGATCGCGGAGCCGACGCGGGCCGTGCACCTCCTGCACCTGCTGTCCGAGTACGAGGAGAAGGCGGGGGAACTGCTTGTCTGGGCCGAATTCCTCACGTGTTCCCTGGTCACGCCGGAGCTGATGCACGCGCAGCATCAGGCTCGTTTCGAGGAGCTGAAACTGGTCGGGCTGGAAGCGGAGAAGGAGACGGCGGTCGCGCTGTTCGACCGCATCGGCACAACGCGCCGGCAGCGGCTCCTCAGAAGTAAAGTCGAGCGGGGGTACAGTTACAGGCAGATTATTTTCTACTCCGGCCTCAAGGTGTTGGCCGATGGTGAGTCGGAGTACAGACTGGCGGGGGTCGATGTCAGGCGTGAGTCCCTGAAATACCTGGCGGGCTTGGTTGGTGATAAGGCTCTGGGCATAGAAATAATCATCGTCGATGATGAAGAAGCGCGGCCCCTCAAGCCACTGCTGCGCGACTACGATTCGCTCAGCGTTTTCGGCTCGGAACTCACGCTCTGGGGTTATCATTCCGGCAGCGTGGCGTGGTCCGAATACGGTAGTTATATCGAACTACATCGCAGGATACTGGATGAGTTACAGGCGAGGGCCATGACCAATACTCCGCGAGGAGTGATCGAACTGTTAATCGACTTATCACAACAGGCAAGATGAATATTTCGCCCGCGATCCTTTAACAGATTCCAACGGGCTGAGAAGTCGTGAGACCTGTTTTCTTATCGCGACATAGAAGAGGTGATGCGCGAGCGCGGACTCGAAGTGGTATATTCTCGCGACACCGCCGTCGGAGACGCTTACCTCGGCGCAGCACGAACATACTTGCCATGCCTGGTTTCAAACGCAGCCTCGCCGTAGTACTGGGCATTAACACTTACGGCAACGACATCCCGCCACTTCGCACCGCCGCCAACGACGCGCGCGCCGTCGCGACGTTGCTCGAACAGCGGCACGGCTATGACGTGTTGCTGCATAGCGACGGGGATGTCAGCCTGTCGAAGATACGCGAGTTGTTGAACTCAAGTCTGTCGCGGACTGTCGGCCCGGAAGACCGCGTCCTGTTCTACTTTGCGGGGCACGGCGTGGCGGCCGACGGCGACGACGGCCCCGTCGGCTACCTCATCCCGCAGGACGCGCGGCGCGACGACGTATCCACCTTCCTGCCGATGCAGGAACTGCACGACGCGCTGACCGCGCTGCCCTGTCGCCACATGCTGGTGATTCTGGATTGTTGCTTCGCGGGGGCGTTTCGCTGGTCGAGTACGCGCGACCTGCGACCCGTGCCGGCCGTCCTCCACCGCGAACGCTACGAGCGTTTTATCCTGGACCCGGCCTGGCAGGCGATCACTTCGGCCGCGCACGACCAGAAGGCCCTGGACGTGTTGGCGGGCGAGCCGGTCGGCCGGCGCGGCGACGGCCAGTCTCACTCTCCTTTCGCACGCGCGTTACTGAGCGCGCTCGAAGGCGACGCCGACGTAGTCCCGCTCGGCGGCGACGGCGTCATCACGGCCACGGAGCTTTACCTTTACCTGCGCGACGAAGTGGAGAGCGGCGCCGCGTCCGACCGGATGCGACAGACCGCCGGCCTCTGGCCACTGAGGAGGCACGACAAGGGCGAGTACATCTTTCTCTCGCCGAAGAAAGAGCTGAGTCTGCCGCCCGCGCCCGTCCTGACCGAAGAGACCAACCCTTACAGGGGGCTGAAGCCCTACGAAGAGAGGCACAGGCATCTTTTCTTCGGGCGCGAGAGGGTCATCGGTCAGTTGCACAGGGCCGTCCGCAGACTCCCGCTCACGGCCGTCGTGGGCGCTTCCGGCACGGGCAAATCCAGCGTGGTCAAAGCAGGACTCCTGCCGCGCCTGCGCTCGCCTGATTCTAAAAGATGGCGCGTCTTGTCTCCCGTCCGACCGGGAACCGCTCCCGTCCAGGCGCTGGTTAATCTTCTCTCGTCCCCGGACGAAAACGTCGCGGAGGATTTCGATCCTAAGACGAACTGGAAGTCCGACGTTAAGGCGTTGACCAGACTGGTCGGGTCATGGGCCGCGAAAAATCCGGGGACGAAACTGTTGTTAGTGATCGACCAGGCCGAAGAGCTGGTCACGCTGTGCAAGGACGAAGGCGAGCGCGAGCACTTTCTCTCTCTGCTCGACGAGACGCTGAAGACCCATCCGCGCCAGTTCCGTCTGGTCATGACCGTCCGCGCCGACTTCGAGCCGCAGTTCGCCTCGTCGGCCTTCGGCGGTCTCTGGCAGACTTCCCGCTTCGTCGTCCCGCCGATGACGCAGGATGAACTGCGCGAAACGATTGAGGGGCCCGCCTCGGCGGCGGTGATCTACTTCGACCCGCCCCAGTTGGTGGACAGGCTCATCAACGAAGTGGTGCAGATGCCCGGCGCTCTGCCGCTGCTCTCCTTCACGCTCAGCGAGATGTACTTCGGCTATCTGAGGCGGCGCGGCGACGACCGCGCATTGAACGAGAGCGATTACAAAGCTCTGGGCGGGGTCGCCGGTGCGCTGCGGCGGCGTGCCAGCGACGAATTCGAGTCGCTGCCGGACGCCGCACACCGCGACACCATGCGGCGCCTGTTGTTGAGGATGGTGGCGCTCGAAGGCGGCGAAACGGCGCGTCGCCGCGTGCCGAGAGAAGAGTTAATTTACCTCGGCGCGGAGGAGAACGGGCGCGTGGCCGCCGTCGTCCGGCGCCTGTCGGAGGCGCGGCTGCTGGTCGAGGACCAGGACGCGGACGACAGACCGACCATCGAGCCGGCGCACGACGCGCTGGTGCGCGGGTGGGACACTTTATGGAAGTGGATCGTCGAGGAGCAGGATAACATCCTCCTCCAGCGGCGGCTCACCGTCGCGGCTATGGACTGGCGCGGGGCGGGGCCGAACCGTGGACACCTGTGGGACAACGACCCGAGACTCCCGCAGCTAGAGGCGCAGCTCAACTCGGGGCGCAAGTGGCTCAACTCGCTTGAGACCGAGTTCGTCGAGAGGAGCATCCGCCGGAGAAGGCAGAGGCGGCTCACGACTATCGGAATCGTCACGGCCGCGTTCCTCGTCCTGGCCGGCTTCACTTACACGTTCTACTCTCAGCGGAACGAGGCGCGGCGGCTACGGCTCGTCTCCACGTCGCAGGCGATGGCCGCGCAGGCCCCGGCGCAGCATGAGCAACAGGGGCAAGACGAACGCGCCGCGCTCCTGGCGAGACAGGCGTATCTCTTCAACCTGGATAACGACGGAGCGAACGAGGCGCAGATTGACGCCGCGCTCCGGAGCGTGCTCGGGCTTGCTTACTTCAGCAACTTCCTCGGCGGCCACGCGGCCGTCGTCAACTCGGTCGCCTTCGGCCCGGACGGGTCGAGGCTCGCGTCCGCCAGCGGCGACGCGACCGTGCGCGTGTGGGATTTACGACACCCGGAAGAGCGCCCACGGGTACTGCGACACGACTCGCCGGTGTTCTCAATCGACATCCACCCTCATCTGCCTCTGTTGGTCAGCGGCGGTGACGACGGCACCCTCCGTCTGTGGGATTTGAGTCAACCGGCTTCGGCCGCGCGTGAAGTCGCGCGGTTGGGGAAGGGAGTTAACGTCGTCAGGTTCAGCCGTGACGGCAACGTCATAGCGGCGGGCGACAACGACGGCGCCGTTCGCCTCTACCGCTGGCAACAGGACGGGGCGTCCCCCGTCACCTTCTCGCACCAGAGCGCCGTCAAGACGCTGGCCTTCGGCGCGGACGATCAGGTGCTGGCGGTGGGCGACGAAGGCGGCTCAATCTCGCTGTGGGACTTGCGTCGAACCGGAAGCGCGGCGAGAGTTTTGAAGGCGGGGGCGCATGTCGTTTATTCAATCGCCTTCGATAAGGATGGAGGCCGGCTCGCCGCGGGCAATCTGGAAGGTTCCGTCCTGATGTGGGATTTAAGTCGCCCGTCGCAGGCTCCACGGACCTTGATGGAGGCCGGCGTGCCGTGGGTCGGGGCGGTCTGCTTCAGCCCGGACGGCGGCACGCTGGCGGCGACGGTGAGCGACGGCACGACCCGCCTGTGGAACCTCCGGCAGCCGGCCGAGGCCCCGTTGGTCTTACACGGAGACAGGAGTGCCAGCATGTCGGCGGCCTTCAGCCCCGACGGTAACAGCATCGCGACGAGCGCCGACACCGGCGTCAGACTGGTGGACTTGCGCCCGTCCGCCGCGCTGCCCGCGAGACTCGGCCCGATAAATTCGGCCGTATACTCGGTCGGGTTCAGCCCCGACGGTCAGCGCCTCGCGTCCGCTGGTCACGACGGGCAGCTCCGCGTCTGGGATTTACGTGCTACCGCTTCGCCGACACACACTCTGCGCGGGTCGGGGAATTCGAACACGTCGGTCGCTTTCAGCCCGGACGGTTCGCTGCTCGCCGCCGGCTCCGCCAACGATGACAACGACCTGCGGGTCTGGGATTTGCGACAGCCCGCCGCGCAGCCCGTCCTGTTTAGCGGACATAAGTCCTGGATCAGGTCTGTCGCTTTCAGCCCCGACGGGAGGCTCGTGGCCTCGGGGAGTTTGGACGAAACCATTCGACTGTGGGAGGTGGGAGACGCGCGGAAGTCGCCCGTGATATTGAGGCAGCACAGCCGGGTTTTAGCCGTCGCGTTCAGCAGGGACGGGAACAGGCTGTTGTCGGGGGATGAGGCCGGCGGCGTCTACCTGTGGAATGTCGGAAGTCCGCTGGCTCAGCCCTTGATACTCAAGCCGCGCGCGGACGGGACCAATCCTTTTCAGCAGCCGTCGCCCGTCGAAGCGGAAGAGGTTGATTTATCCACCCTGGAATCGCAGCCTCGGAGCGGCGTGTGGTCGGTCGCGTTCAGCGCCGACGGCACTCACGCGGCCTCCGGAAGCGAGGACGGAGTGGTGCGACTGTGGAACCTCAACAACCTGGGGCGTGGCCCCGTTGAACTGCGCGGTCATGAAACCGGCGTCAGCGGCGTGGCGTTCAGGCCCGACGGTGAAGTGCTCGCGTCGTGCGGCAAAGACGGCACGGTGCGCCTCTGGGACGTGCTTCAGCCACAGACGCCGCCGGTAGTCCTGCGCGTCGCGGCGGGCGAGGCTTTCTCGGTCGCATACAGCCCCGACGGGAGAACGCTCGCCTCCGCATACCTGGACGGGTCTATCTATTTGTGGATCGGCGACACCGAGATTCTCGCCTCGTTGGTGTGCGATAAGGTGCGACGTAATCTCACCAACGACGAGTGGGTTCAGTTTGTTGGGCAGGATGTCGAATACGAGCGGACGTGCCCGAACCTGCCGCCGCCCGAAGGCGTCGCGGAAAGTCCATAGCCCCGACCCGATATACGGAGGCTCAAACCCCCATGAAAAAAAGTTCAGACGCGAACGATGAGAAGCCACCGAGCGTCGAGCCCATCTCGCTGAAGTCGTTCCAGTTACTCCTGGGCGGGTTGATGACGACCGAGCCGTCCGAAATCTCTCCCACCTTTGAATATCTCTACGACGAGTCGAAAGAGGCCGTCCGCTTTTACCTTCGCGGCGGCAATCGCGTGGCGCTCGACGAGGCCATCGAATTCCGCCGCTACATTCGAGAGGACGCACGCTTCGGCGATGCTCCAGCGGACTTCCGTCTTTACATACTCAACGGCGCGGGCGTGGGGTTGCTGCAAAGGTATTGGGCCGCGCGCGACCCCGGCGACCTGTCGCAAGCGGCCGAGCATTTCCACGAAGCACTCGCGGTCATCCCCGACGGCTCGCCCGAACGCGCCGTGGTGTTGTGTAACCTCGGCACCGCCTCGCTGGAACTTTTCACACGCACGAATGACGCCGCACAACTGGACGCGGCGCTCGATGCTTACCGCGAGGCGTCCGACCTGCTCCCGGCGGGTTCGCCTCTTTTGTCTCCGATTATGCTTAGACTCGGCGACAGCCTCTTCGACCGATTCCGGCGGGCGGGCGATGCCACCGACCTGGAAGGCGCGGTCGAATATTACGGGCGGGCCGCCGAGGCTTCGGGGGACGAGTCGCACGAACGTAAACTCGGCCTGAGCTGGAAGGGCATGGCTTTGCGCACGCGTTTCGAGAAGGCGGGCGACCCCGACGACCTCGACCGCGCCATCGAATCGCTGCGGGCGGCGCTCGATGTAAAAGTCGCCGGCTCGCCCCGCGACGAGACGGATTCGCTCAACCTGGCCGCCAGTCTATACATGCGCTTCGAGCGAACCGGCGAGGCGGGGCATCTGGCCGAGTCGGTCCGCGCGTTCCTGCAAGCCGTCGAAGTGACGAGGCCGGACTCGCCGCATTTCGGCCGCGCGCTCCACAGCTTAAACGCTGTCCTCGTCCGCAGTGTCGAAACCTTGAAGGGCGTGCCCGAAGACGCCGCGCTCCTCCAACTCATCGGCGTCGCCTCCACGCGACTCTACTTCCACACGGGCCTCTTCCAGCAACTTCAAAACGGCGTGGCTTGTTACCGTAAGGCGGTTGAACTCTCCCCGCCGGGGTCGCCGCTTCGCGCCCAAATCCTCGACGACCTCGGCGATGCACTGCGCTCCGTCTACGACCGCAGTCAGGACAGTGCAGACCTCGACGCCGCCGTCGAGAGTTTCAGTCAGGCCGCGAGCGAGGCCGCCGCCGACTCGCCCGAACGCGCCGCGTACCTCAACCATCTCGCGCTGGCCCTCGACATCCGTCACCGCGTCGGCGGAGATGCGGGCGACCTCGACCGCGCTGTCGCCGCGTGGCGTGAGGCCGTGCGGACCGCGCCGCCCGAGGTGGAGGGTGAATACCTCATCAACTTCGGAAGCAGCCTGCACAGGCGCCACGTGCGCGCGGAGAACAGGGACGACCTGGAAGATGCCATCGTGACTTTCCGGCGGGCCGCTGAAGTCCTCCACGACGCGCCGGCCGCGCGGTCCACGGCCCTCTACAACCTCGGCAACAGCTTTCTGCTGCGTTACAAACTCGCCAGCGCGCCGAGCGATCTGGACGAGTCACTGAAGTCGCACCACGCCGCGCGTGAGTCGGCGCCGAAGGAGTCTCCGCTCCTGCTTCGTCTGCTGACGGCGCTCGCCGACGGCCACTCCATGCGCTACAGCCTCACGCGCGAAGAGGCGGACGCAAGGGACTCCGCGGGTTTTTATCGCGAGGTCGTCGCGCTGCTGCCCGACCAATCTCCGGAGCGGGCCGAAGCCCTCGACAGGCTGGCGCAGACGTTGCTCGAACAGTACAGCTTCAGCGGCGTCTTCGCCGAACTCCAACAGTCGCTCGACTCTCACCGACAGGCTACGGAACTCAGGCGCGCGTCGGCGGCCACATGACCCGGCGCCGCCTCGCCTTTCGCCAATGAGTAGAGGGAGCCGCCCATGTCATCCGACATCGAAAAACAGATCGGTCAGTATTCCGCCGCGGCCAGAGAGTTCTTAGCCCTGGGCAGGAACAAGGAGGCTTTCGCGTGCGCCAACCAAGCTTTTAAACTGGCGCGGGGGCTCGGCGAGAAACATCCCCTCTACGCGGGCACGCTCAACGACATCGCGCAGACGTACGTCACCCTGGGCGCCCACGCGACGGCCGAGGGCATGTTCGACGAGGCGCTGAAACTGATGCGCGGGGTGCTCGGCGAAACGTCCTCCGATTTCGCCATCACACTCTCGAATCGCGCGCAGGTCTACGCCGAAGCCGGCAGGCACGTCGAGGCCGAGAGGGACTTCAGGCGCGCCATCGAAATCCTCACGACGCGCGCGGGCGCCGGCCTCGCCGCCGAAGAAGCCTTCTACCTGCCGACCGTCAAGGACAATCTCGCGCTGCTCTACCTGAACGCCGGGAGCTTCGTGAAAGCGGAGAGACTTTACCGCGAGGCGGGGGAGGAGTGGCGGCGGTTAGTCGGCGAGGACGACCCGCGGTACGCCGTGAGTCTGAGCGGGTTGGCCGAGCTGTACCACACCATCGGCAGCTACCAGGAGGCGCTCGACAATCAGCGGCGCGCGCTCGCCATCGCCAGGAAACGCTTCGGGCCGGTTCACGCCGAGGTGGCGCGCGGCCTGAACAATCTCGCGCGGGTCTATCTCACCACTCAACAGTACGCCGAGGCCGAACCCCTCTTCCGGGAATCACTCGCCGTGCGTCTCCAGACGTTCGGCCCCGACGACCCACGGACGACGGTCGCGATGAACAACCTGGCGGAGGTCTGCCGTCGGGTGGGCAAGTACGAAGAGGCGGCCTCGCTCCTGCGCCGCGCGCTCGCCGTGCGCGCGCGCGTCTACGGGCAGGACGACGCGCGCTTCGCGACGGCGCTCGGCAATCTCGCCAACCTGTTCTTCGACACGGGCCGGTACGAAGAGGCCGAGCCGCTGATGGAGCGCGTCCTGGAAATACGGCGCGAGCAGGAAGGGGAGTCGCACCAGAAGTACGGCCTCGCCCTGAACAACCTCGCGCTGCTCTACCTCGCGACCGGCCGCGCCGAGCGTGGTCTGGAGTTGCTGACGCGCGGCGTCGCCGTCGCGGACAGGATCATCGGCGAGGTCTTCTCCATCGCCTCCGAGAGCATGCGGATGTCGCACCTGACCGTGCTGCGTACCGAGTTCGACACGTACCTTTCGGCCGTCCTCGCGCGGGGCCGAAGGAGCGACCCCACCGTCCAGACCGCTTTTGACTTCGTCCTGCGGCGCAAGGCGGTCGAGGCCGAGGCGTCGGCCATGCAGCGCGAGCTGGTCTTTCGCGGGCGGTATCCGCATCTTGAGCCGGTCTTGCGCGAGATGCTGGCGCTGCGCACACAGATAGCGCGGAAGGAACTGGCCGGCCCCGAGACGCAGCCCGCCGCCGAGTACACGCAACAACTGGCCGCGTGGAACTCACGCCGCGAGGAGTTGGAGAAAACCCTGAGCCAGCAAATCCCCGAGATGAACATCGAGAAGAGGCTGCGACACGCCGACCGCGGGGCCGTGGCGCGCGCCCTCCCGAAAGGTTCGGCGCTCGTCGAGTTCGTCCGCCTCGACGTTTACGACTTCGCCCCGGCGGGCGCGGGGCAGCATTGGGGGCCGCCTCGCTACGTCGCCTTCGTCCTGACGAACGGGGCGCGTTCTCGCGCGCGCATGTTCGACCTCGGAGCGGCCGAAGAGATCGAACACATGATTTCCGCCTTCAGGACGAAAGTCACCGGCGTGAGTGAGGCCATCGGCAAACGTCACTTCAGCCTGGGCGGCCGGCGGGAGGATTACGACTCATCCTCACTTCCGTCCGAAGACGGCTCCAACCTGCGCGCGAAAATCTTCGACCCACTCGTCCGCGCCTTCGGCGGGCGCACGCGACTCTTCCTTTCACCCGACGGCGACCTGACGCGCCTTCCCTTCGAGATTCTGCCCGCGAGCGACGGGCGCCGCCTCATCGACGATTACCGCATCAGCTACCTCAGCGTCGGGCGCGACCTGCTCCGCTCCGGCGAAGCGAAGGCGGGCCGCAGCACGAATGCCGCCCCGTCCCCGCCGCTCGTCATCGCCGACCCGGACTACGAACTCGCCGCGCGGCCGGCGGACGCCGCCGCGTCCGAGCCGCGACGTGCCAGGCAGTCGGCCGAACGCGCGCGGGGCGTGCCCTTCTTCAACCCGCTGCCGGGCACGCGCGATGAGGGAAGGCACGTCGCCGACGTGCTCAAGGCTGAGTTGTTGACGCGTGAGGGGGCGCTGGAAGGCAGCATCAAGGAGTGGCGTTCGCCGAGCATCCTGCACGTCGCCACGCACGGTTACTTTCTGTTCGACCGACCGCACGAGCGTGAGGCGGCCGGGCTCGCGGGCGAGGCCGGCGCGGGACGGTTCAAGGGGCGCGCACTGGCGAACCCATTGTTGCTCTCGGGGCTCGCGCTCGCCGGGGCGAACGCGTGGTTGAGGGGCGAGACGCTGCCCGAACGGGCCGAGGACGGCTTGCTGACGGCCGCCGACGTGGCCGGCCTCGACCTCATCGAGACCGACCTGGTTTTCCTTTCGGCCTGCGGCACGGGCCTCGGCAAAGTTCTCATCGGCGAGGGCGTGTTCGGCCTCCGGCGGGCCTTCGCGGTGGCGGGCGCCAAGAACCTCATCATGAGCCTCTGGAGCGTGCCCGACCAGGGGACGCGCGCCCTCGTCGAAGATTTTTACAAGTTTCTACTTGAGGGGCGCGACCCATCCGACGCCCTGCGCGAGGCACAACTGGCGATGAAGAAGAAGGTCGCGAACCCTTTCTACTGGGGTGCCTTCATCTGCCAGGGTCCTCCGCGCGCCACGCCGAAGGGGACTCGACCCGTCTGACGTACGACCCCCGCGTCAACCCCGAAAGTTACTTCAGGCGGGGGCTGTAGACGGACGCTTAACGCGCACCTCAAGTTGGGCCGTCGTCCACTCCCGGCTCGGGTAGGAGGCCGGGTTGAGGTTGCGTGTGGAGGGTCTCTCGGCGGCGAGCGCCTGGAGCATGTCTTCGAGCGGGTCTGAGTCGAGGCCGCGCATCAGGCCGCGCTGAAGCACGGGCTGATCGAGCGAGGGCAGCTCCAGCCAGTGGAAGTTGGCCGCGCCGCGCGCCGCGATCACCTTGATCAAGTCCGCGCCCTCCTCGTAGCCTTCGGGCAGGCCGGCCTGCAAGGGGATGACGACTTCCTGGCCGGGGTCGAACGGCGCATGCCAGTCCTGCCCCGCCGGGTAGACCTGCGAGATGCCCCAGTCGGGTTGAAGGTCCATCACGACGACGTTGACGACCTGCGAAGACATGTTCTTGACGCGGAGGAACGTCCAGTCTCCGACCGGGATGACGGGCGTGTTGCCGGGCGCGTCGAACGGCGTCGGCTCCGGCGCATCCGCCGGGTCGTACTCCTTCTGCACGCCCATCAGCTCGACCAGCAGTTTGCCGGCGAGCGGCGACATCGGGTCGCGGTTGTCCAGTCCGAGCGTGGCGTGGTAGCGCGAGAGGTGGACGAGACGCGAGACGACTTTCGCGGCCGCGCCCCGTTCATCGATGCGGACGGGCGGGCGCAGCCGGTTGATGGGTGCGCCCGCCCGGTCGAGAATCTCGTACTCGCCCGCGCCATTCACCGCCACCTGATACTCGGCCGCCTCCGTGCCCTGCGCCAACTCGACCCAGCCCGCGCCCTCCATCGCATCCTTCAAGGCGTCGAGGGCCGCCCGCTGGTCGGCATCGCCCGGCTCCTCTTCCGGCCCCAGTAACCGTACCTTGCGCACGAGCTTGATTGAACTGGGGTTGATGAGAACTGCCTGCGCGCCCGGCTCGACCGGCGCCGGCCGGAGCGACTCGTAATCGGCCCACGACTCTGTAGCCCCGAGTTGCGAAATCGTGGCGAGCGCGATGCGTTGGTCGAGGCGCGAGAGGTCGGCCGCGCCGAGCGCGTAGACGGCGAACTGTGCGCCGCCGCGCATGCCCTGCGCCTGCCCCGTGGCGAGCAGCACGCGCTTTCGCTCCGCGTCCACCTTCATCACCGTGACGGCGTACTCCGGGCGCACGCGACCGCTGCCGAAGAGGACGCGGTCGCCTTCGCCCTGGAGCTGCGGCGTCTGCCGCTCGAAATCGCCGTGCACCTTGGCGACGATGCGGTCGTGTACCTGCTTGTATGAGATGTTGAGGCCGAGCGTCTCAATCGAATCGAGCAGCCAGTGGGTGAGCGCGCCGTTACTCTCCTCCTCTCCCTCGAAGACGGACTCGTGCGCAAGCTCCGACGGGCTGCACGCGGCCAGCAGGACGTAGCCCTGCGGCTCGGGCAGCGACCCGCTGCCGAGGCTGACGTTGCGCGTCTCGCCCGCCGTCACTTCGCGCCAGGTCTCGGCCAGCTCTTCGAGCGGCGCGACGAGGCTGTCTTGCGGCGCGGGCCGGTCGTCCTCGACTTCGACGCCGCGCACGCGGACGCCGAACCCGCGCGTCGCGCCGCCCGAGTGACAACTGTCGAAGACGACCGTGACGACGAGCTCCTTGTCGGCCAAATCCTTCAGCAGCCGCGCAATCTCCACGTCGCGCAGGTAGCGCCCCTCGTCGCCGCCGATGTCGGTCGGGACGAGCGACTCGTCCTTGCCGTTCGCGCCCTTGACGTGCGGGACGATGGTCTTTGAGCGCCCGCCGTGGCCGGAGTAGTGGATGTAGACCTGGTCGCCGGGCCGGGCCACTTCGCCGAGCCGTTGGAAGGCGCGCACGATGTTCGTGTACGTCGGCCATTGCTCGCGCGGCTCCGTCGGTTCGTCGCCGCCCGCGTCGGTGGCGGTCAGCTTGAAGATTCTGTCGTCGGGCACGCCGAGCGTGTCTCGCAGAAACTTCTCCATCCTCGACACGTCGCGCACGCAGCCGGCGAGGTTCCGGTAAGACAACCCGCCCGGCAGTTCGTTCGGCATGTAACAGTCAATGCCGACGAGCAGGCAGTAGAGGTCGGACTGGTTTGCACGTTGCTCGCTCATGGCCTCTTTCCTCACTCTCCGTCAGCGGCCCGAGGGGAACCGCTACTAGCCGACAGACGCCGTCGCGGCCTCTTCCTGAATCGTCCAGGCCGTCCACAGCAGATTGCGTGCGCGGCTCGTGAAGACCCGACGCACCTCATCGGCGCGCGGGTGGTTTATGCCGAGACGCTCGATGCCGCTGGCCAATCGCAGCAGTCCCTCGACGAAGACCGGCAGCCCCAGGTCGAGCGCGGTCGCGTAAGACCTCCGCGCCAAAGCCTCTCCGTTCGCCGTCCCGAGCGACAGTTGAAACTCGGCGGCCAGGACGTGCGAGTCGGGCAGTTCGCCGTACTGCCTCCTCATGTTATTGACCGCCACTTCGAGCTCGTTGTCCTGACCGAGCTTCAGCATCATGTAACCGCCGAGGCACCCGGCCAGCGGGTCGATCCATTTCGCGTGCAGCAGCTCGACGGCGTTCCGCAGGGCGTGCGGCTCGTGCACACGGTCGGCGAGGTAGAAACGCTGG
Organism: Pyrinomonadaceae bacterium; assembly: GCA_036379655.1. Classification (GTDB taxonomy): domain Bacteria; phylum Acidobacteriota; class Blastocatellia; order Pyrinomonadales; family Pyrinomonadaceae; genus QHXN01. The sequence continues at coordinate 31,763 of DASVGG010000018.1, forward strand.
AGCAGTTCGAGGCGGCGCAGTTTGGTGGCGATGTCGCGCGGGGTTTCGTCCGGCGTGGGGGGCAACGTGCTCGGGCAGAAGCTGAGAATACGGATGCCGCCGTCGGCCCTGCGATGGAGCACGACGAGCGTCAGCCGGTAGGGCAGGACGGCCACCGAGAAGAGGACGGGCGGGCGCTCGGGCACGTTCAGTTCGAGGATGTACGCGGCCGGCTCGACCTCCCTGGCGAAGTCGCCGACGCCGACGAAGTCCCGCGACGGAATCAGCCCCTCCGTCTCGGGGCGTTCCGCCTCCGACGGGCCTTGCCTCCAAAAACGCAAGGACACCTGCGAGAGGTAGTCGCCGGCCCCTTCGACGTGCGTGGCCTCGTCGGCGCAGATGACGCGGAGGCCGCACCTTGCATACGGGGAGGTGAGTTCGCGGAAGGAGGGCAGCCCCATGTCCGCCGAAGCGGCGCCGCCGCTGTACTCGTACGTGACGACGCTGCCGGCGAGCGCGAGCAGGGTCGTGAGCTGCGGCGTCGCCATGGCCCCGACTTCGTCCGTGACGTGCAGCGTGTTGTTGGCGTCGGAGGCGCGGAAGTCGGTTCGCTCAATGAACTCTTTGAACAGCCCGTAGTTGGGCAGACTCGGCGCGTCGAGGGTGACCGTCTCCTTCTCCCCCGACGAGAGGTCAACCAACTCCTCCGCCATCTTGCCCTCCGGCGTCACCAGCCGCGCGCGGTAGAAACCGGGCTCAAGGTCATCCGCGACGACCTCGCCCAATCCCTCCGCCTTCAACTCGCCCTTGTTGTCGTAAATTTCAATCGGGGCGAGCGGGTCGCTCGACTTCGCAATCAACGTGGCGGTGGGCGCCGTGACCTCAATGCCCCTGAAAAAGCCTCCGCCGCCCGGGACGCCCCGGGTAGTGTCCTCGCCAAGCAGGTCGGGCGCGAGTTCGGGCAGAGGTCTTGAGGGAGGGACGGCGCCTACGGGGGGAGCGGCAACCACGATGACCTCCGGCTCGGCCGTCCCGCCGACTTCCACGTTGCCGCTTGAGCTGCCGCCGGTCAACACCATGGGGTTCAACTTTAACTTGCGTGTCTGCGGCTCGTAGAGGTCTATCGGCCAGCGGCGCTGCTCGGGCTGATAGCCGGCGGCCTCGGCGCGCACGATGTAAGATTTCGGGAGGACGACCGGGGGCAGCGCGACGGGCACGTTCGTGACGGGCACGATCTCTTCGTCGTAATCGAAATCCTCGCTCGTCACCCTGACCTTGACCTGGGTCTGCGTCCAGAGACCGTCGGGCTCGATGTAAAGATTGAGGCCGACGGGTTCGATGGCGTCGCGCGGGATGCGCGCCAGCGTGGGCGGGGTCGGGACGTTGCGGGTCTCGGCGTAGACCCGCTGATAGAGAGGCGGGTCGGGCGGCGCCGTCACGAGAATCTCCTTCTTCTGCACCGCCTCGGCGACGTATGCGAAGAGGCGGTCCACGCGGACGACGTACTCGTCCGCGTCCTTGTCATAAATCTTCGCCTTGCTCGCGCCCGCGAGTCCCGCGAGGAGGATTTCGGTGAAGGCACCCTGCTCGTTCATCTCGACGGCGCGCAGCAGCGGCGAGGTGGCCGACAGCACGCACTGCGAGACTTTCTGGAGGCGCGACGGGTCTTCCTCGCCGGGGAAGGGGAAGTCGCTGACCTTGAACGGTCTCCGCCAGTCGAGCCGGTTGCGGCACGCGTCGAAGAAGAAGAACTGCTCGGCGAAGGCCGTGTTGCCGAAGTACTCGCGCACGGAGGGGATGGTGACGGACTTGTGCGGAGACGCGGGGCTGAAGTCCGAGAAGGCGAGCGAACTCTCGCCCCCGAAGTGGTTGTTCACCAGCCCGTGCCCGGCGAAGTAGAAGAAGAATCGCTCGCCCTTGCCGCCGCTCTTGTTGACGAGGTCGACGGCGGTCTGGACGAGCGTGTCGAACTCGGCGTTCCTTATATTGATGCCCGGAGGGAGAGGCGAGGTGAGCGGCGGCGGGGTCGGGTTCGTCATGAGGTAGAGGTTGCGCGGGGGGACGTTGCCGCCCTCCTGGCTGGTCAGCCACGCGGTCATCTTCAGCGCGTCGGCGACGGCCCCACGCAGGCTGGCCTCCGGCGCCCAGTACTCGTTGATCCCGATCACTATCGCCCAGTTCGCCATGCTTCCCTCCGACCTTTTCTCAGACCGAGCCGGTAAGACGATCAGCCCCGTCGCCCCGCGTCTCGGAGCAGGCTGAAGGGTCGTGTGTTAACGAACGGGTCGGGGCAATTCCGGAAAGGCATGTGTGTTTACCTCGGAGCGGGTTGCTTACAAAGGGCAAGCTGCTTGCGTAGTAGCTGCGAGGCAGCCGTCGAAAGGAGAGTCAGGTCATGAACATGCCGTGAGGTAGAACGGGGCCACGGGCGTCATGCCTGGCAGTGTCTTGAGCGAGCACAAGCCTATACGCGGGCCGCCGAATCTGTCAATAACGCGCCGCGCGCACACGTTCGCCGGCGCCGCCTCGGCGCCCCAACGGAAAATTTGGTTGATAAGGCGGTCGAATGTTGGTAGATTGCGGGGCCGTCGTAACGGCTCTCAGACTTACCGTCCGTCCTGCGCCCTTTCACCGACCGAAAGACGGTTCACGACGAACCCCTGTCAGGCAAAAATTTCAGAGGAGACACCGCTATGGCTCGCAAGCCAATGTCCGACGTAGTAGTGCTGCTGCCCGGCATTCTCGGCAGCATCCTGAGCAAAGGCGGCCAGGACGTGTGGGGCATCTCCGCCGGCATGGTCGGCCGAGCCCTCTTGAGCCTCGGGGGTAACATCCAAGACCTGGCGATACCCTCGGACGCCGTGGACCGCCCGGACTTTGACGACGGGGTCACCGCCACGGGGCTGCTACAGGACACGCACCTCATCCCCTATCTCTGGAAGGTGGACGGCTACAGCCTGATCGCCGACACGCTGCGCGACAACTTCGAGCTCGAAGCGGGGCGGAACTACTTCGAGCTGCCTTACGACTGGCGGCTCGACAACCGCGTCGCCGCGCGGAAGCTGCAAGCGCAGAGCAGCCAGTGGCTGCGCGACTGGCGCGAGAGTTCCGGGAACAAGGACGCCAAGCTGATTCTCATCGGGCACTCGATGGGTGGGCTCGTCGCGCGCTACTTCCTGGAGGTGCTCGAAGGGTGGCGCGACACGCGCATGCTCGTCACCTTCGGCACGCCCTATCGCGGCTCGCTCAACGCGCTCAACTTCATCGCCAACGGCTTCGCCAAGAAGGTCGGGTTCCTCAAACTGCTCGACCTCTCGGACATGCTGCGCTCCTTCACCTCGGTCTACCAGTTGCTCCCCATCTATCCCTGCTACGACCCGCGGGGCGACGGGAAGTACGTCTATCTCCACGAAGCGACCAACATCCCCAACCTCGACGCGGCGCGCGTCGCCAGGGCGTTCGAGTTCCACAACGAGATCAGGGGCGCGGTTGAGCGACACCTCCAGGACGATGAGTACCTCCGCGACCGGTACCGCATCCACCCGGTGGTCGGCACTTACCAGCCGACCCTCCAGTCGGCCCTGTGGAACGGCGGCGCGGTCGAAGTCTTGACCGAGTACGAGGGCAAAGACCTGGGCGGCGACGGGACGGTGCCGCGCGTCTCGGCCACGCCCATCGAGATGAGCAAGGCGCACGCGGAGGTCTTCGTCGCGGGCCAGCACGCGGCGCTTCAAAACGCCGAGTCCGTCCTCTTCCACCTGCGCGGGCTGCTTGGGGACCAGGAGATAAACCTCGACCGCTTCAGGGCGCTGTCCGGCCGCATCGCCCTTGAGGTTGACGACGCTTATGGGACGGACGAACGCGTCGCGCTGCGCGCCCGTTCGGAGGGAGACAACGAGTTGTCCGTCACCATCGTCAACGTGGAGACCGGCCAGGCGGTCGCGAGCGCGACGCCCGAGAGGGGGTTGGGCGAGTGGCAGGAGGCTGAATTCGCGCCGCTGCCTGAAGGAATCTACAGGGCGACGGTGAGCGACGTTGACGGGACCGCCGAACCCGTGTCGGACATCTTCGCCGTCCTGCAAAACTGACGTACGGCCCGGATTCAATCATACCTGTAGTCGGTTAAAGTGCTCGACCACGAGCCCGACCGTATTCGTGGCCAGTTCGCTCGCGAGTGCTTCGATGTCAGACCGGCGCCCAGACAGTTTGAAGCTGTTGACCGTCTCCTTACGCAGAAAGAGCTTGAGTGCCATCGTCACGCGGTCGCCGTCGATTGTGTAGCGCCCGCGAAGCTCGTACGCATCGGGATGGTCGCGCGCGTCGATGAACATGATAGAAGCCTCCGGGCTGGCCGATTGATCCCGCAATGTCGCGTTGACCGTGTTCGTAATCTCCAGGGTGTCCCTAAACATGTCTTCCTCGTCCAGATTGACGGGTTGCACGAGGGGTCGAGTGAGGGCGAGGGGAATCCGCTCACGGTCGATTGGATTCAACAACCCGATGTCGAAACTGCTGCCTCCGGTGGGCGACGCGATCAGCGGACGCTGGATGCCGCCCAACCCGGTCGCCAACTGCGGCACGTAATCGGCCGCATGTTCAAAGAGCCTGGCGACATCCACAAACCCCTCTTCACGAAGCGCGGCGCCGCGCATCCCGAACAACACGCTGTAAGTCAGGAGCCCTTGTCCATAGCGGCTTGATTCATAACTCACCGCGTCGGCGGCCGACCCGGCCAGAATGTACGTGCCCATTCTGTCCTTCAACCGCTCCAGCGCGCGCGCCTGGCTGGCCGGGATGGTTCGGCTCTCGCCGAGCTTTTCCATGAAGCGTCCCGCCGCGCACGTGTCCAGAATCACGGCCTGCTTGAGCGCCGGGATCAGGCGAATCCATTCCGTCAACTCGCGGCTTGAGATGGACGTTTGCTGGCGGATGGCCGGGTCGGCCAGGTTTCCCGTGCGCGCGTCGGCGGTGAGGTAGTAGTAGTCGCCGTCCTGCCCACCATGGTTGACGCCGTGTCCGGCCAGATAAACGAGGAGCACGTCGTCGGCCCTGGCCGCTTTCGCCTCCTCGAAGGCCCTCATAAGATTCTGCCGCGTCGGCCACGTCCGCTGGTCGCTCGTCGCAGGGGAGGCGGACTGGTCGCGTTCGTCCGGCATCTGATGCGATGCCATCAGGAGTCGCATGTGGACCTTGTCGGCGCCGAACAGCCGAGCCGCGCCGACTTGCACCGCAACCGCCACGTCGGCCGCGTCCTTGGCGGCGAAGCGCAGGTCGAGCGCGTCTCCCTGATAATCAGAAATTCCGGCGACGATGGCCCACAGTTGCGGTGCCGCAGCCACCTTCTTACTGCCCTGACAAACCCAGCGGAGCTGTCGGCCGACGAGATAGCCGGCCTCGTTGTAGGCCTGCACCTCGCAGACATTCTCACCCGGTTTCAGGAACGCGTGCTTCGTCACGTCGATTGAGAGTTCCTGGACGGGCGCATGCGGGTCGAGCCGCTCGCCCCGCGCGTCGGCGTCGGCCTCCTTTCCGTTGATGGAGACGACCACGCGTCCAATTCCGCCGCCACGGTTCGTCAGCCGGATGCGGACTTGTTCGCCGTTAGGCTCCGACGGAAGCAGTTCTACATCGGGATAAAGTTCGACCGAGGTCAACGAAGGCACGTCGCGCAGGGGCTCCGCATCGGCACCCATCAATTTCGGCAGAAGGTTGGGCTCGAAGTAACGCTCCTTCAGTTGGCTCAACGCCACCGATTCAAGACCGATGACCCAATGCAGCCAGGGGATGTCGCCGCCGTTCGCGGCGTCGAAACGCCCCAGGCTATCGACCACCGCCCACGTGTCATCCGGGAACGAATAGAGGTTGCATATTTTCGCCGGTGACGCGGGCTCGCGAACGTCCCAGATGCTCGCGCTGGCGTCGTTGCTGCCCGCCGCAAGCATTGTGGACATGTGGTTGAACGCGATGGACGCGACCGGCCCCGCGTGACCCTGGACGGATGCGAGTTGCTTGCCCGTGGCGGTATCCCACAGTCGCACTGTCCCGTCCGTGCCGCCACTGGCGATGTGCTTGCCGTCTGGCGTGAACTGCACGGACGCACCTTTTTCGACATGCCCCGGTTTGAGATGACCCTTGAAGCATTTGCCCCTGGCGCCGGTGGCAACATCCCAAAGATAGATGTTCTGATCGAGGTCGCCACTGACAAGTGTTGTCCCCTCGCTATTGAAGGCGAGACTGAAAACAGCCGCATCGTGTTTCAACTCCATTCGGGCTTCGCCGGTTCCGGCATCCCGCAGCACGATGCGCCCGTCCAGGGCGCCGGTCGCCAGCAGCTTACCGTCCGGCGAATACGCCAGCGCAAGGACCGCGCCCTGATGTGCCGTGGCGTTCATCGTGTTCCCCCCCTTGCTCCTTCGATTGTGTACAAGAGATTGCCCGAGCTGATTTCCCATACGCGCGCGCTGCCGTCGTCGCATCCCGTGGTCAGGGTCAGCCCGTCGGGATTGAAGGCTACCGACCAGACTTTCACTCCCTCGCGAGAGTCGAGCATATGGACGAACTCGCCGGTGTCGGTCCTCCAGAGACGGCTGGTGCCGTCCCAACTCGCGGTTGCGATGTACTGACCGTCGGGTGAAAACGCGAGGGAAAAAATCCGCCCCGTGTGACCCTTGATAAGCATCGGCGGCGTTCGCAGCCTTAAACGCCACACGCGCAGAATTCCATCTTCGCCCGCGGCGGCCAGCAGCGTTCCATCCGGACTGAACCGCACAGGGTGGACATCGCCGATGTGGCGCTCGAATGTCTGCGCGCGTTCCCCGGACGCGGTGTCCCACACGTTGATCCGGCCCTCGAACGGACCTTTGCCTTCCCCGGTCGCCAGCAGCGACCCGTCCCGGTTATAAGCGACAGCCAGCACGGAGTCGGAACCAGTCTCCAGCTTCACCCGTTCGTTCTTTGTGCCCTTCTCCCAAATGCGTGCCGTGCCGTCCAGGCTCCCGGTCACGAGCGAGTCGCCATCCGGACTAAACGCGAGGGCCACAACGTTGGCGCGATGTCCGACCCGCGATTCGCGCCTGGTCCCTCGCCTGGTGTCTCGCACGTCAACCGCATAGGTCTTCGACGGATGTTCACCGTCGCGGGCTCCCTCTCCACCCCCGATAATGACAATTCCCTGGGTGGTGGCCCCGCCTACCGCAAAACGGTTGCCGCTTCGCTCAAACGTGATTGCGCCGGGCGTATCTTCCGAGCCGAACTCGTATAGAAGTCGGTTTGATGATAGGTCGAACACCGCAACCGAGCCGCGATGGTAAGGGCGAACCGCAATCCGCCCGTCCGGACTTACCGCGACCATCTCTCTGAGGAGCGAGGTCATGCCGTTCTGCTCAAGCAGTATCCGCGCCGTGTGGAGGCGTGCGCGCGCGCCCAAATGAAGCCAGCGAATCGTGCCCTCGTAACTCACGCATATCAGGAACCCATCCGCGACGGCGGATGCGATTGAGACGCCGGAACCCGGCATCCCGACGCGGAACACGTGAAGCGGTTCGCCTGTTCGAATGTTCCAGACGCGGACGGTGCCGTCCCTGGCGCCGCTGGCCAGCACGTCCGCTCCGACAAACGCGAGCGAGGTGACGGCGTCGTCGTGACTTCGCAAGGTGCGCAGCTCTCGTCCGGTCGCGCGATCCCAGATGTCGATACTGCCGTCTTCGGTTCCCCCGGCGATGAGCGTTTCGTCCTGGCTCCACGCGACGCTGTGGACGCGATGCGCGGGTCTGGTACGTACCGTGAGCACCGGTGTGCTCGACGCCATGCTCGGCGTGTTGCTTGATTCCGCCGGCTCGGGCAGGGAGACCGGGCGGGTCCGCTGCTTACGGCTCCGCGTTCGCGTCGAACTAAGCGACGGCAGGATGGTCGGGTCAGGCGGATACTCCGGCATCTGCTTGGCCGGGACCGGTGCCCGCGTGCCCGACGCCCAATACATGTAGTCAAGGCCCGCGCTCGACGCGTCGAATCGCTCGTCCGGCGTCATCGCCGCCCACTGGTCGTCACCAAGTGCTATGAGTGTGACCAACTCCTTGAGCCGACGACCCACCCTCCAAATCTTCACTATCCGATCCATCCCGCCGCAGGTCGCCAGCATGCGTCCGTCGTGGCTGAAGGCGACGCCGTACACATGCGACGTGTGAGCCTGGAGCGAATCGAGCAGGGCACCGGAGCCTGTCTTCCAGACCGCCACGCTACCATCCAACGTGCCGCCGGCCAGAAGGGAGTCATCGCGTCCGAACGCGAGTAATGGGATTGGGTCCGGACCGGTGCGGCTCGTTTTATGGACCTTGGGCGGCGGCTTATCCGCGTCTCTCCTCGGGACCGTTTTGTCCTCCGTGGGGCTACTGAAGAGGGTCGAGAGCTCACGGACCTGTGTCTTATCGCCCTGGGTATAGAGCCGTACAATCCCGTCGGAGCTGCTGGTGGCCAGTATTGGCCTGGCTCCGGCAAACACGGCGCTGTATACCCTGACGCCGGCAGGGATTTCACATCGTGCTTGCGCGCCGGTGCTGATGTCGATGAAGGTGATGCCGTCCTTACCGCCGAGGGCCACGGCGCGCGCATCCTCGCTGATGGCGCATGCGTCTACCGCTTGCTCCCGGACCGGCACGGCGCGAGCGAGCTTGCCGGAAGAGGCGCGCCAGATGCTTACGGAGCTGTCATACCCGACCGAAATAATCGTCGCGGACTCGGGGTCGAACCCGAGAGTCGCCAGCCTCTTCGAATGCGCGAGCCTGGACCACAGGCGACGGCCGGAGCTGAGCTCCCAGACGGTCAGCGTGCCATCGGACGAAGCGCCGGCCAGTAGTCGGCCGTCGGGACTGAACACGCTGAACTCCGCCCACGCAGCGTCTACCGGGAACGTGCGCATGTGAGCCGCGGGGTGGAGCGTCCAGACCTTCACGCCTCCCGTCGTGGACGCCGCGATCATTTTGTCGTCGGGACTCCACGCCACGTCCCCAAAGCGGTTTGTTGCTTCGCGGGTATCGACTACGAGGTGAGGAAGATTGTCGTCGCGCCAGAATGCCTGCTCAAAGCGTTCGCTTTGACCCAACTTCAGCCGACTTGTTCGCCTGTTCGGGGTGATCATAATGGCCCTTGGAAGAGTTGTGCGGGGCGCGAGGAACGTTCGTCGGAAATAACTCTCGGACTTCAACCGCACGATTCGGTTGCGAGCCTTGACTTTCAACTCGCCGCGAACTTACGCTCGCTCGCCGTAACCGGTTCGCGCTCCCAGCCCGGCCTCAACCGTCTAACTTTAAGAGGCTCCCCATGAAACTGTGCGAAGCTCTTCTCGGGCTAAGGCACTTGCTGAAAAATCTTCCGCCTCCGGAACACATCCTGTCAACGATAACTTAGAACTACTCGCTGAAGACGATCAACGGTAACGCAACGTCCGGGGGTCGGCATCAGGACATCGGCAGACTGCTATGAAAAAGTTTGAAGAACTAATCCACCGGCTGAATCAGCTTGTTGTTAACAAGGATTGGCCGGCTGCCTACGAAGCGGCCCGGGAATTGTGGAGCTACCCTGCTTACGAAGAAGAACTCACCGATGACCAACTGCGCGACACTTACGTGAGTGTGCTTTTTAAGATTGCCGATCTCTTCCGGTATCAAGGCGCCGACGATGCCACGGCCCTGACCGCGTTGAAACGCGCTTACTCGCTTGATACCGGGCACAGCGTCACGTCCGCGAAAGCTTCCTACAAAGAGCTCGGGGCTCACAAGCTCGGACTTCTATACGAAGCGGCCAAGTGTCATAACAGCGCGGTCTGGTGGTTTCGGCGCTCGTCAGACCTCGCCCGCGCCGCGAATGTCAAAGAGAACATCCTGACCAACCTGGGCAAGTTAGCTTTGAATCTGGAAGTCGTGGGTTCTTATGAAGAGGCCGGCCAGTACTACGTTGAGATGTTGACGATGTTATCTGATGAACGGGCCGTTAGAGAGCACCTCCACTGGCTCACGCCGGCGGCCATGTTCCTGATTCATCACGGGGACCACGCGCGTGGAGAAGAGATTATGCGCGAGCTGGTCTCGGTTACTCTGCAAGAAACCAACCCGACCGCTCCTCCCGAGGAAGCGTTGCCCACGTGGTTTCTCGCCAGCCTGAACGCTCTGGGCATGCACTACATCGCCACGGAACGTTATGAGGCAGCGATAGAACTGGCACGGCTCATCATGGAAAAGACTACCCGCTTTGAGAATGCAAAGTGGGTGCACGACTCAATGCACGGGCTCATCGCCAGGGCATTGGTGCACATGGGACAACTCGACAGTGCGCTTAAGGAGTTGGTGGAAGTCCATGATGTCGAACCGGCGACATTCGTGGGTTATACAAGCGACTCTCTGATTGAGACTTTTGAACTGTGGGTCGATATCGCGCGCATTCACGTGGCGAATCATCGCCATGAAGCAGGTATCACCGCGTACGAAATACTGGCTTATCAGCTCGGCGCATTCATCGCCGATTGGCATACGGCGAAAACAACTCGACTTCGCTTCTACTGGCTGAAACAGATGGCCTTCGTGGTGCACGAGATGGTCTCGGTCTGGTTATCGTTGACTGAACCGCAAATTCGGCAGGCGATCGAGGCCAGGGTGGCTAATGCGGTCTTGCAATTGAAGGCCAATCTTTTCACCGCCATGGAAGTGCATAAACTCGCCGTGCTCAAATATTCGACTGGAAGCGACCTCTTCATTGCCAACAGGAGATATGCGGTCGCCGCACGCAAGGCAAGCGACAAACCCGACGATATCGAAACAATGCTCGAACTTGAAGACGCGCTTTTCCGCAGGGAACAAATCGAGAAGCGCATCCTGACAGGTGATTTCTTACCCGTGCCGGGTCTATCGAGGGTCCTTAAATATGACTTTATTAGTTGGAGAGAACTAAGTGATGACACACTGTTGCTGGATTACTCCGTCGTTAACTACCAACCACCTGATAACGGATTACCGGGACCGTCCCGGGGACTTCGATACATCGGCATCAGGCTGACCAGGGGGAATTTGCGGATGGTCGATCTGGGAGAGACTCAGCAGATCGAGGAACTTTGCCAACCCTTGCTCCAGGCCGTCTCAAGACCGCCGCAGACGCCAGCCGTTGACACCGACAGCGGGCCTCAAAATATCAGGCATCTCAGACCGCTCGACTCGGACCAAGAGAAGAACGCGCTCAATCTCGATCAATTAATGGAAAGGGTGTATGAGAAGGTTGTGGCTCCATTCGAGCCCTTGAAAAGTTCTCTCCTAATCTCTCCGGATGGGATACTGGCGGCCTTACCTTTCCAGGCACTCGTCCACGAAGACCGCTTCCTGATCGAAGATAGAGACATTGCCTTCTGCCATTCGCTGTTGCAGAGAGAGACCTTGTCAAAGCGTCAGATGAGTCCCGGCGCGCGTGCGGTGCCCTCGATAACCAGAAGCGCGTTGTTGCTCGGTGACCCCAACTATACGACGAGCCGATTGTTATCCTTGCCGGGAACCAAAATGGAGGTGACGCGGGTCGCCGAACTGTTAAAAACCGAGAAGTTTAAATCCGGCGCAAACGTCTTCGAGGAAGTACAGATTTGGACGGGGGCCGAGGCAACCGCGTCGCGTCTGATTGAACTCAAGTGGCCACGCGTTATCCATATCGCCGCGCACGGTCATTTCGATGAAGATAAAATCGGCCTGCTCAGGACCCGGCCGGTTACGTTCGGAGGAAGCTATCGACGCTGGGAGGAGATGGGCGCGTCGCCGATGACGGAACTCGACAACTCCCTGGCCCACTCCATGCTGGTGCTTTCCGAAGATTCGGAAGCGGATGGAGAGCATGATAAAGGCGTGGTGCTGACGGCGCTGGAATTAGCGTCACTCAACCTAATAGGTTGTCACGTCGTCGTGCTCAGCGCCTGCGAGACAGGTCTGGGTGTAACCGAACACGGGGCGGGAGTCCTCGGATTTCAGTACGCCCTGCAAGCCTCCTTTGCGAAGGCCGGATTGCTGAGCCTGTGGAAGGTTCCGGACCGGGAGACCGCCTCATTCATGATCGATTTTTATCGAAACTACTTGGACCGGCAGAGTGTCAAAGCAGGGTATCTGGCCACCGTCCGAGACCACTGTCGCCGCAATGAACAGCGTGTCCATCCTTACTATTGGGCGGCCTTCGTGTTGCTCGATCAGGAATACTATCATCCCGTCTTCTGACTTTTACCCGAATGCATGTTGGAGTGCGACTAATAAGTAGGATTGGTCTGATGTCATGAGTGAATTCAACCGAAACCTCGCGATTGTTATTGGTATTGATGAGTATGAGAACGGCATCCCGAAGCTTCGTACCGCGAACAGGGATGCGAAAGCTCTCAGCCGGATTCTCAAGAAGAGACACGGTTACGACGTAATTTTCCGTGCCGACCACGAGGCCACGCTCCCGGGGCTGAAACGGCTTATTGAAGAGGAATTGCCGTTGATGGTTCAGCCCGACGACCGGGTGCTGTTCTACTTCGCGGGCCACGGGGTCGCGACTGATAGCGATGACGGCCCGGCGGGCTACATCCTGCCACAGGACGCGCGCCCGGAAAACGATAGGACGTTCTTGCAGATGACCGACCTGCATAGAAGTCTATCCGCGCTTCAATGTCGTCACTTACTGGTCATTCTCGACTGCTGTTTCGCGGGGGCCTTCCGCTGGTCCAGCGTCCGCCATTTCCGCCCCCTGTCGCAGGTCATACACCGTGAACAGTACGACTATTTTATCAAGGACCCTGCGTGGCAGGTCATAACTTCGTCCGCTTACGACCAGACTGCTCAAGATAAACGCAACGAGAAGGATAAACATTCGCCCTTCGCATCGGCGCTGCTCAGGGGCTTGCTGGGCAAGGCGGACGTGTTTCCGCCTTCGGAGCATAAAGGAGACACGGGTGACGGTGTCATCACCGCAACCGAACTCTATCTCTACCTGCGTTGGAGCGTGGAAGGTCCCGCGGACAAAGGCGTGTTGGCTCATCGCCAGACGCCCAGCTTATGGCCTTTCAGCAGCAAGCACGGCAAAGGCGAATACATCTTCCTGGTGCCGAAGCGAACGCCGCAACTACCACCGGCGCCGCCCCTGAACGAAGAGAATAATCCCTACAGGGGATTGATGCCCTATGACGAGCGACATAAGGAGCTCTTCTTCGGGCGAGAGAAGGTTAAAGCGGCGCTCAACCAGAAGGTCGCGTCCGCCCCGATGACGGTCGTGGTAGGCGCGTCTGGTACGGGCAAGTCGAGCCTGGTGAAGGCAGGATTGCTCCCGAGCCTTCGATTGCGAACTGACGAGCACTGGCAGCTTCTCTCACCTCTGCGCCCGGGAAGGGCTCCTTTGCAGGCGCTCGTTACGCTGCTGAGTACTGACGGAGAACCGACGGCCCCGTATTGTTCGCCAACGAAAGAGGCACAAGCAGACAGCATACTTACCGATGTCGTCGAAGCCTGGCGTAAGAACAACCCCGAGGCGAAACTGCTGTTGGTGGTAGACCAGTTAGAAGAACTGGTGACCATGTGCCGGAACAATGATGAGCGAGAACGGTTTCTGCGCGCACTGGACCAGTGTTTAGATCGACACGCCGGCCATTTTCACCTCGTCCTCACGCTGCGTTCGGATTTCGAGCCACAGTTTTCAAGCTCTGCCTTAAAGCCCCGTTGGAATAACTCGCGCTTCATCATCCCGCCCATGACGCAGGACGAGCTGCGGGAGGCGATTGAAGGGCCGGCCTCCGCGCGGGTTCTCTATTTCGAGTCGCAGGAGTTAGTGAATCGACTCATCAACGAAGTGGTGCTGATGCCGGGCGCGCTGCCCCTCCTCTCCTTCACGCTGAGCGAGATGTACTTCAAATATCTCGAACGTCGGAGCGCCGACCGCGCGTTGACCGAAGAGGATTACGACGCCCTGGGCGGAATCGTCGGCTCGTTACGCCGTCGCGCCAACAGGGAGTATGAGGGGCTCGAAGACGCGGCGCTCAAAGCCACCATGCGGAGGGCCATGCTACGCATGGTGTCGCTCGAAGGTGGAGAGATTGCCCGTCGTCGCGTTGCCCTCTCCGAGTTGACCTATACCGATGAAAACGAGAACCGGCGCGTCGCTCTCGTGATGGAGCGGCTCATCGGCGCTCGCCTGATCGTCAAGGACGTGGACGGCGAGGGCGTTGAGTACGTCGAACCGGCGCACGATGCGCTGGTGCGCGGCTGGGACAAACTTTGGCAGTGGATTCAGGAGGAGCAGCGGGAGCAGGACAATCTACTCTTACGGCGTCGCCTGACGGAGGCCGCTAATGATTGGGAGAAGGGAGCGCGAAAGACCGGACAACTCTGGGATGATGACCCGCGACTGCCTCAACTCAGCCACATGCTGGAAGGGCATCAATACTGGTTCAGCGCCTTGGAGGGACAATTTATCGAGGGCAGCATCAAGCAAAAGAAGGGGCGACGCCGCAAGCGCAACGCCTGGGTGACGGCGGCCTTCGTGATACTGGCCGCCACGACGATTGTCGCCTTCTATCAGGCGGTACAGGCGTCCGCCGCCAAAAATGTAGCGGAGGAAAAGAGTAAGGAAGCCGAGATGGAACGGGGCAAAGCCGTCGCTGCTTTTGAAGACGCTAACCGCCAGAAGGTTATCGCCGAGGGTGAGCGAGACAAGGCGAAACGCGCTCTGATTGCCGAACAAATCGCCATCGAAGAGACGAAGAAGGAGCGAGACAGGGCTAATCAAGAGCGCGACCGCGCTCTGGTCGCGGAGAATACCGCGAGGAGGGAGCAGGCCAGGGCCGAAGAGCAGACGCGTATCGCTCAAGAGCAAACCCGCATCGCTAAATCCGAGCTGGCCCGAAGTCTCTACACGCAATCACAGGTGGAATCCGAAGAACTCGCAAACCCATCCAAAGCCCTGGTGCTGGCGGCACAGGCCGCGGAAGCCGCGCCGCCAATAGATAATCGTCTGGATGTTTATAAATTTCGCGCCGTGCAGTTGAGCGAGAATGCGCCACGGTTCATCATGCCGCTTCCGACCGGCTTGCTTCAGGAAGCGACTTTGAGTACCACCGGGGATCGGCTGTTAGCCCTCTATGACGACGCGCGAATGAAAGTTTGGAACGCGCGTGACGGAGGGTCTTATCCGGTTCCACAAGAGTTGGACGATCTCTCCGCCGCTGTCAGTTCCTCAAGCGTCAAGGCGGCCTTCAGCCCGGACAATAGCTTGACCGCTGTAATCGTGGCCTCGTCAAAACTGAGGCACAGAGAGTTATGGGTCTGGAAAACCGCGTCAAGTGAAACGGTACTGCGTGTACCTCTGCCCGGCGTCAACACTTTTAAGTACAATTTGTCATTCAGCCCCGATGGGACATCGGTGGTATTTGATACCTATTCACCAGACCGCAAACTGTGGGTCTGGAACATGGAAGCCAAAACCCCGCCAACAGAGCCGAGTTTGCTCCCAACTAACTTTGACTTTTACTCCCCAATGAGTAGTAACCCGTCGCGTAACTGGACGGTAATCGGTTCATTAAACGCCGCCACCAAAGAATATGAGACTCGTGTCGTGGAGATTACGACGGGCCGGGCCGTCTGTTCTACGGATTGTGCCATGCGTCATGCGGGGCCTATAAAATCGGCCCGCCTTAGTTCTGATGCGCAGTGGCTGGCGACCGTCTCATTTAACGAAGGGTTGAAAAAATATGAGTTGCGTTTATGGAATGCACAAACAGGCCAACAGGTGAGTGTGCCGGGCCTCTACGGTGACGAGGAAGTAAGCGTCGCGGATATTAGCCGCGACGGCAAAAAAATCTTGACCAAAGGTGAAGGCGGCATTCAGGTCTGGCGCCCGTTGGAGCAAACCAGTTTCGCTTCATTGCCGATAGACCGCCCCGAACACACGGCATTTTCAACTGACGCAACTATGGTCGTTGCCGTAACCGAGATAAGTCGCCCCTCTCCCCAAAGCCACGGCCGCGAAGAGAAGCCGTATAAGTATGAAATTAAAACCTGGGACATTCAGGCGATGGCTCAAATAGATAAGTCCATGCGCGTCATCAACGACACATTACCGATAGTTAGCTTCGACGGCACAGTCATGACCACCGTCACGAATGCCGGAAAGATTATCGGCTGGAATCTCATCAGGAATAATCAGCCGTTGTCCATCCCTTTGCGCAATGTCAAAGATATTAATAAGACAGTATTCTCGCCCGACGGGACGCGACTGCTGACCATCACTTATGAGGAGAAACCGGGCGTGGGCAAAATCCCGCAACTCCGACTATGGGATGTCGGGACGGGAGAAATGGTGTGGTCCAATCCCGACCCCTTGCCTCCGGGCGAGATTGATGATGATGAAGTCGCTTTTAGCATGAATGGAGAACGCCTCCTGGCTTTCATGGATGATGAGAGTAGGGCTTCCGGCGGGGAGGCTTCGTCCTTACATGTGTGGAATATCAAAGGACGCCGGCCCGCCAAATCTCTGACCGTGGAGGGAAGTATCGTCGGCGCGGCATTCAGAGAAAGTACCGGGCAGGTAGTTATCTTCAAGTCGTCTTTGTCCAGCTACAAAGAGAGCACTGAAAGTGTCTTGCAGTTGTGTGACATAGAGGCCGAGAAGTGCGGAAACGTGGAGCGGAAACAAGCCTATCTTGGCGGAGCGTTCAGCCTTGACGGCGAGCACTTCTATGTCTTTACGGATAAGCAGATAGTGATCGGCGGCGTGGCGGGCTCGGGCAGGGATATCATCGTTCCCTATGCCGCTTTTATAGATTTCGACACGTTTACATTTAAGAGTCTGCCGAAGAAGTTCACGTTGCTGATGTATCTGTTCCAGAAAGTGCGAGGGATTCGGCCTTTAGGGGCTAACAGTTTCTCGTTCTCGCTAGGGCCGCCGACAGGTAAGCATTACGCGAAGATTGTGGCGGAGTTTTCAAACACCACCTTTTACCTTCGTAATACTGAAACCGGCCTCCCGCTCTCCGTCCCGAAAATTTTTGACGCCGAGACGGAGCCCATCACCTTCAGTCCCGATGGCAAGTGGGTAGCGACCGTACAAAACGGCTCGAACGTGCGCGTGTGGGAGGCAGCGACCGGTATGCCGATCTCACAGGTGATGTGGCACAAGGATACTGTAGGCTCCCTATGCTTCACGGCTGATGGCAAACATCTGTTCACAGTGACGGATGGTGGAATCGTCCGGCGTTGGTCTTTTGCGGCCGGTGGCACGGAGAGATTCGATTGGCTTCAAGGTATGGGGGAGGCCGTAACGGGTATTCGCTTTACTCCCGACGGCTTTGAATACATGCTCCCGGCGGACTATCTACGGCGGAAAAACTCTTTCATGGAAAAGCTCCGGGTGGCCGCGATGTCGGATGAAAGAGCCTGCTTTCTTCTGCGACAGTACGAGCCGACTCAATGCGTCACGCAGCGTTGAGAGCCGCTCGCAACACATAGGGTGCGTAGCCTCATCACACCACGGATCAGTAGACAAAAGTACACAGACAGGCCGGCGTCTGTTCTACATAATGGACACATGCTCGGCGCTCGACGCCGCGAACGGATAATTATTAGTCGAAATATGTCCGGACGCGGCGAGACGGTGTTGGCATATGGATTGCGGATTGCGGCGACAGGCTTGTTACTTTTAAGTCGGCGGGGGCTCTTCCACTCGTCAGCTTCACGTCCACCGTCATGTGTCTGAAAGCCCTGCCGGCCGGCATCGCGTCTCATGCGAATTTGGGCTTCGGACGCTTCCTCAACCAAACGCGTCGCCGCCCGCGCGGCCCGTCACACGCGAGGCGGCCGCCTCTCCACGACAAGAATTCAACGGAGGCAAAATCATGTCCAGCGCCCGGTTCATCAACCGCGGGAGATTCACCGCGGTTAAGCCCTTCCAGGTAGTTCTACGCGCGCCTCAGTTACTGACCAGCACTCCTCAAGTTGACCTGCGGCCCACGATTCAGTCGCTCAATCTGGCCGTGCGCGCGCAGGCCCCGCGCGGGACCTGCTCCGTGTTCGCCATGACGTTCCTGTTGGAATACATGTACGGCACGCGCCTGGCGGTGACGGCCAACGACCTGTCGGAGGAGTATCTCAACTACGCCGCCAACCAGGTCAGCGGCGAGAACGGCGACGGCGACTTCTTCGACAGACTGGATGCCGGTTATCAGAAGTGGGGCATCGTCCCTGAAGCGTCGGTGCCTTACCAGTCGGCGCAGGTGGCTTCGGTCCCGCAGGGCGCGCTCGACGCGGGGCGGTTGTGGACGCGCTTCAGGGTTGACTTCATCAAGCCCTGGGACTCGTCCAAAGGCGCCTCCCAGAGTCAACTCGATCAGGCCGTCGCGTACCTCGACCGGAACGTCCCCGTCGCCTTCGGCGGCTGGTGGCCTTCGGACGTGGAGTGGGGCACGACGGTCGTCAAAGGTATCGAAGTGATGAAGGTGCCGGCGCCGAGCAAGAAGGGGACGACGGTCTTCGACGGCCATTCGGTCCCGTTGGTCGGGTACAGGCGCGACAGTGCGTTCGCGGGCGGCGGGTATTTCGTCTTTCGCAATAGCTGGGGCTCGGGCTGGGGCGACAACGGATACGGTTACATGCCCTTCGACTACGTCCTGAAGTTCGCGAACGACCTGGTGGCCTACACGACGAAGAGCATCACGACGACGCACATCGGGACGCAGTCGGTCGTCAAACAGAAAGACCAGCTCGACGTTTTCGTCGCCGATAAGAGCGGCGGCATCGACGGCGCGGCGTGGAAACAGAGCGTTCTCGGCGGCAGGTGGCGCGGCTGGTGGTCAATCCTCGGCGGCCAGTCGAAGCCGGGGGCGCCCGTCACGGTCGTCGCGCGCGACGCGAACAGGCTCGACCTCTTCGTCGCGGGCACCGACGGTAAGACCTACACGGCCGCGTGGGACCGCAACGTCACGAACGGTCAATGGCGCGGCTGGTGGAACATCCTGACGGGCGCCGTTCCAGCCGGCGGCGCGGTCAGCGCGGTCTCGCGCGACCCGAACAAACTGGACATCTTCGTCGTCAGCAACGACGGCGGCGTGTACACGGCGGCGTGGGACCAGAACGTCTCCAACGCACAGTGGCGCGGCTGGTGGCGCGTGCCCGGCTTAAACGCGAAGCCCGGCTCGCAGGTCGCTTGCGTCGCGCGCGACCCCAATAAGTTGGACATCTTCGTCGCGGGCAATGACGGCAAAGTCTACACGGCGGCGTGGGACCAGAACGTTTCCAACGGCCAGTGGCGGGGTTGGTGGAACATCCAGACCGGCAACATCCCCGTCGGCGGGACGATTACGGCCGTGTCGCGCGCCGCGAATAAACTGGACATCTTCATCGTCAGCAACGACGGAGGGATTTACACGGCGGCGTGGGACCAGAACGTCTCTAACGCGCAATGGCGCGGCTGGTGGCGCGTGCTCGGCGGCGTGGCCGCGCCCGGCAGCGCCGTCGCCGCCGTCGCGCGCGACCCCAACAAGCTGGACATCTTCGTCGTCGGTACGGACGGCGGCATCTACACGGCGGCGTGGGATCAGAACGTCTCTAACGCGCAGTGGCGCGGCTGGTGGAGGATTACCAACGGCGTGGCCGCGCCGGGCAGTGGCATCGCCGCCGTCGCGCGCGACTCCAATAAGCTCGATGTTTTCGTCGTCGGTACGGACGGCGCCGTCTGGACGGCGGCGTGGGACCAGAACGTCTCCAACGCGCAGTGGCGCGGCTGGTGGCGTGTCGAATCCTGAGTCCTTGATGTTCGGGTGGAGAAGGGAAGAGCCCGCTCCCTTAAAGGGGAGGCGGGCTCTTCCTGTCAGCGACGGCTTTGACGACCGAGGCTTACGGTTGCGCTTCTATGATGATGTAGAAGCGGAAGCTGCCGCTCGTCTGGATGCCCAGCACGAACTGCACGTTGAGGCTCGCGTTGTTGGCCAGCGGCGTCGCCATCGTGACGGTGCCGGCCGCGAGCGTCGAGTTGATGCCGCCGCCGTTGGGCTGCGCGGGCGGCTCCTCCAGCGTCGTCCCCTGCACCGTCACCGTGCACGGCGGCGCACCCGCCCCGGCGGCCGTACACGTCGTCGGGTCGTTGACCGGCCCGACGCTCGCCGACACGGAGCTTAAAGCACGCAGGTCCGACTGCCCGCCGCCCGGGCTCGGGAAGGTTGTCATCTCGATGATGCGGAACCGCAGGCGCGTGACGTTCCCCCCGGTGTTGTTCACAACCCTCCGTCGGATGGTGAGCGTGCCGAAGGCCGCGTTGGCGCCCGACGTGAAGCTGCGCGCGCGGTTAGGCGGCGCCGAAGAGGCCACCGAGCCGTCGAGCGACGCCGCCCCGATGCCCGAGGTGTCGCGCCGGACGGGGCTCGAAAGGTTCTCCGGACCCGGCGCGCCGAGGCGCTGTGTGACGCCGGAGATGACCGTGGCCTGCGTGTCCGCGAACATGAAGTCCGCAGAGTTGTCGTTCGAGTCCTTCGGGTTGCCGTTGGCGCGGCAGCCCACTCCGCCTACGAAGTCGCACTGCTTGCGGAAGAACGAATGCTCCGTCGTCGAACCAGAGACCGGCGGCAGGCTTTCGCCCTCCCGCAGCAGTTCGCAGACGCCGTTCGCGCCGGCCGCGCTGAACACGTACGCCTTGACGCCCTTCCCGCCGCGACGTTGGACGCCGCCCCGCTGCCGCGCGGCAGGCGCGTTCTGATTAACGTCGGAGCCGAAGCCGACGGCGTCCAGTCGGTTGACCGTGGAGAGGTTCGCAACGTCCGCCGTCGAGAAGACCGCGACGTTGCGGTCGTCAACGATGTCGGAGGCGAGCGTCTGGTCGCCCGCCGCGTACGACCCGAGGCTGTACGCGCCGCCGGTCAGAAGGTAATGCCCGCCAACGGGGATCACCGTCCCGTTCGGTATCGTCGCGACGAGCAGGGGGGCCGCGTCGCAGCCCGCGCCCGCCTGGAAGATGCCGTAACCGGCCGAGCCGTCCGAGGCCGCGATTGTCAGCGGCGCGCCCGTGTTGTTGTAGAGTTCGACGAAGTCATCGTCCGAGCCGCCGGGGCCGGAAGTCCTCAACTCTGAGATGAGGAACGTGCCGGCCGTCGTCCCCTGCGTGATGGTGCCCGTGGCCTCCGCGTCGTTGATGATGCCGCCCGTCGGGTTCGATAGTTGCAGCAGCAGCGTCTCGCCCGTCTCCGCAGAGTCCGAGTCGGCGCAGACGTTGACCGCGACGGTCTTGATTCTTTCGCCCGCCGCGAAGCTCAGGGTGCCGGAAGCGGTCTCGTAGTCAACCGCGCCGCCGCAAGCGACGCCGCCCGTCGCGGGGGCGGCCCCGCCGTCGGCGGTCGCGTAGCCGACCGAGACGCCGCCGGCCGTGGCCGGGGCGGAGAGCGTGACGGTGAAGAGCAACGGCGTCGCGGCGGCCGAAGGTTCAGAGACCTGCGCGTCGTTAACGCGCGCCGTGAGGGGATTGACCGTGTAGACCTCGCCCGCGTTGAAGTTGCCGTTGCCGGTCCCCGCGCCGCCGAGCGGGTCGCCGCCCGCGTCCCTGATCGTGTCGTCGTCCGTTACGTCGAGCCGCAGCGTGGCACCGGCGGCGGCGGGCGTGCCCGTGTCAACCGTCACGTCGTAGGTTGTTCCCGAACCCGTCACGCCCGTGACGGCGGCGCCGGTGAGACCCGAGGTCGTCAACTGGAAGTCGGATGCGTCAACGCCCGTCACCGGCACGTTGAAAGTGATGACGTAGCCGACCGTCGAATTCTGTACGGCCGGGTTCGCGCTCACCCGCAGGATTGTTTGGACGGAAGGCCCCGTGCCGGGCGCGAAGAAGCCCCCGTCGAGCGTGAACGAGCCGCCGCTCGAAGTGCCAGCGGACGCCTGCCCGACGACGCCCTCGACGCGCGTCGAACCCTGCGTGCTCACGCCGCCGCCGCCCGCGACGGACGACTGCGTGAGCTGCGGGCCGGTCTGCGCGCGCGCGGGGGCCGTGAGCAGCGAAAGGATGATGGCGGTGGCGAGGAGGTGGCGCACGGGCTTCACCTCGCTTCCTTGCAGACGGCGGCGTCGGCGTGGTCGAGGCAGAGCAGCTTCTTCAAGCCGTCAATCTGTTCCTGCTGCCGCCTGAGCTGTTGCTGGAGTCCGTCGATTTTTGTGTCGCGGTCTTTCAGTTCTTCATGCAAGCCTTGAATGGCGGCGAAGGCCACGCCGTCAGGGTCGATGGTCGAGATGGTCTTGTCGCCGTCGCCGACTTTGAAGGTGGAGAAGAAGTCCTGCGCCATCGGGCCGATGTGGCGGACGGAGGAGTCCTGCGTCTTGTAGTTCCACGTCGAGATGGGGAGGCCGAGGACGCCGCGCAGGATGGCGCGCGTGTCCACGGCGGCGAAGTTGGCCTTCATGTTGCGGTCGGAGAGGTTGCTCCAGGAGCCGCCGCCCGCCGGGAGCGTGACGCCGGTATTGCCGGCGGAGTTCGACGTGAGCGTCGTCGAGCCGTCGCTCACCATCGAGAGCCTGCTGTTCGTGAGCGTCATCGTCGCGGTCGTGCTGTTGAAGATGAAGCCGGTGGAGAGCGCCGTGTTCGTGTAGAAGAAGGAGCCGTTGACGGCGCGCACGTTGAAGGAGTTCGTGACCGTCGGATGGAACTGCGATTCGATGTCGGGGCTGGTGCCGTTGAACGAGTAGGTGAGCGGGACGGAGCGGTCGGAGAAGACGAACGTGCCGGTGCGCGGCGACCCGTTGATGGTCGAGGTGGACGCGCCGTAGCCGAGCGCGACCGAGTTGGCGCCGGTCGCCGTGTGCCCCTCGCCGAGAGCCACCGTGCCTGTGTTGGCCGCGACCGAATTCTTACCCACGACGATGGCGTTGTCGCCGAGCGCGCGCACGTTCTCGCCGAAGGCCGTCGAGTAGAGGCCGATGTTGGCGTCGTCCCACTGCGTGCCGTTGATCTGCCCGGCGCGGAGCGCCGCCTTCGCCGCGTACCACATGAAGCGCGTGCCCGAGCCCTCTATGGGCGCGGTCGTGTTGACTCCGCCGGTGTAATCGGCGACGGACAGAATCGAGCCGTCATTATCGACGCGGAAGCGTTCTTTGTCGTGGGTGCTGTTGTCGGGGTACGTCCCGCTCGCGCTGAGCGAGATGAGCGCGTTCGCGCCCGGCGTGCCCAGCCTGTGATTGACCGGGTCGTTGCTGACGAGCTTAAGGTTGATGAGGTGGTTCGTGGTGTCCGCCGTCTGCTGCGACGCGGGCGCGAGTTCCACGTCGCCGGAGACGTGCGCGGTGTTGACGGACGAACTGCCGGCGTTGACGGCCGTGACGACGCTGTCGCCCGCCGACGCGCTGACGGCGTTAGCGGTCGTGGCCGTCGTGGCGGTCGTGGCAGTGTCAGCCGTGGTCGCCGTCGTCGCCGTGGTGGCCGTTGTTGCTGTCGTTGCCGTCGTCGCGGTTGTCGCCGTGGTGGCCGTCGTCGCCGTGTCGGCCGACGCGGCCGTCAGGCTGCGTATGGCGTATGGCGTCGAGGTGATCTGCTGGCGGGGGCTGAGCGTTGTGTAAGCGGGCGAGTTCGGGTCGGCGCTGTGCGGCCGGACGCTGATCTCAAGGAAGCGCGTGCCGCCGTTGAACGCGCCCGCCCCGAAGTCGAGTTGGACGGTGAAGACGCCGTTCGTCACCGTCACGCCGGGGTTGTCGAGCGTGACGGTGTCGGGCGAGCCCTGGAGGTTGCCGTCCGCGTCATAGAGCCTGAACTTCATGTCGTAAGCACCGCCGGCCGGCGTGCTGCCGTCGGAGAGGCGTCCCTGATATGTGAAGCTCGTGGTCTGACCCAACGCGGCACTCGCGCCGCAGAGCAGACAGAATAGAGTTGACAGAAATAGGGTGGATGCGTAGGCAAACTTCTGGCGCACGGAAGACTCCTTCGAAGGTATTAGGGCTGTTGGGTGGCGCGTGGTGGATTAAGTCATTGTAGGGCCGTCACAACGCAGGGCGTGAGGAGGACGATTCGTTACCCCGAACACGTTCAAGGGTAACTAAACTAAACTACCCCGAACGCACAGGCAGGGTCAACTTAATTTACTCAGATACACTGATCCACAAAAAGTTCATCACATCCACCGCATCCGCACTTAGCACTTGCTTCCCATTCAAAAAAATGAAGAACCTTTTCAGATTTCTAAACATTCGTTATAGCTTCGGATTTTAATTTTTGGCTCAAATACAGGGACATGGTTTTCCGTCCGGCATTTAAAATCAGGTACGGAAAAATGGTTTATGTTCCGAATCCAATAAGGCCCGGTTTGCCAAACAACCCGTGGAAATAATGCACTTAGAAGGCATCGGCGGGTTGAACGGTCTCCCGCGAACAATTATTCGCCTCGCGCCACTTCCTTTCAGGCAATTACGGTCGGTGTAGGAATAAAGATTGCCTACCTCACTCGCGGTGCTCCCCAGCCCAAGATCACTTGTGCGAGTTCAACCAGCCGGCGGCAGTCTGTACCAATCCGATGAAAGAACGGCTTCCGCTCCAGAGAAATTGCCCCAAAACTGATTTGGGCTCGAAGGTCGTTTCTTGAAGAAAACCAGGAGTCTACGATGAGGAACTTTTTGCTTTCCCTACTCACGCTGGCGCTGTTGACAGCGCCCATGCCCGTCTTCGCGCAATCCAGTACGGGCGGAATTGTCGGCACCGTTTCAGGCCCCGACGGGGTACTCGCGGGCGCGACCATCAAGGTCGTTGATGACCAGACGAAGAGAGAGAGGGTCGTCACGTCGAGCGACGACGGCACCTTCGTCGTGCCGCAGCTCGAAGTCGGCACTTACACAGTGAACATCACGGTGTCCGGCTTCAAGACCTTCGCGGTCACCGGCGTGAAGGTCGACGCCGGGCGCGACTACCCGCTCGCCGCCACCCTCGAAGTGGGCGGCGTCACCGAGACGGTGACGGTCGTGGCCGGGGCGGAAACCATCAACGCCTCCGACGCCGAGTTGAACAACACCGTCAGCCCGCAACAGATTCGTGAGTTGCCGCTCGACGGGCGCAACCCGCTCGCGCTGATCCCGCTACAGGCCGGCACGGCCAAGGCCAGCGGCGGCAGCGTCACCTACATCAACGGGCAGCGCACGGCCTTCACCAACGTCACGCGCGACGGCATCAACGTCAACGACAACTTCATCCGCGCGAACGCGACCGACTTCTCGCCCGAGCGCGCGTCGAGCGACGACACCGGCGAGTTCACGGTGACGACGCAGAACGCGGGCGCCGAGCGTGGTTACGGCGCGGCCCAGGTGGAGCTCGTGACGCCGCGCGGGCAGAGCGAGTTTCACGGCGCGGCCTTCATCTACAACCGCAACTCGTATTTCGCCGCCAACACCTTCCCGAACAACTCGGCCGGGCGCGACGCCAACGGCGACCCGTTCATCCCGCGCCCGTACCTCAACCGCAACCAGTTCGGCGGCAAGATCGGCGGGCCGCTGCCGCTCCCGCACTTCGGCGAGGGCGGCTCCTCCGTCCTGAGGGACAAGGGCTTCTTCTTCTTCTCTTACGAGAAGCAGTTCCTGCGCCAGTCGCAGACCAACGCCGGGAACGTGCTGACGGCGAACGCGCGCAACGGCATCTTCACCTTCACCGACAGCGCGGGTGTTAACCGCAGCGTCAACCTCTTTTCGATAGCGCCGGCCGGCTCGCCGACGGGTATCAACCCGATCGTCCAGTCGCGCCTCATCACGCCGCTGCCGCTGCCCAACACCCCGGGCGGCGACGCCAACGTGGGGCTCAACAGCTACAACTCGGGCTTCAACAGCGACTACAACTACTACACGACCCGCATCGACCTCGACCTCAACGACCGGAACACGATCAACGGCGTCTACACCTACAAGAAAGAGGTCGTCCAGCGGCCCGACGTGAACACCGACGCCGCCGCCACCCAGTCGTTCACCGGCGGGGGCAGCAACTACTACAGCACCAACCCCCCCGCCTCTCAGCCGGGCATCAACAAGTTCATGGCGCTGGCGTGGAACTTCACGCCGGCCGGCAACTTCACCAACGAAGTGCGCGGCGGCTTTAGCTGGCCGGAGGCGATCTTCGACAACACGTCCGCCCTGCCCGCCTTCTTCCTCGACTCGCCGATCATCAACGAGCCGGAGCCGAGGTTCCTGGACCAGGGGCGCACGCAGCGCAACTACAACATCCAGGACAACGCGACCTGGACGAAGGGCAACCACTCCATCCGCTTCGGCGCGCTGGGGCAGTTCTTCCACGTCAACCCGTACAACGACGCCGGCAACGTGCCGACGTTCATCCTGGGGTTCAATCCCGCCAACGTCAACACCTCGGGCTTCAGCAACAACGCGCCGCAGCTCACGGCCGCCAACTTCGCGTCCATCCTGGGCGGGAACACGATCAGCGCCACCAACTTGCAGGCGGCCAACAACCTGTTCCACCTGCTCGGCGGCGTCATCGACAGCGGGACGCAGACTTTCAACCCCACCGACCCCACCAGTTCCTTCGCGCCCACTTCGCTGCGGCAGTTCTACGAGTACAACAACTACGCCGGTTACATCAGCGACCAGTGGCGGTTGCGGCCGGAGCTGACGGTCAACCTCGGCCTCCGCTACGACGTTATCACCGCGCTGCGGCTGAAGAACCGCATCGCGCTGGAGCCGATCATCCCGCAGGGCAGTGACGTGATTTCAGCCCTGCTCGACCCGAACGGCGGCTACCAGATCGTCGGCGGCAACGCCGGCTGCGAAGGCTGTTTCTTCAAGACCGACAAGAACAACTTCGCGCCCATCGTGAGCGTGGCCTACGCGCCGCAGTTCAAGAACGGGTTCCTGCGCGCCCTCGGCGGCGAGGCCGGGCAGACGGTGATCAGGGGCGGCTTCCGCGTAAGCTATGTGGCCGACCAGTTCCTGACCGCGACCCGCAACGCCCTGAACGGTAACGTCGGGCTCGGCTCGACCGCGCTCCCGGCCACGGTCGGCGGCTCCAGCCAGCTCAACGCGCGCCCGGAGAGCGTGCCGACGATTAACGCGCCGGCCCCGATCAGCTTCCCGCGCACGTTTGCCTTCAACAACTCGGCCACCGTCGCCGGCAACTTCGGCACCATCTTCGCCGTCGACCCGGACGTGCAGACATCGAGCACCAACGAGTACACCATCGGCCTCCAGCGGGAGTTGCCGGGCATCAAGAGCGCCTTCGAGATTCGCTACGTCGGTAGCTACAGTAAGAACCTGCTGCGCGGGGTCGACATCAACCAGGTGCGGATCAGGGACAACGGCTTCCTCGCGGACTTCAACCGCGCGGCGGCGAACCTGGCGCTCACCGGCAACGCCTTCTGCGCAACGGCGGGCTGCCAGCCGCTGACCGTGTTCGGCAACAACATCAACGCCCCGATACGCATCGGCGTCGCCGGTGGTGTCTCTCTCAACACCTTCAATAACAACCTGCTCGCCGGCACGCCCGGCCAGTTGGCCAACAACGTCCTGACCACCAACGCCGACTTCAACCCGAACACCAACACCCAGTTCCCGCTCCTGCCGAACCCGAACACGGGCGCCGTCGATGTGCTCTTCAACGGGGCGCGGTACAACTACAATTCGCTCCAGGCCGAGTTCCGGCGCAGGTTCACGGACGGCTGGGCCTTCCAGGCCAACTACACCTTCTCGAAGAACCTGACCGACGCCGTCGGCACGGCCCAGGCCCTCTTCGACCCGCGCCTCGACGAAGCCAACCCCGCGCTGGAGTACGCGCGCGCCGACTTCGACCAGACGCACACCTTCAACTTCAACACCATTTACGAACTGCCGTTCGGCAGGGGCAAGTGGTTCCTCAACCAGGGCGGCGTGGTGGACAAGATTTTCGGCGGCTACCAGCTCACGACCATCCTGCGTTACGGCACCGGGCGTCCGATCACGTTCGTTGACCCGCGCGGCACGCTCAACCGCGCCGCCCGCTCCACGCGCCAGACGCCCAACACGTCGCTGTCGAAGGACGAGCTGAAGAACCTCTTCGGCGACTTTACGCGCAACGGCGTGCGCTACTACATCAACCCGGACGTGCTCTTCATCACGACGAACGCGAACGGCAGCACGACCAGCCAGGCGACGCGCGGCTTCAACCAACCGACCTTCAACGGGCAGGTCTTCTTCAACGTCGCCCCGGGTCAGACGGGCAATCTGGAACGCGCCGTCATCAACGGGCCGAATAACTTCAACATGGACGTGGGTGTCAATAAGAAAATCCGCTTCTCGGAGACCACGTTCGTCGAGTTGCGCGCCGAGGCGTTCAACGTCACGAACCGCAACAACTTCCTCCTGCCCCTGCTGATCGACGTGAACAGCTCGACGTTCGGGCAGCTCACCCCTTCGCTGTCTACACAGAGCGGCGGGTTGGAAGCCCCGCGCCGCTTGCAGTTCGCCGTCCGGTTCGAGTTCTAGCGTCCGCGTCAAGAACTTCGCCGCTTTCGGGCGCTGCCTCTCACGGGGCAGCGCCCTCTCTTTGTTCGGCTCGCTGCTCTCTGAGCCGAAGGCGCTGGCTCGTTAGTACATCACAGCAGGGTATCTTTCCATCGGCCTCCCCGCTCGCGTCCTATAACAATAGTTATGAACATATCCATTAGCCTAAACCCTAAACATTTCGCCTATAAAACAATTTTTCCATCTCCGGGGGCGTTATCGGACTCGCCGGTTACCTTAATGAGGGAGTGCGGGTGGGGTTGCTTGTGTCTTATACTCGCGATGCCCTGTTCCTCTACGTCTCCGTTACAGGGCGGCGCCACGATACTTTTCAGGAATTCGCCCGCGCGAGGTGCGTGATGACAGACGGTAATGTTTATCTGAAATCGAACGTGCTGGCAGAGCCTCTGTTCAATCAGTGGTATGCATGGACGGGGCTCATCGCGCCGACCACGGCGGCCATGTACGTGGCGAATTCGCACTTGAAGATCATGCAGTCGTTCGTCTCCGCGCCACAGGTGCACGTGGCTGCGCTCAGGAACCCGGCCATGCGCGGCGGCCCTTTCATCAACTACGGGCCGGAGATGGTGCCGCAGGTCAAAGCCCTCATCGAGCGGACGCGCGCCGAGCAGGCCCCGCTGCTTGAGCTGGCCGACTCGATTCAGCGGCTCAGCCTCACGCTCGCGAGCGAGGCCGACGGGATGTCGCTCGAACCCATCTACGAAAGAGTGCCGGAGGCGCTGAAGGGTTACGTGGAACTCACCTACGACCTCAACAACAGCCCTTCCATCAGGTTCATCGAAGGTCTGCTCTACAAGAGCCGTTACTACCGCGAGGCGTCGCAGAGCCTCGCCTTCTCACTGTGCGAGACGGACGAGCGCCCCTTCGCGCTCAGCACGCCGGCCGTGGAGACGGAGGGCCGCGTCCGCCTCGACGTGCCTTTCCGCTCGCGCGTGCTCGACGAACTCTTCAGGATGAAAACAGACCCGCAGCCTTTCAGCCGCGTGCGCGAGCTGCTCGGCTTTGGTGACGAAGAGGCAGAGGGCTGGCGCCGTCTGTTCACGGAGGAGGAGCCTCGGAAGTCGCCCGCGTACGACGGAGACGGCGTGCGCGTACGTTACTTCGGCCACGCGTGCGTGCTGATAGAGACGAAAGAGTGTCGGGTGATGATCGACCCGCTCGTCAGCTACGAGTACCCCGGCGGCGTGCCGCGCTACACCTACAACGACCTGCCCGACACGATTGACTACGTCCTCATCACGCACAACCATCAGGACCACTGCATGTTCGAGACGCTCTTGCAGTTGCGTCATAAGATAAAAAACGTCCTCGTCCCGAAGAACAACGGGGGCGGGCTGGCCGACCCCTCTTTGAAGGCCGTGCTGCGCGCCATCGGGTTCGCGAACGTGCGCGAGATTGACGAGATGGAGTCGGTCGAGATCGAGGGCGGGATGGTCACGGGGTTGCCCTTCCTCGGCGAGCACGCCGACCTCAACATCCGCACGAAGCTCGCACACCTCGTGCAGTTGAAGGGCAAGTCCGTGCTCTGCGCCGCCGACTCCAACAACCTCGAACCCAGACTCTACGAACACATCCACGAACTGACCGGCGACGTTGACGTGCTCTTCCTCGGAATGGAGTGCGAGGGCGGCCCCCTGTCGTGGCTGTACGGCCCGCTGCTCCCCAAGCCCCTGCCGAGGAAGTGCGACCAGGCGCGCAGGCTCAACGGCTCGGACTACGCGCGCGGCATCGGACTCGTCGAGCGCCTCGGCCCTCGAAAGGTCTACGTCTACGCGATGGGTCAGGAGCCGTGGCTGACGTTCCTCACCTCGATCCAGTACACGGAGCAGTCCTACCCCATCGTCGAGTCGGACGCGCTGGTCGCGGAGTGCCGGCGGCGCGACATCGAAGCCGGGCGCCTCTTCGGCCGCAAAGAAATCTACCTGTGAAGCGGGGCGCCGCGTCCACCCGTCGGGATAAATTGCATTTCGGCGGCGGCATCAATTATACTGCCCGCCCTCCCCGCCGAAGGCTTTCACAAAAAAAGGACGGTCATAATTTTATGGTCGAGCAGGTGTTTCAGCCGGAGATGTTGTGGCCTACCCCGACGCTCACAGTCCAACTCAAAAACGCCGAAGAGATGAACAAGGGCCTCGCCCGCATCATCCTCGAAAAAGAGGACGAGATCGTCTCAAAGAGTAAGTCAACGGAAGTGGCCGGGATGACGAAGGGGCTCTCGACTCACTGGCTTGAGTTCAACGTCCTCAACTGGGACTACCCCGAGATCACGGAGTTCCGCCGGCACGTCCTCGAAGGGCTGCGCGAGTACTTCAGACTCATCGGCGACCCCGACGACCCCGGCCTGACGATCAGCGGCATCTCCTGCTGGGCGAACATCCTCCGCTACGGCGAGTCGCTCGAAGTCCACCACCACGACCCCGCGTTCGTGAGCGCGCACTACCAGGTGCAGAGCGGCTACACGCCCGAGGAGGAAGACCTCAAGCACGTCGGACGCGGCGACGCCTCGAACACCGTCTACTTCCGCCCGGGCTTTCTCGACCGCAGCCACGGCGGCAAGGCGGCCGGCCCGACCAGCCCCTGGGACGCAGACTGGCGGCGCAGCGTCGAGCCCGTCGAGGGCACGCTCTTCTTCTTCCCGAGCTACGTCCGCCACGAGGTGCGCCCTTACAACGGCAAGACGCAACGAATCTCGATCGCGATGGACATCTACGTGAAGAAGCAGGAGGCGCTGATCTATTTCGGCTCTCCGCGCTGGTTCGTCCCGAAGTGATTCGGCGTCCCGCCGGTCTCCCGTTTTGAACTCCCCATAGAACACGGCAGCAGCTTCTCCAGACACGGCGCCACGTCAGGACTTTAAGAGACCGAAGCCCGTTCGGGACGGCCGCGCGCTTCGGTCTGACTTAAGAGCGAACCGTTGACGCCGGGGCGCCGTCTAAGAGATTCGGCTCAATCGTTTTTCAGGTTGTAGGTCGTTACCCCCAACCCGGCGGCCGCTGCGCTCGCGCGCGGCGCACTTGGCCTCAAAGAGGGTCTGACATGAGCGGCAAACACCTCGACTGCGTCGTCATCGGCTACAACGAGATTCCGTTCGGGCGCTACGAAAGTTTTCTCCGCAACTACGGCGAGGACACGGAGGCTTACCGCGACCTGCGGTTCAGCTTCGTCAACCTCGGCGGGCGGAAACTCGACTACGTCGGGCTGCTCAACCACACGCTCGACCTCGCCAAGCGCGGCGGCGCGGCGGCGCGTCCCGGCGAAGAGTTCAAGTCGGGCGACATCCCCAACCTCGCGGCCGCCTACCTGACCAACTTCCTGCGGCACCACGGCTACGAAACGCGTTACATCAACCTCTTCCAGTACGAGAAGGAGCAGCTCGCCGCATACCTCGCCGAGAACCCCGCGTGCGTCGCCATCACGACGACCTTCTACGTCGTCAACTGGCCCGTCAACGAGATGGTCGAGTTCATCCGCGAGCAGAACCCGTCGGTGAAGATCGTGGTCGGCGGCCCGCTCATCGCCAACCACGCGCGGAACAATCGCGGCGAGGAACTCGACGCCGCGCTCGAAGACATCGGCGCCGACATCTACGTCGTCGAGGGGCAGGGCGAACTCACGCTCGCGCAAATCGTCGGCTGTTTGAAGAGCGGCGGCGACCTCGCGGACATCCCGAACATCATCTACGACGAAGGCGACGGGCGGCTCCAACGCACGCCCGCGCGGCCCGAGAACAACTCGCTCGACGAGAACTACATCGACTGGCTCGGCTTTCGCGACGAGCCGCTCGGCCGCACGCTCCAGACGCGCACCGCGCGCAGTTGCGCCTTCAAATGCTCCTTCTGCAACTTCCCGACGCGCGCGGGCGCGCTCTCGCTCACCAGCCTCGACATCATCGAGCGCGAACTCGACACGATGCACGCGCTCGGCGACGTGCGGAACGTCGTCTTCATCGACGACACCTTCAACGTCCCCTTCCCGCGCTTCAAGGACATCTGCCGGTTGATGATTAAGAAGAAGTACCCGTTCAACTGGTTCTCCTATTTCCGTTGCAGCAACTCGGACGAGGAGGCCGTCGAGCTGATGGCCGAGAGCGGTTGCAAGGGCGTCTTCCTCGGCATCGAGTCCGGCTCGCCGCGCATTCTTGAGAACATGAACAAGGCCGCCACCATCGAGAAGTACGCGAAGGGCATCGAGTGGCTGCGCCGCTCCGGCATCATGACCTTCGGCTCGTTCATCACGGGTTTCCCCGGCGAGACCGAAGAGACCGTGCGCGAGACCGTCGATTTCATCCGCGAGACGCGCCCCGACTACTACCGCTCGCAGATGTGGTACTGCGAGCCGGGCACGCCGATTCAGAATCAGCGCGAGAAGTTCGACATCACCGGCGAGGGCTTCATCTGGGAGCACGCCACGATGGACAGCCTCGAAGCGATGGACCACATCGACCGGATGTTCCTCACCGTCGAGGAATCGCAATGGCTGCCGCAATGGTCGTTCGACTTCTGGATCGTCCCCTACCTCATGGGCCGGGGCATCACGCTCGACCGCTTCAAGACGTTCATGACGCAGGCCAACCGTCTGCTGCGGCTCGAAATCGCCTCCGTCCCCGAGCAGGTGCGGCAGCGCGTGCAGCGCGAGTGCATGGACACCCTCGTCTCGCAGGCGAAAGACTGGTAGCGGCCCGGCGGCACGCCGCCCCTCCCGCTCAAGCCCCGTCTAACCTTTATCTCCCCCCGGCTCATTGTCATCCCCGGAAGGCATCCCATGAATGAAGAGCTAGTCATCACGCAGGACTCGGCGCGCGAAACGCGGGAGTGTGTTCAAGAGTTGTTCGAGCGGCAGGCCGCGCGCAGGCCCGACGCCGTGGCCATCATCTTCGAGGGCGAGCGCGTCACCTACGACGAACTCAACGCGCGCGCCAACCGACTCGCACATCACCTGCGCTCGCTCGGCGTCGGCCCCGACGTGATCGTCGGCCTCATGCTCAACCGCTCGACGGAGATGCTCGTCGCGCTGCTCGGCATCCTCAAGGCCGGCGGCGCTTACCTGCCCTTGGACCCTGCTTATCCCGTCGAACGCCTCGCCTTCATGCTCGACGACGCGGGCGCGTCGCTCGTCGTCACGGAGGAGGCGTTGCTCGAACAACTCCCGAGTTCGGCAGTGCACGTCGTCAGTCTCGACGGCGACGACCGCGACACGATTGATGCCGAGCCAGCGGACAACCCCGAGCCGATGGCGACGACTGACAACCTCGCGTACGTCATCTACACGTCAGGCTCGACGGGCACGCCCAAGGGCGTCGCCGTCGCACATCGCGGCCTGCTCAACATGGCGCGCGCGCAAGGGCTCGCCTTCGGCGCGGGCGAAGAGAGCCGCGTCCTTCAGTTCGCCTCGATCAGTTTCGACGCCTCCATCTTCGAGATCGTGATGAGCTTCGCCGCTGGCGCGTCGCTGTGCGTCGCGCGGCGCGAAGAGTTGCTGCCGGGCGACTCGCTCTTAAAAACACTCTCGGAGCACGCCGTCACGCACGCGACGCTGCCGCCCTCCGCTCTGTCTGCGCTGCCCGACGCCGCGCTGCCGCGCCTACAGGTTATCGTCGCCGCCGGTGAGGAGGTGCGCGCCGAACTCGTCAGGCGTTGGGCGCCGGGCCGGCGCTTCTTCAACGCGTACGGCCCGACCGAGACGACCGTCTGGGCGAGCGTCGCGGAGTGTTCCGACCACGGGCGCAAGCCTCACATCGGACGCGCCATCCCGAACGTTCAGATGTGGGTCTTAGACAGTCACATGAACCCTCCACCGTTCGGCGTGGCGGGCGAGTTGTACGTCGGCGGCGCGGGACTCGCGCGCGGCTACGTCAACCGGCCGGCGCTCACGGCCGACCGCTTCATCCCGGACCCCTTCTCCGCAGTGCCCGGCGCGCGTCTCTATCGCACGGGCGACGCCGCGCGCGTCCTCGCCGACGGCGAGATCGAGTTCGTCGGCCGCCTCGACCGTCAACTTAAAATCCGTGGCTACCGCATCGAGCCGGCCGAGATTGAAGAGGCGCTGGCCTCGCACCGCTCGGTCAGGGAGGCGGCCGTCGTCGCGCGCGAGGACGAGACCGGTGCGACGCGCCTCGTCGCCTACGTGACGCCGCGCGACGGCGACGCGCCCGGCGTCGAACAACTTCGCGGGCACCTGCAAGAGCGCCTGCCCGAGTACATGCTGCCGCACGTCTTCGTCACGCTCGACGAGCTGCCGCTCACGCCCGCGGGCAAAGTTGACCGCGCCGCGCTGCCCGCGCCCGACGCCGGTCGCCCGCGCGGGAAGGAGTACGTGCCGCCGCGCGACGCCGCTGAACAGTTCGTCAGCGACATGTGGCGCGAGTCCCTGGGCGTCGAAGCGGTCGGCGCCGACGACCACTTCTTCGAGCTCGGCGGCGACTCGATTGAGGGCGCCATCTTCGTCAACCGCCTACAGGAGACGCTCGACGAAGTCGTGCAGGTCATCGCCATCTTCAGCGCGCCGACCGTCGCCGCCTTCGCCGCGTACCTCAAAGAACACCACGCCGAGGCGCTGGCGCGAGTCGTGCGCGACGAGCCGACGGTTGAACACGCGCGCGAGGCCGGCGTTGACGAATCGGAGGGCGTTGACGAGTCGAAGGTCGCGTTGATGCGGCGCATCATCAAGCCGCTCCCGCCGCGACCCCTTGCAGACGACGGCGCAAAGAATCCGCAGGCCGTCTTCATTCTCTCGCCGCCGCGCTGCGGCTCGACGCTGCTGCGCGTGATGCTGGCCGGGCACACGCAACTCTTCGCGCCGCCCGAGTTGGAACTCCTCGGCTTCAACACGCTCGAAGAGCGCCGGTCGGCCTTCACCGGCGCCGCAAGCTTCTGGCTCGAAGGGACCGTCCGCGCCGTCATGGAGTTGAAGGGCCGCGACGCCGACGAGGCGAAGGAGATCATGCGCGGCTTCGAGGAGCAGCGGCTCACGACCAAACAGTTCTACCGCGCGATGCAGGACTGGCTCGGCGCGCGCCGGCTCGTGGACAAGACGCCCGCTTACTCGCTCGACGCGTCGGTTCTGCAACGGGCCGAAGAGGACTTCGACCGGCCGCTCTACATACACCTCCTGCGCCACCCGTCCGCCATGATTCCCTCGTTCATGGAGAACAAGGGCGAGCTGTTCTTCAGGTACGAGCAGCCCTTCACGCCGCGCGAGCTGGCCGAACTCGTCTGGATCGTGAGCAACCAGAACATACTCGAACACCTCGCACGCATCCCGGAGGAGCGCCAGCACCGCGTCAGGTTCGAAGACCTCGTCGGGCGACCTTCGGAAGTTCTCGAAGACCTCTGTCGCTTCCTCGGCGTCGAACTTCAGCCCGGCATGCTGCGCCCCTACGACGACCGGAAGAGCCGCATGACGGACGGGCTCTACGAAGCCTCGCGCATGCTCGGCGACGTGAAGTTCTTACGCCACTCGAAGATTGATGCCGGCGCGGCCGAGCGTTGGAAGACGGCCGAGACGGAAGACTCTCTCGGCCGTCCGACGCGCGAGCTGGCCGCGCGGCTCGGCTACATAATCGGACCACACAGCAACGACGAGACGCGGACGGAAGCGGTCGCCGTCAGGCGCGTCACGCGTGAGGCGGGCGCGGGCTTGCCGCTCTCCTACGCGCAGCAGCGCCTCTGGTTCATCGAGCAGCTTCAACCGAACAGTCACCTCTACAACCAGCCCGTCGCGCTCCGCCTGCGCGGCCCGCTCAACGTCGCGGCGCTCGGCGAGACCTTCAACGAAATCGTTCGCCGGCACGAAGTCTTGCGCACCACCTTCGAGGTGCGCGGGCAGGAGCCCGTGCAGGTCATCCGCCCCGCCGAGACTTTCGACCTGCCGGTCGTTGACCTGAGCGGACTCGAACCGTCCGAGCGCGAGGCGCGACTCCGCAGCACGGCCGACGCGGAGGCGCGGCGACCCTTCGACCTCGGCGCCGAGCCGCCGCTGCGCGCGCTGCTCCTCCGACTCTCCGCAGGCGAACACGTGCTGCTCTTCACGATGCACCACATCGCCGCCGACGGCTGGTCAATCGGCGTCCTCATCCGCGAGGTGTCGGCGCTCTACGCGGCCTTCGCGGCGGGCCGCCCCGTGCCGCTCGCGGAGCCGCCGATTCAGTACGCGGACTACGCGGTCTGGCAGCGCGAATGGCTCACGCCGGAACGGCTCGAAGGGCTGCTCGCCTTCTGGCGCGAAGAGCTGCGCGACGCGCCGCCGCTGCTCGAACTGCCGACCGACCGGCCGCGCACGGCGCCGCGTCGGCACGAGGGCGCGCAAGTCACTTTCAACGTCGGCGCCGAGTTGGGCCGCCGGCTCAGGGAGTTGGGCAGGGAGAACGGCGTGACGCTCTTCATGCTGCTGCTGGCGGCCTACAAGGTGCTGCTCATGCGCTACAGCAACCAGGAGGAGATCGTCGTCGGCACCGACGTGGCGAACCGCAACCGCAAAGAGACGGAAGGTCTCGTCGGCTTCTTCGTCAACATGCTCGCGCTGCGCACGCCCCTCGCGGGCGACCCTTCATTCGCCGAACTGCTCGGGCGCGTGCGCGAAGTGAGCCTCCGCGCGTTCGAGCATCAGGAGTTGCCATTCGAGAAACTGGTCGAAGAGTTGGAGCCCGAAAGAAGTCTGACCCACACGCCCCTGTTTCAGGCCGTCTTCGTCCTCCAGAACGCACACGCGGAGCGGCTGCATCTGCCCGGCGTCGAAGCGACCCCGCTTGAGACGCGGAGCCTCGCGTCGAGATTCGACGTGGTGCTGGCGATGCGCGAAGCGGGCGAGGAGATCGAGGGTCTGCTGGAATACGACGCGGAGCTGTTCGACGCGGCGACCGTCGAGCGCATGGCCGGCCACTTCATCAACCTGCTCGAAAGCATCGTCGCGGAGCCCCACGGGCGCGTGTCGCAACTGAACATGCTGAGCGACGGCGAGCGGCGGCAACTGCTCGTTGAATGGAACGATACCTCTTCAACTCAAACGACCGAGAATTGTCTCCACGAACTCTTCGAGCAACAGGCCGCGCGCACGCCCGACGCCGTGGCCGTCGCCTTCAACGACGAGCGCCTCACCTACAGTGAGTTGAACGCGCGCTCTAACCGTCTGGCCCATCACCTGCGCTCGCTCGGCGTCGGCCCCGACGTGGTAGTCGGCCTGATGCTCAACCGCTCCCCTCGCATGCTCGTCGCTTTGCTCGGCGTGCTCAAGACCGGCGGCGCCTACTTGCCGCTTGACCCTGCCTACCCCGTCGAACGCCTCGCCTTCATGCTCGACGACGCGGGCGCGGCCGTCCTTTTGACGGAGGGGGTGCTGCTCGAACGTCTGCCGAGCTTCGCCGGCCCGGTCGTCTCCTTCGACGACGGGTGGGACGAGGCCGAAGGCGCGTCGTCAGATAATCTTGACGCGGGGACGACGCCCGACAACCTCGCATACGTCATCTACACGTCGGGCTCGACGGGCACGCCGAAAGGGGTCATGGTCAGGCACGGCGGCGTCACCAATCTCTTCGCCGCGTGCGAGCGCGTCTTCAACCTCGGACCCGACAGCCGCGTCGTCCAGTTCGCCTCTTTCACCTTCGACGCCTCGGTGATGGACATCGTCATCTCGCTCCTTTCGGGCGCGGCGCTCTACCTCGCCCCGCGCGACTCGTCGCTGTCGGCCGCCGACCTGCCCGCGTTGATGCGCGAACATGAAATCACACACGCGGTGTTGCCCACGTCGGTCGTCGCGGCGTCCGGCGGCGAAGAGTTCCCGCACCTGAAAGAGCTGATGGTGGCGGGCGAGGCGTGCCCGCCCGAGGTGGCCGCGCGCCTTGCGCCGGGCCGTCGCTTTATCAACGGTTACGGGCCGACCGAGACGACCGTCTGCGCCACCGCGCACGAGTACGAACCTAACGACCGTCATACGGTGCCCATCGGACGGCCGATTCTGAACACGCGCGTCTACGTCCTCAACCGCTTCATGCAGCCCGTGCCGCTCGGCGTGGCGGGCGAGTTGTATGTCGGCGGCGCGGGGCTCGCGCGCGGCTACGCGGGCCGCCCCGCGCTGACGGCCGACCGCTTCATCCCCGACCCGTTCTCCGCAGCGCCGGGCGCGCGCCTCTACCGCACGGGCGACCGTGTGCGCTACATGGCCGAAGGCGAGATAGAGTTCCTGGGCCGCATCGACAACCAGGTGAAGCTGAACGGCTACCGCATCGAGCCGGGCGAGATCGAGGCGGCGCTGACGCGACACCCGGCCGTCGGCGAGGCCGTCGTGCTGACGCGCGACGAGTCGCGGGGGCCGCGCCGGCTCGTCGCCTACGTCGTGCCGGACCCTCGGCGCTCGTTCTTCATCACCGACGCTGAGTTGTACCGTCTGCCGAACGGCCTGCGCGTCGCGCACCTCAGCAAGAACGACACCGACGTGCTCTACCGCGAAATCTTCGAGGAGCAGGACTACTTCCGACACGGCATCAGCGTCAACGACGGCGATTGCGTCTTCGACGTGGGCGCGAACCTCGGCATGTTCACGCTCTTCGTCGCGGGCCGCTGCCCCGGCGCGCGCGTCTACGCCTTCGAGCCGGTGCCGCCCATCTACGAGAAGCTGCGCGCCAACGTCGCGCTCTACGACCTCAACGTCAAGCTCTTCAACTTCGGCCTCTCCGACCGCGGGCGGACGGCGACGCTCACCTTCTACCCCGGCGTCTCCGGCATGTCGGGCGCGTACGCCGACGCCGAAGAGGACGCGCGACTCATGCGCCGTCACCTCTCGAACCGCGACGCGCTGATGGGTGAGTTCGCCGACGAGTTGTCGGCCGGTCGGTTCGCGTCCGAGACCTTCGAGCGCGAACTGCGGACGCTCTCCGAAGTGCTGCGCGACGAGAACGTCTCGCGCGTGGACCTTTTGAAGGTGGACGTGGAGAAGGCCGAGCGCGACGTGCTGCTCGGGATAGAAGAGGAGGACTGGAAGAAGATCATGCAGGTCGTCGTCGAAGTCCACGACCTCGACGGCCGCCTCCGTGAGCTGACGGGTCTGCTCGAACGTCAGGGCTTCGAAGTCACGTCCAGGCAGGAAGAGTTCCTGAAGGGCACGGAGGTCCACCAGCTCTACGCGACGCGCTACACGCGCGCGGAGAGGGAGCGACGTGAACGTGAGGCGCGCGCCGTCGAGCCCGGCCTCGCGTTGCAGAAGACGCTGGTGACGACCGACGCCCTGCGCGACTTCCTGAAAGAACGTCTGCCCGAGTACATGCTGCCCTCGGCCTTCGTCGCGCTTCAGGAGATGCCGCTCACGAGCAGCGGGAAAGTTGACCGGCGCGCGCTGCCCGCGCCGTCTGTTGAAAGACCGAAGGCGGATGGCGGGTTCGTCGCGCCGCGCACGGCGGTCGAAAAACTGCTGGCCGAAATCTGGTCGGAGTTGACCGGCGTCGAACGCATCGGCACGGGCGACAACTTCTTCGAGATCGGCGGCCACTCGCTGCTCGCCACGCGCTTCGTCGTGCACGCGCGCGAAATCCTGCGTCTCGACATCCCCGTGCAGTACGTCTTCGACAAGCCGACGCTCGCGGGCCTGGCGGCCGCCGTCGAAGAGTTACAGCGAAGCGGCGCCGAGACGGACACGTCGAGAATCGTGCCCGTCGCGCGGCAGGCATACCGCGTGAAAGATTCGTCGGCGGACGAGCGTTAAAGATTCGAGGCCGCACGACACGTCAGATGTCAACAACCGATTCCAACATCGACACCGAGGGAGCCGCGAACGGCGCGGAGGGCGAAGCCGTCTACGCCTTCCCCTGCTCCTACGCGCAGCGCCGTCTCTGGTTCATAGACCAACTGCAACCGGGCACGGCCCTCTACAATCAGCCGCTCTCGCTTCTGCTGAAAGGCCGGCTCGACCTGCACGCGCTCCGCTCCGCGCTCACTGAGGTGGTGCGCCGCCACGAGACGCTGCGCACGACCTTCGCGCGCTCCGGCGAAGAGCCCGAGCAACTGATTCATCCTCCCTCGCCCGTCCCCCTGTCCGTCGTTGACCTGTCCGACTTGCCCGCAGATGTGAGAGAGACCGAGGCGCGGCGGCTGGCGGCCGAGGAAGCGCGGCGGCCCTTCGACCTCTCGACAGGTCCGCTACTGCGCGCATCGCTGTTGCGACTCTCAGAAGCAGAGCACGTCCTGCTCTTCACGACGCACCACGTCATCTCCGACGGCTGGTCGCTGGAAGTGCTCGTCAAAGAGGTCGCCGCGCTCTACGATGCTTACAGCAAGGGACGCCCCTCGCCGCTCGCGGAGTTGCCGGTCCAATACGCCGACTACACCATCTGGCAGCGCACACACCTGCGCGGCGCACTGCTCGATGCCGAACTCGCTTACTGGAAGCAACAGTTAGCAGGAGCGCCGCCGCTCCTTGAGCTGCCGACCGACTTCCCACGCCCGCCCGTCCAACGCCACACCGGCGCGCATC
The DNA here is from genome assembly GCA_036379655.1 of Pyrinomonadaceae bacterium. Taxonomy (GTDB): domain Bacteria; phylum Acidobacteriota; class Blastocatellia; order Pyrinomonadales; family Pyrinomonadaceae; genus QHXN01. Next base: position 72,679 of record DASVGG010000018.1, read on the forward strand.
TTCCCTTCGCGCTCGGGGCTGAGTTGAGTGCGGGACTTCGGCGACTGGCGGTCGCGCGCGGCGTCACCCCCTTCATGCTCGTCCTAGCCGCCTTCCAACTCCTGCTCTCTAAGTACAGCGGTCAGGAGGATGTCGTCGTCGGAACTCCGGTCGCCAACCGCACGCGCGCCGAGACCGAAGGGTTGATCGGCTTCTTCGTCAACACGCTCGCCGTGCGCTCAGACCTCGCGGGCGACCCGAGTTTCGTCGAGTTGCTCGCCCGCGTGCGGGAGGCGTGCGTCGCGGCCTACGCGCACCAGGAGGTGCCTTTCGAGCGGGTGGTGGAGGCGGTCGAGCCTGAGCGGAATCTGAGCCATGACCCGGTTTTCCAGGTCATGTTCGCCTGGCAGACCGCGCCCGCGTCCCGCCTCTCGCTCCGTGACCTTGAAGTGGCGCCGTTCAGGAAAGAGGTCGGGATTGCGAAGTTCGACCTGCTCCTCGCGATGCAGGATTCGGAAGGGAACATCAGCGGCACTCTCGAATATTCGGACGAGCTATTCGAGGCGACGACCGCCGAGCGCATGGTCGGCCACTTCAAGAACCTGCTCGAAAGCATCGTCGCCGCCCCGCACCGCCCCATCAGCGAGTTGCCCCTGCTCGGCGCGGACGAGGCGCGTCAACTGACCGAGCGTTGGAGCCGTTCAAGCGACTCCGACAGGAGCGACGACCGTCTCCAACAACTCTTCGAGCAACAGGCCGCGCGCACGCCCGACGCCGTGGCCGTCGTCTTTGGTCAAGAGCGCCTCACCTACGGCGAACTCAACGCGCGCGCCAACCGGCTCGCACATCACCTGCGCGCGCTCGGCGTCGGCCCCGACGTGATCGTCGGCCTCATGCTCAACCGCTCAACGGAGATGCTCGTCGCGCTGCTCGGCATCCTCAAGGCCGGCGGCGCCTACCTGCCCTTAGACCCCGCCTACCCGGTCGAGCGCCTGCGGCTCATGCTCGACGACGCGCGCGCGCGGATTCTTTTAACGCAGAGCGAACTGGTCGCGCGGCTGCCGGAACAAAGGGTCCGTCCGGTCCTCCTCGATTCGGAAGACGAGCGTCAACTCATCGAGCGTCACGCCGAAGACAACCCTGCCTCTATCAACCACGCGGACAACCTCGCCTACGTGATGTACACCTCCGGCTCCACCGGCGGGCCGAAGGGAGTCGCCATGACGCACCGCCCACTCGTCAGCCTTTTGCGCTGGCAGTTGGGCGACGCGTCGCGCCCGCGCGCGCCGAGGACTCTACAGTTCACTTCGCTGAGCTTCGACGTTTCATTTCAGGAAATCTTCCTGTCGTGGTCTGCCGGCGCGACGCTCGTGCTGACCGACGAGGAGACCCGGCGCGACGCGGCGCGGCTCTGGCGCACGCTCGTCGGCGAGCGGGTCGAAAGACTCTTCCTGCCGTTCGTCGCACTGCAAAACCTGGCCGAGGCGGCCGAGCCCGACGAGGCCGCGCCCGCGTCCTTGCGCGAGGTCATCACAGCCGGCGAGCAGTTGAAAATCACACGGCCGCTCGCGTCCCTTTTGCAGCGGCTCGAAGGGTGCGTCCTTGAGAATCAGTACGGGCCGATGGAGAGTCACGTCGTGACTTCGCACCGGCTGAGCGGGAGCCCCGGCGAGTGGGAGTTGCTGCCGCCCATCGGACGGCCCGTCACGAACTCACGTGTCTACGTGCTCGACGCGCGCCTGCGTCCCGTGCCCACGGGCGTCATCGGCGAACTGCATATCGGCGGCGACGTGCTGGCGCGCGGCTACCTGAACCGCCCCGCGCTGACGGCGGAGAAGTTCATCCCCGACCCCTTCAGTACGACGCCGGGCGCGCGCCTCTACCGCACGGGCGACCGCGCGCGCTTCCGCGCCGACGGGGTGCTGGAATTCCTGGGCCGCGCCGACGACCAGGTGAAGGTGCGCGGCTTCCGCGTCGAGTTGGGCGAGGTCGAAGCCGCGCTCAGTTCACATCCGTCCGTGCGCGAGTGCGCCGTGCTTCTCTATGACGACGGCACGGGCAACAGACGCCTGACGGCATACGCCACGCCGCAGAAGGGCGCGTCGCCCACAGCGGGCGAGTTGCGCGCACACCTGCGCGAACGTCTGCCGGAGCACATGGTGCCCACAGGTTTCGTTCTGCTCGACGAGATGCCGCTGACGCCGAGCGGGAAGGTCAACAGGAAGGCGCTGCCCGCGCCGGACGAGTCTGCCCTGGCCGACGAGCGGACGCGCACCAGTCCGCGCTCGCCAATCGAAGAGGCGTTGACGGGGATGTGGAAGGAGATTCTCGGGGTCGAGCGTGTGGGCCTTGAAGACAACTTCTTCGAGTTGGGCGGCCACTCGCTGCTGGCGACACAACTGGTGTCGCGCGTCAGAAAAACTTTCAGGGTCGAGGTGCCCGTCCGACAGATATTCGCCGAGCCGACCGTCTCGCGGTTGCGCGCCTTCGTCGAGGCACAGTTGCGCGCGGGGAGTTACACGGACCTGCCGCCGCTCGTCAACGTCTCGCGCGACGAACCGATTTCGCTGTCTTACGCACAGCGGCGTCTCTGGTTTGTAGATCAACTCCGCCCGCGCGACCCCTTCTACAACATGCCGTTCGCGCTGCGCCTGCGCGGCGCGCTCGACGCCCACGCGCTGGCCGACGCGCTCAGTGAAGTGGTGCGTCGTCACGAGACTTTGCGCACGACCTTCGCGCAGTCCGGCGGCGAGCCCGAGCAAGTCATCCACACGCCCGCGCCCGTCCCTCTCCCGCTGACCGACTTGTCCGACTTGCCCGCAGACGTGAGAGAGATTGAAGCGCGGCGGCTGGCGCAGGAGGAGGCGTCTCGCCCGTTCGACCTCGCGGCGGGACCGCTGCTGCGCGCATCGCTGCTGCGACTCTTAGAAGAAGAGCACGTCCTGCTCATGACGATGCATCACATCGTTACTGACGGCTGGTCTCTCAGTGTGCTCGTCAACGAAGTCGCCGCGCTCTACGACGCGTTCGCGCGTGGCGACTCATCGCCGCTCGAAGAGTTGCCGGTTCAATACGCCGACTACGCCGTCTGGCAGCGCGGCTGGCTCGCCGGCCGCAAGCTCGACGTTGAACTCGCCTACTGGACGCAGCGCCTCGCCGGGGCGCCGCCGCTCCTTGAGTTGCCGACCGACTTCCCACGCCCGCCCGTCCAACGTCACACCGGCGCGCACCTCCCCTTCGCGCTCGGCACGGAGTTGAGCGCCGCGTTGCGCCGCCTCGCAGTGGCGCGCGGCGTCACACCCTTCATGCTCGTGCTGGCCGCGTTCCAACTCCTGCTCTCGCGCTACAGCGGGCAGGACGACATCGTCGTCGGCACTCCGGTCGCCAACCGCACGCGGGCGGAGGTCGAGCCCTTGATCGGCTTCTTCGTCAACACGCTCGCCGTGCGCGCGGACCTCGCGGGCGACCCGACGTTCGTCGAGTTACTCAGCCGTGTGCGGGAGGCGTGCGTCGGGGCGTACGCGCATCAGGAGGCTCCGTTCGAGAAGGTGGTGGAGGCGGTCGAGCCGCAGCGGAGCCTGAGCCACGCGCCCATCTTCCAGGTCATGGCTGCCTGGCAGAGCGCGGGCGCGCCGCACCTCTCGCTACGCGGGCTGGAACTCTCTCCGGTCGAGACGCAGGTGGTGACGACGAAGTTCGACCTGCTTTTGACGCTACAGGATTCCGGCGGAAACATCGGCGGGGGCTTCGGCTACGACCTCGAACTGTTCGAGGCGGCGAGCGTCGAGCGCATGGTCGGCCACTTCCGCGCGCTGCTCGAAGAGGTCATCGCCGACGACGCGCGGCCGATCTCGGCCCTGCCCATGTTGCGCGAGGACGAGCGCGCGGAGTTGGCCGTCGGGCGCAACCTGACGCGGCGCGAGTACCCACGCGACAAGTGCATTCACGAATTGATAGAAGAGCAGGCGGCGCGCACGCCCGACGCCGTGGCGTTGTTCTTCGAAGGCGAAACGGTCACTTACGCCGACCTCGAACGGCGCGCCAACCGGCTCGCGCACTACCTGCGCGGGAAGGGCGTCCGGCCCGGCGTCCGCGTCGGCCTCTACCTCGCACACTCGATTGAAGCCGTCGTGGCGCTGCTCGCCGTGCTCAAGGCAGGCGGCGCGTACGTGCCGTTCGACCCAGAGCACCCGACCGCGCGCCTCGCCTTCATGTTGGAGGACGCGCGCATCCGACTCACGCTCACGCAGGAGGCTTTGAAAGAGAGACTGCCGGCGACGGAGGGCGTCGAGTTAATCTGCCTTGACGCGTTACGCGTTCCGCTCAGCAACGAGAGCGCGGAGGCGCCGCCGCGCTCGGCCGAGCCCGACGACGTGGCCTACGTCATCTACACCTCGGGCTCGACGGGTCTGCCGAAGGGCGTCGAGATTCAGCACCGTGCCCTGGTCAACTACGTCTGTTGGTCGAAGGACGTTTACGTCGGCGGCGCCGAGTCATCCTTCGCGCTCTACTCTTCACTCTCGTTCGACCTGACCGTGACCTCCGTCTTCACGCCGCTCATCACGGGCAACCGCGTCGTCATCTACCGCCCGGACGAGTACGAGTCGCCCGTCGCGGCCATCATCGCGGGCGGCGAGGTGGACGTGCTCAAGCTCACGCCGAGCCATCTCTCTTTAATCAAGGGTGCGGACAACAGCGGCTCGCGCGTGCGGCGGCTCGTCGTCGGCGGCGAGGCTTTAGAGACCGCGCTGGCGCGCGAAGTCTTCGAGAGCTTCGGCGGCGGCGTGGAGATTTATAACGAGTACGGCCCGACCGAGGCGACCGTCGGCTGCATGCTCTACCGCTTCGACCCCGCGCGCGACACGCGCCGCCAGGTGCCCATCGGCCGGCCGGCCGCCAACGTCCAAATCTACGTGCTCGACGGGCGTTTGAACCTCTGCGCCGAGAACGTGGTCGGCGAGTTGTACATTGCCGGCGCGGGGCTCGCGCGCGGTTATCTGAACCGTGAAGAGTTGACCGCCGAGCGTTTCGTCGCCAACCCGTTCGAGCCCGGCGAGCGCATGTATCGCAGCGGCGACCTCGCGCGCTGGCTGCCCTCGGGCGAGGTCGGGTTCCTCGGCCGCAGAGACGAGCAGGTGAAGTTCCACGGCTACCGCGTCGAGCTGAACGAAATTCGCGGCGCGCTCAACACGCACCCGAAGGTCAGGGACAGCGTCGTGCTGGTTCACAGGGACGAGCACGGCCACAGCGTGATGGTCGCCTACTACGCCTCGCGCCAGGAGCTTGAGGTGGCGCAGTTGCGCGAGCACATGCTGACGCAGGTCATCAAAGAGACGGTGCCGAACCTTTTCGTCCACCTCAAACGACTGCCCCTCACGATGAACGGCAAGGTGAACCATGCGGCGCTGCCGACGCTCGAAGAGGCGCGCGGCAGCGCGGCGGGCCGCAACGTCTTCGTCGCGCCGCGCACGAAGGTCGAGGAGACGCTGGCCGGCATCTGGAAGGAGTTGCTCGGCGTCGAACAGGTCGGCGTCCGCGACAACTTCTTCGAGTTGGGCGGCCACTCGCTGCTCGCCACGCAGGTCGTCACGCGCGTCCGGCACGCGCTCGGCGTGGAGATCAGCGTCCGCGTCCTCTTCGAGAAACCGACGTTGGAAGGGCTGGCCGCGAGCGTGGAACCGCTGGCGCGCGAGGGCGAGGAGCGCGTCGCGGCGCTGCTCGAACGGCTCGAACACCTGTCGGACGAGGAGGTGGCGGCGCTGCTCGGGACGGACCCGGCCGAGGAGCACGGTTAAAGGCGCCGTGTAAATTCATGAGCGACATCCACGAACGCATCGCCTCGCTGTCGCCCGCAAGGCGAAAGCTGCTCGAACAGTTGTTGGCGCGCGAGAGCACGCGCCCCTCGGAACAGACCATCCCCGCGCTCGGGCGCGACACGAATCGCTTTCCGCTGTCGTACGCGCAGCGCCGTCTCTGGTTCATAGACCAACTCCGCCCCGGCGACTCGTTCTACAACATGCCGTTCGCGCTGCGCCTGCGCGGCGCGCTCGACGCCGACGCGTTGGCCGCCGCGCTCAGTGAAGTGGTGCGCCGTCACGAGACGCTGCGCACGACCTTCGCGCGCTCCGGCGAAGAACCCGAGCAACTGATTCATCCTCCCTCGTCCGTCCCCTTACCCGTCGTTGACTTGTCCGACTTGCCCGCAGACGAAAGAGAGACCGAGGCGCGGCGGCTGGCGGCCGAAGAGGCGCGGCGGCCCTTCGACCTCTCGACGGGACCGCTGCTGCGCGCCCGACTCCTGCGACTATCAGAAGCAGAGCACGCCCTGCTCGTGACGCTGCACCACATTGTCAGCGACGGCTGGTCGCTGGGCGTCATGGTGCGCGAACTCTCCGCCCTCTATGACGCATACAGCGGCGGCCGTCCCTCGCCCCTCGCGGAGCTGCCGGTTCAATACGCCGACTACACCATCTGGCAGCGCACACACCTGCGCGGCGCACTGCTCGACGCCGAACTCTCTTACTGGAAGCAACAGTTAGCAGGAGCGCCGCCGCTCCTTGAACTGCCGACCGACTTCCCACGTCCGCCCGTCCAACGCCACACCGGCGCGCACATACCCTTCTCGTTCGACTCGGACTTGAGTGACGGCCTGCGCCGACTGGCGGTCGCGCGCGGCGCCACCCCCTTCATGCTCGTCCTGGCCGCCTTCCAACTCCTACTGTCTCGCTACAGCGGTCAGGAGGATATCGTCGTCGGCACTCCGGTCGCCAACCGCACGCGCGCCGAGACCGAAGGGCTCATCGGCTTCTTCGTCAACACGCTCGCCGTGCGCTCAGACCTCACGGGCAACCCCACGTTCGTCGAGTTGCTCGCCCGCGTGCGGGAGGCGTGCGTCGCGGCGTACGCACACCAGGAGGTGCCTTTCGAGCGGGTCGTCGAGGAGTTGCGGCCGGAGCGTAGCCTGAGCCACGCGCCCGTCTTCCAGGTCATGGCCGCCTGGCAGAACGAGCCCGCGCCGCCGCTGCGCCTCTCGGGGCTCGAACTCTCTCTGATGGAATCGGGGAACGCTTCGGCAAAGTTCGACCTGCTGCTCGGCATCTCCGGCGGCGACGAAGACGAGTGGCGCGGCGCCCTTGAGTACGACTCGGACCTCTTTGAACGGCCGACCGTCGAACGCATGGTCGTTCACTTCAAGACTCTTCTGCAAAGCATCGTAGACGGCCCCGACACGCGCATCTCGGGACTGAACATGCTGACCGGCGCCGAAGAGCACCAGTTGTTGGTGAAGTGGAACGACACGTCCGTCTCCTACGACGCGGAGCCGTCGCTGCACCGCCTCGTCGAGCGACAGGTCGCGCGCACGCCCTCGGCCGTCGCCGTCACGGACGATTTTGAGAGTCTGACCTACGAAGAGTTGAACCGTCGCGCCAACCGACTCGCGCGCCGTCTGCGCGCGCTCGGCGCGGGCCGAGAGTCTCTCGTCGGGGTGCTGTTGGAGCGTTCGGTCGGCATGGTCGTCGCGCTGCTCGGCACGCTCAAGGCCGGCGCGGCATACGTCCCGCTCGACCCGTCTTACCCGCCCGCGCGCCTCGCCTTCATGTTGGACGACGCGCGGCCGGCCGTCCTGCTCACAGAACGACGGCTGCTCGAACACGTCCCGCCGCACGGCGCGCACGTCGTCTGCCTCGACGACGTTAAGGGGCTGGAGCGTGAGGGCGACGCGAACCTGCCCGACGCGGCGGCGGGGGAGAGCCTCGCCTACGTCATCTACACATCGGGCTCGACGGGCAGGCCCAAGGGCGCGATGAACACGCACGCCGCCATCGTCAACCGTCTGCTCTGGATGCAGGACGAGTACCGGCTCGACGGCGGCGACGTGGTGTTGCAGAAGACGCCGTACACCTTCGACGTGTCGGTCTGGGAGTTCTTCTGGCCGCTGCTGGCCGGCGCGCGGTTGGTGTTGGCGCAACCCGAGGGGCACAAGGACGCTGACTACATCGCGGACGTGATTGAGTCCGAGCGCGTCACGACGCTCCACTTCGTCCCCTCGATGTTGCAGGTCTTTCTCCCGAAGGCCGACCCGGCGCGCGCGCCCACGCTCAGGCGCGTCATCTGTAGCGGCGAAGCCCTCACGCACGAACTGCAACAGCGTTTCCACGAACGACTGCCGTGCGTCGGGCTCTACAACCTCTACGGCCCGACCGAGGCCGCCGTTGACGTGACCCACTGGGCCTGCGTGCGAGGCGGCGAGCGTCGCTCGGTCCCCATCGGCCGCCCCATCGCCAACACGGCCATCTACGTCCTCGACCGCTTCATGAACCCCGTCCCCGTGGGCGTCGCGGGCGAGCTGCACATCGGCGGCGCGGGGCCGGCGCGCGGCTACCTCAAGCGACCCGGCCTGACGGCGGAGAAGTTCATCCCCGACCCCTTCAGCCGCGAGCCGGGCGCGCGCCTCTATCGCACGGGCGACCTCGCGCGTTACCTCCCCGGCGGCGAGCTTGAATTCCTCGGCCGCATCGACCAACAGGTGAAGTTGAGGGGCCATCGCGTCGAGCTCGGCGAGATAGAGGCCGCGTTGAGGCGTTGCACGTCCGTGCGCGACGCGGTCGTGCTGGCGAAGGACGACGGACGCGGCGATAAGCGTCTCATCGGCTACGTCCTCGCGGGGCCGGGCGCGCCCCCTTCGGCCGCACAACTTCAGCGCAGCCTCAAACAGGAGTTGCCGTCGCACATGGTCCCTTCGGCCTTCGTGCTGCTCGACGCGTGGCCGCTGCTGCCGAGCGGGAAGGTTGACCGCCGCGCGCTGCCCGAGCCGGACGACGCGCCGGGTGTGCGGGCCGGTTCTTTCGTCGCGCCGCGCACGCCCGTCGAAGAGGTCGTGGCGGGCGTCTGGGCCGACGTGATAGGGCTCCGCGAGGTCGGGGCCGACGACAACTTCTTCGACCTCGGCGGCCACTCGCTGAGCGGCACGCAGGCCGTCACGCGCGTCGGCGAAATCTTCCGCGTCGCGCTGCCGCTGACCACGCTCTTCGAGTCGCCGACGGTCTCGGCCTTCGCGCGCGCGGTCGAAGAGGCTCTCCGCGCGGGTGCCGGCATTGACGCGCCGCCGCTTCGCCCCGCCGCGCGCGGCGAAGCCCTGCCGCTCTCGTTCGCGCAGCAGCGCCTCTGGTTCATGGACCAGTCGTCGCCCGGCCTCGTCGCCTACAACGTGCCGACCGCGCTGCGCCTTGAAGGACGACTCGACACCAACGCACTCGCGCGCGCCGTCAACGAGATCGTCCGCCGCCACGAATCATTACGCACGACCTTTCCCTCACCCGCCGGCCAACCCGTTCAACTCGTCTCGGAATCGCTGCACGTCGAAGTGCCGCTCGTTGACCTCGTCCACCTCGCCGCCGACGTGCGCGAGGCAGAGGCCCGACGACTCGCAACTGAAGAGGCGCTGCGCCCCTTCGACCTCGCCGAGGGGCCGCTCCTGCGCGTCGCGCTGCTGCGCCTCGCCGACGAAGAACACGTCCTGCTCTTCACGACGCACCACATCGTCACGGACGGCTGGTCTCAGGGCTTGCTCGCCGACGAGTTCGCCGCGCTCTACGAAGCATACGCTTCGGGCGCCGGCTCGCCGCTCGAAGAGTTGCCGGTTCAATACGCGGACTACTCGGTCTGGCAGCGAGAGTGGTTGCAAGGCGAAGTGCTCGAACGCCAGTTGACGTACTGGCAGAAGCGACTTGCGGGCGCGAGCGGCGTGCTTCAGCTTCCGATTGACCGGCCGCGCCCGGCCGTCAAGACTTACAGCGGCGCGACGGAGAGGTTCACGCTCGACGCCGCGCTCGGCGCGGCCTTGCAGGGGTTGGCACGGCGCGAGGGCGCGACCCTCTTCATGGTCTCGCTGGCCGCCTTCAAGGCTCTGCTGCAACGCTACGCCGACCAGGAGGACATCGTCGTCGGCACCTCGGTCGCCAACCGGACGCGGCGCGAAGTGGAGCCCCTGATAGGTTACTTCGTCAACGCGTTGGTGCTCCGCACGAAGGTCGAGCCCAAGGCCACGCTCGCCGGGTTAATCGCTGACGTGCGCGAGACGTGTCTCGGAGCCTACGCGCATCAGGACGTGCCCTTCGAGAAGTTGGTTGAGAACTTCTGCACCCACCGCGACCTCAGTCACACGCCCTTCTTTCAGGCCGTGTTCGTCCTTCAGAACACGCCGCGCGGAGCCTTGCAACTGCCCGGGCTCAGGCTGTCGATGTTGGAGGCGGATTGGCCGACGGCGAAGTTCGACCTCCTTCTGACCATGGTCGAGGCGGCGGACGGGGACTTGCGCGGCGGCGTGGAATACAACACGGACCTGTTCGACGCCGCGACCGTCAAACAGTTCGTCAGACATTTCGAACGCGTCCTGCGCGCCTTCGTCGCCGACGCACGGCAGCGCGTCCGCGACCTGCCGCTGCTCGACGCGGACGAACGGCGGCAACTGACCGAACGCTGGAACGCCACCGACGATACTTCGTTAGGCGACACGTGCGTCCATCAACTCATCGAGCGGCAGGCCGCGCGGACGCCCGACGCCGTTGCCGTCGAGTTCGAAGACCAACGCGTGACCTACGCCGAGCTTAACTCGCGCGCCGACAGGCTGGCCCTGCGCCTGCGCTCGCTCGGTGTCGGGCCGGAGGTTCGCGTCGGCCTCTGTCTGGGCCGTTCGCACGAGTTGGTCATAGGGCTGCTCGGGGTGCTGAAGGCCGGCGGCGCGTACGTGCCTTTAGACCCGGCGCTCCCGCGCGAGCGACTCTCGTTCATGCTTGAGGACTCGGGCGTGCAGGTGTTGTTGACGGAAGAACGTCTGTTGAATTCAATCCCTCCAACGACCGCGCGCATGGTCTGCATTGACGTTGAGGACGATGCCCCTACGCCCCGCAGGGATGAAGTCGTGACGGCCGTCGTCGCGTCCGACAACCTGGCCTACGTCATCTACACGTCGGGCTCGACGGGTCGGCCCAAGGGCGTGATGATCGAGCAACGCGCGTTGGCGAACTACGTGACGTGGGCGGCGCGCGCCTACGCGGCCGACGAGGGCGAAGGCTCCGTGTTTCATTCGACGCTCGGCTTCGACCTGTCCGTGACGAGCCTCTTCGTGCCGCTCGTCACGGGGAAGGCCGTGGCGATAGTTGAAGAGTCCGTCCGTGGGCTGGTCGGCACGCTCTCCGACGGCGCGCGTCGTTGGAGCCTTCTGAAGTTGACGCCCGCGCACCTTGAGTTGTTGCGCGAGACAATCGGCGCGGGCGCGGCGGGCGGGCGGACTCACGCGCTCGTCGTCGGCGGCGAGGCGCTGCACGCGGCCGAAGTCCGTCTGTGGCGCGAGGCCGCGCCGGGCGTGCGCGTCATCAACGAGTACGGCCCGACGGAGGCCACGGTGGGCTGCTGCGTCTACGAAGTCAACGCCGAGAACGCCCACGCAATCGACGGTCGTGGCGGCGTGCCCATCGGGCACCCCATCGCCAACACGCGCGCCTACGTCCTCGACCGCTTCATGCAGCCCGTCCCCGCCGGCGTGGCGGGCGAGTTGTACGTCGGCGGGGCGGGGCTCGCGCGCGGCTACGTTAATCGGCCCGCGCTGACGGCCGAGCGTTTCGTCCCGGACCCGTTCAGCATTGAGCCCGGTCAACGCATGTACAGGACGGGCGACGCGGCGCGCGGACGCTTCGACGGCGAGTTCGAATTCCTCGGGCGACTGGACGACCAGGTGAAGTTGCGCGGCTATCGCATCGAGCCGGGTGAGGTGGAAGCGACTCTGCGCTCGTTCGCGGGCGTCGCCGAAGCCGCCGTCATCCTGCGCGAAAGCCCTGTGGGCGGGAAGGAGTTGGCCGCTTACGTGTCGGCCGCGCAGGGCTCCGTCATCAACGCGGCGGAGCTTCAGGAGCACGTCAAGGCGCGTCTGCCCGAGTACATGAGGCCGGCGGAGGTTGTCTTCCTCGACGCGATGCCGCTGACGCCGAGCGGCAAGATTGACCGCAACGCGCTCTCCAACGTCACGCGCCGGAAGGGCGCGCACAGGGAGCCGCCGGTCAACCCGCGCGACCATCTCGAACTGCAACTAGTTCAAATCTGGGAAGAGGTTTTAGGCAGGTCGGGCATCGGCGTGCGCGACAACTTTTTCGAGTTGGGCGGACACTCGCTGCTCGCCACGCGCCTCATCTCGAAGATAAAGAAGGCGACGGGGCGCCCGCTCAATATCATGAGCGTCTTCGAGGAGCGGACGATTGAGAACATGGCCCGCGCGCTGCGCCGCAAGCCTTCGCGCGCGCCCGCGCGCGCGCTCGTGCCCGTCCAGCCGCACGGCTCGAAGCGCCCCTTCTTCTGCGTGCACCCGAGCGGCGGCAACGTCGTCTGTTACGTCGAACTGTCGCGCCGCCTCGGCACGGAACAGCCTTTCTACGGACTGCAATCGCTCGGCCTCGACGGCGACGCCGAGACGCCTTCGACCATCGAAGAGATGGCGGCCCGTTATCTCGTCGAAGTGCGCGCGGCGCAGGTGGAAGGGCCGTACGCGCTCGGCGGCTGGTCGATGGGCGGGCTCGTCGCCTACGAGATGGCGCGGCAGTTGACCGAGGCGGGCGAGCGCGTGGAGTTGCTCGCGCTGTTCGACACGATAGTCCCGCCGCGCGGCCGGCCCGAGGAGGACGACGCCGTGGTGCTGGCCCGCTTCTTCTTGGACCTCTTAGGCCCGACGCCCGCGCCGCGAGAGATCACGCTCGCGGACCTCCGACGGTTCGACCCGGAAGCGCGGCTCGGCTACCTCTTCGAGCAGGCGCGGCTGAGAAACGTCCTCCCGCCCGACATCGGCCTTGAGCAGATTCGCCGCCTGCTGGCGGTCTTTAAGACGAACCTGCACGCCTCCGAACGCTACACGCCGCCGGAGTCGGACGTGCCGCTCGTTCTGTTCGAGGCGAGCGAGCGCCCGGCCGGCGTGTCGTACGGCCCGCAACTCGGTTGGGGTCACATCGCGCGCGCGGGTGTGAGAGTCTTCCACGTCCCCGGCGGCCACTACACGATCCTCTCAGACGCGAACGTGGAGGCGCTGGCCGGACTGCTGACGCGTTGCTTGGAGGAGTCTCTTTAAAGCCGCGTCTCCGTGATTAACTCCCCGTCGGCCATCGCCGCGAGGATGCTTTGCAGCTCGTCGGCCATGCGCCGGACGGTCGCACGCTCGAAGAGGTCCGTCGCGTAGCCGATCTCACCGGTCAGCCCGCCGCCGGACTCTCTCACTCTCAGTGTCAGGTCGAACTTCTCGTTCTCGACCGAGGTCGTCAGGCGGCTGACCTCAAGGTCGGGCAGACTCAACTCGTCAATTCCGCCGCCCTGCATCGTGAGCCCGACCTGAAAGAGCGGGTTGTAGGCGGCCGAACGTTCGACGGCGAGTGCTTCGAGCACCTTCTCGAAAGGCGCGTCCTGATGCGCGTAGGCACCAACGACTGACTCGCGCACGCGTCGCAGCAGTTCTCTGAAGTTCGGTTCGCCCGAGAGGTCCGTGCGGACGACGACCGTGTTGGCGAAGAAGCCGATGAGGTCTTCGAGTTCAGGGCGGTTGCGCGCGGCGACCGAAGTGCCGACGAGAATGTCCTCCTGCCCGGCGAGGCGCGCGAGAAGGGTCTGGTAGGCCGCGAGCACCGCGACGAACAGTGTGACGCCCTCGCGGCGGCTCGCGCGCCTGAGCGATTCGGCCGACTCGCTGGTGAGCGCGAACGGCTCCGCCGCGCCGCGAAAACTCTGGCGTGGCGGGCGCGGCCGGTCGGTCGGAAGCGTGAGGCGCGCGGCCCCCTTCAGTTGACGACGCCAGTACTCCAACTGCTTCTCCAGCACCTCGCCGCGCACCCACTCCCTCTGCCACGCGGCGAAGTCTGCGTACTGCACGGCGAGCGGTGGAAGATTGGCCGGCACGCCGCGCACGCGTGCCGCGTAGAGTTCGGAAAACTCACGCAGGAGGAGGTCGCCCGAACCACCGTCGGCGGCGATGTGGTGCACGTTGAAGAGGGCGACGTGTTCGTCTTCGGCGAGTCGGATCAGGCTCGCGCGCAGGATGGGACCGCGTGCGAGGTCGAAGGGCTTGCGCGCCTCGGCGGCGGCCAGTTCACGCGCGCGCGCGTCGCGCTCGTCGGCGGGCGTCGCGCTCAAATCGACGAACGACCAACCGACCGACGACGGCGGGTGAACGACCTGCACGGGCCGCCGGTCTTTAATCGCGTAGGTGGTGCGCAGTATTTCGTGCCGCCCGACGACCTCGTTCAAAGCCTCTTCGAGCGCGTCGCGCCGCAGCCGGCCCTTCAGCCGCAGGGCGGTCGGCATGTTGTAGGCCGCGCTTTGAGGGTCGAGCTGGTTGATGAACCAGAGCCGCTGCTGCGCGAACGAGAGCGGCAACGCATCGCCGCGTTCGACGCGGACGAGCGGCGGCCCCGGCGCCGACTCGCGCGCCCCCGCGATTGCCTCCGACAGGCCCGCCACCGTCGGGTTCTCAAAAAACTGCCGGAGCGGTATCTCGATTGACAGCTCGCTCCTTAACCTCGTCATCAACTGCATCGCCAACAGCGAGTGGCCGCCCAGCTCGAAGAAGTTGTCGTTGATGCCAACCTCCCCGACACCGAGCAGGCCCGCGCAGATTGCCGCCAGCGCCGCCTCGGTCTCGTCGCGCGGCGCGACGTAGGTATGTGCGCGCGCGGCAACTTCAGACTCTTCGGGCGCGGGCAGTGCCTTGCGGTCAACCTTGCCGTTCGGCGTCAACGGCAGCGCGTCGAGGAAGACGAAGGAAGAGGGCAGCATGTAGTCGGGCAGAAACTCCTTCAAGGCCCGCCGCAACTCGGCCGCGTCCGTCGCCCCGCCCTCGGACACGACGTAGGCGACGAGACGACTGTCGCCCGCCGCCACCTCGCGCGCGACGACCACCGCCTCGCGCACGGATTCGTGTCGATTGACGGCGGCCTCTATCTCTTCAAGCTCGATGCGGAAGCCGCGCAGCTTCACCTGCTGGTCGAGACGCCCCGCGAACTCCAACGCCCCGCCGTCGAGGTGTCGAACGAGGTCGCCTGTGCGATAGAGCCGCGCGCCGTGTTCGTCGTCGAAAGGGTCCGGGACGAAGCGTTCGGCCGTCAGCGCGGGGCGGTTCAAATAGCCGTGCGCCAGCCCGCGACCGCCGATGTAGAGTTCGCCGTAGACGCCGACGGGTACGGGGTTCATCGACGCGTCGAGCACGCGCAGTCGCGTGTTGGCGATGGGGCGTCCGATGGGAACGGCCCCGCCCGCCGCTTCGAGTTTGAGCGCCGAAGACCAGATGGCCGTCTCGGTCGGCCCGTACAGGTTCCAGACCTCCTGGCCGCGCCTCAACAGTTCATCCGCCAACTCACGCGGGAGCGCCTCGCCGCCGCACAGCATCTTCAGGCCAGAGCCTTCGCGCCAGCCCGACTCGACCAGCATGCGCCACGTGGCGGGCGTCGCCTGCATGACGGTCGCGCCCGCGTCGGCGAGCGTCTTCGCCAGCAGCGTTGCGTCCGACGCGACCTCGCGGCTCGCGAGACGGACGCGCGCGCCCACCGTGAGCGGCAGGAAGATTTCCAGCGCCGCGATGTCGAACGAGAGCGTCGTGACGGCTAAGAGCGTGTCCGCTTCGTCGAGACCCGGTTCGCGCCGCATCGCGCGGAGGAAGTTGACGACGGCGCGGTGCGGGACGACCACGCCCTTCGGTCTCCCAGTGGAACCGGAAGTGTAGATAACGTATGCGGGGCTCTCTTCATCCGCGTCGCGCGCGAGTTCGTCGTTGCTGTGTTGTGCGATGGTCTCGCGCTCCGCGTCAAGATAGACGAGGCGCGCGGGCGTGTCGGCGAGCGCGGCGCGGAAACGTTCCTCCGTGAGCAGGACCGGCGCGGCCGAGTCTTCGAGCATGTAGGCGAGCCGACGCGGCGGGAACTGCGCGTCGAGCGGCACGTAGGCCGCGCCCGCCTTCAGCACGCCGAGCAGCGCCGCGACCATCTCCGGCGTGCGCTCCATCAGCACGCCGACGAGCGTGCCCGCGCCGACGCCGAGCGTCAGGAGATGGCGCGCGATGCGGTTGGCCCGCGCGTTCAGTTCGGCATAAGTCAGACGGCCTTCGGCCGACTCGACGGCCACGCGCGACGGCGTGCGCGACGCCTGTCGCTCGAACAGTTGATGAACGAGCGCGGGCTCCGCGAACTCGCGCGACGTGTCGGTGTTGCTCCACGCCGAGAGCGTTTGACTGCGCTCTTCCGGCTCAAGCAGCGGCGCGTCACCGATGCGAGCTTCGGGGTGCGCCGCGAGTCCACTCAGCAACGTCCGGTAATGACGTGCGATGCGTCGGGCGGTCGCGGCGTCGAAGAGGTCCGTGTTGTACTCAAGGACTCCCGCCAGACGGCCGTCGCTTTCCGTCAGCGAAAGCGTCAGGTCGAACTTCGCCGTCCCCGTGCCGACGGCGCGCAGCTCCGCATCGAGCCCTTCCAGACACAACTCCCCGCCCGGCGCGTTCTGCAAGACGAACATCACCTGAAACAGGGGCGTGTGGCTCAACTGGCGATCCGTCTGCGCGTCTTCGACCACCCGCTCGAACGGCACGTCCTGATTCGCGTAGGCTTCGAGACACGTCTCGCGCACGCGCCGGAGCAGTTCGTCGAAGCGCGGGTTGCCCGAGAGGTCGCCGCGCATGACGAGCGTGTTGACGAAGAGGCCGACCACGCTTTCGGTCTCGGCGCGGTTGCGTCCGGCGACGGGCGTGCCGACGAGGATGTCCGCCTGCGACGTGTAGCGCGCGAGGAGGGTCTGGAAGGCCGCGAGCAGCGTCATGAACAACGTCACGCCCTCGCGGCGGCTCAACTCTTTCAAGGCCGCGCCGAACGCGTTGTCGAACTCGAACTCGTGCGTCGCCCCGCGCAGGCTCTGTACGCGCGGACGCGGCCGGTCGGTGGGCAGTGCCAGCACGGACGGCGCGGCGCGCAGTTGTCGCCGCCAGTAAGCCGCCTGACGCTCGAACACGCCGGCCTCCATCAACTCGCGCTGCCAGCGCGCGAAGTCCGCGTATTGAATCTTCAACTCCGTCAGCGGCGACGCCAAGCCAAGCGTGAACGCGTTATAGAGCGCCGCCGTCTCTCTCAACAGGAGCCCCGCCGACCAGCCGTCGGCGACGGCGTGGTGCACCGTCAGGAGGAGCCTATGCTCCGTCGTGGAGAGGCGCAGCAAACCGACGCGCAAAGGAGCATCGGTTGTCAGGTCGAAGGGTCGTCGCGACTCTTCCGCCACGACTCGCTCCGCCGCGCTCTCGCGCTCACGTTCGGGGCGCATGCTCAAGTCCGTCAACGCGAGACGGAAGTCCGTGTTTGCAGCAACGATTCGCGAAGGCTGTTCGTCAACAACGCCGAAGGTCGTCCGCAGAGAATCGTGACGGCGGACGACCGCGTTGAGTGCGCGCTCCAACGCGTCAACGTCGAGCCGTCCGCTCAGACGCACCTCGGCCGCGATGTTGTAAGCGGGACTTTTGGGCTCTAACTTTTGCAGGAACCAGAGGCGCTGCTGCGCGAACGAGAGCGGCGTGTGCGCGCCGCGCGGCGTGTGTCGTGTGAGCGGCGGCAACTCGTCCGCGCGGCCCCCGCTTAACTCTTTATCAATCTCCGAGGCAAGTTCCGCGACCGTCGGCGCTTCAAACAGACGACGCAAGGGTAGCTCGACGCCGAAGGCGCCGCGCACGCGCGACACAACCTGCGTCGCCAAAAGCGAGTGACCGCCGAGTTCGAAAAAGTTGTCATCAACGCCGACACGTTCCGCACACAACACCTCGGCCCAGATGCCCGCGAGCAACTCTTCGTGCGGCGTCGTGGCCGTCGCGTCAGTCGCGGACGCGGGCGACTGACGCTCGACTTTCATCGCCGCCAGGGCCTTCCGGTCAACCTTCCCCGTCGGCGTCAGCGGCAGGCTCGCCAGCGGCACGAACCGCGCGGGGAGCATGTAGTCCGGCACGCGCCCGCGCACGTATTCGAGCAGTTCCCGCGCGGCGAACGTGCCCACGTCCGCGACTCGCACGAAGGCCAGGAGGCGGACGTGTTCGGCCCCCGGCCCGGCGTCGGCGATGACGACGGCATCAACGACGGCCGTGTGACTTTTGAGCACGGCCTCGATCTCTTCAAGCTCGACGCGGACGCCGCGCACCTTGACCTGATGGTCGGCCCGCCCGACGAACTCCACGTCGCCGCCCGGCAAGTACCTCGTCACGTCGCCCGTCCTGTACATGCGCGCGCCGGGCTCGGTCGAGTATGGGTCGGGGATGAACTTCTCCGCCGTCAGCGCGGGCCTGTTCAGGTAACCCCGCGCGACGCCCGCGCCCCCGACGTAGAGTTCGCCATGCACACCCAACGGCACGGGCTCTAATTCTTCGTCGAGGATGTAGATGCGTGCGTTCCGCACGGGGCGGCCGATGGGGGCGTTGCCTTCGTTCGCGGTCTCCGGCGGGACGTTGTAGAGGGTCGCGCACACGGCCGCTTCGGTTGGGCCGTAGCCGTTGATGACGAGCAGGCCCGGCACGTCACGTGTGATTGAACAGAGCAGCCGTTCCGCAATCGGCTCGACGCCGACAAGCAGACGGCGCAGGTCCAACGTGTTGCCTTCGCGCGCGAGCCACGCCGCGAGTTCGCGCAACATGAAGGGCGGGACGTATGCGCTCGTGATCTCGTTCGAGCGCAGGTATTCGATGAAGCGCGCCGCGTCGGGCAGCACCTCTTCGGGCACGACGTAGAGGGCGGCGCCGCCGAGCAGCGCGGAGAATATTTCGTAGACGGACACGTCGAAGATCGTGTTCGTCCAGAAGCTGCAACGGTCGCCCGGCCCGAGCGGGCGCCGACGCTCACAGTCCGACAGAAGGTTGACGACGCCTGTGTGGCTGCAACACACGCCTTTGGGCCGCCCCGTCGTGCCGGAGGTGTACATGACGTAGGCCGTCTGGTCGGCCGTCACGGCGGCGGGCAAAGTCTCCGCGTCATCCGTGTGCGGGCCGCTTAGGTCGGAGTCGAGAAGGATGACCGGCGCGTCGTGCGACGGCAGCCGCGCGGTCAGTTCGCTGCGCGTCAGGAGCGCGGCGACGCGCGCGTCTTCGAGCATGAAGGAGAGACGGTCGGGCGGATGGTTCGGGTCGAGCGGCACGTAGGCCGCGCCCGCCTTCAGCACGCCGAGCAGCGCCGCCACCGTCTCCAACGAACGACCGGCGCACACGCCCACGCGCGCCTCCGGGCCGAGCCTCATCTCACGCAGACGCCGCGCCACGCGCGCGGCCTTCGCGTCAAGCTCGCGGTACGTTACAGACTCTTCGCCCGAGACGACGGCCACGGCGTCCGGCGTCCGTCGGACCTGCTCCGCGAACAGCTCGTGAAGAGAGCGGCGCGGCGCTTCAACGCGCGCGGCGTTGTTCCATTCGAGCAACAGACGGCGTCGCTCCGATTCGTTAAGCAGCGGCAGCCCACACACACTTCGCGCGGGTTCGCGAACCGCCGCTTCGAGCAGGTTGCGGAAGTGTTCGAGCATGCGCGCAACGGTCGCTCGCTCGAACAGGTCGGTGTTGTATTCGAGCGAGCCGCGCAGGGCGCCCGACTCCTCGCGGAGCGAAAGCGTGAGGTCGAACTTCACCGAACCGTTGTGCACCTCCTCCACGCGGACTTCGAGACCGGGCAGTTCGAGTCGCGGCTCGGGCGCGTTCTGAAGCACGAACATCAACTGGAAGAGCGGCGCGTGCACTGCCGCGCGACCCCCATGTAGTTCTTCGACGAGCCGTTCAAACGGCACCTTGCGGTGCGCGTGTGCCCCGAGCACGGCCTCCTTCACGTCACGCAGCAGCTCGCGGAAACTCGCCCCGCGCGGCACGCGCGTGCGCACCGCAAGTGTGTTGAGGAAGAGCCCGACGAGCCCTTCCAATTCGCCCCGGTCGCGGTCGGCCACGGGCGTCCCCGTGACAACGTCTTCACGCCCGCTGTAACGCGCGACGAGCAACTGCCACGCGGCGAGCAGGACGACGAACATGGTCGCCCCCTCCGCGCGCCCCAGAGCCTTTAGCTCTCGCGTCAACTCGGTCGGCAGCTCGAAGGCGAGCGCCTCACCCGGCGCGAGTTGCGCGGGACGGCGCGGCCTGTCGGTCGGAAGTTCGTGCAGGGCGGGCGCGCCCTCCAACTGTGCGCGCCAGTAGTCCAATTGCGCGTCGTACGCAGACGCCGAACGGAGCTGCCACTCAGCGAAGTCTGCGTACTGCACGGGCAGCGGCGGCAGCGACGTGGGCCGCCCCTCTTTGAAAGCCCCGTAGAGCGCCGACAACTCTTTGAATAAATTCGCGAGCGACCAGCCGTCGCAGACGATGTGATGTAGGACCAACAGCAGCGTGTGTTCGTCGGCCGCGTGGCGAAGAAGTATCGGACGCAGCGGAGGCTCACGCGACAGCTCGAAGGGCCGCCGCGCCGCCGCCTCGGCCTCGCCGTCGCGGCCCGCGTCTCTGGCGACGAGACGAACCTCCGCGTGCGCGTGGACGATTTGCACCGGCCGCCCCTCAACCTCTTCAAACGTCGTCCGCAGAGAATCGTGACGGCGGACGACTTCCGCGAGCGCGCGTTCCAAAGCGTGAACGTCGAGCGCGCCCCTGAGCCGCACGGCCGCCGCCATGTTGTAAGCCGCGCTCTCGGGCTCAAGTTTTTGCAGGAACCAGAGGCGCTGCTGCGCGAACGAGAGCGGCCGGCCGGCGCCCTGCTTGAGAGAACGTGTGAGCGGCGGTTCGACGGCCGCGCGGCCCCCGTTCAGCTCGTCTTCGATTCGCCGCGCGAGTTCTCTCGGTGTCGGATGTTTGAAGACTTCGAGCAGCGCGAGGTTGACTCCGAGCGCCTCGCGCACGCGCGCGGTCATGCGGGCGGCGAGCAGCGAGTGGCCGCCGAGGTCGAAGAAGTTGTCGTCCGCGCCGACGCGCTCGACGCCGAGCAGTTCGCACCAGACGCCCGCGAGCATCTCTTCGGTCGTCGTCAACGGCGAGGCGGACGCGTGCTCACGTTCGACGTTGGGCGCCGTGGGCGCGGGCAGAGCCTTGCGGTCAACCTTACCGTTCGGCGTCAGCGGCAGCGCGTCGAGCCGGACGAAAGACGAAGGGAGCATGTAGGCGGGGAGTCGTTCCTGTAGCGACGCGCGGAGTTCGGTTTCGGCGTTCGAGCGTTCTTCGTCGGCGACGAAGTAGGCGACGAGGCGCTTGTCGCCGGGCACGTCTTCGCGCGTCAACACGACGGCTTCGCGCACGCCCGTACGCGCGAGCATGGCGGCCTCGATCTCCTCCAACTCGATGCGGAAGCCGCGCACCTTGACCTGTTGGTCGGCCCGCCCGAGGAAGTCGATCTCGCCGCCGGACAGGTAACGCGCGAGGTCGCCCGTGCGGTACATGCGCGCGCCGGGTTCACCAACGAACGAGTCGGGGATGAACTTCTCCGCCGTCAACGCGGGCCTGTTCAGGTAGCCGCGCGCGACGCCCGCGCCCCCGATGTATAACTCGCCGCGCACGCCAACAGGCACGGGCTCTAACTCTTCGTCGAGGATGTAAATTTGCGTGTTGCTGATGGGGCGGCCGACGGAGGGAGTGCCCTTGTCGCCTCTCGCGACGAGCGCGGCCGTCGAGTAGGTCGTCGTCTCCGAAGGCCCGTAGAGGTTGAGGACGCGCGCGGCCCCGCTTCGCTCGTAGACCTCTTGCGCGAGCCTGTTTGTCAGCGGCTCGCCCGCGAGGTTGACCGCGCGCACGCTGTCGGGGAGACGCGACAGGCGCAGCAGTTCCGCCATCGCCGAGGGAACCGTGTTGACGAGCGTCGGCCGCGCGTGCGGGCCGCGCCCGTCGAGATGCAGCGCGTTCTCGGCGAGGATGATTGCGCCGCCGCAACTGAGCGGGGCGAACAGCTCGAAGACCGAAAGGTCGAAGCAGAGCGAAGTCGAAGCGAGGACGCGGGACAGCTCTTCCTTGCTGAACTGTTCCCTCGCCCAGTTCACCAACGAGACTGCGCTCGCGTGCTCGATGGCGACGCCTTTGGGGCGGCCGGTGGAGCCCGATGTGTAGATGACGTAAGCGAGGTTCGCGCCGCGCGCACGGCCCCGATGCCTACTCACACGTTGCGGCGCCCGACCCTCTTCATCAACGTCGAGCGCGACGACGCGCGCGCGCGTGGGCGGCAGCTTGCGGGCGAGGTCTTGCCGCGTGAGCAGCAGGGGCAGCGACGCGTCTTCGAGGATGAACGCGAGCCTCCGCGCGGGGTAGGCCGGGTCGAGCGGCACGTAAGCGCCGCCGGCCTTAAGGACCGCGAGCAGCGCGACGACGACTTCCGGCGTGCGCTCAAGCAGCAGACCGACCGGAACCTCCGGCCCCACGCCGAGACGGCGCAGCCGTTCGGCCAGTTGCTCGGCGCGTCCGTTCAGCTCGGCATAGGTCAGACGCTCGTCGCCGTGGACGAGGGCCGTGGATGAGGGCGTCCGCTCCGCCTGCTCCTCGAACAGTTCGTGCAGACACTTGTTCAAGTCGTAGCCGCGCCGCGTGTCGTTCCACGTCGAGAGCATCAGACGGCGTTCGTCAGCGTCGAGCAGGGGCAAGGCCGAGACGCTCCGCCACGGTGCGTCAACGACCGACTCAAGGAGATGTTGGAAGTGCGCGAGCATGCGCGCGGCCGTGGCCGTGTCGAAGAGGTCTGTGTTGTACTCAAGCGAGGCTCCGAGGCGGCCGTCGATCTCGGCGGTCGTCAGCGTCAGGTCGAACTGCGCGACCCTGCGCTCCAACTCGAAAGGCTCAAGCTCAAGTCCGCCGAGGTTCACGCGCGCGCCCTCCGCGCCGAGCGCGAAAGAGGTCAAGCCTTCGGCGCCGGGCAGGTGGACTTTGTGAAAGACGAACATGACTTGAAAGAGCGGCGAACGACTCGGGTCGCGCTCCGGCCGCAGACTTTCGACGAGCGAGGCGAACGGGTAGTCCTGGTGCGCGAAGGCGTCGAGCGCCGCGCGCCGCACGCGGCCTAAAAATTCCTCGAACGTCGGCCGCCCCGTCAGGTCCGCGCGCATCACGAGCGGGTTGACGAAGTAGCCGACGACCTCCGAGAAGCCCGCGCGGCCGCGCCCCGTCGTGGGCGTGCCCACGAGCAGATCGTCCTCGCCCGTGTAGCGATGCAGCAATACCTGAAAGGCCGCGAGCAGGGTCGTGTAGAGCGTGCAGCCCTGACGCCGGCCGAGTTCCTTCAGACGGGTCGTCAACTCGGCGCTCAGAGTGAGGTCGCGCGCCGCGCCTCGGTAGGTCTGGACGGGCGGTCGCGGCCTGTCGGTCGGGAGGTTCAAGACCGACGGCGCGTCGCCAAGT
The DNA here is from genome assembly GCA_036379655.1 of Pyrinomonadaceae bacterium. GTDB lineage: Bacteria > Acidobacteriota > Blastocatellia > Pyrinomonadales > Pyrinomonadaceae > QHXN01. The sequence continues at coordinate 96,032 of DASVGG010000018.1, forward strand.
TGTCGGTGCCAGAACTCGCGGAGCCGCGTGCCCTCCGCGCCTCCCAACAACTCGCCCTGCCAGCGGACGTAATCGGCGAAGCGCGGGCGCGGCCATTCGAGCGCGCGCGACTCGCCGCGCGCGTGCGCTTCGTGCAGCGCGCCGAGTTCGTGCATGAGCACGGCCAGCGACCAGAAGTCTGAGATGATGTGGTGCGTGACGAGCAGCAGGACGTGCTCGCCGGCCGGCCGGCGGAAGAGCCTGACGCGCCAGAGCGGGTCGCGCTCAAGGTCGAACGGCCGGTGCGTCTCCGCGTGCAGACGTTCGCGCAGAGACTCTTCGCTCCAACCCGCCGCGTCCTCCGCTTCGAAGGAGACTTGCGGTGACGCGAGCACGCGTTGGACGGGCACGCCGTCCGCGAGGCCGAAGGTCGTTCGCAGCGCGTCGTGTCTGTCGGCGAGCGTGAGGAAAATGTCACGCAGGGTCTCCGCTTCGAGCAGGCCACGGACGCGGGCCGAGACGGCGATGTTGTAGGCCGTGCTGTCGGGGGCCATCCGTTGTAGAAACCAGAGCGCCTGTTGTCCGCGCGACAGCGGATACTCTCGGACATCTTCACCCACGGGGGCGCGGACTCCCGACCCGGCCACGCCGCCGCGAAGCTCAATCAGATGCGCCGCGACCTCCGCGAGGCTTTCACCCTGGAGCAGATTCGCCATCGGCACGGAGACGCCAAGCGCCGTCTCCAACGCGTGCGCCATTTCAACGGCCGTCAAAGAGTCCACGCCGTAGAAGACCAGCGGCCGGCGCACGTCAACCTCTTCGACCGTCAGACCGAGCCTCGCGGCAAGCGTTTGTTGCAGCCAGCCTTCGATTGACCCGGCGCTTGAAGTATCAACCAACGACGGAACAAACGCTTCGACTTCCTCGGCCACGGGCGCGTGCCATTCGAGCAGCACGTCGAGCCCGTTCTCAAGAAACATTTGCCGACACAGGCCGCGCCGAATCTTCCCGCTCGAAGTTCTCGGGACGCCGCCCGGCCTGACGAGCACGACGGCGTAGGCTTGAACCTCGAAAGCACTAGTCACCTCTTCACGAATCTTGCCGACGACCGCATCCCAATCCGCCGGCCGTCGGCGTTCCACCTCCTGCACGACGACGAGACGTTCCTCGCCGCCCGCCTCGACGGAGAAGGCGGCGCGGGCGGCGGGCCTGAGCGCGGCGTGGCAACGTTCGAGCGCCTGCTCGATGTCCTGCGGGTAGAGGTTACGCCCGCGAATGATAATTAAGTCCTTGAGCCGGCCCGTGACGAACAACGTGCCGTCCTTGATAAAACCGAGGTCGCCCGTCCGTAGAAACGAAGCGCCGCCGTCCCCCGACAGACGCGCGCGGAAGGTGCGTTGCGTCTCCTCCGGGCGGTTCCAATAACCCGAGGCCACGCCGGGGCCAGAGACCCAAATCTCCCCCACCCTCTCCGGCCCGCACGGCTCGCCGGCCTCCGGGTCAACGATTTCCACGCGCGTCCCACCCCCTGCGCGGCCGGCGCCGATTAACGTCCGCGTCTCCGCCTCGTGCGACGGCTCTTCGACCGCGCGGTTCTGTTCGAGGTCGCGCGCGTTTACGTCGAGGAAGACGGGACCTTCGTCGGCGCGTCCCCCCGTCACTTTGAGCGTCGCCTCGGCGAGCCCGTACGTCGGGTAGAAGGCGCGCTCACGAAAGCCGCAGGGCGCGAAGAACTCGGAGAAGCGTTTGATGGTGTCGGCGCGGACGGGTTCCGCGCCGTTATAAGCCACCCTCCAACTGCTCAGATCGAGTTCCGCGCGCTGCTCGGGCGTGACCTTGCGCACGCAGAGGTCGTACGCGAAGTTCGGCCCGCCGGTGATGGTTACGCCGTGCCGCTTGACGGCCCGCAGCCAACGCATCGGGCTCTGGAGGAACGACGCGGGCGGCATCAGGAGAGCGCGGAAGCCGCCGTATAAAGGCTGGATGATGCCGCCCACCAACCCCATGTCGTGGAAGTGCGGCAGCCACGACAGCGCGACGCTCTCCGCCGTGTGCACGAACCCTTCGTAGATGTGTGCCGAGTTCGCGAGGACGTTCCCGTGGCTGACCATCACGCCCTTCGGCTCGGCCGTCGAGCCCGATGTGTATTGCAGGTAGGCGAGGCCGTCCGCCCGCGCCGACGCCGGCTCGCGCCACTTGTCCGCGCGCTCGACGCCTAACGCTTCGCTCTCCAGCCAGCTTATCTCACGCGACTTTAAAAACTCGGCGAGCGCGCCGCCGGCCATCGACAACACGCCGCCCGTCGTCAGTACGAACCGTGCGCCCGCGTCGGCCGCGACCGCGCGCAGACGGCCCGCGCCCTCCTTCAGGCGCGGCGGCGGCACGGGCACGGCGACCGCCCCCGCGTACAGACAACCGAAGAACGCCCTGACGAACTCTAAACCCGGCGGGTAGACCAGCAGCACGCGCGCCCCTTCGGCCCCGCGCGCCTGGAGCCACGCGCCGACGGCGCGCGCGCCCTCGTCCAACTCCCCCAGCGTCAACTCGCCCCCGATGCGCTCGCCGTCTTCGAGGAAGGTGTAGACCTTTCGGCGCGGGTCCGCGAACGCGCGCCGCCGCAAAAGCTCGACGAGCGACGCAGGCGCGGACTCTTGTGCGGGAGATTGACCCGGGTGCTTCATGACAGGATTTCTCTGACAAATGAGGAGAGGTTATTATACCTTTTCCGGACAATGAAACAGAGCGAACCGCCGAGCCTCACGACATCCGACACACCACCATCAACCCACGCCACAGCCACCGGAGAACAGTGAATGAAAGACGACTCGGGCACGGAAATCTTAGTGGAGCCGTACGGCGGCGTTCTCGTTGACCTGCTCGTACCCGCCGAGGAGCGCGAGGAGGCGCAGGCCCGCGCGGGCACTTTGCCGCGTCTCAAACTGACGACGCGCGGCATCTGCGACCTTGAGCTTCTTGCCACCGGAGGCTTCTCCCCACTTCGAAGCTTTCTTAAACGAGAAGACTACCGTCGCGTCGTTGGGGAGATGCGTTTGTCAGGCGGGGAGTTGTTCCCGATTCCGATTACGTGCCCCGTCGAGCCGGGGCCGGGCATCGAACTCGACCGCGAGATCGCGCTGGCGGACGAACACGATAACGTGCTCGCCGTCATGCGCGTCGAAGAGGTGTTCGAGCGCGACCTGAGCGAAGAGGCACAAGCGGTCTACGGGACCACGGACCCGCGCCACCCGCTCGTCGCGGAGATGTATTCGTGGGGAAGGTTCAACATCTCCGGCGAGCTGCGCGTCCTGATGCTCCCGCGCCACTTCGACTTTAACGAACTACGTCTGTCCCCCTCCGAGGTCCGCCGACGCCTTGCGGCGAAAGGCGTGCGCGACGTAGTCGCTTTCCAGACGCGCAACCCTCTGCACCGCGCACATGAGGAGATGACCAAGCTCGCGGCCGAACGCATCAAAGGCACGCTGCTCCTGCACCCGGCCGTCGGCATGACGAAGCCCGGCGACATCGACCACTTCACGCGCGTGCGCTCATACAAGGCGCTGGTCGAAAACTACTACGACGCCGAACGGACACTGCTCGCGCTGACGCCGCTCGCGATGCGGATGGCCGGGCCGCGCGAGGCGCTCTGGCACGCCATCATCCGGCGCAACTACGGCGCCAACCACTTCATCGTCGGGCGCGACCACGCGAGCCCCGGCAGAGACTCCCAGGGTAAACCCTTCTACCCGCCCTACGACGCGCAGGAGCTTTTACAAAAGCATAGTCCGGAGTTGGGCGTCACGCCGCTGACGTTCTCCGAAATGCTCTACCTGCCCGACGAAGACCGCTACGAGGAGGAGTCGCGCGTCCCCGCCGGCAAAGCCTCCGTCGCGGTCTCGGGCACGGACGTGCGGACGCAATACCTCGACGCGGGGCGTCCCCTGCCCGCGTGGCTCACGCGGCCCGAAGTGGCGTCGATACTGGCGCAGGCGCACCCGCCCCGTGAGCGGCAAGGGTTCTGCGTCTGGTTCACGGGACTGAGCGGCGCGGGGAAGACGACGACCGCCGACATCCTCGCCATCAAACTGCTGGAAGAGGGGCGGCGCGTCACCGTGCTCGACGGCGACGTGGTGCGCACGCACCTCTCGAAAGGCTTGGGCTTCAGTAAAGAGGACCGCGACACCAACGTCCGGCGCATCGGCTTCGTCGCTTCGGAGGTCGTCAGGCACGGCGGCGCCTGCGTCTGCGCGGCGGTGAGTCCCTACCGCTCCACGCGCAACGAGTGCCGCGCGATGGTGGGGCAAGAGCGTTTCATCGAGGTCTTCGTTGACACGCCGATTGAAGTCTGCGAGATGAGAGATACCAAGGGCATGTACGCGCAGGCGCGCGAGGGGAAGATCAAGAATTTTACCGGCGTTGACGACGTGTACGAGCCGCCCATCGACCCCGAGTTGACCATCACAACGACGGGACTCTCGGCCGAAGAGAACGTCGCACGCATCCTCTCGCTCCTCGTCGAGAGGGGTTTCATACGGGCTACAACTTCACAAACAGAGCCGATTAGTTGAACACGCCGGGTCCGGGGCCGAGGACGTTGGCGGGGTCGTGTCTGCTCTTCTCGCGGACGAGGCGGCCCCAGAAGGGTTGGAAGTGCTTCCGCCAGTCGTGCGGCGACATCGGCACGGCGCTGATGGTGTATGACTTGCCGCCTAGGTCGCGGTTCTCATCGTAGAGCCGCCGGTTCTCCGCGAGCACCGACGCCACCGCCTCGTGCGGCACGGTGCGCAGGATGTCGAAGAGGAAGAACATCTCCTCGTCTGGGACGCGCAGCATCGGGCGGGTGAGTCGCGCTTTAACGAACGGGAAGAAGAGCATCAGCGAGCCCGGCAGGAAGAGCGCGGGGTCGAGCGCCGCGACGGTCCGCGAAGCGAAGCCGTCGATCTTCGAGTCGGCGACGAAGAGGTCGAGCCAGGGGTGCGGGAAGGAGCCGAACCCCAACTCGTTCAGGAGGTCGATGAGCTTGACGACGAGGTCCGTGTACTCGAAGTAGGTCATCTCCTCCGTCTGCTCGGAGCCGGGGATGAAGTTGAGCCCGTCGGTCGGGTTCGACGGCAGTTCCCCGGCCGACGTGTAGAACGACGTGGCCTCGATGAAGAAGGCGAAGCCGCCGGGCGTCGCCACGCCCATGCCGCGAATGTGGTCGAAGCGTTCGGCCCGTGTGAGGAAGCGAAGGTCGGCGAGCATCGACGGCACGTCCGGGTAGAAGAGGCGAAGCGTCCGCGCGCGCTCGCCGGCCGGGATGAGTCGCACGGTCGCGCGGACGATGATGGCGCACAGCCCGAGCCCCGCCAGCGCCGCCTCGAACAGTCCCCTGTTCTCCGACTCCGAGCAGGTGACGAGTTCGCCCTCGCCCGTGACGACCTGAAGCTCCAAAACGTTATCGACCTGCGCGCCGTGAATGTAACTCCTGCCGCTGATGCCGCCGACGGAGAGCGTCCCCGCAATGGTGAGCCGCGTGTAGTCCGTGAGCACGGGCGGCGTGAGCCCAAGCGGTACGGTCGTCAGCAGGAGGTCGCGCCAGACGACGCCCGCGTCCACGACGGCGCGGTCGGGATTGATGGAATGAATCTGGTTGAGCGTCGTCATGTCGATGACGACGCCCGCGCCCGCCTGCGACTGGCCGAACGCGGTGTGCCCCTTGCCGCGCCCCGCGACGCGTATGCCGTGCTCGCGCGCGAAGCGCACTACCTTGACCACGTCCTCGACCGAGCCCGGCCGCAGCACGGCGACGGGCGTGCGGTGGACGATGTGGCCGAAGTCGTCGGCGGCCGCCGCGAGCGCGGCCGGGTCGGTGGTGAGCGTGCCGTCGAGCGGCGGCAACTGTGAGAAGTCGCCGCCGCTCGCCTCCGTCACCCACGAGCGCCCCGCGAGGTCGAAGCCGACGACGACGGCCGAAGTAGCGAACAGCCCTTTAATCAAATCGCGCCTGGAAATGTTCTTCACAACTCACCCCTTTGCAGCAGACGTAGCGCACCCGTGGCCGAACCCGCGACCGGCCGTGGTCGAGGCGTCGTAACTTGAACGACTTATGTTCTGGGGCCAGCGAGACGGGGCGATGTGGTCGTGTTTGAGGACGCCCCCGCGTCTCAACTCCTAGCGCGAGAGCCGGACGCGAAAGGGATCATAACGCGGAACTATTTTTTAAGGTAAGCCGCCGGCAGTCGCGGTACTACTCTTCGTCTTCGCCCTCCCCGCCCGAGTCGGCGAGTTCGAGTGAGTAATATTTCAGATACGTCGGGTCGGCGCCGATGGCTTTGGTGACGAAGCCCGGTTGGCCGTCGCGCGCGGGGGTGGCCTGCGTGTATGTGCGGCTCGCCTGTGTGCTCTCCACGCGGGCGCCGTCGAGGTTGACAACGTCGGCGTAAGGGACGCGTCGGCCCTGCTCGTTCGCCACCGCCGTCACGTAGCGCACCGACGTATACTCCCTGTTATAAGCGACCATGAGGTGCGTGTAACTGGGGTCGCCCGTGAGCCGCCACACCTCCTGTTGCTTCCTCTCCTCCTTCTCTAATTTGGCGATGGAGCGCAGGCGCGCGTGCGCCTCCTCGCGGGTCATCCCGAGCCGGACGCCGAGTATCCCCGGCCCCGACTTAGCCTCCTTGGAACAGGCCGGGGCGAGTAGAAGCAGGCAGCAAATGGTGACGACTATTCTCATCAACTTCAATCCCGCTCGCGGCTACGCAGACATCGCTTGCATAACGGGAACCGGCGGGCGATTCATAAGAAGTCGCCCGCCGGCTCGTCGGTTCATCAGCGGCCGCCTCCCGACAAGGCTGCCGTTGACGACAATCTGAAACTCCAAGAGGTCACACGCGCGTTAATCGAAGGCCGCGAACAACGTCTTGCCGCTCGACTGACGGATGATAGTCGCGCGGGCCGTGCCGTCGTTGTCGTTGCCGTCGATGTTGCCGTCGCCGTTCTTGTCCGCGCCGCTGATGCAGGCGGCCGTGACGCAGCCGTCGGCGAAGGCCGCCAACGGGCGACCCCGCTTGTCCACCGTCAGGTCGTTGAAGTCGAGCAGGTTGCGCGTCGCGCCCGGACAGGTCGTGCCCGAGGTGCAGACGACGCCGCGCTGCACGGGGTCGTTGGGCGTGGCGTTGACCGTGACCCACGTCTGGCCGCCGTCGTAGGTCGTGGCGACGTAGCCGAACCACGCGCCGTTGAAAGTCAGGTCGGTGCCGCGACCGTTCGCGCCCTCGGTCGAAGAGCCGAGGAAGAAGACGGCGGCGCGGTTGGCGTCACCGCCGATGGCGGCCGGGAAGACCGTGTTCCTGATGCCGTGCGCGGCGCCCACGTCCGAGACGTTCGCCCAAGTGAGCCCTCGGTCATGCGAGACGGCGACCCGCGCGCGGCCGTCGCCGTCGGCGTAGGCGAGATAAACCGTGCCGTCCGCGCCGATGCCGACCGACGGGTCTGTGTCGCCGGGCGTGCTGCCGGGCACGGTGCGGATGGCCCACGTCAGGCCGTTGTCTTCGGAGACGGCGACGCCCTGTTGGCCTCCGCAGGACTTGTTCGGGACGTAGACCGTGCCGTCGGGCGCGACCTTGATGTGGCCGTGCAGACCGTTGCACTGCACCAGGGTCCACATCGGGATGGCGACGCCGAACGTCAGCCCGCCGTTGTCGCTGCGGGCGATCTGCGCGAGCCCGATGTCCTGCGAGGCGTAGTAGACGGCGTTCGGGTAGACCTTAAGGTCGAGCCCCGGCAGTTGCACGGCCGCGCCCTTGAGCGTGCCGTCGGCGTTGCGCGCGTAAGGGCCGCCGCCGACGGTCTGGTGGTCAACGCCGGAGTTGATGCCCGCGCCCTGGCTCGGCGTCCACGTCGCGCCGTCGTCGTCGGTGTACTCCATCAGGCTGAGCGGGCCGGCGAGTTGCGAGACGAAGGTGCGGTTGGTGCGATGCGGGCCGGCGTCGCTGTCCGTGAAAAGAATCGGGTCGAGCGTGTTGATGGAGGTGAGCGGCGCGCTCACGTCCTCCCACGTCGTGGTCGCGGGCGAGGTTGAGTCGTTGAACTTTACGCGCAACGTCTGGAGGCCGGAGATGAACATGACCGCGCCCGAGTTCCAGTTGACGCCGATGGTCGGCTCGCCCGCGCTCTCGCCGAGGCCCGAAGGCGCGGCGAAGTTTTGATAGCTTGGCGGCGTCGAGGTCGAGGGCGTGGGCGTCGGCGCCGCCGGCGGCTGCGCCGGCTTCAGTTCGACGCGGGCGCTGCCGCGATACTGGTCAAGCGTGGTCGCCGCGTAGTAGACGGCGCGGACGGTGTAGAGGCCCGTGCCCGACGCGGCCGGGTCAATCGTCGTCTCCTCAAGCGTCAGCGGCCCCGCCGGCGACGTGAGGCCGTTGCCCGAACTTGCGACGAGGGGGCCGGAGTTGGAACCCTTGTGGATGTAGAGGTCGTAGTCTGTGACCGGCAGATTCCACTCTATCTTGACGCGCACGAGTTTGCCCGCCCACGTGGCGGCCGTCCCGCCGACGTTGAGGGTGAAGGTGTCGCAGGTGAGACCTTCGCGGCACAACGCCTCGCTGCCGAGGACGGGCGCGGCGTTGAGTGCCCCGCCCCCGATGGCCGTGCCCGTCCAAGTGACGGGCGAAGTGGCCGTCGGGCTGAGCGTGGTCGAGGTCGGGCTGGCGGCGCCCGCCGTCGGCGTCCGCGACGCGAGGAAAATCGTCGTCAAAGTGAGGATCGCGCCGGCAACCGCGCCGAGCGTTTTCAAAGCACGTTTAGATTTCGGAGTTCTCGCTCTTCTCATCACGAATGTTTCCTCGGGCGGCGAGTTGCGTCGGACGGCCTCGCTGGTTCTCTATTTATTTCAATAACTGTTGACGCAGTGTAGCGGCGGGCGCTTGGCTAATTCTTGGCAAGCACTTGGAGACCCTGAAAAAAATTGCGCCCGACACCTCGCGGGGTGCCGGGCGCCACGTTAAAGATTTTAAGATTCGACTCTTACTCGGTGGCCCGTCTTGCGATAACGCTCATCGCGTGGGCGAGTTCGAGCCGCGTCAGCGCGCTCTGCGGGCGGAACGTGCCGCCCTCCGCGTTGAGCAGGCCGCGCTCAAGCGCGACGGCCACGTAGCCACGCAAATCCGAAGAGACCGCCCCGGCATCGGCCACGGTTAAGAGCGTCCCGGCCCTCGCTTCGGCCTCGGCCCTCAACCCCGCCGCGCGGACGAGCGCGACGGCCGCCGTGAGGCGGTCGGCCATGTCGTCCGGCCTGAAGCGCGCGCCCGGCGTCACGTCCGCGAAGAGAGCGCCGCCCGGCGCGGCCTGCACGCTCTCGACGAAGAGCGCGGTCGTACGGTCAAGCACGTCAATGTAATTCGGCTGACCCGGCGCATACTGCGGGACGCGTGCGCCGAGCACGAGCGTCGTCGCAAGGTCGGCCCGCGTCACGCCGAACGCCGGTCGGAACGAGTCGCCGAGCGGCAACATCACGTAGGAACGTAAGTTCTGAAAGACCTCATCGCGCGCCGACGGGCTTAGACCGTCCAGGTCATCTAAAGGCGCATACACGGCGCGCGTTACCTCAAGCACGCCGGAGAACTGCTGCGCCGTCCCCAGGAGGCCCAGTGAGTTCGTCACATTAACCCGCCACCGCCCGGACGCGGGCGAAGTGACGACGACGCGCTCGCGCCTCCCGGTCAGACCCGGCACGTTGAGTTCGTTCGCCGAGGCACGCCGCACGCCGCCGCCGTCATAGAGCGCGAGCGCGAGGTCGTTCGTACTGTAGACCGGCCCCCATGCGATTTGGACCGAGGCGAGGAGCGCGCCGTCGGGGACGCTCAAGCAGGTTGCGTAACCCGAGAAGGGTTGCGCCGTGCCGCCGAACGGCTGCAAAGGGTCGTCAAGGAAACGCACCTGCCCTCGGTCGAGCGTCGCGCGCCAGGCACCTAGCAGCCGCTCGGGGAACGCGGCCGCGAGCACCGCCGCGTGCGCGTTGAGCATCCCCGCACCGACCTCGTGCCGGTAGTAGGGCGGAAGCGGCGTCGCCGTGCGTTGAAGGATGTCGCGCACCTCGGGCGGCGTCAGCTTGGGGTTGACTTCGAGCATGAGGGCGATGACGCCGGCCGCCTGCGGCGCGCTGAAACTCGTCCCCGTCCCGACCGTGTAGGAGAGGCTTTCGACGGCCGTCAGGCGACGCGTGGAGGTGAGGCCGGCAAGACCCACAAGGCTCACCCCCGAACTGCGCGGGCCGACCACGTTCACGCCGGGCGCGACCAGCGTCGGGTGCGCGGCGGGGCCGCCCACACGGCCGCGCGCCGAGAAGCCCGCGAGGCGTCCTCGCTGGTCGGTCGTGCCGACCGAGATGACCCACGGCGCTTCGGCGTAAGGGTTGAGCGTGTGCATGCCCGGCCCCGAGTTGCCGGCGGAGAAGACGACGTTGACGCCGCGCTCGTAGAGCATCCGCGTCGCGACGTTGACGGGGTCGTTCTCGTCGTAGACCGTGTCGGCCGAGAAGCTACAGTTGACGACGCGCACGTCGAGGTCCGGGTGCGCGAGGATGTAGTCGAAGCCCGCGAGCACGTGAAAAAGATTCAAGTCTCCCGCGCTCAAACCCACAAGCCTCGCGCCCGGCGCCACGCCCGCGTAAGCTCCGCCCGAGCGTGCGCCGTCGCCCGCGATCATCCCCGCGACGAAAGTGCCGTGGCCGTATATTTGATCCGTGTTCGGCAAATTCTCGACGCCGACGGGATAAGTGAACCCGAGACTCAAGCTCTGCGTGTCGAACAGCTTCACGTTCCGCGCGACGCGGCCCGCAAGGTCGCCGTGCGTGCCGTCAAGACCCGTGTCGATGACCGCCACCGTCACGCCGCGCCCGGTCACGGGTAGCCCCGCGTTGAAGCTTTTCAACTCCGAGTCGGGCGCGACGCGCTCGGCGCCCGCCGGGGCGACGTAGGGGTCGGAGGTCGTCTGGAGCGTGCGGTTGCCGTAGACGGAGCGCACCGCCGGGAGGCGTGAGACGCTGACGAGTTGCCGGCGCGTCGCCGTCACGTTGATGACGGGGAGCGCGCGGTAGCGCGTGCCGCCAATGATGCCGATGAGCCGCAGGTCCGCGAGGTCCGTCTCGGACGGCTGTTGGTGGTAGACGACGGCCGCGTTGATGTTGCTGTCGTCGGTTGCGCGGTCGAGAAGGAGGGCGAGTTCGGGGTCGAGACTCTGGAGTCCGATGAGCTTCACAACGTCGCTGCCGGTCGCGGTGATGCCGTCGGAACCGGTCGCGCTGATGCCGTCGATTCCTTGCAGCGTCACACCGTCCGCGCCGGTCGCCGCGAAGAAGTCCGCGCCCTCGATGCGGATACTGCTCGGCGCGATGGAGAAGACGCGGCCGTCACTGCCGGTCGCGGTGATGCCCTGCACGCGCTCCACGTTGAGACCGTCCGAGCCGGTCGCGGAGATGCCGCTGGCGCGTGCGAGGTACAGTGCGTCGCTGCCGGTCGCGGTGATGCCGTCCGAGCCCGTCGCGCTAATGCCGTCCGAGCCCGTCGCGCTGATGCCTTCGGCCTTCCTGAGCAGGAGCGAGTCAACTTGTGAGCGTGTGCCGTCGGAGCCTGTCACGATGATGCCGTCGGAACCCGTGACGGAGATGCCGTCGGCCGCCGCCAGGGTCATAGTGTCTACGCCCCGCGCGAAGAGCGCGTCGGCCCCGACGTAAGGGAGGCCGTCGCTGCCGGTCGCACTGATGCCGTCGGAGCCGGTCGCGCTGATGCCGTTGACTTTGAAGGCGAGCAGGCCGTCGCTCCCCGTGGCCGAGATGCCGTTGATGCCGTTGAAGATGATTCCGTTTGTGTCGGTGAGGGCGATTCCCTCCCCGCGCCTGACGCTCACGCCGGCCGTCGCCGCCCCGGCGCAGAGCACGTAGGCGAGAAGCAGGGCGACAACTTTTCGTGACCTTTTAAATGCGTGCATGGTCACAACAGGGACGAAGCGTTGCTGCTTCTAAAGTCTGAAAGAAGAAGATGTGAGGTTGACTACGAAGCCGGCGGCGCGGGCGACGCACATCCGATTCAGAAGGGGCTCGGCTCAAGCGGTCGCTCGTTTCTACTATCGGCGCTCGGAGACTTGCGGATGATACAGCAAAGCCTCCGGCCGGGTAAATCCTTCAATAACGAACGCGCGCCGGTTCACTTGAGCGACTCGCGGTAGACCCGCTGCGTCTCCTGCGCGGGCTCGACGCCGAGTTCCTTTTGCAGGAGGCTGCGGAGGGTCTCGTACTGCTCCTTGACGGCGACGCGGTTACCGAGCGCCGCCTGCGCGCGCATGATGCGGCAGTGGACCTCCTCTCGGAACGGGTCGTCGCGCAGTATCTGCTGCGCGAGCGTGAGCGAGCGTTCCCACTCGCCCGCCTCCTGCGCGGCGGCGGCGAGCTTTTCGAGCATGCGGAGATACTGCTCGCGGTAGTACGCGCGCTGCTCCTCGACCCACTCGTCGTGTGTGCCCTGCATGAACTCGCCTCGGTAGAGAGAGACGGCCTCCTCGTAAGCCTCGTGGCAGCGATCGGTCTGCCCGCCCCTGAGCGCCGCCGCCGCCTCGACCACGAGACGGTCGAACTCCTCCACGTCCGAGCTGTATGAGAGGTCCGGGTTGAGCAGGTAGTCTCCGTCTTTGTAGAGCAGGAAGTTCTGCCGGAGGAGTTGATTGCTGTTGAGCGCCTTGCGGACGTAGGAGATCGTCGGGTGGAACTTTTTTTCGATGCTCTCGGGGTCGTCGTCGCGCCAGAAGGTGTCAACCAGCGTGTCCTTCGAGGCGCGGCGGTGCTGGCGCGAGGCGACGAAGCAGAGAACGTCGCGCGCGCGCTTACTGGTCCACGCGTCCGGGGCGAGCGGGTGCGAAGGGTCGCGGTAGATTTCAACGGGGCCGAGCATGTTGACGGTCAGGTCGCTGGCCGGCTGAGACGACGGCGGCAAAGGCTCGCGGACACGCGGCGGTCTGGACTGAACTGACGAGAGCCTCCGACGAAGGTCCGCGGGCAGCAGCTTGTGTGCCTGCTCGAACGAGAACAACTGCGGGTTCTGTTCCACCTCGCGCCGGAGCCAGTACTCGTAGTCGTAGCGCACGGCCAGTTCCACCGCGCGCCGCAGGTGTTCCAGACACGCCCCTTCCCTCCCCTCGGCCATCGCGCAGGAGGCGAGCGCAATCGAAGCCTGCGCCTCGTAGTAGTGATAGTTATGCTCGCGGAAGTAGGCGAGGGCCGGGCCGAGTTCGGCGCGCGCGGCCGCGTGCTCGCCCTGCGCGAGCATGACGTGGGCGCGGGCCAGCATGGCCGACTTCAGCGCCGCCTCGTTTTGCAAAGCGGCGCGCGCCTCGACGAGGCGGTCGAGCGCCGAGCGGGCCGCGTCCAGATCGCCCTCCTGCGCGGAGAGCATCGCCTGCTCTTCCGGCAACTCGCGCCGCGCGAAGTCGAGCCCGGCCTCTTTATAGATGCGCGCCGCCCTCGTGTAAAAATTCGCGGCCCGCGCCAACTCACGCAGCTCGCGGTGGAGGTTGCCGTAGGTCTCGAAGACCTCGCCCTGCACCACGCTCAGGTTGAAGAGTTGTGACAGTTCGAGCGAGCGGTCGAGGTGGCTCTCGCACTCGGCGAACTCGCCCCGGTAAAGGTGACAGCGCGCCATGTTGAGATGCACGCCCGCCTCCTGCGGAATCGGCGGCGCGCTCCCACGATACTGGAGCGTGCGCCGCAGCCAACGCAGCGACTCCTCGAAATCGCCACGCAGCAACGCGGGCAGTCCAAGGTTGTGCGACATCAAACGGGCATAGTGCTCGTCCCCGTGGTCTTCCGCGCTCTGCAACGCGGCGCGGAACTCGCGTTCGGCGGCGGCCCATTCGCCCTTCGCCATCAGGCACAGCCCGCGCGTGCCCGAGCACTTGGCGCGCACGACAGAGTCTTCCTCCGCCAACTCGACGGCGCGGTCAAGGTAAGCGAGCGCCGTTTCGAGATCGCCGTACCGGCGCTCGACGGTCGCCAGCGAGCGCAGCGTTTCGGCCTCGCCCTCGCGGTCGTTCTGTTCGCGCAGGAGCGCGGCGGCGCGTCTGTAGAGCAGGCGCGCGGAGTCCAACTCCTCGCGCAGCCGCGCGACCTCGCCACGGTAGAAGAGGGCGCGCGGGTGAGCCCTGAGTGCTTCGGCCGGCAGCACCTCGATGAGCGAGACGAGCGAGGCCAACGCGCCCGCCGCGATCCAGTGTCCGCCCCGCTCGGCGACGACTGCGGCGGCCTGGTCGAAGTTCCCCGTGGCGATGAGGTGGCGCGCGGCCTGCTCCCACTCGCCGCGTTCGAGGTAACAGACGGCGTACCGCGCGTGCTCGGCGGCCACCTCGCCCGGCCCCGACTCCTGGCTCAGCCTCCGCTGTAAAAAACTGCGGAAGAGCGGGTGGAGGCGGTACTCCTCGCCGCGACTGTCGCTCGCCACCGTCATGAAGACGTTGCGGCGCACCAGCTCCGGCAGGACGTGTCGGCTGTTCGACTCAGGATAGAGACGGGCGCACACGTCCAGCTCAATCCGGTCGAGCAGCGAGATGCGCAGCAGGAAGCGCCGCACGTCTTCCGTCTCGTCGGCGAAGACCTCCTCGGCGAAGTAGTCGAAGATGTCGTGCTCAGACCGCCGCAGGACCTCCTTGAGGTCGGCCGCGCCCGCCGCCGGAGTTAACGTCTCGCGCTGCGCGAACTGCCTGACCAGTTGCAGCGCGGTGATCCACCCCTGCGTGCGTTCGCGGTACTCGGTCAGTTGCTCCGGAGTGAGTTCGAGGTCGAACACCTGCCGGAACAGCTCGCGCGTCTCCTCGTCGGTGAAGAGTAGTTCCTGGCGGTCGATGATGGCGAGCGAGTCCTGCGAGCGCAGACGCGAGAGCGCCAGCGGCGGCACGTCGCGCGAGACGACGATGACGTGCATCACGTCCGGCAGGTAAGAGATGAGGCGGTCGAGGACGGCGTGCACCGCCGTCTCGCGGCCGAGGTGGTGGTAGTCGTCGAGCACGACGACGAGCTGTTGACTCACCTCCTGAAGCACCTCGTTCAAGAGCACGTCCACGGCGCGCGCGGGCAACCGCGCGACCTCGTCGGCCGACTGCCGCAGGTAGGAGAGCGTCACTTCGCCGAAGCCGGGCACGGCCTGCCCGACCCCGTGGGTGAGGTATTCGAGGAAGACGAGCGGGTCGGCGTCCCCCCGGTCGAGTTGATACCAGACGAAACGGCGCGCGTGCGCCCGAACGAAGTCTGCGACGAGTGTCGTCTTACCCGACCCCGCCGGGGCGGTGACGAGCGTGACCGGGTGCGAGAGGTTGGCTTGAAGGCGTTCGGTCAGGCGCGGGCGCGAGAGCAGGACGGAGGCGGGTCGCGGCGGGAGCAGTTTCGTCCGCAGGAAGAAGGTGGGGCGCTTCCGCGCGTCCTCCCGCGTCGGCCCCGTCAACGCCGGTTCAGGAGTGCTGTCGCTTCGGTTCCTCCGTGCCATCGGGCGAAGTCCCTGCCGCTCTCTATAAATTTCGACCGAGCTTAACACGGCGGTGGTCCCGTCTAGACGATGCCGTGGAGGCGTCCTGCCGCATGCCCCCCGACCTCCTCCCAACTCATCCGCCGCGCCAACGCGTCGAGCGCGGCGGCGCGACCCTGCGTCTGTTCGAGCGCCGCGTGCGCGTCGCGGGCGGCGAGTCCGTAGCTGGCGAACAGGTCCGCCGCCTCCTGCGCGTTGAAGGCCAGCGCGTCCTCTTCCACGAGGCAGAGTGTCTGCTTCGAGCGCATGCGCCAGACGGGCGTCGGCGGCAGGCTGCGCCCGATGAGCAGCATGTGCGCCTCCGGCGGCAGCAGCGGGAGGAGCCGTCGGAAGAACGGCACGACCCACACGGCGTCGTAGATGAGGTGCAGGTCATCGACGACCAGCAGCAACGGCTCGCCCCTGCACTCCTGCAACTCGTAGAGGAATGCTTCGGCGAGGCTCGCGATGTCCTCGAAGCCCGACGACGAGGCCAGGTGCGACAGAATCCCGCGACCGAAGCCGGGCCGCTGCCGGCCGACGCTCTCGACGAGATAGTGGAAGAAGATCGGCAACTCGCCGTCGGAAGCCTCGACCGTGTACCACGCCGCGCGCCGCCCGCAGCCACGCGTGAAGTCTTTCGCCAGCATCGTCTTGCCCGCGCCCGCGCGCCCCGTGACGATGGTGGATGTGCAGGAGTTCAGCCCCTCCCCCAACATCCCGAGCAGTCGCGGGCGCGAGACGCGCGGGTTCTGGCGCGGGGCGGTGATTTTATCGTGAATGACTTGCATACTCACCACTAAAAAAACTCCTGCGCGTGACACGGCCCACGGCGACGCCCTCGTCGGCCACGCCTAGACGGCCGTGCCTTCATCTTTTAAAGATTACGTGTCCGGCTTGGATGATTCTTGAGTGACTTTGCGAGGAGGCGTAAGACCCGCGCCGCAGCCTGTGGGTTGGCTGGAACAGCGTCCGTGACGGCCATACGTTGCCGGCAATTCATCGCATATAGGCTCTCCGGCTGACGACGGTTTATTGTGCCGAACACCGGACCATATGGTTGATCGAGGTGGCTGCACGGCGAGTGGCGCTAGTGGCGCTGTGAAGGCTTCAAGTATTCCTTCCTTCCACCACCGACCGTAGCAGTTCCTGCGCCGCCTCGCGCACCCTCGGCGCGTCCTGCGGCAGGAGCCACCCGCCTCCTTCGGAGCTGAGTTCGGAGAGCGTCGCCTCGACGGACTTGCCCTGCGTCTCCAGCAGCGCGACGCAGACCTCGGCCGTCTCGCGCACCTCCTCCGGCGTCAGCGGCCGTGCCGCCATCGCCACGTCATCCCCTGCGGCGCGCCCGACTGCAAGCCCGGCGCTTGCCTGCCCGCGCTGGCCATCGAATCCCCCGTGTTTGCGCAACAGGTCGTAGGTCTCACGCTGTGCCACGCGCACGGCCTTCGGCAGCGCCCTGGTCTCGAACCACTCCCGGGTGCGT
>DASVGG010000019.1:0-1141 GCA_036379655.1 Pyrinomonadaceae bacterium
TGCCTCACGCCAGCGACTGGCTTCTTGCGCCTCCGATTCCTGGCCTCGGCCTCGGTCTTCAGTCGGACGTCTTTCGCACCGCCCTCAAGTACCGCCTGGGCATTCCTTTGTTTGACGAGCCCTTTCCGTGTCCCGCTCTGAGCAGCGGTGAAGGCAAGGCCTGCGGTTCCGAAATGGACGTTTTTGGAGACCACGCACCTTGTTGCCTTCACGGTCCTTCGCTTGTGTTTCGCCACAACAACGTGCGCGACATTCTTGGTCACTCGGCTAGAGCTGCAGGTCTCGCTGCAGTTGTGATTGAGAAGAAAAACCAGATCGACGGCTCCAACGCGAAGCCTGGCGACATCACCATTCAACAGTATCATCGTGGCTTCGCGACGTCGGCGTTTGATGTTACCATCTCTCATCCATTGCAGCAAAAATATTTAAAAATTGCGATGGAGGAGGCAGGTGTGGTAGCAGAAGATGCTCACGACAGAAAGCTGCAGAAGTCGCTGGCGCTGTGCGAGAAGGAAGGCATCCACTTTGTGCCCTTGGCCTGGGAGTCGACGGGAGGCGCAACGGAGACTGTGCACGAGACTGTTCGCAAGTGGACTGAGCTGGAGGGTGCTCGAGGTGGTTACCCTGCGTACTTGATTCGCCGCAATCTGTACGCTCAGATCTCGTGCCTGCAAAGGCACTTAGCGCAGTCAGTGATCGATCGTCGCTTGGAGCTAGCTTGTGATCGCGCTTTGTAAGGTGGGTGTAGTTTGTTTGTGTTAGTTTTTTGGTTAAGTTTGCGTTGTTTGTTTGTTTTGTTTGGTTGTTAAGTTTGTTTGTTTGTTTGTTTGTTAAGTTTTAGCTGTTTGTCTGTGTTCTGTTCCATCTCTTTTGGTTGGTGGGTCCCCGTTTTCGTCTCCCCACTGGCATCTCTTTTGGCTCGTCGTGGTCGCTGGTCCTCGTCGTTGTCGTCTTCAAAGAGAGAGAGCGAGAGAGAGAGAGAGAGAGAGAGAGAGAGAAAGAGAGAAAGAGAGAGAGAGAGAGAGAGAGAGAGAGAGAGAGAGAGAGAGAGAGAGAGAGAGAGAGACAGAGAGAGACAGAGAGAGACAGAGAGAGAGGGAGAGACAGAGAGAGACAGAGAGAGACAGAGAGAGAGGGAGAG
>DASVGG010000020.1:0-60296 GCA_036379655.1 Pyrinomonadaceae bacterium
TCGCTTTATTTTGATTTGCAAGTCGATATCAGGAGACAGTAGGCAGTAGGAATACAAAGCGGCGCGTCCGGCCCGAAGGCTGAGACGCGCCGCCTCTGTTTTCCTACTGCCTACTGTCTACTTCCCCCCTCACGGCGCGAAGCGCTTGCGGTATTCGATGGACTGGATGAACCCCTTGACCATCTCGGCTTCGATGTAGTTGCCGTTGAACTCGTTGAGCTTCGTGAGCCAGAAGTTGAAGCCGGTGTAGTCGGTGTCGGGCGTCGCGTTGGGGTTGCGGCGCAGGTAGCCGACGTACTGCATGTAGACGAAGGCGCGGTTGAACTGCCGCTGGCTGAAGACGGTGTTCTCGGCCACGGCGCGCAGCACCTCCGCGCGCGTCTTCGTCCCCGCCGTCAAGTCCGCGACGAGTTGGTCGCGCTCGCCCTGCGTGAGCGAGCCGCCCGTGTTCGCGTTGAGCGCGTCAACGAACTGCGTCGCGGTCATCGACGCGGGGTAGGCGGCGGCGAACTCGGGCCGCGCGACGAAGCGCGCGATGAAGTCGCGCGTGTTCTTCTCCAACTGCTCCTCCCAGCCCTGCGCGCCGACGATGATGCCGTCGCCGATCTCACGCGTGTCCTTCAGGAACGGGCGCATGCCGAGCGTCTCGCCCGTCGCGAACGATGCTTGATGCAAACGATAGACGAGGTAGCCCGTGCGCTGGAACTCGATGGAGAGGAAGAACGCGGCCGAGACGTTGTTCCGCTTCACCTCGCGGCACTGCGCGTTCTGCTGGCACGAGAGAATTTCGCCCGTCCAGAAGTTGAAGCCGGAGGGGTCGGGCGCGCGATTGAGGAAGTCCGCGTAGTGCTGGCGGACGAAGAACTGCGCGTCGTCAATCGGGTTGAGCCCGTTCTGGAAGAAGTCGTCGTCGAAGATGCTGAACGTGGCGCTGTTGGGCGTAAGCAGTTCGGCCCCCGTCGCGCCCGTGAGCGAGACGGTGAACGTCTCGGCCGGCTCCTGTATCTCGTCGTCGGTGATAAGCACCGTGACGGTCTTCTGCGACTCGCCGGGGGCGAACCGCACCGTGCCCAGCGCGGTCGTGTAGTCGCCGCGGTCGGTGGCCGTACCGTCGGCGGTCGCGTACTCGGCCGTGGACGTGCCCGAGAGGTCGCCCGTGCGGAGGAAGGTGGCCGTGGCCCCAAACGAGTTCTCCGAGATGGAGAAGTTGCCCGGCACCATGATGACGCCGGTCGGGACCGTCCCGGCCGTCGAGACGAGCGCGCTCTGGATGAGGTAGAGCTGCCGCTGCGCGTCGCCGCCGCCGGACGTGAAGGCGTGGAGCGCCAGCCCGTTCGCGCCCCAACGCACGAGCCGCGTCGGCGTCCCACCGAACGGCAGCGTCGCCTGCCCGAGCGGCAGGAAGGTGTCCATGTCGTAGGCGCGCAGCACCATGTTCAAACCGTTCTCGGAGACGTAGAAGACGCGCCGCAGCGTCGCGTCCACGGCGACGGCCGAGAAGGCGTCCACACCCTTGTAGACGCCGATTGGCGTAAAGGTGTCGGGGTCGAAGACCTCGCCGCTGCGCCCGTACATGCGCCCGCCGAAGTACTCGATGCCGCCCGCGAAGCCGCCGCCGACGAGGCCGCGCGCCGTCGCCTCGCGCGTGACGCCGGTGGGCGCCACCTTCAGGCGGAAGAAGTCGAAGCCGGTGTCGCCGTTGTTGAAGCCGTAGAGCACCGTCGGGTCGGTCGAGAACTCGATGGGACCGACCGAGATGAACGGGACGGTGGGCGAGGCCGGGCGCTGCACGCCCGAGTCGTAGACGAGCGGCGCGCCGCCCGTCGAGAAGGCGACGGTCTCGGGGCTGCCCGGCATCACTTCGAGGTCGCGCGTGAACCCGGCCGGGACGGTGAACTGAAGCCCCGCCGTCTTCGTCGCCACGTCGAAGCGGCGGACGGCGTTCGCGCCGTCGAGCTTGGCCCAGATGACCCCGCCGTTGTCCGAGATGGCGAGCATGCGCGGCTCGCTGCCGATGAAGACCGACGGGCCGGCCGCGCCCGTGGACGGCTCGACCTCCGTGACGCTGTTGCCGCTGGCCCCCGCGATTGAGGGCACGGCGGCGTAGAGCTTCTGCGTCGCGGTGCTGTAGGCGAAGTCGTTGACGGGGAGGTTGAACTGTCGGACGAAGGTCGGCGCCTGCGGCGTCGGGCTCGGCGTCGGCGTCGCCGTGGGCGTCGGCGTCGGGTCGGGGACGGCGCCGCTCGGATTGACGAGGGCGCTCTGGATGAGCATGACGTGCGTTGTTGTGCGGAACGCCAGGCCGTTCTCGCCCCAGCGGACGAGGCTCGAAATCTGGAAGCCGTCGGGGTTCTGCGTGTACCCGATGTTGTTTATCGTCAGCCGCCCGATGGGCAGGAAGGTGTTGAGGTCGAAGACGCTGAGCTGCGCCGTCAGACCCGTCGGCACCGTCAGGAAGTACGCGCGCCCGAGCGCCTCGTCCACCGCGATGAGCGTGTTCTGGCCGACGCTGCCGACCGCGAACGTTCCCTTCAGTGTGCCGCTCTCGGGCTCGATGACCGAGCCGCCCGACGTGTAGAGCAGCCCGCCCGCGAACGCGAAGGCGCCGGCCCGGCCGACCGAGGCCGAACTCTCGAACGTGACGCCGGAGGCCGAGACGGCGTAACGCTGGATGCCCGTCCCGCAGCAGGAGACGTTGCTGTAGAGCCGCGTGTTCGTCGCGCCGAACTCGATGTCGGTGCCC
Source organism: Pyrinomonadaceae bacterium (assembly GCA_036379655.1). Taxonomy (GTDB): domain Bacteria; phylum Acidobacteriota; class Blastocatellia; order Pyrinomonadales; family Pyrinomonadaceae; genus QHXN01. The sequence continues at coordinate 2,744 of DASVGG010000020.1, forward strand.
GCGCCGTTGCCGTCGTTGGCGCGCTTCACGCCGTTGTCGTAGACGGCGACGCTCGTCGAGCTGAAGTTGCTGCGCGCGACGGCGACCGTGTTGGGACTGCCCGGCATCACCTCGATGTCCGTGGCGAAGTACGGCCCGGCGAAGTTCTCGCTGCCGAGCGAGAACTGCTGGCCCGCCGTCTGCGTCGGCACGTCGAAACGCCGGACGGCCTTCGCGCCGTCCAAGCCGACGTAGAGCGCCTGCCCGTCGTCGGAGAGCCCGAGTTTGTTCGGCTCGCTGCCGACGAAGACCGGCGGGCCGACGCTCGCGTCCGCCGGGTTGATCGCCGCCACGCTGTTGCCACCGGCGCCGACGACCGAAGGCACGCTCGCGTGGATGACCTGCGTCGAAGGGTTATAGATAAGGTCCTTCGTCCTGAACGGAATATGCCTGACGCTCGCGTTGAAGGGCTCGGGGGTCGGCGTCGGCGTGGGCGTCGCGACGGGCGTCGGGGTCGGCGTCGGCACCGGGTCGGCCGAGGGGATGAGCGTGGTCTGGATGAGGAAGAGCTGGCCTGCCGTCGTGCGCAGCGCCAGCCCGTTCGTGCCCCAGCGGACGAGGCCGCCGGCCGTGCCGTTGACGCCCGTCAGCGTGATGTCGCCGACCGGGTTGAAGGTGTTGATGTCGAAGGCGCGCACGATCAACGTCTGGTTGGACGGCGCGGAGTTGACGACGTAGAAGGCGCGGCCGGCGGCGGCGTCCACCGCGAAGGGGCCGCTCACGCCCGTGAAAGTCCCGGCCAGCGTCCCGGACGCCGGATCGACGACGCGGCCCGTCGCGCCGTAGACGCGCCCGCCCGCGAACTGTATGTCTCCGCTGATGGTGGCCGTGACCGTGCTCGTGGACGAGACGCCCGAGGCGTCCACGGTCATCTTGAAGAGGTTGGTGCCGAAGCTGCTGCTGCCGTAGAGCGTCGTCTCGGCCTCGGAGAAGGCGATGAAGTTGACCGAGCTGTCCGTCGTGCCGTTGGTGCGCTTGACGCCGTTGTCGTAGACGACGACGCCGCCGCCGGGCGGGCTGACGCTCGGGCGGCTGCGGGCCACGGCCACCGCGTCGCGGTTCGTGGGCGAGACGGAGAAGTCGCCCACGACGTAGGTGCCGGAGAACGAGTCGCCGCCGAGCGAGACCTGGAGGCCCGGGGTGCGCGTTGCCACGTCGAAGCGGCGGAAGGCCGAGGCGCCGTCAAGACCGACGTAGAGCGCCTGCCCGTCTTCGGAGAGCCCGAGCCGGTTGGGCTCGCTGCCGACGAAGACCGACGGGCCGACGGCGCCCGCCACCGGGTCAACCTCCGTGACGCTGTTGCCGTTGGCGCCGGCGGTCGAGGGCACGCTGACGAAGAGTCTCTGCGTCTGCTTGTCGTAGACGAGGTCGTTCGTGGGCAGGTTGAGCACCCTGACGAAACTCGTCGTCCCCGACTGAACGCGCGCGACCGCCGTTGGCGCCGACACGGGAAGAAGGTTCAGGAGAATCGCAAAGAGGGCCAGGGCGGAGAGCCGCCTGTGCGCGGCGGCGCGGGGGGGAATCGGCGTGAGCATATTTACCTCTGGATGGGGCTCGCGGGTCTAACAGGGCGCGTCCGTCCGTGCGGGCGCAGGGGCAACGTCGAATGTTTTTAGTAAACGTCTCCGGCCGGGGAGGGTTGCGGTGACGGGGTAGGTTAGACGGGAGCGCCGCCCGTTGTCAAAAGCCGAGGCCGGCGCCCGCAGGCCCATGCGCGTCGAGCGCGGCGCGCACCTCGGCCGGCGTGCGCCCGGCGGCGCGCAGATGGCGGAGCGAGAGCGACTCGTGCCGCTTGGCGAGCCGCTCGCCGCGCTCGTCGGTGACGAGGTCGCAGTGGAAGTAGGCGGGCGTCGCGTAACCGAGCGCGCGTTGGATGAGCATCTGCCGCGCCGTTGACTTGAGCAGGTCCGCGCCGCGCACGACCTCCGTGATGCGCATCCGCGCGTCGTCTACGACGACGGCGAGTTGATACGCGGGCACGTCGTCCCTGCGCCACACGACGAAGTCGCCGAAGTCCTGACCGGCGACGAAGCACTGCCGCCCCTGCTTCAAATCTTCAAAGACTATCTCCTCGCCGTCGTTCACGTGGAAGCGCCAGTTGAGCCCGGCGGGCGTGTCGGGGACGTTGGGCGTGGTGCCTGCGCGCGGTCGGCAGGTGCCGGGGTAGTGCGGCTCGTCGTCGTGCGCCGGCCGCGCACCTTCGTGCGGCGCCTCGGCCGCGCGCGCGATGTCCCTGCGCGAGCAGGCGCATGGGTAGACGTGCCCGCTCTCGACCAGCCGCGCCCACGCTTCGAGGTAGAACTGGCGACGCTCGCTCTGCCGGTAAGGGCCGAAGGGTCCGCCCACGTCCGGCCCCTCCCGCCACTCGACGCCGAGCCAGCGCAGGTCTTCCAACAGCGCCGTGGCGAACTCCGCGCGCGACCGCGCCGGGTCAAGGTCTTCGTCGCGCAGCACCAGCACCCCGCCCGCCGCGCGCGCGCGCTCGTGCGCCGCCCGGAACGTCCGCGCGTGCCCGAGGTGCAGGTAGCCCGTCGGCGACGGCGCGAGCCGCCCGCGATAGGAAGGATGGATTGATTGATTCATTGACTCATTTGTTCATTGATTCATTGAATGAAAATCTGAAATGAACAAATCAATCAATGAACAAATCATCCGACCTCTGTCATAATCCCTGTTCAAATTTCAAAGTTCAAGGGACGAAACATGACGGCAAACTTTCAGGACCTAGTCGCGCTGATGGCGCGGCTGCGCTCGCCCGAGGGCTGCCCCTGGGACCGCGAGCAGAACTACGCCACACTCGCGCCGATGCTGCTCGAAGAGGCTTACGAGGCGTTCGAGGCCGTCGAGGAGGCGCGCGCGGGGCGCCCCGCAGACCTCTGCGAGGAGTTGGGCGACCTGCTCTTCCAGATCGTCTTCTACGCGCAGGTCGCCGCCGAGCGCGGCGAGTTCACCATCGACGACGTGACCGGCCGCATCCACGCCAAGATGGTGCGCCGACACCCGCACGTCTTCGGCGACGTTGTGGTGCGCGACAACGAGGAACTGCTGCGAAACTGGGAGGCCCTGAAGGCGGAGGAGAAGCGCGCCGCTGGCAAGGTTAAAGAAGACGGCGACGCGTCGATCCTCGACGGCGTCTCCTCAAAGGCGCCCGCGCTGATGGAGGCGCACCAGTTGACGACGAAGGCCGCGCGCGTCGGCTTCGACTGGCAGGGCGTGGACGACATCTTCGATAAGCTCAACGAAGAGGTCGAAGAGTTGCGCGAAGCCATCCGCCAGCAACGCGAGGCCGGCCCCGCGTCCGACCCTGCATCCGAAGTCGCACACCAACGCGTCCGCGAAGAGGTCGGCGACCTCCTCTTCGTCGTCACCAACATCGCGCGCCACCTCGACGCCGAGCCCGAGGCCGCGCTCAAACTCACCAACCGCAAATTCCGCCGCCGCTTCCGCCACATCGAACGCGGCCTGCGCGACAAGGGCCGCGAGCCGAGCGACGCGACGCTCGACGAGATGGAAGAGTTATGGCAGGAGGCGAAGGGCGACGACAATTAGACGGCGAGCGCGGCGCGGAGTCGGGACTGCACCGCCTGCCAATCGCGGCCGGATAATTGGCCGATGACTGAAACGACGGCCGCGCCGGGTAGTGTGACGAGGAAAGAGCGAAAGGCAGAAGGCTTGTGTAACCCGGCCGCCTGCCAGTCCCGAAGGACGTAATCTGAGGGGGCCGTGGCGGACGTTGTCTGGCTCGTTACGACGGCGAGGATCACGTCGGGTCGGGTGGCGTGATACGTCGGCGTCGAAACGATGAGAGCCGGGCGCCGCTTCACGCCCGTCGCGCCGGGGAAATCCACGGTCACCACCGCGCCGGGTTTAATCATGTGGGTGTGGCTACTCGTGGAGTGATTGCTCTGCGTAAGCGGCGGCCGCCGCAGTCACGTCGCGCAAGTCTTCGTCCGACCAGGCGTCGCTTTCGTCGAGCGGCGGCTTTTGACCGTACCGTGCGCGGAGGAAGAGGATAAAGTCCTGCGCTTCGGAAACCTTGTCCGCGGGTAGCGCGCTGAGCGCTCGCAAAATCTCTTCGGCCTGTTTCTTGTCTAACATCTTCGCTGTCTCCGATAGACTCGGACGGTAAATCCGGGGCTCCGGTAAAGTCAACCCCAAAGTCGAAAACGGTGACGAGTAAGGGGCGGCGGGTGACAAGAAAATTAGTAGCTGCTATCTTTGCTTTCGCGGCCCGTTTGGGCGCCGCCCGCCGGGTTCTTTAACTCTTCACCTGTCACCTTTCACTCGTCAACGCTTTCGAGGAGATTTGCGTCATGGGGATGATTCAGTTCGTCAACAACTACGACGACCTTTCGACGGATAAGGGTTACCAGTTCAAGTTCCATTGCGACAAGTGCGGGAACGGGTACATGTCGCGGTATCAGGCGTCGCTGACGGGGACGGGCGGTTCGCTGCTGCGCGCGGCGGGCGACCTGTTCGGCGGGTGGCTGAGTTCGGCCGGCAACTCGGCCTACGAGTTACAGCGCGCCGTCGGCGGGAAGGCGCACGACGAGGCGTTGCAGACGGCGGTCGAGGAGGGCAAGACGCACTTTCACCAGTGCTCGCGCTGCGGCCGTTGGGTCTGCCCGGAGGTCTGCTGGAACGCCTCGGCGGGCCAGTGCGAGGAGTGCGCGCCCGACTACCAGGAGGAGCTGGCCTCCGCGCACGCGCGCGCCAAGGCCGACGCCACGCGCGAGCAACTCAACGAGAAGGCGCGCGCCACCGACTACGTCTCGGGCATCGACATGAGCGCGGGCTCGACCGTGCGCGCGCCCGCGCCCGCGCAGCAGCAGAAGGCGGCGGCCGAGGCCGAGGCGGCGGCGAACTGCTCTGCCTGCGGCGTCGAGGTCGGCAAGGCCAAGTTCTGCCCCGAGTGCGGCACGCCGACCGTCCCGCCGAAGCTGACCTGCACCGGCTGCGGCCACCAGCCCGAAGGCGCGCCGAAGTTCTGCCCCGAGTGCGGCGCGAAGATGTCGGTCACGAGTTAGACATTAACCACAACAGACAGAGAGACACGGCTCGAAGATGTTAAGTCTTCGAGCCGTGTCTCTGTCTCTGCTGCTAATTCAGTTCAACCGATTTCGGCGATGTCGCGCTCAAGGGCGAGGAGCGTGCGCTTGAGCATGGCGCGGTGCGCGGCGCCGGTGGCTCGTTCCAACTGGTCGAGCGTGCGCGCGCGTGAGAGTTCGAGCGAGGCGAGGCGCTCGCGGCGCACGCGCTCCTCGGGCGAGAGTTGTTGCAGGTCGCGCTGCTCGGACTCGCGGACGCTCTCCTCCTGCTGCGACTCGACCGACTTGCTCTCCCAACCGCGCGCCAACGTCCCTCTCCTTCTTAAAGTTAAAGGGCGGCCCTGCTCGAAGGAGCCGAGGCCGCCCGCCGTGTCCGTGGCCGACTAAGGGTTGAACCTTTCTAGCGGCCGTTGAGTTGCAGCGAGCGCACGATGTCGTTGAAGGCCCGCTGATAGGTCGCGTACTCGTTCTGCGGCGAGACGGCGGCCATGTAGAAGACCTGCCCGTTGCCGAGCAGCGTCGTGACGAGGGTCACGCGCTCGCTGCGCCCCGTCAGCGGCGAGCGCCCGACGAGCGTCGTGGCGAGCGCCGCGCGGCCGTCAATGGTCGTGCGCTGGAAGCCGCCCGTCTGGCGCAGGTAGTTGTTACCCTGCGCCAGGCCCTGCACCACCTCCTGCGAGGCGCGCTGGAGGTCGTTGTAGTTCGACTGCGCCACGCTGAACATCACGCCGTGCGTGATGCCCTGCGAGCCGTAGGCGCCCTCGGGCGCGTACGAGACCGACGACTGGTCGCCGAGCTGCCGCCAGTTCGAAGGGATGGCGACGCTGAAGAGGTTGTTGCGCTGCGTCTGGTAGTTCGTCGAGGGGTAAGCCACGCGCTCGCCGCGCGCGTAGACGCCGCCCTGCTCGGGATAGTTCTGGTCGGGGTACTGCTGCCCGCCCTGGTTCGGGTAACGCTGACCCGAGCGCGCGATCTCCTCCATCGAGCGGGCGCGCGGGTAGCCGCGCAGGCGCGACTGTATCTGTCGGAACTCGGCCGTGTCGCCGCGCCCGCCCTCGACGCGGAGCATCGCGGCCTCCTGAAGGATGCGCTGCTCGCGGTTGCCCGGGTTCGGGTGCGACGAGAGCCACTCGGGCGCGCCCGAGCCGCCGCTCTGCTGCGCGATGGTGCGGAACATGTTGGCGAGGTCGCGCGGGTCGTAGCCGGCGCGCGCCATGATCTGCGAGCCGAGGATGTCGGCCTGCGTCTCGTACTCGCGGCTGTACTTCATGAAGTAGCCCTGCGCGACGATCTGCCCGATGCCGGCGCCGGTCTGGCCGCCGAGGATGGCGCCGCCGAGGATGGCGCCGAGCCCGATGATGGTGCTCTTCGCGCTGGTGGCCTTCGTCTGCTGCGCCGAGGCGTGGCGCAGCGCGACGTGCGAGATTTCGTGCGCCATCACGCCGGCCATCTCGCCCTCGTTGCGCGCGGCCTCGATCATGCCGCGATTGACGAACATCGGCCCGCCGGGGAGCGCGAACGCGTTGATGTCGCGCGCGTCCACCACGTCGAACGTGTAGCGGAAGGCCGACTGCTGAAACTCGGACGGGATGGCCGAGACCAGATTCTGGCCGACCCTGTTCACGTAGCCCCTCACCGCGTCGTCGCGCAGTATCGGCATCTGCTGGTAGACCTGCTGCGCGGCCTGCTGACCGGCGCGCACGTCTTCGGTCACCTGGTACTTGTTCTTCGGCATCTCGACGCGCGTCTGGCCGAGCGCGGCGAGCGGCATCACGAACATGGCGAAGGCCAGCAGCAGCGCCGACAGGCCCTTCGAGCGGTTTCTTCCGATAGTCATCATCTTAATCTCCCCCGTGGCCGTCGCCTCAACTTGTTGAAGTCGCGGCCGAAAGTCATGACGCAAAAACGACGAGCGGCACGTCCCTTATTTTAAATCAGAGGGCGTGCCGCTCGTACGGCATTTTTCGTCCCCCTGAACACTCGCTGTCAAACCCGCAGGCGCTTGGAGAGAGAGGGAGAGAATTTTAACTTTTTCGTCGGCGCCGCGCCCCTTGTCGTGCGCGCGGCCGGACGCTGTTTAGATGAACCGCGCCGGCCGGTCGTGGCCCCGTGGCTTAACCTCTCCCCTTGCGCCGCCGCGAGCCGCGTGGGCGCGGTCTCACGTTTTTGTTGCGTTCCTGTTGCGGCTTCTCAACCGAGCCGCCGTCGTCCGCGAAACGCACAGTCGCGCCGCTCGGCGGACGCGGTATGGAAACGGCCACGAAGGGCGAAGTCAGAGCCTGCGTTGTAAGGCTTCCGGACGCCGGCCGCCGTTCGTTGACGGTGATTGCAAGCACAGTGCCAGTCCGCCTGATTCCGGCGATCTCGATGCTGTAACCGCCCGTGCGTTGCTGCCCCTGATACGCGACGACGACGGCGTGCGTATCGAAGCTGACATCGGGCAGCGGGCGCCCCGCCCCGACGACCTCCCACGCGCGCCGCCACGCGGCGGCGTCCGTGATCAACTCGACCGCGCGCCCGCCCTCGCGCGTGCTGTATGAACCCGTGGCGAGCAGAGAGAACTCGACCGCCTTCGACTCTTCGGCGGAGTTCTGCGTGCCGGCCGCGACCGCGCGCGAGGCTTCGTTGCCGAGCATCGCCATCCGCAGAATCTTGACGGGCGGCATGCCGTAGCTGAGCAGGCGGTCGTGAAAGTCTCCGAGCCGGAACGAGTCGCCGAGTTGCTTCTTCCACTCGTCGCGCAGGCGCAGTATCTCCATCTTGCCGAGCGTGTAGACGAGATAGGTCGGGTCCAACGTCCCGCGCCGCGCCTCGCGCTCCGCGTTGGTGCGCGCCTGATAGCCTTCGCGCATGAAGAACGAGACGGCCTCGTCGTAGCTCATCCCCGCCGTGTGCAACCTGAGCCCGACGACGTAGCGACACAGTCTCAGGAGCGCCGCGTCCAACTGCGCGAGCCGCAGCTTCGGGTTATTCCCGCCGAAGCCTTCGTCCAACATCATCTGCTCGCAGTAGTGCGCCCACCCCTCGACGAAGCTCGCGGAGCCGAGCGCCGAGCGCACGCGCGACGACGACTGTCTCGCCTTGAGCAGTTGATAGTAGTGGCCGGGGTAAGCTTCGTGGATTGACGTGATGGTCAGGCCGTAGCGGTTGTAGTGGCCGAGGTGCTCTTCGCGTTGCCGCGGCGTCCACGCGGGGTCGGCGGGCGTGACGTAGTAGTAGCTCTCGTCGGCCGCGCGCTCGAAGGCGCCGGGCGCGTCGAGCGAGGCGAAGGAGAGCGAACGCGCGTACTCGGGCGTCTCGGCCACGAGCAGATTCTCGCGCGCGGGCGGGGTCAGAATCTCTTCGGTGCGGACGAAGGCGCGGATGCGGTCGAGTTCGGAGCGCGCCTCGCCCACGAGCCCGTCGGACGTGGGGCGCTCGCGCGCGAGCAGTTGGAGCGCGGCCTCGACGCCGCGCCCGGGCGCGATCTCCTCGGCCACGGCGCGCATCTGGTCCTGCGTCTCGCGCAACTGCCGCTCGCCCTCGCGCAGCAGCGCGGGCAGAGGCGTCTCGACCATCTCCTCGTAAAGGAGCTTCTTCCGGTAGTTCTCGGCCCCGAGCGCGAAGTCGCCGTGCGAGCGCGGGAGCAGGTCGCTCACGAGCCACTCTCGAAAGGAGCGGAGCGCGGACGCCGCCTGCGCGTTCGCCTCGTGGAACTCCGCGCGGCGCGCGGCGTCGAGTTGCGAGCCGCCCGCGCGCTCGAACATCTGTGGCACGACGCGCTCGAAGAAGGCGACGCTGCCCGCGACCTGCGCGACGGCCGTCTCGGTGTAGACGCGCGGCGGGTTGTCGAGATTCATGCGCGCCTCCGCGAGCAGGCGCGGTATCTGCCGTTCGCGCGCGAGCACCGCCGGGAGACGCTGCCCGACGGGCGCGTAGGCGCGCTTGAGGATGTTGTCGATGGAAGAGGAGACGAGGCGGTTGTAGACGTTCGGGTCGCGCCGCCACGTGCGCACGTCTTCGAGTTCGAGCAACTGCGCGCGCGCGTGCGAGCCGGTGACGAGGTAGTCGTAGCGCGCCTCGGGCGACAGCCGCCACTCCGGGACGCGCGCGAGTTCCGCGAGCACGCCGCGCAGTCGCCGTGCCTCCGTGGCGACTGACGCCTGGTCGCGCTCCTCAAGTTTGGAGTCGAACTCGTGCAGGCCAGCGGCGGTCGCCTCCGAAGGGTTGAAGGCGAAGTACCCGCGCACGTACGCGTCGGCGATCTGCGCGACGCGCGCGTCGTACATGCGGTTCGCGGCTGACGCGCGCGCCGCCGACGCGCCGACGCCCGTGGGTCGCCGCCGCTGCGCCGACGCCACCTCGCACGGCCAGACCGACGCGCAGACGACGAGCGCGACGAGAAACGCGGAAAGCTTCCTTCTCATGAAGCGGAACACCCTCGGAAGAGCGCGGACGTGCGAACCCGCACGCGCGCGGAAGGGAGACGAAGAGCGGGAGCAAGATTAGCATAAAAGAAAAGTAGGCAGTAGGCAGACGGCAGTAAGCAGTTGAAAGACAAGACAGAGGCACGCAGGGTTGAGCCCCGGAGGGGCTCTTAACTGCCTACCGCCGTCTGCCTACTGTCTACTGTTCCCTTCTACTGTGTCGGGGCGATCTTGTCGCCGAGCCAGCGGGCGGGCTCGTCGAGGGGGGCGATGTGGTGGTGCTTGCCCTGCCAGACGCGGACGAAGGAGACGATGAGGAAGACGAGGGCGGCCATGCCGAAGATCGCGCCGCCGAAGTTGTTGCCCGAGGCCAGCGCCACGAACTTGAAGAGCATCGAGACGCCGAGTATCGCCAGTTGCAGCGCGAGCCCCTGCGCGGCGTGGAAGCGCACGCGCCGCTCCTCGCGCGGCACCATCGCCAGTTCGATGATGCCCGCGACCAGGCCGATGTAGAAGGGTGCGTAAGGCAGCGCCACGGCCCATTTCTCTGGCAGCCCCAGGCGCGCGACCGAGCGCGAGGTGGGGCCGGTTTCCTGATACGCGTGCGGACCGGGATAGGGCGAAGCGGGGCCGGGCGGCGGCGCCGAGGTCGTCGCGGGCGGCTGGTGCGGCCCCGCGCCGAAGGTCGTGAACGGCTGCGGCTGCGGCGCGCGCGGCGGCTGGTACGCGGGGGGGACGAAGACCGAAGGGTACGAGTCGGCCATCTGCTCGTCGAAGCGGCGCGTCGGCTCCTCCGTGACGGAGGGCGGGGCGAACGGTTCGGTCTGTTCGGGGCGCTGCGGGCGCGTGGCGCCCCACAGATTCTCCTCGGTGCGGCGCACGAAGTCCGGGTCGAGCGGGTCCGTGTCGTACTTGCTCCTCTTCTCCGTCATGTGTGCTCTTACGTCCCGCGCGGCGCGCGGGTTCTCCCCCTTAGCCTTCGACCTCGAAGCCGGCCGGCTCCCAGCGACCCTCGCGCTCCCGTATGCGGAAGGCGCGCAGGACGCATCCGCCCCCGTCGTCGAAACCAATTATGAAGTAGAAAGCGTCAGGGTAAAAGGCGAGCCGCACGTCCGTCCGCGACGGCTCGGGTTCGGCGGAGCGCGGGTGCGAGTGGTAGACGCCGACCAGAGTCTCGCCGCGCGCGCGCATGTTGCGCTGCGCCTCGAACAACTCTTCTGGCGCGGCCTCGTACGCGACCTCCGGACGCGGCGCGACGTTGCGCAGGCGATAGACGCTGGCGGCGCGGTTCCCTTCACCGCCGAGCAGGCCGCAGCACTCCTCCGGCGCGCACGTGCGCGCGTGCGCGAACATCTCCGCGACGAGTGTCCGTGGAATCTTGAAGTCTGCGGGCTCCACGTCAGCGGCGACTCACGCACCCACGGTGCGCGCGGCTTCGAGTGCGCGACGGAGCGTGACGAGGGCGCCGAGGTGGTATGCGTTGTGGTCGGCGACGAGCAGCGCCTCGCGCAGAAGCGTCTGCCCCGTGCCGTGCGGGATCGCGGCGTAGAGGTCGTTGGCCTCGTCTTCGACCAAAGCCTCCATCGCGCGCAGGTCCGCGCGGAAGACCTCGACGCTCCGGCGCCAATCGTCCTCGTCGGCCGCGACGCCCTCCTCCGGCCAGTACCCTTCGGGCCACTTGGGCGAGACGTGCGCGGCCGAGCGGCTGAACTCAAGGATGTCCCACTGCGCGATGCGCATGTGTTCGAGCAACTGCCAAGGCGTGTAGGGCACGCCCTCGGCCCGCGCGTTGAAGAACTCGGCGGGAAAGCCGTTTATCGCCTCCTCGAACTTGATGTGAGCGCCGCCGCCGCGCAACACGTAGAGCACGTGCTCGCGCAAGGCTCGGTCCTTATTCGCGTCACTCATCGTTCACCTCCGCGCGCGTATAACTTACTCACGGCCTCACTCCCCGACGATGTCTATGTGCAGCTCTTCGAGCTGGTGCGGGTCGATGGGGCCGGGGGCGTCGATCATTAAGTCGGCGGCCGAGGCCGTCTTGGGGAAGGCCATCAGGTCGCGTATGTTCTCGATGCCCGTGAGCGCCATCAGCGTGCGCTCGATGCCGGCGGCGATGCCGCCGTGCGGCGGCGTGCCGTACTCCAGGGCGTCTAAGAAGAAGCCGAAGCGCTCGCGCGCCTTCTCCTCCGTCAGGCCAAGCGCCTTGAAGACTAACCGCTGCACGTCGCGCCGGTGGATTCTTATCGAGCCGCCCGCCACCTCGATGCCGTTGACGACGGCGTCGTAAGCCTTCGCGCGTATCTCGCCGAACAGGTGCGTCTCGCCGCCCTCGACGGCGCGCGCGAACTTGTCGAGGTCTTCGTCCACGGGCGACGTGAACGGGTGGTGCATCGCGTAGTAGCGGTCGTGCTCGTCGTCGTACTCGAACATCGGGAACTCGGTCACCCACAGCGGCGCGAACGTGTTCGGCTTGATGAGCTTCTCGCGCCGCGCGACCTCGTTGCGCAGCGCACCTAAAGCAGCCGCGACGACCGAAGCCTTGCCCGCGACGATGAGCAACGCGTCGTCCTTCTCCGCCCCGGCCGCCGAAGCGAGACGCGTGACGCCCTCGTCGCCGAGCGCCTTGAGCAGCGACGAAGAGAGTTCGTCGCCGAGCTTCACCCACGCGAGCGCGCCCGCGCCATAACGCTTCGCGACCTCCTGCAACTCGTCGAGCGCCTTGCGCGAAAGGTGCGCGCCGCCCTTCACGACGAGCCCCTTGACCTCACCCCTCTTTTCAAGCGCCGTGGCGAACGGCGCGAACGTCGTCCCCTCGACCGCCGCGCGCAGGTCTTGCAGTTCCATGCCGAAGCGCAGGTCGGGCTTGTCCACGCCGTAGCGCCGCATCGCCTCGGCGTACGAGAGGCGCGGGAACGGCTGCGGCAGCTCCGCGCCGACGAGGCGGAAGACGCGCGCGAGCAAGCCCTCAATCAGACGATAAACCTGCTCGCGCGTGGCGAAGCTGAACTCAACGTCCAACTGCGTGAACTCGGGCTGCCGGTCGGCGCGCAGGTCTTCGTCGCGGAAGCAGCGCGCAATCTGGTAGTACTTGTCGAGCCCCGCGATCATGCAGAGCTGTTTGAAGATTTGCGGCGACTGCGGCAGCGCGTAGAACTTGCCGTGGTGCAGGCGCGACGGCACGACGTAGTCGCGCGCGCCCTCGGGCGTGGACTTGATGAGGATGGGCGTCTCAATCTCGGTGAACGCCTGCTCGTTCATGTAGTTCCGAATCTCGGCGACCGTCTGGTGGCGCAGCCGTATGTTGCGTTGGAGGTACGGCCGGCGCAAATCGAGGTAGCGATACTTGAGCCGCGTCTCCTCGGCCGCGAGCTTCTCCCCGCTCGCGTCGAGTTGGAAGGGCGGCGTGCGCGCCTCGTTCAAGACGAGCACTTCGAGCGCGCGCACGTCGATATCGCCGGTCGGCAGCTTCGGGTTGCGCACAGACTCGTCGCGCGCCTCGACGCGCCCGCGCACGGCGATGACGTACTCGCCGCGCACCTCCTTGGCGCGCGCGTGCGCCTCCTTCGCGTCCTCCGCGTCGAAGACGATCTGCGTGATGCCGTCGCGGTCGCGCAGGTCCACGAACGTCAGCGGCCCGAAGTCGCGGCGCACCGCGACCCAGCCCATCAGCACGACTTCGCTGCCCGCGTCCTCGACGCGCAGCTCCCCGCACGAGTGCGTGCGCTCCAGTTCTCCCAGGTGGTCGAGATTGATTGGCATGATTCCTTTGTTACCTGCAACTACTTTGCGACGACATTCAACGCTTCACTGATGCTCGCGCCGGCCTGCTCGCGCTTGACGGTGCGCTGCTCGCCGGTCTTCATATCTTTCAACGCGACCTCGCCGCGCGCGCGCTCGTCGTCGCCAATGATGACAACGAAGGGCACCGTCAGTGAGGAGGCATACTTAAACTGTTTCCCGAGCTTATCCGCCTCCGGGTACACGTCCACGCGTAAGTCGGGCGCGCTCTTTCGCAACTCGGCGGCGAAGGCGAGCGAGTCTCTCACGGACTCCTCGTTCCACAACGTCACCAGCACGTCGGCCGACGCGCCCCCCAGATTCTCAGGGTACATCCCACGCTCGGTCATCACGAGGATGATGCGCTCAAGCCCCAGCGAGAAGCCGCACGCGGGGATGTCTTTTCCCGAGAACATGCCGACGAGGTTGTCGTAACGCCCGCCGCCGCCCATCGAGCCGGCGAGGTCGGGCACGCTTATCTCCATAATCGCGCCCGTGTAGTACGAGAGCCCGCGCGCGAGCGACGGGTCGATCTTTATCCGGTCGGCGACGCCGAAGGCTTCGGCGTACTCGACTATCTGGCGCAGGTTCTCGATGCCGAGGGCGCCCGCGTCGTGACCGCCGACGAACTCGACGAGACGGCCGAGCGCGGCGTGGTTGTAGGCCACAGCCTTCGACGCCTCGGCCCTACCATCGCCGTCAGCGACGAACTCGGCCGCGCGTTCCAGTTCGGGCAGCTTCTCGAAGAAGTCGAGCAGTTTTTCGCCGCCGCCCACGTCGATGCCGCGCGCCTCGAACTCGCGCGCGACGCCCTCGCGCCCGACCTTGTCGAGCTTGTCGATGGCGACGAGCGCCTCGCCGTGCCTGTCGGCCGCAATCCCCGCCGCTTCGAGCACGCCCGCCAGCACCTGCCGGTGGTTGAGGCGGACGGTGAAGTTGTCGAAGCCGAGCGTGCGGAGCACGTCGTTTGCCGCCGCGATGATTTCCGCTTCGACGACCGCCGAGCGCGTGCCGATGCAGTCCACGTCGCACTGGTAGAACTCGCGGTAGCGGCCGCGCGCGGGGCGGTCCGCGCGCCAGACGGGTTGAATCTGGTAACGCTTGAAGAAGCGCGGTAACTTGTCGCCGTACTCGGCGACGACGCGGGCGAGCGGCACCGTCAAATCGTAGCGCAGCGCGAGGTCGGCCTCGCCCGTCTTCTCGTGCTCGCCGCGCTTGAGGATTTTGAAGATGAGCTGGTTGCCCTCTTCGCCGTACTTCCCCATCAAGGTCTCGATGTTCTCGACGGCGGGCGTCTCCAGCGGCTCGAAGCCGTGGCGCTCGTACACCTCCTTGACGACGCGCATCACGTACTCGCGCCGCCGCACGTCGGCCGGGAGGAAGTCGCGCATGCCGCGCGCGGGCTGTGTCTTTGCAGGCATAAAACTGCTGGCTACTTCAACGAAAGATTGAGAACCCGATGTAAAAGAGGTTCGAGTCGAAGCCGGGGTTCGCGTCGGCGCGGAAGCCGTTCGAGACGTGGTGGTATCTGTAACCAATCGTCCACGCGCGGCGGGCGCCGGTCTTCCACTGGACGCCGCCGCCGAAGTCGCCCGTGAAGTTGAACTGCGCGCCGCGCTCGTTGGGCACGCGCTCGCCGAAGTAGAGGAAGCCGCCCGACGCCTGCGCGAAGGGTTGCACGCGCTCGCGCCGACGGAAGTTTAATTGAAAGCCGACGGGCGAGAGCCCCGCGCCCGTGATCGTCTTCCGCACCTCGCGCGTGCCGGCGGCCGTCGTCTCGAACGAAGGGAACGACATCGACGCGACCGGCACGGCGTCGAGCGTGTACTTGAGCGCGAGGTTCTCGCCGCGCGCCACCACGCGCGCGTAGCGGAAGGCGACGAGTCCGAGCCGCACGCGCTCGGTCGTGCCGACGACGGTCGGGCTGCTGAACGAGCCGCCGCCCCAGAAGCCGTACTCGTGTGCCGCGCGCTCCATCCCGTAGACGCCGCGCTGGCGGGCGCCCGACGCCGCCTCCGGCTCCGCGAGGCCCGCCACCTCCTGCGCCTCCGACGACGCGGCGCACACGGAAAGCAGCAGTGAGAAAACCAACGCGGCGCGGCTCATCTGTTGGCGCATGGCTTCAGCCCTCGATACCGTACTCCTCGCGGTAGGCGCGCGTGTACCCGACGTAGTTCCGCCAGAACACGTCGAGGTCGGCGACCTCCGCGTCGGTCAACTGCCGCTTGACGCGCGCCGGCACGCCCATCACGAGCGAGCGCGGCGGGACGATGGTGCCCGGACTCAGGAGCGCGCCCGCCGCGACGAGCGAATGGTGGCCGACGCGGCAGGCGTCCATCACGATGGCGCCGATGCCGACGAGGCACCCGCGCTCGACGTAACAGCCGTGCAGCGTGACGTTGTGCCCGACCGTTACCTCGTCTTCAAGAATCGTGGCGTGCGTGCCGTTCGAGACGTGGATGACGGTCCCGTCCTGCACGTTGGCGCGGTCGCCTATCCTGATGTGGAACACGTCGCCGCGCACGACCGCGCCGAACCAGACCGACGAATGCTCGCCGACGTGAACGTCGCCGATTATCTGCGCGCTCTCTTCGATGAACGCGGTCGGGTGAATCTGCGGGTGTATGCCGCGAAACGGTCGAATCATGTTGACTAAACGGGGGCCGGTCTCCCTCTTCGAAAGCGAAAACGGTAGCACGCGCCGTCCGCGCCGGGCAAGCAAGCGTCTGTGGTACAATCGCCCGCGCCGACGAGGAGACACGCCCGAGAGATGCCGACCGAGACCCCGCCGCCCTACTTCCCGCAGAACCCGCTCTCCCCGGGCGACGCGAAGACCGCGAAGAAGCTCCGGCTCACCTTCTACGGCTGCGCCCTGCTCGCTATCGTAGCGGTCGTCGCGGGCATCGTCGGCGTCGTCTACCTCGTGCGGTCGCTGCTCTGAAACGATGAAGTAGGAACGATGAACGCTGAACTAAAAACTTTTGCCTTACAGTTCATCGTTCAGCGTTCCTACTTCATCGTTACTTAAAACAGTCCGTCTCCCGTAATTTGCGAGACATGAAAAGCCTCTTCCCCCGACTCCTTCTCCTGCTGGCGCTCGCGGCGCCGGTCGTGCTTGTGAGCCGACCGGCGGGGGCCGTGCGTCCTCAACAGAGCGGTTGGGTGAGCGTGCGCACGCGCAACTTCCTCGTCGAGGGCGGGGCCGACGCGGCCGAGTTGCGTGGCGCGGCCGGGCGGCTCGAAGAGTACCGCGCGGCCTTCGCGCACCTGCTCCCGGGCGAGCACTTCGGGGCGGGCGTCCCGACGGTCATCATCATCTTCCCCGACGACGCCGCGTACGCGCCGTTCAAGCCGCGCTTCGGCGGGCAGGTCGCGCGCGGCGTGGCCGGCTACTTCCAACCGGGCACGGACGTTAACTACATCACGCTCGCGCGCGACGGCGACCTCTCGCTCGACAACTCGACGCTGCTGCACGAGTACACGCACCTGCTCGTCAACAACCGCTTCCGCGCCGCGCCGCTCTGGCTCAAGGAGGGCTTGGCCGAGTTCTATAGCACGGCGCGGCTCTCGTCCGACGGCCGCCGCTTAACACTTGGCGAGGCGCCCGAGCGTCGGCCCCGCGACCTGCGCAAACGCGAGTTGATGCCGCTCGCCACGCTCCTCGCGCTCGACCAGACCTCGAACGTCTACGCGGAGCCCGCGCAGCGCAGCCTCTTCTACGCGCAGGCGTGGGCGCTCGTCCATTACCTGTCCGAGTCGCGCGGCGGTCGCTTTGGCGGGCGCGGCGGCGCGCTCGCGCGCTTCACGGACCTTCTGGCCGAAGGTGAGCGCATCGAAGACGCGCTGCGCGAGTCCTTCGACCTGAGCGTCGCGGAACTGGAAGCGGGGCTCACGACTTACGTGCGTCGCGGTCGCTACAAGGCGGGCGTCGAAGAGTTCGGCCGTCCGCTCGACTTCGACGCCGAGTCGAGCGCGCGCACGCTCTCCGAGGCGGAGGTCGCGGCGAGGCTCGGAGACTTACTGCTCCACACCGACCGCGAAGAGGACGCGGAAAGTTATCTCACGCGCGCCGTCGCGCTCGACCCGAAGCTTGCTTCGGCGCGCGCCTCGCTCGGCTCGCTGCGACTGCGGCAGAACCGCGCGGCCGAGGCGCGCACGCATCTCCGCGTCGCCGTCGAGTCCGACCCGCGCAACCACCTCGCGCACTACCTGCTCGCCGACGCGCTCAACCGCGAAGGCACGGTTGACATCGAGCGCATCACGCCCAAGGAGTTCGAGGAGCACACAGAGGAGATACGCACGGAGCTGCGCCGCGCGATGGAGTTGGCGCCCCGCTTCGTCGAGAGCTACAAGCTGCTCGCGGCGGTCGAGATCGAGCGCGGCGACCGCTACGAAGACGCGGCGGCGCTGCTCACGGGTGCGCAGGCGCTCGCGCCGCGCCGCGCGGACCTCGCGCTCATGCGCGCGCAGGCGCTCATGCTCGGCGGTCGCTTCGAAGAGGCGCGGCTCGCGGCGGAGCCTTACGCGGCAACCGTTCAGGAAGAGCGCGTGCGCACACAGGCCGCCGCGCTCCTCAAGCGCATACAGACGCGGCGCGAGCAGGCCGAGGCCGCGAGCCGCGAGGCCAACGAACTGCCGCCCGGCGCCGACGCGCCCGCGCAACCCTGCGACATCCCTCTGCGCGGCGGGCCGCAACACAAGCGACTCCGCTTCGAGGGCGCGCAGGTCTGCGGCCGTCTCGCGGAGATCGAGTGCGCCGAGCCGGGCGTCGTCTTCCGCGTCGAGACGGCCTCGGGCGCGACGCTGCGGCTGCGCGCCGAAGACCTGCGCCGCGTGCGCTTCGTCACCTACACGACGCAGGTCAAGACCGGCCCCGTCTCCTGCGGCCCGCGCGAGCGCGCCGACCACGTTCTCATCACCTATCGCTCACGCGGCGCTGAACAACAGCCCTTCGACGGCGAGGCCGTCGCCGTCGAGTTCATCCCCGAAAACTGGAACCCTTGATTGGGATTTGAAATTTCAGATTTGAAATTTCAAATTCTGGTGTATAACCGCGCGCTATGGCTCTTGATGAGAGTGATGCGGTACGAAGCCACGGGCTCGCGCGGCGTCTGGGTCTGTTCGACGCGACGATGATCGTGATGGGCGGCATCGTCGGCTCGGGCATCTTCATCAACCCTTACGTCGTCGCCCGTCAGGTGCACACGCCTCTGCTCATCCTCGGCGCGTGGCTCGCCGGGGGCGCGGTCGCGCTGGCGGGCGCGTTCGTCTACGCGGAGTTGGCCGCGCGTCGCCCCGAAGTCGGCGGGCAGTACGCGTACCTGCGCGAGGCGTTCCATCCGGGCGTCGCGTTCCTCTACGGCTGGGCGCTGCTGCTCGTCGTGCAGACGGGCGGGATGGCGGCGGTCGCCGTCACCTTCGCGCGCTACTTCGCGGAACTGACGGGGACGCCGCTGCCCGACTGGGTGACGGCCGCGCTCACGCTCGGCGTGCTCACACTCGTCAACTGCCTCGGCGTGCGCGCCGGCAGCAACGTGCAGAGTCTCTTGATGGTCCTGAAGATTGTGGCGGTGGCGGCGCTCGTCTGCGTGGGGCTGTTCTGGGTCGCGGAGCCGCGTGCGTTGACGGGAGGGCCGCTGCTCGACCGTCCCGCCTCGCTCGGGCTCGTCGCGGCGTTGGGCGCGGCGCTGACGCCCGTGATGTTCGCGTACGGCGGTTGGCAGACGGCGAGCTTCGTCTCGGGCGAGATGCGCGACCCGCGCCGCGACCTGCCGCGCGGGCTGCTGCTCGGCGTGTGCGGCGTGATACTGCTCTACACGCTGGTCAACGTGGCCTGCCTGCGCGCGCTCGGCGCCGAAGGTTTGGCCGCGACGAAGACGCCCGCGACCGCGCTCATGCGACTCGTTCTGGGCGAGACGGGCGCGCGGCTCATCGCCGTCGGCATCGCGGTCTCGACGCTCGGGTTCTTGAGTCAGAGCATGTTGACGGCGCCGCGCGTCTACTTCGCGATGGCGGAGGACGGTCTCTTCTTCCGCCGCGTCGCGCGCGTGAATCCGAGGACACGCGCGCCGGTCGCGGCCATCGCCTTGCAGGGGTTGACGGCCGCCGTCATCGCCGCCTCGGGGCGCTACGAGCAGATACTCAACTACGTCGTCTCGGTGGACTTCATCTGGTTCGGGCTGACGGCCCTCTCGCTCTTCGTCTTCCGCCGCAGGGATGAGGGCGGCGCGGGCTTCCGCGTCCCCGGCCACCCCTTCACCACCGCGCTCTTCGCCGCCGCCTGCGCCCTCATCGTCGCCGCGACTTTCTACCAGGACACCTTCAACAGCACCCTCGGCCTCGCCATCCTCGCCACCGGCATCCCAGTCTATTTTCTCTGGAAGAAAAAAAGGACTGAGGACTGAGGACTGAGTGATAAGAAGCCTCTTGTCTTCACTCAGTCCTCAGTCCTCTTAATTCCTCCAACACGCGGCCGCCAGACACAGCCAACCGGCGAGGAAGGCGAGGCCGCCGATGGGCGTGATGGCGCCGAGCCAGCGCAGGCCCGTCAGGCTCAGAACGTAGAGGCTGCCGGAGAAGATGACGGTGCCCGCGACGAAGAGCCAGCCCGAAGCGTTCGTCAAACCGCCCGGCCAGCGCGACGCCGCCCACCCGGCGGCGAAGAGCGCGAGCGCGTGATACATCTGGTAACGCACGCCCGTCTCGAAGACGGCGAGCATGTCCGCGCTCAGACGCTCCTTCAGCCCGTGCGCCCCGAACGCCCCCGCCGCCACGCCGACGAAGGCCGACAACGCACCGATTAAATAGAAGACTCTCTCCATCCTTCTCCTTCTTTCAATCTCAAATCTGAAATCTCAAATCATCACGCCGTCTTCAGCATCTCGCGCGCGTGGCGGCGAGCGGCCTCCGTTATCTCTGCGCCGGTGAGCATGCGCGCGATCTCTTCGACCTGACGGCGCCGGTCGAGCGGCAGGACGGCGACCTCCGTGCGGCCGGCGCGCTCGTGCTTATCGACGAGGATGTGCGTGTCCGCGAAGCGCGCGATCTGCGCCTGGTGCGTCACGCAGAGCACCTGGTTCGTGCCCGAGAGCGCCTTGAGCTTTAAGCCCACGGCCTCCGAGACGCGCCCGCCTATCCCGGCGTCCACCTCGTCGAAGACGATGGTGCGTGGAAAACGCGCGGGGCTCGCGCTCGTCTTCAGGACCAGCATCATGCGCGAAGCCTCGCCGCCCGACGCGACCTTCGCCAGCGGCCGCAAGGGCTCGCCCGCGTTCGCCGAGAAGTAGAACTCGACGCGGTCGAAGCCCGACGCCGTGAACTGCCGCGTTGCCTCGTCCGCACTCGCGTCCTCCGGCGACGCGACGCGCGCCTCGAACCGCGCGTGCTCCATCGCAACCTCTTTAAGCGAAGTCTCGACCGCGCGCCGGAACTCGCCGGCCGACTTCACGCGCGCCTTATGTACGCGCCTCGCGACGGCGACGTAAGCCGCGCGCGCCTCGGCCAACTCGCGCGTGACATCTTCGGCGCGCTCGTCCGTGCGCTCCAACTGCCGCAGCCTCTCGCGCGACCGCTCGAAGTGTTCGAGCGCGCTCTCAATCGTCCCGCCGTACTTGCGTTTGAGCCGCGCGATCTCCGCGAGACGGCTCTCTATCTCCGCCAAACGCTCGGGCGAGAAGGTCAAGCCGTCGAGGAAATCACGCAACGCCGCGCTCAGGTCTTCGAGCACCACACGCGCCGTCCCAATCCCCTCCGTGTAGTTCTTGTAAGACGCCTCGTACTGTGAGAGTTCGTCCACCTGACGCTCAAGGCGCTTCAGCCGCGCGACCGTCGAGTCGCTCTCCTCGTACGTCGTGTTGTACGCGTCCGAGCACAGCTCCGTCAGCTTCTCAAGGTTCGCGAGCCGCCGCCGCTCCGCCTCCAACTGCTCGTCCTCGCCGGCCGACAGCCGCGCGGCTTCCAACTCGCTCACCTGAAACCGCAGCGCGTCCGTCAGGTGAAACTTCTCCGCCTCGTCGCGCCTGAGCGCCTCAAGCTCGCGGTTGAGCGCGGACCAGCGCCGGTAGGCGGCGGCCACCTCGTCGCGCCGCGCGCCGATGTCGGCGAAGGCGTCGAGCAGTTCGAGGTGCGTCTCCGGGTCGAAGAGCGTCTGCTGCGTCCCCTGCCCGTGGATGTCCACGAGCAGCGGCCGCAGGGTCTTGAGCAGAGAGAGCGTCGCCAGGCGGTTGTTGACGAAGACGCGCCCGCGCCCCTCGGCCGACAGCTCGCGCCGCACGACCAGCTCCACGTCGCCCGTGCCCGTGCGCGAGCCTACGCCCGCCTCTTCGAGTATCGCCTCGACCTGCGGATGCGCGCCCAGCGTGAAGAGACCTTCCACCGACGCGTGGCTCGCGCCCGCGCGCACAAGCTCCGCCGGGAAGCGGTCGCCGATGAGCACGCCGAGCGCATCCACGATAATCGACTTGCCCGAACCGGTCTCGCCCGTCAGCAGATTCAGTCCGCGGCCGAACTCGACCCGCAGCTCGCTGATGAGCGCGAAGTTCGAGATGTTGAGGAGCGCGAGCATCCGACCTCCAAAATATTGTGTGAGCCTACGATTTCAGCGTCCCCGGCCTAACGGGCCGAGCCCGACCATTTTACTAAAATCCCGCGCGGAGTGCGGCCGCCCGCCCGCCGCCCAAAAGTTTTCCACAGAAACGCCGCCTGTGGAAAAAATAAATTCCCGCCGACGACTTTCCAACCACATGCTTTGTGCTATTCTCTCGCACCGTAAGAGCCACGCGAGCAAGTCGGAGCGCCCCCCGCGCCGACCGTTTCAAGGGGTCGAGTTTCCATCCTGTAAGAATCAACGTCAGACATGTCGAACATAGACTACGCCCACCTGCATCTCCACACGGACTATTCACTTTTAGACGGCGCCATCCAGATCAAGCCGCTCGCCGAACGGGTCAGGGAACTCGGCATGAAGGCGTGCGCGATGACCGACCACGGGAACATGTATGGCGCCGTCTCTTTCTACAAGGAGATGAAGGCGCACGACGTGCGCCCCATCATCGGCTGCGAGGTCTACCTCGCTCCGGGCCACCGCTCGGACAAGAGCGAGGTGCGCAAGGGCGGCAAGCCCTACAACCACATGATCCTCCTCGCGAAAGACCGCGAGGGCTATCACAACCTCGTCCGCCTCACGTCGAAGGCGTTCCGCGAGGGCTTCTATCGCAAGCCGCGCATCGACCGCGAGTTGCTTGCTCAGTTCTCGGGCGGGCTCATCGGGCTGTCGGCGTGTCTGTCGGGCGTGCCGCAGGAGCATTTGAAGGGAGGCCGGCTCGAAGAGGCGGCGAAGGCGGCGGGCGAGTTCGAGGACATTCTCGGCAAGGGCAACTACTTTTTAGAGATTCAGGACCACCAGCTCGAAGACCAGATAAAGATTAACCAGAGCCTCATCGAACTCTCGAAGAAGACGGGCATCCCGCTCGTCGCCACCAACGACGCGCACTACCTCTACCGCGAGGACTACGAGGCGCACGACGTGATGCTCTGCATCGGCACGGGCAAGACCGTCAACGACCCGAACCGCATGCGCTTCGGCGGGCCGCAGTGGTACGTCCGCTCGCCCGAGGAGATGGCAAACATCTTCGCGCACATCCCCGACGCCGTCACGCGCACCGTCGAGGTCGCGGAGATGTGCGACCTCAAGCTCCCGCTCGGCGAGAACCAACTGCCCGTCTACCCCGTCCCGCGCGAGTTCGGCGACATGGGCGTTGACGAGTACTTTGAGAAGGTCGTGCGCGACGGCTATGAGAAGCGCCGCGCGATACTGTGGGACCGGATGCTGTCCGAAGGGACCCTCAAGCACAGCCTCGCCGAGTACCAGCAGCGCATCTCGATTGAGATCGCGACCATCAAGCAGATGGGCTTCCCCAGTTACTTCCTCATCGTCTGGGACTTCATCAAGTTCGCCAAGGACCGCCACATCCCCGTCGGCCCCGGGCGCGGCTCGGCCGCCGGAAGTTTGATCGCGTACTGCCTGGAAATCACCGACGTTGACCCCTTGCAGTACGACCTCCTCTTCGAGCGATTCCTCAACCCCGAGCGCGTCTCGATGCCGGATATCGACATCGACTTCTGCGTCAACGGCCGCGCGGAGGTCATCAACCACGTCACGCAGCTCTACGGCCGCGACTCGGTCTGCCAGATCATCACCTTCGGGACGATGGCCTCGAAGGCCGCCATCAAGGACGTGGGGCGCGCGCTCGACATGCCCTACGCCGACGTTGAAAAAATCGCCAAGCTCATCCCGCCGCCCATCCGTGGCCGCAACGTCTCCATCAACCAGGCCATCGAGACCGTCCCCGAGTTGAAGCAGGCCATCGAGACAGACCCGCAGGTCAAGAAGGTCATCGACATCGCCAAGCGGCTCGAAGGCTGCGCGCGCCACTCATCCGTCCACGCGGCGGGCGTCGTCATCAGCCCCAAGCCGCTCGAAGAGTTGATACCCGTCGCGGTCAACAACAAGCAGGAGTTCACGACGCAGTTCGAGATGTCCGACCTTGAGAAGACGGGCATGCTCAAGATGGACTTCCTCGGGCTCACCACCCTCACCATCATCGACCAGTGCTGCAAGACGATTAAGGCGATGCACGGCCGCGACATCTACTGGGCCGACATCCCGCAGGACGACCCCAAGACCTACGAACTCTTCGCCACCGGGCACACCGAGGCCGTCTTCCAGTTCGAATCGACGGGCATGCAGGAGATTTGCCGGAAGCTGCGACCCAAGTCCATCGAAGACCTCTCGGCCCTCAACGCGCTCTACCGCCCCGGCCCGCTCGACGGCGGCATGGTGGACGACTTCATCGACCGCTACCACGGCAAGAAGCCGGTCGAGTACCTCGTCCCCGACATGGAGGTCATCCTCCAGAACACCTACGGCATCCTCGTCTACCAGGAACAGATCATGCAGCTCGCGCAGCGGCTCGGCGGCTACAGCCTGGGCGAGGCCGACCTCATGCGCCGCGCGATGGGCAAGAAGAAGCGCGAGGAGATGGCCGTCCACGAAGAGAAGTTCATCTCCGGCTGCGTCAAGAACAAAATTCCGAAAAAGACCGCCCGCGAAATCTTCCGCCTCATGGCGCAGTTCGCCGACTACGGCTTCAACCGCTGCCTGACGGGTGATGCCGAAGTCGTAGACGCCGACACCGGCGAGATGGTCTCGATTCGTGACATCGCAGAGGGGCGCTCGCCAATCTCGCGCACCTACAGCTTCGACGGGGAGCAGGTCTTCGTTAACGAAATAGTCGAAGCGTTCGAGACGGGCGAGAAGGAGGTCGTCGAAATCGAGACCGAGGACGGCCTGACCATCCGCTGCACGCTCGACCATAAGTTCCACACGGACGAAGGGTACTTGCCGCTGAGGGAGATTATCGAGCGCGGGCTCGAACTCAGCTTCTCGCCGGAGGTCGCGGAGTATGCCGCATCCTGCGTGGAATAAGAGGCTGACGCCGGAAGTCGAAGGCTTCATCGTCGAGCAGTACCGCGACGGTTCGAGCGCGGGCGAAATCCTGAAGGGTATCCCCTTCAAGACGAAGAAGACCGTCTACGACGTGCTTGAACGTCACGGCGTCGCCGACTATAAGAAGATATTTGACGAGGCGGCCTTCGCGGCCGTGGACACGACGGAGAAGGCTTACTGGCTCGGCATCCTTATCACCGACGGTTACGTCGTTGAGCCGAAGGGTGTCGGCTCGCCGCTCGTCGGCCTACAGATGACAGACCGCGAGGCGGCGGAAGGCTTCCGAACCTTTCTCGGGCTGCAACACCCTGTGCTGCGCATCGAACCGAAAGGCGAGCGCCACCAGCCGATGTATCGCGCGGTCTGTCACTCGCGCCGCATGGCAAACGACCTCGCGCGCTTCGGCGTCATCCCGCGCAAGAGTCACAGCACCTTCCTGCCGCTCCTCGCGGAAGAGTTGATGCCGCACCTCCTGCGAGGACTGTTCGACGGGGACGGGACGGCGAGCCGGCGCGCGGACGGACAGGTGCTCGTCGGCTTCTGCGGGAGCGAGCGGCTGGTCGCCGAAGTGAGGATGTGGCTCATCTGCCGCCTCGGCGTCTCGGACAACCGCGTCCATGAAAACGGCACGATACGTTACGTCCAGTGGTCGCACCGCTCGGACGTGCGGCGCGTCGCGCGCTACCTTTACAGCGGCGACGGGCCGCGCCTGTCGAGAAAGTACGAACTGCTCGGGGAATGTCTATGAACGTGAAGAAGACGAAGATCGTGCGCGTGACGCCCGTCGGGGTCGAGAAGACCTACAACATGGAGATGCGCGCGCCGCACCACAACTATTTTGTCAACGGGCTGCTGTCGGCCAACAGCCACTCGGTTGCCTACGCGCACGTGGCGTATCAGACGGCGTATTTGAAGGCGCATTACCCGGAGCACTTTTACGCGGCGGTCATGACGAACGTGACCGACGACACGGCGAAGATTTTCAAGTACGCGTCGGAGCTGCGGTCGCAGGGCATCAAGATGCTGCCGCCCGACGTGAACCAGTCGGGGCCGGGCTTCACGCCGGTCGAGCGCGCCGTGCGTTATGGGCTCTGCGCCATCAAGGGCATCGGCCAGACGGCCGTGGACGCCATCATCGAGGCGCGGAAGGAGAAGCCGTTCCGCTCCATCTTCGACTTCGCCGAGCGCGTGGGCGAGAAGGGCTCGGGCAAGCGCGTGATGGAGAGCCTGGTCTGCGCCGGCGCCTTCGACTCGCTGAGGCCCGAGGGCGAGGACATACACTCCTGGCGCGCGCGCCTCTTCGCCTGCGTGGACAAGGCGCTGGCGCGGGGCGCGGCGGCGCGGCGCGACCGCGACAGCAAGCAGGTGGACATGTTCGGCTTCGTGACCGCTGGCGCCGACGTGGAGGCCGAGGAGCCGCCGCTGCCCGTCACGGGCGTCGAGCCGTGGACGCACAAGGACCTCTTGACGCGCGAGAAGGCCGCAATCGGCTTCTACGTCTCGGGCCACCCGCTCGAAGACTTCAGCGAGAAGATCGAGCAGCTCAACTGCGTCCCCATCTCGGAACTGAACTCGGTCGAGCCGAACTCGCGGGTGAAGGTCGTCGGCATCTCGTCGGACTTCGTCGTGCGCAACACGAAGAAGGGCGACCGCTACGCCATGTTCCGCCTCGAAGACCTCTCGGGCGCGAGCGTGAAGTGCGTGCTCTGGCCCGAGGCGTTCAAGACGAAGGGGACGGACGCGGCCGACGACGCGATGCTCGTCGCCACCGGGCGCTGCGAGGGCGAGGGCTCTTTGACCATCGTCTGTGACGAGGTGACGGCGCTCGACTGCGCGCGCGTGCCGATGACGAACGGCAAGCCGACCTACGCGGGGCGCCTGCGCGCCAACGCGCTCGTCATCGAGTTCCCGACCTGCGACGACGTGCTGCGGGCGGGCGACACGGTCGCGGACCTGCTGATGGCGCACCCCGGCGACTGCGAGGTCTTCATCGACATCCACCTCGACGAAGAGAACCTCACCGTGCGCGCGCGCACCGCGCAGTTCGCACGCGTCGCGCCCAACAAGCAGCTACAGGAGACGCTCCTCGCCGCTGGCGTCCGCGTCCGCTGGGTGGACTGAGTCGTAGCTCAGACTCGCTTGTGTGTAGAGCACAAGGCATTAACCACAGAGACGCGGAGGCACAGCTTTGTAGATGTAACTCAACAAGCTGTGCCTCCGTGTCTCTGTGGTTAAATCTCTTTCACTCCTCTTTCCAACCCTCGACAAAATTTTCCGCGCGACCTCCGAACCGTTTTAGAGTCCGCCGGGTCATAACAATCGGAAGACGTTGAAGGAGGACGCGCCCGATGGGGCGGGTCGTGGAGGCGCATGAAAGAGTTTGCGGAGCGCGAAGCCTTCCTCGTGCTGCGCGCGCAGTCGGGCGACCGCGCGGCGCTGGACGCGCTGCTCGCGTCGGTGCAGGAGCCGCTCTACCGCTATCTCCTGACGCTCGTGCGCGAGCGACACTTCGCCGAAGACGCCTTGCAGGAGACGTTCGTGCGCGTCTACCGCAAACTCGGCTGGCTGCGCGAGCCGGAGTTGTTTCGCCCGTGGGCCTATCGCATCGCGACCCGCGAAGCGTTCCGCCAGTTGAAACGCGAGCGGCGCTGGGCCGAGCAGGTCCGCGACGAGGACGCGCTGAAGGAGGTCGCCGCGCCGCCGCCGCGCGAGGAGGTCGCGCCGGAGTTGTCCGAGCGGCTGCGCGAGACGGTCGCGGGCCTCTCGCCGGCCAGCCGCGCGGTCGTCGTCCTCTACTACCTGCACGAGTTGTCTCTCGAAGAGACGGCCGCCGTGCTCGACGTGCCGCTCGGCACGGTCAAGTCGCGCCTCGCGTACGGCCTCGGCGCCCTGCGCAGGCAGTTGAAGAAGAGTGAGTGATGCGACTCAGAAGTTTATGACGAACGACAAGCGTGCACGCGCGACGCGCGACGAAGACGCGGGGACTTTCGACCGGAGTTTCAAGTACGCGGTCATCATCTACGCGGTCGTCGAATTCTTCGCCATCGCGCTCGTGCTCTACTACAAACTCGCGCGCTGAGACGGCGCGCACGTAACAAAGGAACGGAGGTGCTTCATGTCAGAACGCGTCAATTTGGACGCCATTCGTGGCGAGGCGCTCGCGCGCGTCGAGCGCGGTGAGCGCAACTTCAAGCTCGCCTTCTTCGGCGGCATCGCCTTCGAGGCGCTCTTCCTCGTCGTCCTGCTGCTCGCGGCCGACCTGACGAATCGTACGCACGTACTCCTGCTCGTCGCGACGGTCGGCGGCTACACGGTCGTCGTCCTCGGCCTCGTCGCCCTCGGCGCGCACTTCAGCCGGGGCGTCGCGCGCGTGCTCAAGGCCGTCGAACTGCTGGGCAAATGAGGGGCGGAACGCGCCCGCCGACACATTAAAAACACACGTCGAAACACGGCCGAACGACGCTTAGCTGTTGCAACTGCGTACAGTTCTGGTGCATCATAGTGCGGTCATTCCTTCTCTCGCGCATCGACGGTGATGCGCCCCGCGCCTCGGACTGGCGGCGGCGTTCTGGATGGGTTCGAGAGTGAGGCAGTTGTTAACAGACCGGAAGCCGCTCAAACGTTGAGCACCCCAGACGCGAGCCTTCGTTGCCACCGTCCCGCCGAAGTAAACTTCAATGGGAAGCTTCTCTTGATACTCCTTTCGAGGGAGAGGTACATCTGAATGTCCATTAAACTTTACGTCGGCAACCTTTCGTTCCAGACTTCGAGCGAAGACCTCCGCGACTTGTTCTCACAGGCCGGCACGGTCGAGTCGGCTTCGGTCGTCGAAGACCGCGACACGGGCCGCTCGCGCGGCTTCGGCTTCGTCGAGATGGGTTCGCGCGAAGAGGGCGAGGCGGCCATCGCGCAGTTCAACGGTAAGGAGTTCGGCGGCCGTAACCTGACCGTCAACGAGGCGCGCCCCCGCGAGGATCGCGGCGGCGGCGGCCGTGGCGGCTTCGGCGGCGGCGGTAACCGTGGTGGCGGCGGCGGTGGTCGCGGCTTCGGCGGCGGCGGCGGCGGTCGTGGCGGCGGCTTCGGCGGCGGCGGCGGCGGCAACCGCGAGCCCCGCTGGTAAGCCGAGCCCCCGAGCCGGCGACAGACACGCGAAAGCGCCCCCGGCACAAACAAACGCCGGGGGCGCTTTCTCAATTTTCGAAGACCGCCCGCGACAGACGGGCGGCTGGTAAGGAACTGAATGAACTTTTCTGAACTCGGACTCCGGCCCGCGCTCTTGCGCCGCTGCGAGTCCCTCGGCTACACCGAGCCGACACCAATCCAGACGGGCGCGATCCCCGTCGTGCTGACGGGCGCCGACCTCATCGGCTGCGCCGAGACCGGCACGGGCAAGACCGCGGCCTTCCTGCTTCCGACCTTGCAGAGGATGAGCGAGACGCCGCGACCCGGCGTCCGCGTGCTCGTGCTCGCGCCGACGCGCGAGCTTGTCTCGCAGATCAACGAGAGCTACAAGCAACTCGCCCCGAAGGGCAGCCCCCGTTGCGCGGCCGTCATCGGCGGCGCGTCGATGTCGAACCAACTGGACGCGCTGCGGCGCGGCGCGGGCGTCGTCGTCGCCACGCCGGGCCGCCTGCTCGACCACGTCGAGCGGCGCAGCATCGACCTCTCGATGGTCGAAGTGCTCGTCCTCGACGAGGCCGACCGCATGCTCGACATGGGCTTCCTGCCGGCCATCCGCCGCATTCTGGCGGAGCTGCCGGCGAAGCGCCAGACGCTTCTCTTCTCGGCGACCATGTCGCCCGAGATCGAAAGCTTGGCGCGCACGACGATGAAGGAGCCGAAGATGGTCGAGGTCAGTCCGCGCGGGAGCGCGGCCGCGACCGTCGAGCAGACGGCTTACCCCTGCGCGCTGGAGTCGAAGACGGCGCTGCTCTTGGACCTTCTGGAACGCGAGCGCGACAACTTCGAGCGCGTGCTCGTCTTCACGCGCACGCGGCGCGGGGCCGAGCGGCTCTCGCACATCCTGCTGGCGCGCGACCACAAGGTGAACCGCATCCACGCCGACCGCACGCAGCCCCAACGCGAGGCCGCCCTGCGCGGCTTCAAGGACGGGCAGACGCGCGTGCTCGTCGCGACCGACATCGCGGCGCGCGGGCTCGACGTGGAGTCGATCTCGCACGTCATCAACTACGACGTGCCGACCGCGCCCGAGGACTACGTCCACCGCATCGGCCGCACGGGGCGTGCCGGCAAGACCGGGCGCGCCATCACGCTGCTCACGCCCGTGGACGAACTCTCGATGCGCGCCATCGAGCGCCTGACGGGTCAGCCCGTCGAGCGCGTCGTGCTCCCTTCCTTCGGCGGGACGCCGACCGTGGCGCAGCGCGCGGCGGCCGGTGTGAAGCCCTTCCGCGCGATGCGCGGGGCGGGCAGCAGTTCGCGCCGCAGCTTCCGCCCGCGCCGCGCGGGCAGGTAAGATAAACTCAAAACGAACGGCCGCGCGGACCCTTTCGGTCACGCGCGGCCAAGCCCTCAACCTGACGCTTAACTTAAGGAGACTAACGATTGGCTAAAGAAGACCTGGTTCCGGCATCCGGCGTGGTGGTTGATAAGCAGCCCAACGCCTTCTTCATGGTTCAGATAGACAACAGCGAACACGTCGTGCTCGCGCAGATTTCGGGCAAGATGCGCAAGAACCGCATCCGCATCCTCGTCGGCGACCGCGTCAGCGTCGAACTCTCACCGTACGACCTCACGCGCGGCCGCATCACCTACAGGTACAAGTAAACCCGGCTCCTTCAAATGTGTGTGGCGGCGCACGACGCGCCGCCACCTACCGCGTCCCGCCGCACTCACGCGCGGCCGTGGTGCCGCTTGCGCCGTCTCCTCATCCTGTTATCCCTGCGCGCCTCCAACCGCTGCTCGATGGAGCGGTAACGCTGCGCGCGCTTCTCACCTATCCGCTCTTCTCCGTCTTCCCTGTAGTAGTTGAGGTCGGCCTCCGAGCACATCCGCGTCGCGTCGTCGAAGACGTGCAGCGCCTGCGCGCGGACGGCGCGGCTCGGGTCTCTCATCGCCCGCAGCACTTCGCCGACGTGCGCCTCGAACGCCTCCCACCCGGCGTAGCACGGGCAGAACCCGCGCACGGCCTTGCCGCGCGTCTCTTCGTCGGGCGATTGCAAGTCGGGCAGCCTACTCTCGGGCTCCCGGACGTGCCAGCGTGAACGCTTCGCTACCATAAATACCTCAACGGTTTTGAAGATGTCAGCCGCTTCACATGTTAACGACGAAGGTCGTCGGCGTAAAGCATGATTCACCTCTGCCACGGAAAGACGGCCGGCGGTGTTCTATTCGTAGAGTGAACCTTTTGCAGTCTCTTCGCTCTTAAAATTCCACGGACACCGAGGTTAATTCACATGTTCAGATTTATCTGCCCCTCGCTCGGGGTCTTGCTCTGCGCGCTCCTGTGCGTCGCGCCCTCGTTCGCGCAAGGCACAGCACCAACGACCGCGATAGTCAGCCCGGCGGAGGCGGAGAAGTGGCGCGAGGATTTGCGCCACATGGCGCGCGAGATGGAGGCGCGCCACAAGAACCTTTTTCACACGATGACGCGCGAGCAGTTCGACGCCGCCGTCAAAAAACTTCACGAACGGATACCGGCGCTCGCGCGTCACCAGATCATCGTCGAGCTGGCGCGCATCGCGGCGTCGGTCGGCGACGGCCACACCAACGTCGCGCCGACGCGCGACCCGAAGATAGGCTTCCGCACGCTGCCCTTCAAGCTCTACCTCTTCAAAGACGGACTCTTCGTCCGCGCCGCCGAACGCGGCCACGCTGAACTGCTCGGCGCGCGCGTCGTTAAGATAGGCGACGCCACACCCGAGGATGCTATCAACCGCGCGAGAGACATCGTCGGGCGCGACAACGAGATGGGCGTCAGGTTCTTCGCGCCGCTCCTGCTCGCAATGCCCGAGGTGCTGCACACGCTCGGCCTCTCGGAGAGCCCCGAGGCCGCGCGCTTCACCTTCGAGAAGTCTGGGCGACAGCAGTTCGTGACGCTCAAGCCACACGGCCCCGCCGACCTGCTCCCGCCCGACACGGACCTCAGTTGGCTGCCGAAGGAGGGCTGGGTTGACATGCGCGACGGGACGCCGCCGCCGCCGTGGCTCAAGGACCCGAAGAACAAGTTCTGGTTCGAGCGTCTGCCCGACTCGAAGGTCGTCTACGCGCAGGTCAACGAGGTGGGCGACAAGTCGGACGAGTCGCTCGCGGACTTCTCGAAACGTCTGCTCGCATACGTCGAGGCGAACGACGTTGACAAGCTCGTGCTCGACCTGCGGCTCAACCGTGGCGGCAACGGTTCGCTGCTGCGCCCGCTCGTCGTCGGGCTCATCAAGTCGAAGGTGAACCAGCGCGGGCGCCTCTTCGTCCTGATGGGGCGAAGCACGTGGTCGGCCGCGCAGTTCCTTCTCAATCGCCTGGAGAACTACACGGAGGCGCTCTTCGTCGGCGAGCCTTCGGGGTCGAGGGGCAACGCTTACGGCGACTCGCGCCGCATCACGCTGCCGAACAGCGGCGTCACCGTGCGCGTCTCGATCTACTACTGGCAGGAGTGGGACCCCTGGGACGTGAGGCCGTGGACGGCGCCCGACGTGACGGCCGAGATGTCGTCGGAAGACTACCGCGCGGGCCGCGACCCGGCGCTCGGTGCCGCCCTCGCATACGTCGCGCGCAAGCCGCTGACGGAGTTGTTGAGCGAGGCGTTGACGGAGGGCGGGGCGGAGCTTGCGCTGAAGAGGTTCCGCGAGTTCAAGGCCGACCCCGTCAACAAGTTCGCGGAGACGGAGGAGCCTCTGCTCATCGCGGGCCAACGCCTGCTCAACGAGAAGAAGCCCGAGCAGTCGCTCCTCCTCTTCAAACTCGCCGCTGAAGAACACCCGCGCTCGCCCCGCGCACACTTCGCGACGGCGCTCGCGCTCTCGGGCACAGGCAACAAAGAACAGGCGTTGAAGAGTCTTGAGAAGGCGCTTGAGTTGGAGCCGAAGTTCTACGACGCGGCCGAGATGCTGAAGCGTTTGAAGCGGCCTTAGAAGCAGGCCGCGCGTCGTCGTTTAGAGGCTCGGGTAGCCGCCGCTCACGTGCGGTCCGCCGTCAGCGGGGAGCCACACCGAGCACTTGTCCCGCCAGCCGATGGAGAGGCGGTAACTCTCCGCGCCCCCCAAGGTGATGAATTCGGCGAACCCGGACTTTATCTTGTCCGAGGTGTATTTGGCGTTGGAGTCGATTTTGTCGTTCCACACAAAACTCAGCTCGAAATCGACCCGCGCACCCGGCTGGTCGGCCTGCCGGAACATCTCGGACGGGTTCAGGCTGAAGTGCCTCGCCTCCGCCGGCCCGTAGGACTTCGTGACCTCGCCGAAGCCCGCCACCAAAAAATCTCCGACATCCTTATTGGTGCCGTGCAGGTATTGGTAGCCGATGATGCCCTCGCCATTCTCGAAGGTGGCGTGGAATCGGTCGGCGATGGGGACGGAGCCCGGCTTGCCGAGGGCGACCAACTCCCGAGCCATCCCGACGACCGAGGTCCAGACGCGCCTCCGCAACTTCATGCTCCGTGTCATGTATGTCGTCCAGGGCGCTTTATCCCGCACGTCAACATCCTTACCGTCGCCGTAGAGGTATTGCCCCAGGATCATCCGGCCGGCCCAATCGGAATCCAGGTCGTCTAATAGGTCGCGGGGGAGCCCAAGGGAGGCCCGGTCGCGGCGGCGGTCGGTCGAACGGCGGTCGCGGCGACCCTCATCCCGCGCCTCCTCCTCTTCCTGCGACCGTTGGCGCTGGATAGAGGGGACGCCGCCGGCCGCCCCTTGCCGCGCCACGTGCGCGAGCCCGTGGGCCGGCAGGCGCCGGCCGGAGTCACTCCGGGGAGAGTATTGGCCCGCGCCGAACACTATGTCTCGGCCCGACGTGTACGCCCGGGCCTGTATCGAGCGGGCGCTGTCCGCCGCCCCGCTGTCGGCGTGCACGCGCACCCGGCCGAAGTCGTGCCCGAGGCGCTGCTCCATGGTGTCGGCCTCGCGCTCGTGTATGTCGTCAGGACTGTTGACGAGGGGCTTCGCCCGGACGGTTCCAGGGGCGGGGGCGTGCAACGAGAGCCGGCCGAAAGCGTGGCCGGGGTGACGCGCTGCTTCCGCGTGGAGACTCGGCACGGGTACCGCCGGGCCTGACTGAGCCAGACTCGATGTCACATGCCGCCGCGGTCGATTATCGCTCCGCGCGTGAGTCCGCATGTTTCATCCTCTATGTCGTGGGGCTTCTGCTCGACGCCAATCTCGGCCAGGGATAATACGCCCTTCCGTCGAAAATGATAAGGGCGGGAGGAGGCTGGAGCCGACGTTCTACGACGCGGCCGAGACGCGGTTCGAGGCTTCAAATTTAGAGGTCGGGTATCTGCCAGTCGATCTCGGGCCTGCCCGCGTCGCGCAACGCGCGGTTGGCGGTTGAGAAGGGGCGGGTGCCGAAGAAGCCGTGCCGCGCGGAGAGCGGCGAGGGGTGCGCCGCGCGGAGGACGACGTGGCGGCCCTCGTCTATGCTGTCGGCCTTGCTCTGCGCGTCGCGCCCCCAGAGCAGGAAGACGACCGTGTCCTTCTTCGCGTTGACGCGCTCGATGACCTTGTCGGTGAAGGTCTCCCAGCCCTTGCCCCTGTGCGAGCCGATGGCGCCGGCGCGCACCGTCAGCACGGTGTTGAGCATCAGCACGCCCTGCCGCGCCCAGCTCGCGAGGTAGCCGTTGTTCGGCACGCGGAAGTCTGGGATGTCGGTCTTCAACTCCTTGAAGATGTTCCGCAGAGAGCCCGGCGGCTTCACGCCCGGCTTCACGGAGAAGCAGAGCCCGTGCGCCTGATTCGGCCCCGGGTAAGGGTCTTGCCCGAGCAGCACCACGCAGACCTTGCTGAACGGCGTCAGCTCCAACGCCTGAAACGTCTCGCCCTCGGCCGGGTAGACCTCGAACTCCCGACGCTCACGCTCGACGAACTCTTCCAACTGCCGGAAGTAAGGCTTCTCCACCTCGCCCCCGACCTGCCTGCGCCACGACTCCGGTATCGGCGGAAACATCTCGCCCCAAGTCTCCTTCGGTTGAAGCTCGATACGGCCCAACACATATACCACGGCCCGCGTCCCGTTCTTCCATGAAGTGTGAGAAAAAACTCCGGCGTGTTAATTTATGTAACGCTCTCCCGTTCGCGGTCGCAGGCCCGGCGCCCCTCCCTTTAGAAGGCGAGCCGGGAGGGCCGACTTTTACTCCGCTCATTCATATTCGAGGAGGAAGAATGGAACGTAAATCAGCATCCGATTACCCGCAGGAGTTGTTAGACCTCTTTCACGAGTACCAGCACGGCGACATCGACCGCCGCACCTTCCTCGACCGCGCCGGCAAGTTCGCGGTCGGCGGCCTGACCGTCGCGGCCATCTTCGAGGGCCTACGGCCCAACTACGCCTGGGCGCAGCAGGTGCCGCCGGACCACAATCGCATCAGGGTGGGATACGAGACCGTGCCGTCGCCCGCCGGCAACGGTTCCATCAAAGGCTATCTCGCGCGCCCGGCCAAGAGCGGCAAGCAGCCCACCGTGCTCGTCATCCACGAGAACCGTGGGCTCAACCCCTACATCGAGGACGTGGCGCGACGCCTCGCGCTCGCCAACTTCGTCGCCTTCGCGCCCGACGGGCTGACCTCCGTCGGCGGCTACCCGGGCAACGACGAGAAGGGCGCCGCCGCCTTCCGCGAGGTGGACGGGAAGAAGATGACCGAAGACTTCGTCGCGGCGGCCAAGTGGCTCAAGGCGCGTTCGGACTCAACGGGCAAACTGGGCGCGGTCGGTTTCTGCTTCGGCGGCGGGATGGTGAATCAACTGGCCGTGCGGCTCGGCTCTGATCTAAACGCGGGGGTCGCCTTCTACGGCCGGCAGGCGGGCGCCGACGACGTTCCCAAAATCTCCGCGCCGCTCCAGTTGCATTACGCGGGCAACGACCAGCGGGTCAACGAAGGCATCGCCGCCTACGAGGCCGCGCTCAAGGCCAACAAGAAGACGTACGCGGTCTACATGTACGACGGCAAGCAGCACGGCTTCCACAACGACACGACGCCGCGCTACGACGAGGCCGCCGCCAAACTCGCGTGGACGCGCACCCTCGAATGGTTCAACAAGTACCTGCGGTAACGACCAACCCGGGAGCGCGGGCATCCTGCCCGCCAAAGCGTGCGCCAGCACGCTTAACAGTGAAGCGCCATACATCAATCTTGATGTATGGCGCTTCGTCGTATTCGCGCTCTCGCGCTCATGGCGGGCAGGGATGCCCGCGCTCCCGGCGACGGGAATTTTTATCTCCTCACGACCTTGAACGAGTAATCGGCCACGCCCTCGGAGCCGCCGTCCGGGCGCAGCCCGCTCAAGAGCAGAACGTAGTCGCCCGGAGGTAGAACTCGCGCCGGTATCGACGGGAGGTTGATAGACGCACCGGTGTTGTTCGAGCGACGCGGCTTCAAAGAATCCGCGCGCCAGATTGGCTGACCGTCCGCCGATTCGATCACCGCGCGATAGCTCTGGTAGGTGCCCGCCTCGACGTTGAGCCGCAGGGCGACGGAGGAGGTGCCGGCGGGCACGGCGAGCGTTCTGGCTCCGCCGCCCCTGACGAGGCCGGGCGTCAGGACGAAGGCGAGAACCGAAGGGCGCGGCGTCTGCTCGACGGGCTTGTCCGGCGTCGGTTGGTCCTGTCCGCCCGTGTCATCTTCCGGCAAGGGACGCACACGCTCGCCTTCGAGTTGCGCCATCAGTTCATTGTTACGCGCCTGCTCGGCGACGGCCCGCCGCTCAGACTCCCGCGCCCGCTCGACGAGCGCGGCATGCTCGCCGCGCAACTGTGCCAACTCGTCTCGCATCCGCGCACGTTCAACCAGCAGCCACGTGAAGCCCACAACGACGACCAGCGCGGCCGCCGCGAAGGCGACACGCCAGGTCGCGCTGAATGCACGCACGGCTGCGAGAAAGGAGCGGCCCTTCGGGTCCGTAACAACAGGGGGCGGCGGGGCGGCGCGCGCGTCGGACACGGCCTTAGCAAAGGTGCGCGCGAACTGCACGCGCTCGCAGCCGCGCGTCGAAGAGAGGTAACTCTTCTCGAACCGCGCGCGCTCTTCCGCTGAGAGCCCGCCGCGCACGTAGGCGTCGGTCAACTCCTCCTCCGCGATGAGCATCTGCTCGAAGGCGTCGTCGTCCTCGAAGAACTCCGCCTCGACCTGCTCACGCTCGCGCTCGGAGAGCCCGCCCAGTATGTACTGGGTCAGCCGATCCTCCTCTTTCGATCTAATTACCAAGCGGTAAAACTCCCCTTCACTGCCCTTCAAATATAAATGGCAAAAAACGAAATCGGTTTCATGCCTGCTGCTCGACGCACTCGCCCACGCACGCCTCAAGTCTGAGGCGGATGCGGTGCGCGCGTATCCGCAGGGCATTAATCGGGATGCCGAGCCGGGCCGCGAGGTGCCGGCGGCGCTCGATCTTCCGGCCCTTTTCGTCGTCGTAATAACCGATGATGAGGGCGCGGTGCTCTTCGGGCAGGTCTTGCAGGCAGCGGTCGAGGCACGCGCGCCGCGCCTCGTCCTGCGGGTCGTCGCCCGTCTCGTCCACCTCGGCGGGGGGCGCGCACTCAAGCGCCTCGCGCTCCTTCTGCTGAGCCCTGAGCGCCTCGGAGAAGACCAGCCGCGCCACGCCGTAGCAGTAGGCGTTGAGGCTGTGGACCTCCTGCCCCTCCGCGATGCGCCGCGCGACGCGGTTGAGCGTCACGTCGGCCTCGCGGTCGGGGAAGCCCGCCCCGTGCCACTCGAAGTATTTAACGAGCTTGAGGCGCAGCAGCACGTACTTCTGCCCCGCCAGCTCGCGGTCCGGGTCGAGGCTGGAGAGCAGGAGGTCGAACGCCTCCTGAGTCATAACCCACTGTTGTTTGGTAGAAGTGTTGGGGTCCACGTCAGAGTCTCTGCCTGGGGCGGCCGGACGCAGGGCCGGCGTCGGCCGCGCCGCCGAGGCTGATTCTCTCTGCTTTAACGTAAAAAGGAAAGTTTCGAAGGGCAGGAACGGCTAAAACAATTTCAAATTCCAACTTTCAACTTCTTATGGCCGTGCCTCTGTGTCTCTCTGTTTAAGTTTCTTCATCTCCACTCGCCTTGCAGGGTGAAGGCGGCCCAGAAGTAGGGCGAGCGCCAGCGCGGCTGTTGCCACATGTGAAGCTGCGCGGCGCGCAACGCGTCCGCCGGGCGCAGCCCCTTGCCGAGCATCTCCCTGTAGAACTGCCCCATCAACTCGGCGGTCGCGGAGTCGTCCACCTTCCACAGGCTCGCCACCACGCGCCGCGCCCCCGCGTACATGAAGCCGCGCGTCAGTCCGACCAGCCCCTCGCCCCGCACATCTTTGCCGAGCGCCGTCTGGCACGCGCTCAGGACCACCAGTTCGGCCGGCAGGTTGAGGTTATAAATCTCGTACGACGCGAGGAAGCCGTCCTGCGGCCGGCCCGACTCGTCGAAGCGCGAGAGGATGACGCCCGACAGTTCGGGGTTCTCGCTGTTGAGCAGGCCGTGCGTGGCGAAGTGCACGATGCGGTACTGTGAAAGCTCCGGGCTCATCGCCGTGGCGCGGCTCGCGCGGAAGCCGAGGGCCAGCATCCCTTCGGCCGAAGGCACCGACGCCATGATGGCACTGGCCTCGCGCCGCGAGAAGAGAAGCCGCGCGATGCCCGCGCCGTCGTCCAGTCCGTCGAAACCCCTGATGGCCCTCTGCGCGACGCCGGCCGCCGCTCCTCCCGCGGCGACCTCAACGCGCCTGCGCGCGCGCGTGCCCTTCGCAGACTCCAGTCGTTCGTCATCACCGTCGAAGACCGGGTCGGCCAGGACGGCGACCGACTTCGGCGCGGGACGACGCTCACGCAACTCTTCACGCGTCAGCGCAAGCACGGAGGCCGACGGAAGCACTACCACTTCGTGCTCCACGATCAACGGAACGAAACCCACGTCGGGCTGCGACGCTACGGCTGTATCGGGCGCGGGCAGGGCCGCGAAAGAGACGTACTGCAAAGCTCCGTCGGCGACCACGACGAGTCGCTTCATCCCCAACTCTTTGGCGACCGGCCCGAGCAGCATCCGCCCGAGCGCCGCCGACGCATCGACGTACTCGGCCTCGGCCCGGCGCACGTTCGCCAGACGTTGCGGCTCCGTCTCGCCCGCCGCCCGCCGGTTGCGCGTGGTCAGCAGTTCATAGACGCGACGCGCGGCCTTCTCCACTTCCGCGCGCGGGGGAAGCTCGAAGCTCTTCATCGACTCGTGCGTCACCGCCCAGACGAAGCTGCGCTTCTCGCCGAGCGCGTATTCGAGGAGCAGCGTGTCCGCGTCCAGAACCTTCCGCTGAATCTCGCCGAGCGCGAGCGGCGCGGGCTGCATGAGCGCCGCGTAACTCGGACTCGCGGCCCTGATCTGCCCACGCACGTGTTGGTACTCCGTCGTCAGTTCGGACAACTCGCGCTCGATTTCGGGGACGCCGGCCGCGTTCGCCCCCACGGAGAGCAACTGCACCCTGCGCTCGGCCTTCGCGCTTATTCGTTGCTGCAACTCGCGCTCGCGCATCAGCAGCCCCGCGTCAACGCCGTGACGAATGTCCTTCCCGTACTCGGCCAGCGTCTCAAGCAGCGAGCGCGCGCGCCCCTGCTCGCTGGCCTCGAAGGCGCGCGCGTTCAGTCTGTCGGACGGGCGGCCGTCGTGCAGACGCATGAGGGTATCGATGTACAACTCGGACAGACGGTGGAAGGTCGAGGAGTATGCGGCGCGCATCTCGCGGTCGGCGATCTTCGTGCGGAGCGAGTCGCTGAGCGCGAGCGCCTCCTCGACGTGCGTTCGCGCCGCCGCCCAATCCCCGAGTTCGTGCTCGACGCGCGCGACGTTGTAGAGGGCGTCGGCCTCGTCCGACTGCACGCCGGTCGCCCGCGCGAGGGTCAGGGCTTCGTTATAAACGGCGAGGGCGTCCGCGCGTCCGCCGAGTTCTTCGCGCAAGCGCGCGACGCCGAGCAGGATGTAAGACTCGCCGATGCGGTCCTTGATTTTCCGGTTGAGCGCGAGCGCGCGGTTGCAGTGGTCGAGTCCCTTCGCCGTCTCGCCGAGCGCGGCGTAGGCAATCCCGATGTCCGCGAGGAGAAACGCCTCGCCCCGCTCGTCGGCGAGCGAGCGGGTCAGCGTCAGCGACTCCAGGTAGCAGTCGAGCGCCGTGCGGTACTGGCCCATCGCGTAGTAGGTTCGGCCGGCGACTTCCAGGCTCCCGGCCTCTCCGCTCTTGTAGCCGACGGCCTGGAACAGCCTGCGCGCGCGGTTGAAATACCCGACCGCCTTCGGCCCCTCGCCCAGCGCCATGTAGAGATAGCCCATGCCGTTGAGGGTCCGGGCCTCGCCCAACTTATCGCCCAACCGCCGGAAGAGCGGGGCCGCGCGGTCGTAGGATTCGATGGCCGCCTGCTTTTCGCCGAAGCCGTTGTGGAGGTGGCCGACGGCCGTCAGGGTGAGCGCCTGTCCACGCTCGTCCTCGCTCTCGCGCCACAACGCGAGGGCCTGCTCGAAGTGGGACAGGGCGGCCCGAGCGTCGCCCAGGTCGGAGTGACTGTAGCCGATGTGGAGGAGCGTCTGGGCCTGCCCGCGAAGGTCGCCGAGCGCCTTCCAGATGGGCAGGGCCAGTCGGTTCGGTTCGAGGGCCTTCTCGCGGTCGCCGCGAAAGTAGTAGACCTCGCCCATGTTGTTAAGTGCCCTGGCCTCACCCGCGCGGTCGCCGTTGGCGCGGCTCAATTCGAGCGCGCCGGAGCAGTGCTGCCATGACTTCTCCAACTCGCCGATGATGAGGTAAGACGCGCTCAACTCGTTGCGCGTCGCGGCCTCGCAACCGGCGTCCCCCGACGCGGGGCAGAGGGCGAGTGACTGTTGGAGGTAGTCGAGCGCGCGCCGTGGCTCGCCGAGTCGTGAGTAGGACTGGCCGAGCGACCTGAGCGACCTGACCACGCCGCCGGCATCGCCCACGGCCTTCCAGAGCGTGAGCGCCTTTTCGTAGCTCTTGACGGCACGCTGGACCGACTCTTCACTCTCGCGCGCGCGGAGCCTCTGCGCCTCCGCGTAAGCGGCCTCGGCGGCAAGCCGCCGCGCGTCGCTCGCGGGGCGGTTCGAGTCGTGCGCGGGGGCGTTGAGGAGCGGCGTTTGACGGGCGGGGTAATTCTGCGCGGCGAACAGTAGACACACGGCGAGCCCGGCGCCGCGAAGGTAAGACGTGCGCAAGGGACTTCGCATAACTTCGTGCGGGCGGCGACGGCTCGGAGTCGGCCCGGGTCGCGGCCCGGACAGACCGACTCACGCCCGCTTTATTTCTTGGGCGTGGAACTGCCCTTCTTTCGGGTCTTAGTTCTGACGTGTTCCTCGACGGGCGGCGGCGTGTTCGGGTTGGGCGTGTCGGACTCTTCGCTCTTCTCGGCCGACTCGTCCCCGCCGGCCGTTGACTCCGGGGTGACGCAGGCGCAGGTCACGTAGTCGAGCGCGGGGTTTTTCATGGTGCCCACGTTGTTGCCCAGCACGCGGCTGCGCAGCGGCACGTCCTTGTTCTCGGCCGGGAGGAAGTCGAACCCGGACAGCCTCGGGTTATAGCAGAGCTTGCTCCTTAAAGGGACCGTCTGTTGAGTCTCATCCGGGCACTTCCGCCTTTCCCGCCGGGTCTTCTCGACGTACTTCTCCAGGAAATCCAGCCAGCCCGTGTCGCGCGCGAATTCGAGGTCGCGGTAGGATTCGATCACGTCCGACCAGGGGAAGTAGATCGAAAGCCCGTGCGAGTGCTGGACGGCCGGCCCGCTGTAGCAGGATTTGATGATGACGGGGTCGGGCTTGTGCTTCAGGACAGCCTTCACCCACCGACAGGCTTTGACGATCTCCGGGTCAACGGTTACGCCGCGCAGGATGACGCTGGACTCCTCGTCCCCCTCGGGTCTGTCCGGCGACCTGTCGAGCAGGTCGCAGAAGTCGTAGAGGTCCACGTACTGGTCGTCCTTGTAGGACTGCGCCTCCCAGTGCGCGAGCAGGATGTGCCTCCTCGACTCTTTGTCGTCGAGCTTACGCTTCAGCACGTCCGAGAGGTTCTTCATCCTGACGACGAACTCACTCTGACCGCGCATGACGCGCAGGTCGTTGGCCGCCTGATCGACGGAGCGCCCGGCCGGCAGGAAGTCGCTGTAGTAGGTCACATACTTGGAGACGACCATCTCGGCCAACCTGCGCGGCTCCAGCTCCTCATGCTCGGTGAGGATGTCGCTCAGGATTCTCTCGTACGGCCACCCGGTGTTGGGCTCGAAGCCTTCGGCCCCGACCATGAAGTCCACGTACTCGCGCAGCTCGTAGCCGATCTCGGCCATGCTCATCAGGCAACTGTCGAGGCCGAGCACGTTGATGCGGAAGGGCTCGGTGCCGCTGTTGCCGCCCGTGGCCTTCCGCTTCTCCCGCATCTCGGCCACGTCTTCCCTCACCTGCTGCAACACCCACTGAATTTTAGGGATGCTGAGGGTGTCGGGCGACTCGACATCGCGGGAGAGGAAGTCGCTCCTGGCGACACCGCCGCCGTGCCCGGACAGCACGAGCATGTAGTACTTCGCCAGCCCGTCCCCGTTCTTCTCGACGATGGAGGTGGAGACGAAGTCCTTGAGCACGCTCCGGTAGCTGGTCTCGGAGGTGTCGCGCGTCGCGATGACGCGCTTGCCGAGGTCGCCGTCCACGTCGGTCCCGTCCAGGATGTAGCGCGCCTCGCTGCCGCCCAGGCCGCTCGCGTCGAGTTGGGCGATGACCTTGACGCGCTTCTCTATTTCGCGCTCGGAGCCGCGTCTGGGCCGCGCCCGC
The DNA here is from genome assembly GCA_036379655.1 of Pyrinomonadaceae bacterium. Lineage (GTDB taxonomy): Bacteria > Acidobacteriota > Blastocatellia > Pyrinomonadales > Pyrinomonadaceae > QHXN01. The sequence continues at coordinate 45,467 of DASVGG010000020.1, forward strand.
CGCATCTCCTTGAGCGCGTAGATGCACTCCTCGGCGAGGTTGTTCTCGCCCGCGAGGTAGACCATGACGGTCCAACTCTTGTCCTGACGCTGATCCTGATTCTGAGACATATGCCCTCACGCTGTGCGTGGAAACTCGCGCTTAGCTGACGTTTGAAGATGCCTTCCCGGGATCGGGTCGGTTCCAGGCGGTTGTAGTCCGTGGTACGGCCGAATTTCAGCGCGACTCTATTACAATCCGCCTAAAAGTCAAGAACTTAATTCCGCCGCGACTCGCCCGCCTCCGGCGGCGGGAGTCGGCTCCGCGTCTTCAATTGATAAGTGAGGCGGACGGCAAAACCATTTCGACGGCGGATAGTCCCTTAGAACGAAAGCTTCAGAGCGAATTGAATCGTCCTCGCGGGGATGGTGGTTCTCGTGGACGCTCCGAAGGCGGGTGATTCGAGGATACGCTCCGGGATGGCAAAGTGCGTGCGGTTAAATAGGTTGAATACCTCGGTCCGGATTTGAACCTTACCGAAGAGACCTGTATGCCAGAACTTGGTGACGGAGAGGTCAACGTTAGCGATGCCGTTAGCGCGGAACGTGTTACGTCCGACGGCGCCGTCCCGGCCGTCCGGCGCCAGCAAGTCCATGGTCCTGACGCCCGGCCGCAGTTGCAGCCGGACGCGGTCGTCGCCGTTGACGGGGCCGACGATGAGCCCGTTCGTGCTGTTCAGCCGGTCCGTCAGGTTGCCGTCGCGGTTGATGTCGAACGCGCTGTTGACGGTGAAGGGCTGCCCCGTCTGATTGGTCACGATGCCCGCGACCTGCCACCCGCCGAGCCTCTTCCCGAGGTTGAGGAAGAGTAATTTCTCGTGGATGTCTACGATGAAATGGCTGACCAGCCGGAGCCGCGCGTCGTAACTCGAAGGGCCGCGCTCCGACCTGCGCAGGCTGTTCTGCGGCAGCGCGAAGGCCCCGGCCGTGTCGAGGAAATCGGACGCGTCGTCGATGGCGTGTGAATAGGTCAGGGCCATGCCGAACTGGAAGTTGTCGTCGTAACGTTTACGCAATTCGCTCTGGAGCGAGTGGTAGGTGGACGACGCGCTACTCTCGAACAGCGTCCTCGCGATGGTGAAGGAGTTCGAGATTCTGCTCTGCGGCCCGTCGCTCCTCGCCGCGATAACGGGGAAAGGCACGCGGCCGACGGTCGCGTTCGCGTCGATGATCACGACCTGGTTGTTGAGCAGCCCACGGTCGGGCGTGGACATCCTGAGCAGGCCGACGCCGCGCGTCCCGACGTAGGCGGCCGACATGATGTAACCACGGGGCCACTCGCCCTCGACGCCGAGGCTGTACTGGTAAGAGTAAGGGGTCTGAAGCTCCTTTTGGGGGAGCACAAGGTTGAGCCCCACCTTCTCATTTAAGTCAGTATTGAAAGAGACCGGCAGACTGTTGACCAGCAGGCTGATCGGGTTGACGTTCGGAATCGCGTTCAGCGTGCCGTTAGTGACGACGCCCAACAGGGCCGGATTCAACGCACGCACGTTAGGGTTCGCGAGGTTGAAGAGGAAGTTCGAGAAGCGCACGTCGGGGCTGGAGAACGTGACGGGGGACCGGGCGTAGTTGAGCGGGAGGAAGTCCGGGAAGGCGTTGCGCGACTGGCTGAGGACGATGCCGGGGAACTGCCCCGAGTAGGTGCCGAAGCCGCCCCGGATGGCAAACCTCCCCGCGTCGCCGGGGTCGAAGACGAAGCCGAGGCGGAAGTCGAAGTCGTTCCGGTCGGAGCCGAAAGAGACCGTGAAGTCGGCCGGGAAGGCCGCCGTGAGCGCCCCCGTCAGGTCCGCGCATCGTTCCGGGCCGCAGTCGGCGAGCGCCCGCTGGATGTTCCCCCTCAACTCCGCCGGGTCGAATGCCTTTTCGAGCTTCCCGCCGACGGATTTCGGCACGGTGTTCAGCTCGTAGCGGACGCCGTACGTGACGCGGAAGTACGATTTGAGCCGCCAGTTGTCCTGGAAGAACAGGTTGACCTGCGAAAAGCGCAGGCCGATGTCGGAGTTGGGCTCCTTCGCGAGCGTCTGGAAGAAACCGGTGGGCGCCCCCATGGCGGCCAGCGTGGTCGAGGGCAGAAGCGCCTGCGAAACGTCGGACGGCACGGTTATGTTCAGGCCGCTTGCCGGGGGGAAGAATGTGTTATACAGACCGCCGAAGACGGCGAGCGGCCTGAAATTCCTGTCCAGCGTACTGTTGATTTCAGTCCGGCGCAGGTCCGCGCCGAAGTTCAGCACATGGTTGTCGAGGACGTAGTTCAGATTCTCTCCCACCTGCCAGGTGTTGTTGGCGCGCTCCTGTGGGAAGTTGTAGACATCGACGCCGACCGGGCTGAAGCCGGCGAGCATGACCTGGCCGAGCGGCCCCGTGATCGCCTCCGTCCGCGTGACGCCGGGCAGCCCCGCTTCGTTGAGCAGCCCCCTGCCGGTCAGGCTCGTGGCCGTGACGTAGTTCGTGCTGTTCTGGCCGGGCCGGCTGATGTTCAGCAGCAGCGGCGCGTTGAGCAGGAACGGCGTGTCGGGCAGAAAGGTCGAGCGGGAGAGGGACGGGTCGAGCGCCTCCCTGAAGAAGAGCCGCGTGCGGCCGAAGGATAAGCGGAGCGAGTCGTTCATCCGGGCCGAGAGCCTGCGGTTGTAAAAGAGCGCCACGTTCTGCGTGCGCACCTTGGGGCGGAGCGCGGAGAAGATGGCGCCCCCGGTCACGGGAATCGTGCTCCGCTCGTCGGTAAAGTTGTAGCGCGCGGCGAGGTGGTCGCCGTACGCGGGCCGGCTGAAGAGCGCCTTCAGCCAGGAGCCGACTCGCGGCTCGCCCTCGCCCAGGAAATCGCGCTCCAGTTTGAGGGCGAAGCGCGTGCCCTTCCCGTCCGCCGGGAGCAACGCGGTGTAGTTGTTCTCGCCGTACGGCCCACGCGGGTTGTTCGGGAACGGGTAGAGACTGAAGACCGCGTTGCCGGGGATCGAGGCGGGGAAGAGAGTCGTCACGCTCTGGAAACCGAGCGTCGCGACGGCCCCGGTCTCGCCGAGTCCGAAGATGCCCCTCTGCCTCACCGCCGGCACGGCGAAGTGCGTCTCCTGTTCGGCGGCGAGCGTCTGCCGCTCGGCCGAGAAGAAGAAGAAATTTTGCGACGTAATAAGGCGCCCCCCGACGGCGAGGCCCATCTGTTTGCGGTCGTGCTTGTTCTTACCGGTGGCCGGGTTGGAGACGACGAGCGGGCGGCCGTCGAGCATCACCTCCTTGCCGTCGATGGAGCGCCTCGGCGTGAACGTGGCCGGCACGTCCGGCGCCGTCGAGTCGAAGAAGTCGCGGGCGTTGAAACGGTCGTTGGTGAAGTAACCGTAGAGCGTGCCATGCAGACCTTGGCCGCCGCTCTTGGTCAGGGCGTTGACCTGCCCGCCGATGTTGCGGCCGAAGCGCGCGTCGGCCAGGGCCGTGATGACCTGGAACTCCTGGATCGACTCGACCGCCTGCGGGATCAGGATGACGAAGCCCTGGCGGCGCGTGCCGATGTCCTCGTCGTTGTTGTCCGAGCCATCGACCGTGAAGTTATTTTCGCGGCTGCGCAGGCCGTTGATGGTGAAGATGCCGGACGTGCCCACGCCCGAACTCACGCCGGGGCCGCTGGTGCCGAAGGTGGCCGGCGGGGGCGCGACGCCCGGCGCGAGCAGGGCGAACGTGTCGAAACTGCGGAAGCCCGGCACGGGCAGCGTCTCCATCAGCGGGGTGTTGAAGACGTAGCGCCGCGTGGCCTCGACCGACTCGACCTCGACCGCCGCCATGGTCGTCTCCATCGACTCCCCCGCGAGCGAGACGTTAACGCCCTGGTTCGCTTTAACGTCGAACTCTTCGTTGTACGCCTCGTATCCTTCGTGCGTGACGAACAGCATGTGCTCCTCGTCGGGATAATACCTGGCGATAGGCAGGCTGAAGTTACCGTCCTTGTCCGTGCGCGCATGCCCCCTCAGAGCCAGTTCCCTGCTCTCGCAGTCGATGGCGTACAGACTGACCTCCGCTCCCTCCAGCCCCGCCACGTTGGCGGCATCCTTCGACACACGCCCGGAGATATTTAAATCCTTGCCGGGTTCTCTGTTCTCGCAACTTGGCTTGGGAGTCGGGGTCGGGGCCTTCCGGGGCTCCTGCGGCTCGCGGTAGAGAACGAGGACGAGGCGCGCTCCGTGCGCGAGCGGCTCCGTCTCAGGCGTGCGGCTCCCGCGCTGGGGCGTCGGCGTCGGCGTCGGCGTGGGCGTCGCGAGCACCAGGGGGCGCGGGGTCGGCTCATTCAGACCCGTGCTGTTGACTTCGACGTAGTATTTACGGAGCAGCCTGTACCCTTGCCACTGGACCGCGATTGTCCATTTCCCCGGCTTATGCCCGGCGGATATCAACGACCCGTCATTTTTCGACCAACGTGTTACGGGGTCGCGCCCGTTCCGCGAGATGATGAACCTTATCTCCTCGTTGGGTGGCTGGGGGTCCGGCTTTCCCTGCTCCTGCACTCTCACGACGGCGGAGATGGTGCCTTCGCCGACCTGCTGCCCGGCCGCGATGAACGGCAGCAAGACGATGGCGCAAGAGACGCCAATGAGGAGGCGTAAGGTGTTGGTACGGGCGTTCGCCATTTCTCACTCCTACCCCGGTCTGTGCGTTCCCGGGTGCCGCCGACCAATCTCAGAGACTGAGCCGGCGGGTCGGATTCGTGATGACTTCGAGGTCCGAACTCGAAGTGGCGTGGACGTTCACCTCCGCGAGCACGGCCTCCGGCCGTTGATACCCCTTCGGTCTTCTACTTCGCGGTGCAGAATGGCGTCGTGTCGGGCTTCGTGATCTGCCAATCGTGCAGCAGCACCACGTCCCCCTCCGTCCTGCCGGCCCCTTCGCCCCGGTCGTTACGCCCCAACACCCCGACGTTGCCATGCCGCAGTCGCCCGAAGCGTCTCTGGTCCTCGAACACCCCGGCCTCCCAGTCCTTGCCGACGCTCGTCCGGTCGTCGTCCTCGCGCAGGGGGCGGGGTTGGAGTGAGACGCAATAGGAGAATTGGTAACGCCTGACCTTCGCCGAGATGATGAACTCATCCTCCGGTCTGCAACAGCGGCCGACGGGGATGTCCACGCCGCCGCCCTTCAGCCTCTCCCTGTCCGAGCCGGAGTTCGCGTACCCGTTGAGGTAGAGGCGGCCGCCGTCCTTCACCAGTTCGAATTCGTACCAGGTCTTGTCGGCGGCGTCGGCGCGAATTATCCAACGCGCCGCGTTGCCCTTTATGAATTTGACCCGGAACTTCATGTCGAAGTCGTAGAAGGCCAGACCGCCGCCGAGTTTACTGTAGACGCCGGTGCCCTCGCCCCGGAGGAGGATGGCCGCGTCGGCGATGTCTTCTTCCTCCTCGGTCGGCTCAGTCCGGCCGCCTGCTTCGCCGCCCTCGGGCTCGACGCCCTCGACGGGCACGGGTGGCACCTCCTGTGGCTCCGCCTGAAGCCCCGTGAACGCCCAGTCGTCTCTTTTAATCCACTGCTTCTTCTGGTCGAGTTCTATCGGGTCTTCCCACGCCTCGGCGCGCTCCGGCCAATACGTCGCGATGAGAACTTCTTCCCACTTGCGGACGATGCGGTCCTTCCACGCGGCGGGCAGGAACACGGGCAGCAGGAAGTATGCGAGGAGCAGCGTCGCGGGCAGCACGGCCAGTTGCCCCCAGAGCGGCCAGCACACGAAGATGTCGCGGAGCCAGAGGAAGAGCCGCACTACGTCGTAGACCTTGTCGGGCGGCTTAACCCTTGGGGTGAGCTTGAGCCAGCGGTGGACGGGGGGCGAGGTCAACTCGCCGTTCTCCTCGTAGCAGTAGACGCGGATCAGCTCCATCGAGTCGGCGTCGATCTGTTTGGCCGCGACTTCGAGGGTCTGTTTGAGGCTGTCGCTCCGGTTCACGAAGTCGAACTCGAAGGTGTTGTCGTCGCCCTCCTGATTGTTGCAGGTGATGCGGATGTTGTCGCTTGAGACCTGGAAGTAGACCTTCGCGTAGGAGACGTGCGGGCAGAAGAGCAGCGTGAACTTCTCCGTACGCGAGCAACGCAGCACCTTCGGGAAGTTTACCTTCTGTAAAACCTGCTCGGGCGGCTTCGGCGTGGGCCGGGCCGGGTTGCCGAATTCGTGGTCCACCTTGTCGTAGAGATTGTAGACCTCGACGAAGGTCCGAGGCTTGACCTCATACTTGCCGGTCTCCTCGAAGAGCCGCCCCCACTCGGTCTGCTCAAGGTATTCGGCGACCAGCCGCGAGGCGAGGATGTGGCCGTCGTCACCCAGGTTCATCACGCGGCGCGCGAGGCCGACGGCCGCGAGCGGGATTTTCTGCCGCCCGCGCGCGGCGGAGGCGACCTTGACCATATCACTGTAGAGGCCGATGCGGAGGCGGGCGCCGTCCCTCCCTGCGGCCTCACGCGCTATCATCAAGACGTGGTTGAGCAGCGTCGTCGGATCGTCGAACGTGGCCAGCGCGATGCCGTCGGCCCACGTCTCCTGAAGCAGGCCGTCGGGCGGAACCTGTCCGGCGGCGGCGACCCCTACGTCGGTCGTCTTCGTCGCGGGCGCGGCGCCCGGAGCGCCCGTCTCGGCGCGCAGGTGAGAGATGATTGGTAAGCGCGACACCATGCCGGCCAGCGTGTCGGGGCGCAGCGCCGAGATGAAGGCCACGAAGAGTTGTCTCGGGGGCGCGCCGGGGTGCTCATCCTCCTGGAGCGGGATGAGGTTCAGGTCGGGCCGTATCTCCTGTACGGCTTCGACGAGCGCGCGCAGCTTGCCACGCCGGACGAACATCTCCAGCAGGGCGAGCATTTTCGCCCTCAACCCTTCGCCCCCCAGGTTGTCGTACTTGATGCCTAACTGAAAACAGAGGGCGCGGAACTCTTCGAGGTCGAACCGTTCGTCCAGAAGATCGAGCAGTTCTCTCCGGTCTGTGTGAACACCGTTCTGCATGCTCACCTCCAGCCTATGTCCGGGCGACTCTCCGCCACCTGGGCGAACAGTCGCCCCAGCCCGCCGCGCCGCTGCATGTACAGCACCAACTCCCTGGCCTTTGCCCCCTTGCCCTCGCCCCGGAGATTATCGAAGTCCACCCCCACGGCGAAGCACAAATCTCTCAACTCCTCTAAATCGAATTGCAGCGAGAGCACGAGTCGTAACTCGTTCGGGCTGGGCTCCGAAGTCGGAGACGGGAGCCTGCTCTCCCTGATTAAGTTGTGCAGATCAAGGATGACTCTTGTCGCGAGATGGTCCGGGTTCTTATAGAAGGTTACGATGTGCTCTCGCTGCAATTCTTGCCTGAGTGCTTCGAGTTTATCTCTCCGGTCGGACTCCTCCCCGGACTGCTCGGCGGCGGCGGGGCCGCTGCCATCCTTCAGGTAGATTAGACACGGGATGTTGTCTTTGCGGGCTTGCCGGTACTCTACTTCGGTCATCGAAGTCTCGGTCTCCGGGTCTATGAATCCGTAGCGGTCAGCGAACACGCCCACGTAAACGTCGCTTCGGCTGACTTCCTGAAGACAGACCTGCTTCGGCGCGTCGGGCCGGCTGCCGAAGTACTCCATCCCGTTAAATTCGGCGTCAACCAGTTGATGTAAGGCGCGCTCCAGCGCACCGCGCTCCGACTGCAAGTCTCGCGATGTTGAACTGATAAAGACTCGCCACTTCGTGGCGTTAGCCGATGTCTTCATATCGAAGCTTCTGAGAGCAGAGTCGGCTCCCGATGGATTCTACGGGTAGATGCTAAGCCCTACGTCTCGCACGTTCCGTCACGATTTTTCTGAAATAACTGAGGCTGTCAGGAACGCCAAGTGGGTTGCGGATGCCCCCGCTTTGTGACACGGGACAAAACAGAAAGCGGTTCCGGCTGGTTCCACGGAAAAGATCTTCACAGACCAGAATCCGACAGAAAACCTATGGCGGCAGAATATTAAACCCAACTATTCAATATAATCAACGTACTCGACGTAATCACCACACCGCATCTAATTCAAAACCGAAGCCAGAGTTTATTAGAAAAATTTTCCCCGAGCGGTCTCAGGCACTAACCTCGCCGTCTCTTACCGACCGCGCCGCCACGGCATAGGTTCGCGCATAAACTGAAAATTCCCCGTACGGGGAATCAACAACTTACGGGTACTCTTCGCTCATAAAGTGAAAATGTTTTCGCCCATCTGGCACTAGAAATTATCAAAGGTAGCCCGTATATTTTCACGGGCCTGATGAAGTTAAGAACGCTCTTAGGAGCGGCATCTGAGTCGGCAGATGACAGTTACAGCGAAAAAGAGCGGGTTGTTAAACTCGAACGAGCTAATCACCCGTAAAGTGTTCCGCACTGAGCCCTTTACCTGGTATCCGCCGCTCTTTAACTTCGTCAGGCCCTAATAAATTCTTGTCTATTGCCTGCCCGGGGATCGAGGTTGAGTTATCCCACAATTCCTTAAACTCATTTTTGAAGAGGGTGAAGTTTTCCGGTGAATCGAACCGCCTGACAAGAAAGACTGGGTTACGGTCGGTGTCCTGGTTATATATATTCAGATGCACCTGTGCTTCGCCGCCAGCCCCCTCCGGATTGATGATCAATAAGTTATGTGATGGCATGACGGTCAGGGTTCTGCACTCGATCGTGTCGAAGTCCGCGCACCACTTCCTCAGAATATTTAAGGAGAGATTAACCGCGTGGTGATACTGAGAGCTCTCGGCTTCTAACGAGGCACTTCCTAAAAATTCGTGTATATAACCAACCAGCCAGCCTTCATTGGGCGCGATCAGGCATCGTATCTTAACTCCCCTTTTCAAGAGCCCTTCTATTAACTTTCTATACCTCATAAAAAAGTTGGCCATGGTCAGGCCGCTGATCCAAATTTCACTGGCGTCATGCAGCCGTTTTTCCAGCGGGGGCAGGTCGCCCAGGTTCTGGAGAAAATCGCTAACGCTCTTCTTACCTTCGGCCAGGCTGAACACCTTCTCTCGAAATTCGTCCTGGCGGTGCCTGTCTATGAGGATGCTCGCCGCGAACAATCCCAGAATAAATAGAATTACTCCTTCGACCGTCCCGAAGGGGCGCCCAAAGGCCCTGAGCGTCCCGAGTATCACGGCGGCCAGAATGGCTAAGTAGTTCGGGATGTCCGCCAGCTTGAGCCTGCTAAAAAATAGCTTGAGCCAGCTGCGAAAGCGTTTCATACCGTCATCTTTTCCAAGCCCTTATACGTTAATCACCCTCTTCCATTTCCCTTTCACGTCCTGAAAATCCCCCCTTAAGACGTGATCGGCGAGTTCCTCGTCCCAGACGAGATTCTCCTCCGAGCACAGATTTTGAATGCCTTCCAACAGAGTGAGGTCAATCCCCGGGAGACAATCCTGCATGAGGTACACAAGGTAGTAAAATATACTGCGCCCCCTGTCATCACTTTCGTCCCGGTTCTGGTAATTCTGTACGGAGTAGGAAGGGAACGCGCCGTCTATAACTCTCTTGGGTAGTTTGTAGAGCGGCGAGACGAAACGGATGCCGGCAATCTCTCTTATCGGGAAGGGGAGCGGAACTCTGCCGGTGGATAGCAGGTACAACGATTCGCCGAGCACGTCCTCCCTGTTAGCGCCGATGAACACGTAAGAACTACCCGAAAGTCTTGCGAACTCCGAAAGCACCCTGCGAAGCAGCCACGTTCCGAAAAACTCCTTGCCCGTTCGAGGGAACTCTTGGTGAAACCTGGTTAAAGCGCCGCTCACAGAATCCAATTTCGCCAGGCGCGCCGCCTGTTCTTCCTCTACAACGTGAAGGGGCAGCCCTAAGCTTTCACACCGCCGCCTCGCGATACCTATTTGACGGTCCCAGTCCCTGATACCCAGGACCATCGTGGGCATTATCTGCTCCTTCCCTATCATCCCGCATTCGACCAGGGCCGTAAGTAAAAGGTTGGAATCGCCTCCGCCGCTGTAACCGACGATGATCCTCTCACCCCGCGCGGCGACATCTTTCATCTGCTGAAATATGTCACACACGCTCTCCTTGGCCAGTTCGATGACATCTTCACTGGACAGTTGGACCACGGCCGTCGCGAACTCATCACCGCCCTCGCGCCCCTCCGCCGAGATGTGCTCGGTCGTGAAGTCTTCGCGTTCGTACAGGTTCACCCCCGCGCCGATTATGGGAGCCAACTGAATGTTTCTGTTTATGTACACGAAGATCTGACCTTCTACGTCCCGGACCTTCTTCAGGGCAGACACCGCCTGCATTTTCCCGCCCCGCTCTTCATAGATGTAAGTTGCTGATAAGGGGACTCGCGCCCTCCACAAAGACTCACGGATGGTTTCCTCCCGGGTCGCCGCCAGGCGAAAATTTCCGTGGGCCGATACAAGCATTAAGCTGGAGTTCATATCAACTCTAAGAATTCAAGTCTGCCCCCACGGAGAGGCGTGGCAAACTGGCCCTGACATGTGCGGGCGTTCGTAACGAAGAGTCAGGCCCAGCCGATTAGAGCGTGAATACAGGCCAAGGCTTCAACCCCGTCATTGGACGCGAGCGGACGATGGCTTTGAAACGCGCCGCGGAGTACAAGCCGTTTAGGGTCGTCAACCGCCTCTGATCGCTTGAACGTTTTCGGCGCTACGCCCTCCCCCGACGGCCCTGAATCGGGCACGAAAACGGTAGGCATAGAGCTGTCTTCCGTTGTAACAATGGAATTAATCATGACTGCCTCCTTCTTCAATAAGAAATGTACTGCTTATACCACTGACCCCTCGTCCGTTGAACCGTCCAGCCGATTTAATCCACTCACAACGATATGGCACATCTTAACGAAAAATGCCCGTAACTGCTGAACAATATTCCTCAAAGCAGTCCCAGCTCGGTATCTTATTGCTGACGGTTCGAACGTATCAGAGGCGATGGTGAAAGCGCGGCCAGGGAGACGCCCACCCAAGACCGGGCGGGGCGGCCAGTTTCAGCGTGGACGGCGCTTCCGGTCCGGCCGCGGCTTCGACGAAGTTCGTGGCGATAGCACTCCCGGGCCAACCACTGAAGCCGTGTATTGATATCGCCTCCCAGACTGGAAGCATCGCTTTGCCAGAGCGGCAAAGTTATGCTTCCAGTCACACGACAAAAACCTAGAGGCGGGAGTAGGTGAGGCCGGTTTGGCCTTGGTATTTGCCGCCGCGGTCTTCGTAGGAGACATCGCAGTCTTCGTCGGATTCGAGGAAGATGACCTGGCCGATGCCTTCGCCGACGTAGACGCGGAGGGGGAGGTCGGCGAGGTTGCCGAGTTCGATGACGAGGCGGCCCGTCCAGCCGGCTTCGAGCGGGGTGGTGTTGAGCATGAGGCCGGCGCGGGCGTAGGTCGATTTACACATGCAGATGCCGGTGACCCTGCGCGGGAGGCGGAAGGTCTCGACCGAGACGCCGAGGGCGTAGGAGTGGGGCGGCAGGAGGTAGTAACGGGAGCCGTCGTCGGCCTCGCGCAGCGGCGGCTCGACGAGCGAGCTCTCGTCGAAGTTCTTCGGGTCGATCTCAAGGCCGTGGATGGGCGAGAAGACGCGGAAGCCGTCGTCGGCGAGCCGCATGTCGTAGCCGTAGGAGGAGGCGCCCGCCGAGATGATGCGGCGGCCCGCCGCCGAGCGCACGAGGGAGGCGTCGAAGGGGTGGATGAGCTGTTGCTCCTCGGCCATGCGCCGAATCCAGCGGTCTGATTTGACTGACATCGCTTCCGTGTCCGGTAAGAGGTTTTGATTTAAGAGCGGCGCCCGCCGTGCCGCGCGGCCGCTGCGCAGCATAGCGGGCGCCGGACGTGAAGGCAAGTGAGTGGTGAGTAGTAAGCCGTGAGCAGTCAGGGGAGCTCATGCCGCGCCCGCTTTGTCTTAAAACTGCTTACCGCTCACGGCTTACTGCTTACTTGCCTGATCCGCAGCGTGCCTTCGGTGACGGTGAAGGAGAGGGTGGCGCCGCCGTTGCCGGCGCGGGCTTGCAGGGAGCGTTCGGTGGGGGTGGTGCGTTCGCGCGGGGCGAGGCCGGGGTAGGCGTTCTCGACGCGGCCGGCGCGCAGGACCTCCGCGTCCACGTCGCCGCTGAAGCCGGCGGGTAGCTCGACCGTGAGGTCGCCGCTGAAGAGGCGCAGATGGAAGCCACGGCCGCGCCAGCTCCGCGCGGTCGGGCGCACGGTGACGGGGCCGGAGGTAACGGTCGCTTCCACGTCGCCGCCCGAGAGCGCGAAGAGCGAGTCGGGGCCGCCGCCCGCCAGTATGCGCAGGCCGCCCTCGACGCCGCTCACGGAGAGCGTGCCGCGCCCGGCGTTGATCTCCACGTCGCACGCGGCCGGCACCTTGATGCGATAGTCGATGCGCCAGGGCATCGACAGGAGGTTCTTCGGCAAGCCCTTCGCGGCGCTCTTAGCGTACTTGCGGTCGTGCAGGCCGACGGTCATCACGCGCACGTGGTTCACGTCCTCGTCCACGGTGAAGGTGTTGAGGGCGGCGAGCCGTGTGAGGTTCTCCTCTGTGTCCGCGCTCTGTTCGACCTCGGCCGTGACCTCGACCTCGCTCCGCCGCCACGCCTCGATAATCACGGAGCCCTCGGGCGCGCCGTAGATGGTTACGGACCCGCCGTAGCCCAGACGCTTCAACTCGCGTCGCGTCGTCGTCCGCTTCAGCAGCGCCGTGGGCTGGACTTGAGCAGGCTTCTCCGACTTCTTCTCCTCCTTCGGCTGTCTGCCGCTCTGAGCCAAAGAGGGATGTTGAAAAACGACGAGAGCGAAGAGAAGAAGAGACGAGTTAATTTTTGACAGCGTCATTCTCATCATGCGCAGGCTACAACATCGAAGGGGAAAGTAGAAAGGCAAAAAGAAAAGGATGAGAGTCGGCGTGTCTCTCATCCTCAACTTATTTTGACACCGGCGCCCTCCCTCACGGTCGGGCTACTGCCCCTGATGCTTAGCGGGGCATGAAGACGATGGAGCCGCGGCCGTTGGTGGTGCTTAAAGATGCGCCGCCGTCGCCGACCTTGCCGACGACCTTGCGCTTCTCGTTGAAGAACTCGAACTCGCCCATCTGCGCGAAGCCGTTGAGGTCGATGTTGCGCGTGCGCGGGGCGACGGCCATCAGGCGGAAGCCCGACTCGGCGGTGATGCGGAGTTGGATGTCACCCTGCGTCGAGTTCAAAACGTACGTGCCGCCGCGCAGCAGTTCCGCGTCGAAGAGGATGTTGCCGACCGTGTTCTCGGCCATGACGGTGCGCGCGCGGATGCCGGTCAACTCGATGTCGCCCTCGCTGGTGACGTGCGCGCGGACCATCTCGCCACGGACGTTGCGGATGATGATGCCGCCGCTCATCGTGCTGATGTCAACGGTCGAATTGTAGGGGACGCTGATGCGGAAGTTGATGTCGCCCACGTCCTCGCGGTTGTCGCGGCGCACGTCGATGCGGACGCCGTCGGCCGTGGCCTCGGGCTCCATCTTCGCCGAGCGCGACTCCATCGTGGCGGTGACGCGGACGGTGTTCTTCTCCCACGCGACGACCTCGATCTTGCCGGAGCGGTTGAGGAGGTGGAGGCGGATGTTCGGCTGCGCCGGGTAGTCCTTCGAGAACTTCTTCTGCGCGGCGGCCTGGGGCGCGAGCAGGCAGACGAGCGCGAGCGCCGCGAGCAGCAGGCGCGCGGCGGCGCGGCCGGGGTGGGGGTGGTTGGCGGTCGCTTGCTTCATCTAACTCCGGACTTCAGGAACTGCGGGGGCGCGCTCGAAGCGCCCGCGCTCCGGCGTGGGGCGGAGGCGCGGGCGCCGCAAAAGGAGACGCGGAACTTCCTCTCTGCTGTCGCGCGCGTGCGGCCTCCGGCCGTCACTGCTCGCCAAACTCACGCAGCAACTCGATCTTGTCGCGCAGCGCGGCGTTGAGCATCTCCTCGGCCACCTCGTCGTGCGGGTTCTTTTGCAGGTCGTCGAGCGAGTCCTTGACCGACTGGTCGAGGACGAAGACGCTGCGGTCGAAGGAGGCGCGCATGCGTGGGTTCCAACTCGCCCTGCGCGCCTCGACGCGCTGCTCCCAGTAGCGCATGGAAGCCTCGTGCGACTCAAGGTATGTGCGCGGGTAGAAGTCGTCCGAGACGACGCGGCGCACCGTGGCCGCGCGGCCCGCGACGGCGGGCGCCGTGGCGAAGCGCAGACCGAGCGCGGTCACCGACGCGGCGGCGACGACGAGTGCGGCGGCACCGGCCGCGAGCTGCGGCAACGATAACTCGAAGCGTTGGCCGAACAGGCGCGACCAGAAGCTTGACCCGGCCGACGCCGACGCGGCACGCGCGGGGCGACTGTCGGCCTCGACCTCTTCGCGGATGCGCAGCCAGAGGGCGCGCTCGTCCGTCGGGACGAATATCTGCCCGCGCGCCTCGCGCGCGACGGCGATGATGGCGTGGAAGTCTTCGCGCGCGGCGGCGCAAAAGGCGCAGGCCGCCAGGTGCGCCCCGACGGCGGTGTGCTCCGAATGGCCGAGCGTGCCGTCGAGGAACTCGCTGAGCAGCTCCTGGCACTTCTCGCAGTTCATCTCTCTAAACCTCTCGCAGTACATCGAGCTAACGGGTCAGTCTCGGGAGACTGTAAAATTTTCTCGGTCGCGCGCGGCTGAAGGGTTAAGGGGAAGCGCGCGCGAACACCTTTGGAAGCTTACTGAGGCTCGTTCTGTTGCCTGAGAAGAGTCCGCAGCTTCATGCGAGCCTTGTGGAGCTGCGACTTGCTTGTCCCGACCGAGCAGCCCAGGAGTCTCGCGACCTCTTCGTGCTCATGCCCCTCTACGTCGTGTAAGACGAAGACC
>DASVGG010000021.1:5000-39430 GCA_036379655.1 Pyrinomonadaceae bacterium
TCGTCGCCAACCGGCCCGGGCTCCTCCGTCGCGGCCGCGACGGGCACGGGCCGAAGGGGGCAAGGGCTCTGCGAAGACTGCCGCTGGCGGCCGCGTTTCTCTTTCTCGCCATCTTCGGCTTGGCGCTCCCGATTTTTCTCATCACGCCGCGCGCGTCCGAGAGCACGCTCTCAGTGCCGGGCGGCGCGGCCTCGACGGGCTTCACGGGCTTCTCAGACCGCGTCACGCTCGGCGACATCGGCCGCCTCAACGAGAGCAACCAACTCGTGATGCGCGTCCGCGTCGAAGCGCCCGCGCGCGCCGCTGGACGCCCCTTGCGCTGGCGCGGCGTCGCGCTCGACCGCTTCGACGGTCGCCACTGGTCGCAGTCGGACGCGCAGGCGAGTTACCCGGACTTCGACGGCAACCTCTTCAAGCTCGGCACGACCGAAGACATCACGCGCCTGACGACGCAGACCTTCTTCGTCGAGCCCATCGACACGCCCGTTATCTTCGCCGCGCCGCGCGCGCTCGCGCTTCAGGGCGCGTTCCCGTACGTCAGGCGCGACAGCGAGGACGGACTGCTCTCGCGCCCGCACCCTCTGGAGCGCGTGACCTACACGGTCCACTCCGACACCTTCGAGCCCGCGCCCGAGCAGTTGCGCGCGGAGCACGCCCTGCTCCCGGCGAACACCACGCCGAACCTGCGTCGCCCCGTCGAAGAGTACCTGCAACTGCCCGCGAGCCTCGACACGCGCGTCGGCAGCCTCGCCGTGATGGTCGCGTCGCAGGCGCGCGCGCGCAACGCCTACGACGCGGCGCGCGCGATAGAGGAGCACCTGAGCAGCAACGCTTACGACGGCGCCTACAGCTACTCTCTGGAGATGCGCGCGAAGGGTCCCGACCCGCTCTCTGACTTTCTCTTCAACGTGCGCGCGGGCCACTGCGAATACTTCGCGACGGCGATGGCCGTGATGCTGCGGACGCTGCGTGTGCCGGCGCGCGTCGTCAACGGCTTCCAGTCGGGCGAGTACAACGCCGCGGCCGACGCCTACGTCGTTCGGCAGGCCGACGCGCACTCGTGGGTCGAGGTCTACTTCCCGGAGGCCGACACTTGGGTCACCTTCGACCCGACGCCCGCGGGCGGGCGGGCCGCGGGCACGAGCGGCGTCGGGCTCGTCGGCGCGCTGCGCCGCTACTCCGACGCGCTTGAGCTGTTTTGGATTCAGCACGTGGTCGCCTATGATAGGCAGGGCCAGCGGGCGCTGGCGCGAACAATCTCCGGCCAGATTAACTTTTACACAGGGGCCGTGTCGGACTCGGCCGACGGCCTGGGGGCGCTCTTCGCCGTCTGGTTCGGCGGCAAGGGCAAAGGGCTTTCGGGCGTGCTCGGCTACGTCGCGTCGCCCTACGCGCTCGCGCCCGCGTCGATTCTGCTCGCGGGCGTCGGCCTGTTGCGGCTGCGCCGCAGGGGCTCAGGCGGTCGCGCAAAGAAGGGCGGCGTGGAGGCGGCGAGGGCGGTCGTCGAGTTCTACGAGCGCATGACGGCGACGCTCGCCGCGCGCGGTCTCAAGCGCCGCGCCGACCAGACGCCGCTCGAATTCGCCGACGCGGTCGGCACGCCCGAAGTGCTCGCCGTCACACGCGCCTACAACCGCGTCCGCTACGGCGCGCAGGACTTAACCCGCGCCGAGGCCGAAGAGGTCGAGCGCCACTTACGAAGAATTGAAGAGAAGGTGATAAGTGACAACTGATGAGTGATAAGTGATAAGAAGGGGACGAGGTTCGTCTTTTATTTCTTATTACTTATCACTCATCGCTTGTCACGAGTTTTACACATGAAGAAAGTCGGATTCATCAGTCTGGGATGCCCGAAGAATCTCGTTGACAGCGAGGTGATGATGGGGCGTCTGAAGCAGGAGGGCTACGAGTTGACGAGCGACGCGGCCGAGGCCGACACGCTCGTCGTCAACACGTGCGGGTTCATCGACGCGGCGAAGAAGGAGTCTATCGACGCGATTCTTGAAGCCGCGCGCCTGAAGTCCGAGGGGAAGTGTCAGCGCCTCGTCGTTGCTGGTTGTTTGGTTGAAAGATACCGCGACGAGTTGCGCGCGGAGATGCCGGAGGTTGACGCCTTCATCGGCACGAGTCAGATCAACGACATCACGACGGTCGCGGACGCGCGCGTCAACACGCGCTCGCTGCCGGTCCTTCCGCTCGGCAACCAGACGGCGACCTATCTCTACGACGAGTCCACGCCGCGCGTGCTTGCCACGCCCGGCCACTTCGCCTACGTCAAAATCGCCGAAGGGTGCGACCGCCCGTGCGCGTTCTGCTTCATCCCACAGATGCGCGGCCACTTCCGCAGCCGCCGCTTCGGCTCCGTCGTCGCGGAGGCGAAGCAACTGGTCGAGCAGGGCGTGAAAGAACTCATCCTCGTCGCGCAGGACTCATCGCGCTACGGCGAGGACTTAGGGGAAGCGGACGCGCTCGCACATCTCATGCGCGAGTTGTGCCGGCTCGAAGGCGTCGAGTGGGTGCGCGTGATGTACACCTACCCGACGCACATCAGCGACGCGTTTCTTGACGTGCTGGCCGAAGAGCCGAAGGCCGTCAAGTACCTCGACATGCCCTTACAGCACGCGTCGCGCAACGTCCTGAAGTTGATGAAGCGCGGCGGCAGCCGCGAGAGTCTGGAGCGACTCATCGAGCGCGTCCGCGCACGCGTGCCGGGCATCGCCGTCCGCACAACCTTTATCACGGGCTTCCCCGGCGAGACCGATGAAGACTTCGCGGAGCTGTTAACGTTTATTAAAAACGTCGAGTTCGACCGCGTCGGCGTCTTCACTTATTCGGACGAGGAGGGCACGCCGGCCTTCGACCTGCTCGACAAGGTTGACGCGAAGGTCGCGCGCGAGCGCCGCGCGAAACTGATGCGCGCGCAGTCGCGCATCTCGCTCAGGAAGAATCGCGCGCGCGTGGGCGAAGTCGTGCGCGTGCTCTTCGAGGGCGCGTCGGACGAGACCGACCTGCTCTGGCAGGGTCGCACGGAGACGCAGGCGCCCGAGATCGACGGCTGCGTCCTCATCAACGACGCGCCCGAAGGCTTCGCGCCGGAGCCCGGCCAGTTCGTCAACGTCGAGATCACAGAGGCGCAGCAGTACGACCTCGTCGGCAGGATAATCTGAAGGCGTTTACAGTCTCCCCATGACTAAGCCTAAAGAGACAAGCGACTCGCTCGCACATCCGATAGTCGAGCCGGCGCACATCGTCGTGCCGGAGCGGCGGCGGACGGCGGGCGACTACGCGGCGATGGCGGTGGCGACGTGCGGAGTGGGCCTCATTCCAATCGCGCCGGGGACGTGGGGCTCGGCGGTCGGCGTCGTTCTCTACCTCGGGCTCGGGCGCCTGACGGAGCGCGTCTTCAACTACGCGGTCGAGCGCGGGCTCGACCTCTCGCCGCAGCAGTTCCCGGCGATACAGACGACGGTGCTGCTGTTCGTCATTCTCATCATCGCGCTCGGAGGTATCTGGGCGGCGACGCGGGCCGAGAAGTTGTTGGGGAAGAAAGACCCGGGCGCGGTCGTGGTGGACGAGGTGGCGGGGCAGTTGATCACGTTCCTGTTCGTGCCGTGGTTGACGACGTGGACGTGGACGGTCGTCGCGGGCTTCGTCGCCTTCCGCGTCTTCGACATCTGGAAGCCGTACCCGGTCAGGAGACTGGAGGGCTTGGGCGGCGGCCTCGGCATCATGGCCGACGACATGCTCGCGGGCTTCTACGCGGCGACGGCGATGTCGCTGTTCGTCACGCTACGTTTACTTTACTACTGAGGGAGGGCTGAGATGGAAGAGACGCGAGACCCGAAGGCTTCGACCGAAGGCGGCGGCACGCCCGAGCGCGACGCCGAGGCGACGAGTTCCGAGACCCTGAGCGACATCGAAGAGAACACCAAGGTGAGCACGGGCAGTTCCGGCGACAGCACCGGCAGCCAGCTCGAAGGCTCTTCACCCAAACCCGACTCCGGCGGCGAAGGCCGCGCCGACGGCAGCGAGACGGGCGGCCCGATGTGATTTCAAGATGGAGTCAGGGATCAGGAGTCAGGAGTCAGAATGAAGAAGCGAGAGCCGTCTTCTTATTCTGACTCCTGACTCCTGACTCCTGACTCCCTACCTCTTATGCCTGACATCAAAATCTTTGTCGCGGACGACGTGAGCGAGAGCGGTTTGGAGCCGCTGCGGGCGGCGGGCTTCGCCGTGGAGAAGCGGACGGGGCTGAAGGGCGACGAGTTGTCCGAGGCCGTGGCTGCGGCGGACGGGCTCGTCGTGCGCAGCGAGACGAAGGTGACGGCCGCGCTCCTTGAGTCGGCCGGTCGCCTGCGCGTCATCGGGCGCGCGGGCGTTGGTGTGGACAACATCGACGTGGCCGCCGCGACGGGCCGTGGCGTCGTCGTGATGAACGCGCCCGACGGCAACACGATGACGACCGCCGAGCACACGCTCGCGCTCCTGCTCGCGCTCGCGCGGCGCGTGCCGCAGGGGCAGGCGAGTTTGAAGGCCGGGCGTTGGGAGCGCAAGAAGTTCGTCGGCGTCGAGCTGCGCGGGAAGACGCTCGGCGTCGTCGGGCTCGGGCGCATCGGCCGCGTCGTGGCGAGCCGCGCCGCCGGGTTCGAGATGAGGGTCGTCGCCTTCGACCCGTTCGTCGCGCCCGACCAGGTGCGCGAGCAGGGAATCGAACTCGCCACGCTCGAAGAGGTCTGCGAGCGCGCTGACTTCATCACCGTCCACTCGCCGCTGACGCCCGAGACGCGCGGGCTCATCGGCGCGCGCGAGTTCGCGCGGATGAAGCCCGGCGTGCGCGTCATCAACTGCGCGCGCGGCGGGCTCGTGGACGAGCACGCGTTGTACGAAGCCATCAAGGAGGGGCGCGTGGCCGGCGCCGCGCTCGACGTGTTCGAGACGGAGCCGCCGGCGGCCGACCACCCTTTGCTCGCGCTCGAAGAGGTCGTCGTCACGCCGCACCTCGGCGCCTCGACGCGCGAGGCGCAGGAGGGCGTCGCCGTCATCGTCGCCGAGCAGATGCGCGACTTCTTCCTGACGGGCGCGGTGCGCGGCGCCGTCAACCTGCCAGCGGTCGGCGCGCAGGAGTTGAAGGCGCTCGAACCTTACCTGCATCTCGCCGAGCGGTTGGGGCGCTTCCAGGCGCAGATAGTGGACGAGCCCGTCCACGCCGTCGAGATAAGTTACGCGGGCGAGGCCGCCGGCCTCGAAGCGGCGCCCGTCACGCGCGCCTTCCTCGCGGGGCTCTTGCGGAACATGAGCGCGCGCGTCAACGTCGTCAACGCCCTGCTCATCGCGGAGGAGCGCGGCATCACCGTCACCGTCTCGCACAGGCACGCGGCGGGCGCCGACGCGCGCGAGGCCGTCAAGACGTGCGTGCGGACGACGGCGGGCGAGCACACGGTGGCGGGCGCGCTCTTCGGCCCGGGCTCGGAGGGGCGCATCACGGAGATCGACGGCGTGCGCATCGAGGCCGTGCCCTCGGGCAACATGCTCCTGACGCGGAGCAGCGACGTGCCCGGCGTCATCGGCCGCATCGGCACCATCCTCGGCAACCACGGCGTCAACATCAGCCACTTCCATCTCGGCCGGCGCGACCGGGGCGGCGAGGCGATGTCGGTCATCGAGACGGACGCTCCCCCGGACGACGCGACGCTCGAAGAACTGCGTGCCTTCAAGCCTCTCATCGCCGCGCGACTGATCGTACTCTGAACTTATTTCAGCGGTAGCCGCCGCCGAAGACGGGCGGCTGCGGCGGCAGGTCGTAGGTCTTCGCGCTGAGACTGCGCGCGATGAGGATGGAGATTCCCGCGCCGGCCGCCGCGCCCAGAAGGGCGAAGACGTATGCCAACAGCATCCCCGAATCGGTCAGCGCGCCGACGATGCCGCCGATGATGCCCCCGGTCAGCTCGCCGCCGATCCAGAGCACCACCGTCAACACCTGAAACCATCCCGCCTTGCGCCCTTTCGACCTCACGATCTCGCCGACGCGGCGCGTGAGAAAGATAAGGATAATAATCTCCAGCATGCTGTTCTCCTTCGCGTGAAAGAGGATGAGGACGGCGCGCGGGCCGCCGCATCACTCGACAGTGAAGCGTGTGCGTTGCGTGGTGCTCGTCTTGGCGGTGCGGTCGATGGCCGTAATCTGTAAGACGTAGCGGCCGGTCGGGAATGACGAAAGGCTCAGCTCGGCCATGTATGGGAGTCGCGTGAAGTCGGAGCCGTCGGCGCGGAGCTTGGTGAGCGGCGCGGTGAAGACCGGTTGGTCGTCGCGGAAAATCTGCACCTGGAGCGCCACGTCGGGCCGACCGTCGGAGCCCGTGACGGGGTTGTAGACGAAGGTCAGGAAGCGTATGTGCGACGTGCGCTCGAAGCGGCGGTCAACGCTGAGGAGCACGCCGCCGGGCATCTCCTCGGGCTTCAACTGCGCCTCCTGCTGCCCCGCCGCGCGCTCGCCGAGGAAGAGGCTGCTCATCGAGAACTGCTGCTTCAACTCGGGCAGCTCGACCCACTGCATCGCGCTCCCCGTCCGGCCGCTGTGCGAGTCGCGCGAGGCCGCGCGCACCTGATAGAGCCCGGGCGGGAGCGGGACGCGGAAGCTGTAGATGACGTGCTGCTGCGACTCGGGCACGAGCGGGGACGGCGTGACGGTCAGGTGTTGGCCGAACTGCTTGACGGCCTTGCCCCGGTCGTCGAGGACGACACCCAGCACGTCGAAGTCCGCGCGCTTCTGCTCGCCCTGGAGGAAGGTGAGCGCGTCGCGTTCGATCTCGACCGAGACCGTGAGGATGCTGCCGTCGCGCTCGCCGTGGACGTAGCCGACGGCCAGCGAGGTCGGCAGCGTCACGCGCGGGAGCGGCGCGTGCAGCGCCGACAACAGGTCGCGCTCCATCACTGAAGCCTGCCGTCCGGCGTTCGCGGCCTCCGCCTTCTTGTCGTTCTTCTTCTTTTCGGCGCGCGCAGACTCGGGCGGCGTCGCGCCGTTGTAGAAGCCGCGCCGGACGAGCACGCGCAGGTCCGGGCGCTCGCGCACGGCGACCTCGATGCGCTGGTACTTCGGCGAGCCGCCGCCCTGCGCCGCCGCCTCGGGCCTCCACGCCAGAAGGTAGTAGAGCGCGGTCTCCTTGAGCGCGCCCGAGACGACGCGCCCGAGCGCGTTCGTGTTGACGAGCGCGCGCCCGCCCGTGTCCGCCGCGAGGGCGAAGAGCGGCGCCTGCATCGCCGCCGTCTCGCCCGTGCCCGCGCGCGCGAGGCGTCCGGAAGGGTCGAAGTTGCCCGCCTCCGACGCGTCGGGCTGGCCCGTGCGCAGGCCCTGCGCGTCGAGCGAGTAGATGACGACTCCGGCGCGCGCCGCCGCGTCCGAGATGGTCCGCATGCGTTCGCGCAGCGAAGAGTTGTTGTCGTCCACGAGGAACCCGTCCGAGACGAAGAAGAGCACCTTGCGCCCGGGCAGCGGCCCGAAGCCGCGCACGACCGACGCGAGCGTGTGCAGCGTGTTCATCGCGACGGAGTTCGACTGCTGGATGATGTTGCGCGCGCGCGACTGCACCTGCGACTCGGCCATCTCGCGTCTGAGGAACGGATTCTCGCGCAACACCTGCTCGATGAAATATTCCTGCACGGCGAAGTCGTTGCGCTCGATGGCGGCGGCGTGAATCTCGGTCATGACCGGGGTCTGGCCGTCGCGCACGACGTAGGGGCGCGTGTTGATGCGCGCGGCGGCGGCGCGCAGCACGGCCTTGTTGTCGGTGAGCTGCGAGAGAAAGCCGACCTGCCCGCTCGCGGAGACGATGACCGCCTCGTCGTTCTGCCCGATCTCCTCGTCGATGAAGCGCCGGATGGTCTTGCGGATGTGAATGGAACTGGCGGGCGACAGGTGCAGGTCGTCAACGAAGAAGACGACGGTGCGGCCACGGTCGAGCGGGACGGCGGCGCCGCCCGCTGTCGGTCCCGAGCCGCCGCCGCGCGCCGCCGCGATCTGCGCGTCCTCGTTGACGGTCCCGGCCTTGATGCGCTCGAAGAAGACGACCTGCTGCGGCTTGCCGTCAATGCGCAACTCGAACTGTTCGGGCTTCAACCCGTCCACGAACTTGCCCGAGCCGTCGAAGACCATCACGTCGGTCTGCACCAGTTCCGTGCTGATGCGCACGACCTCTTCGTCTTCCTTGAGCGGAGGCGCGTCGGGTTGCTGTGCGCGCGCGGGCGCGAGCATGCAGAGTGCGGCGGTGAGCGCGGCGGCGAGTTGCGGTCGGAAGAGCTTTCTGGAGAGCATCGTGGAGAACCCCTGTTCCGAGCCGCTCTGGGGAAACGGCGGCAGTGATATTACCACGCGCCCGCGCGCGCGGGGAGGGGAAACCGGCGCCGGGGGCTTAAAAATCGGTCCCGAAACTTTCAACGACCAGGACCGTATAAGTTCGCGTCCTTTATCCACGTTCCTGAACAAAACCTTGAGCGCACAACAACCCACACTCCGAGTCGAAGGCGTAACGAAACGCTTCGGCGACTTCACTGCCGTGGACGGTCTGAGCCTGACCGTGAGCCCCGGGCGCATCTTCGGCCTGCTCGGGCCGAACGGCGCGGGCAAGACCACGACCATCCGCATGATCGTCGGCATCACGCGCCCGGACGAGGGCCGGGTCGAACTCTTCGGCCGCCCGGTCACGCCAGAGTTGCAGAACCGCATCGGCTACCTGCCGGAGGAGCGCGGGCTCTATAAGCGCATGCGGGTCGGTGACCAGCTCAAGTTCTTCGCCGAGTTGAAGGACTTCACCGGCCGCGCGGCGGACGAGGCGCTCGACCGCTGGTTCGAGAAGGTGAAGCTCTCGGACTGGAAGCGCAAGAAGGCGTCGGAGCTGTCGAAGGGGATGCAGCAGAAGATACAGTTCATCGCCGCGGTGCTGCACGACCCGGACCTCATCATCCTCGACGAGCCCTTCTCCGGTCTCGACCCCGTCAACGTCGAGCTGTTGAAAGACCTCGTGCTTGAGTTGAAGCAGGCGGGCAAGACCATCATCTTCTCGACGCACCAGATGGAGGTGGCCGAGCGCATCTGCGACGACATCTGTCTCGTCAACCGCTCGCGCAAGGTGCTCTCGGGCAGCATCCGCGAGGTCAAGAGCGGCTTCGGCCGCAACGCGGTCGCGCTGCGCTTCGAGGGGGGCGACGGCGTGCTCGAAGACCGGTCGTTGGTGGTTTCGGTCGAGCGCCACAGCGACCACGCCGAGGCGCTGCTCGCGCCCGGCGCCGACGCGCAGGAGCTACTCCGGCGCCTGCTCGCCTCCGGCGCGCGCGTCACGCGCTTCGAGCTGGTCGAGCCGTCGCTCCACGACATCTTCATCGAGAAAGTGAGCGGCACGTGATGACAAAGTTTCGCGCGGTCTTAAAACGCGAGTACGTCCAGCGGGTCCGCAGCCGCATGTTCGTCATCATCACCGTCGGGGCGCCGCTCATGTTCGCGCTCTTCACGGTCGTCCCCGTCCTCATCGCCGGCATCAAGGCGGGCGGCCCCGCGCGCGTCGCCGTCATCGACGAGACCGGCCGCATGTACCCACGCGTCCGCGACTCGCTCAAGGGCACGCAGCCCGGCCGCGACGACGACGATGACGAAGAGATCGCCGAGGCCGCCAGCGGCGTGGCAAACAGTAACACGCGCGACCGTGTAGACCAGATGGCGAAGGCCACGGCCCCGAGCTACGAGGTCGAGGAGGTCGCCGCCGAAGGGCGCGGGCTGGAGGAGTTGAAGACGCGGCTCGACGAGCGCGTCGGTCGCGGCGAGCTGGACGGATACCTCGTGGTGCCCGCCAACGTGCTCGAACGCGGCGAGGTCGAGTACCACGCGCGGAACCTTAGCGACATCTACACGCGCCGGCAGGTTCAGCGCGCGGTCGTCGAGGCGGTGCGCAACGCGCGGCTCGACGCGCGCGGCGTCAACGCGGAGGTGATGCGCGCCATCAACCAGCCCGTGCGGCTGAAGGCGACGAAGGCGGGCGGCGGCACGCAGGAGGACAGTGGGCAGAGCTTCTTCCTCGTCTTCGGCGCGGGCTTTGTCATCTACCTGACCATCCTCATGTACGGGCAGGTCGTGCTCGGCGCAATCATCGAGGAGAAGGAGACGCGCATCGCCGAGATTCTCTTCTCCTCCATCCGGCCGTTCACGCTGATGGCGGGCAAGCTCGTCGGCGTCTCGCTCGTGGCGCTGACGCAGTTCGCCATCTGGGGACTGGCCCTCGTCGGCCTCGGCGCGTACTTAGCGGAGCGCGGCGGGACGTTCGCCATCCCGCCGATACCCATCAGCGTCTACGCCTACGTCGTCCTCTTCTTCCTGATGGGCTACTTCATCTACGCGACGCTGTACGCGCTCGTCGGCTCGATGGTGACGACCGCGCAGGAGGGCGGTCAACTCGCGATGCCGATCATCCTGCTGCTCATCGTCGGCTTCTACCTCGCGTTCCCCGTCATCCGCAGCCCCAACTCCTCCTTCGCCGTCTGGGTCTCGATGGTGCCCTTCTTCGCGCCCATCACGATGCTCATCCGCATCGTCTCGCAGGAGCCGCCGCTCTGGCAGATTCTTCTCTCGCTCGGGCTCGGCTTCGCGACCGTGGCGGCGATGCTCTGGCTCGCCGGGCGCGTCTATCGCGTCGGCATGCTCATGTACGGCAAGCGCGCCACCATCCCCGAAGTGCTCAAGTGGGTGAGACAGCCGTGAAGAAGCACTCAGCTTTCAGCTAAAATCCCTTTGAGACCTTCGTGCATACCTTCGTGTCCTTTGTGTTTAAGTTCGACGTGCTTAACCACAGAGGTCACAGAGGGATTCACGAAGGTCTCAAAGGTTTTATGATCGATACTTGTCCGTATGCCTATTGAGATTGAAAAGAAGTACAGGCTCAAGTCGGAGCAGGTCGAACCGCTGCGCCGGAAGTTAAAAGAGGTCGGCGCGGAGGGGCGGGGGAGTGCGGAGTTCGAGGAGAACATCATCTACACGGGGCCCGGGCTCGACCCCGCGCGGCGCGTGCTGCGTCTGCGACGCAAGGGCGAACGCGCGGTCTTCACGTTCAAGGAGCGCGACCTGTCGGGCTCAGCCATCAAGCGGCAGCGCGAGGAGGAGACGGAGGTGTCGGACGCGGGCGCGCTGGCGTCGATACTCGAAGCACTCGGCTACAGGCCCGTGCTCGTCTACGAGAAGCGCCGCGAGACTTGGCGCGTTGCCGAGACCGAGGTCGTCATCGATGAATTGCCCTTCGGCCTCTTCGTCGAGATCGAGGGCGACGAGGCGCGCATCGTCGAAGTCGAAAAGCTCCTCGGGCTCGACACCGCCGAGGCCGAGCACGCGCCCTACCCGGAGCTGACCCTCCGCCACGGCGAGAAGAAGGGCGACACTTTCGAGGCCCGTTTCTGAACGAGTGTGAAGGTCTTTTAGGGAAGTTGAACGGGGCGCTGCCCCCCGCGCGGGCCTGTGTCGCAGGCGGGCAGGAGGTCGGAGAAGTCGTAGACGATGCCGCCGTCGTCCTCCACCTGCACGTTCGCCGCGCCCTGCAACGCCATCCGCTCAAGCGCCGCGCGGCTCTCCTCAATCGAGACGCGGCAGTGCAGCGCGACCATCCCCACGGTCAGCCGGCAGCCCTTCGCCTCCGCGAGCCGAAGAATCATGTTCTCAAGCTCGAAGTTCGGCTGCGCGGGCGCGCTCCGCATGAACTTCCACGCCGCGAAGACGCCGACCGCGGCCAGCCCGCCGAAGAAGACGAGCAACCCGACGAGCACACCCGTCTTATCCGGTTCGCGGTGGGAGACGAGGTCGCTGATGGCGGCGATAACGAAGAAGAGGCTGACCAGGGTGCCGCAGATGCTCAGGATGCCGCACCCATAGCGGAGGGCGCCCGGCGCCGAACCTTTCTGCTTCTGTCTGTGATTGGGGGTCATCGAAAGCTTCGCGGACGCGCCTGAATCGTCGAGCGAGCGCCGAGTATAGACGCCGCCCGCCGGCCTTTCAAGTCGGACACGGATGGTGGATATTCCTGCAAGGTCACGACGACGGCGAGCCGTGTGTGGGCCGTCCTCAGGCGCGGCTACTACGCGGCAACTTCGATGTATGAGGAGTAGCTGCTCGGCCCCGGGATTTCGTAGCCCTCCTCCCTCAATCCTTCCAGATGAAACTCAATCGCCTCCTGGATATTCCGCTCGACCTCCTCCTTAGTCTTTCCCGTCGAGCCGCAGCCCGGCACGTCTGGGGAATACGCGGAGTATCCGGTCTCCGTCTCTTCTACGACGATCAGGTATTTCCTCATGGCTTTAGCCCCGCCTGCTTCAGGCTATTCCTGAATTTGATAGCTCTTCATCTGTTCAATCGGATACCAATCCTCATGTCCACAGGTAACACAATATTTGAGAAACTTATCTGAGTCATTACCATGAGATACATACTGGAATCCCTTTTGACCCTTAGATTCGTCTTCTTGAACTGTCATAAGGTCTGAGCAATTAGCACACTTGAAACCAAAGTACCATTGACCTGATGCTTGTTGGGTCATTACTCAACTCTCCTTTAAATAAACGGCCGCGCCCTTTGACGAGCGCGGCCGTTTATCAAACAGGGAAGACGATGGGCGATTACATGCCCATGCCGCCGCCCATGCCGCCGGGCATGGCGGGGGTCTTGTCGTCCTCGGGCAGCTCGGAGATGAGCGCCTCGGTCGTCAGCATGAGGCCGGCGATCGAAGCCGCGTTCTGGAGCGCCGAGCGCGTCACCTTGGCCGGGTCGATGACGCCCGCCTCGACGAGGTCCTCGAACGTCTCGGTGGCCGCGTTGTAGCCGTAGGACTCCTTCTTGGACTCGCGCACCTTCTCGACGATGACCGCGCCCTCCTTGCCGGCGTTCTGCACGATCTGGCGGAGCGGCTCTTCGAGCGCGCGGCGGACGATGGTCACGCCGATCTGCTCGTCGGCGTCGCCCTCGCCCTCCTCGTTGGCGCGGTACTTGTCGAGCGCCTTCGCGGCGCGCACCAGCGCGACGCCGCCGCCCGGGACGATGCCCTCCTCGACGGCCGCGCGCGTGGCGTGCATCGCGTCCTCGACGCGCGCCTTCTTCTCCTTCAGCTCGGTCTCGGTCGCCGCGCCGACGCGGATGACCGCGACACCGCCGACGAGCTTCGCCAGACGCTCCTGCAACTTCTCGCGGTCGTAGTCCGAGGTCGTCTCCTCGACCTGCGCGCGGATGGTCTTGACGCGCGCCTGCACGTCGGCGTCCTTGCCGCCGCCGTCCACGATGGTCGTGTTGTCCTTATCGATGGTGACCTTCTTGGCGCGGCCGAGGTCTTCGAGCTTGACGTTCTCAAGCTTGATGCCGAGGTCTTCCGAGATGACCTTGCCGCCCGTCAGGATGGCGATGTCTTCGAGCATCGCCTTGCGGCGGTCGCCGAAGCCGGGCGCCTTGACGGCCGCGACGTTGAGCGTGCCGCGCAGCTTGTTGACGACGAGCGTCGCGAGCGCCTCGCCCTCGACATCTTCGGCGATGAGGAGGAGCGGCTTGCCGAGCTTCGCGATCTGCTCAAGCAGCGGCAGCAGGTCCTTCATCGACGAAATCTTCTTCTCGTAGATGAGGATGAGCACGTTGTCGAGCACCGTCTCCATCCGCTCGGGGTCGGTGACGAAGTAGGGCGAGAGGTAGCCGCGGTCGAACTGCATGCCGTCAACCACGTCCAACTCCGTGTCCATCGTGCGCGACTCCTCGACGGTGATGACGCCGTCGCGGCCGACCGTCTCCATCGCCTTGGCGATCATCTCGCCGATGGTGCGGTCGCCGTTGGCCGAGATGGTGCCGACCTGCGCGATGGCGTCGCCCTTGACGGGCTTCGAGAGCTTCTTGATCGCGTCCGTCGCGTGCTCGACGGCCTTGTCGATGCCGCGCTTGAGGGCCATCGGGTTGGCGCCCGCCGCGACGGTCTTCACGCCCTCGCGGAAGATGGCCTGCGCGAGCACGGTCGCCGTCGTCGTGCCGTCGCCGGCCACGTCCGAGGTCTTCGACGCGACCTCGCGCACCATCTGCGCGCCCATGTTCTCAAGGCTGTCCTTGAGCTCGATCTCCTTGGCGACGGTGACGCCGTCCTTGGTGATGGTCGGCGAGCCGAACTTCTTGTCGAGGACGACGTTGCGCCCCTTGGGGCCGAGCGTGATCTTGACCGCGTCGGCGAGTTGGTTGACGCCACGCAGGATTGCCGCGCGCGACTCCTCGCCGTGAATTACTTGCTTAGCCATAACAGTCTCTTCTCCTTCGATATCACGACTTCAAAGATGCTTGACACGGATAAGGCGGCAGTTAAGTCTGAAGACTTACTTGCTGCCCTTCTTGCCGCCCGAGGCCGCGCCGGCGCGCTCGATGACGCCGAGGATTTCGTCCTCGCGCATGATGAGGTACTCCTCGCCGTCGAGCTTGATCTCCGAGCCGCTGTACTTGCCGAAGAGCACGCGGTCGCCCTCCTTCACGTCGAGCCCGATGCGGGTGCCGTCGTCCTTGCGCTTGCCCTCGCCGACGGCGATGACCTCGCCCTCCTGCGGCTTCTCCTTGGCGGTGTCGGGGATGATGATGCCCCCGCGTACCTGCTCGCCCTCTTCAATGCGCTTGACGATCACGCGGTCGTGCAGTGGTTTGATGTTGGTAGCCATAACGCTCCTTTCCGGTTCTTTGTGGATGAGAGTTGGGTTTGATTGCCTTCCGGCTGCTAACCTAAAAACGCCCTCAATTTGCTAAAGAAAACGCAAATTTTTAGCACTCCGTTTGAAGGACTGCTAAAAATATAGCACTTACAACTTCTTTGTCAACCCGGCTTTTTTTTGACGGGCTGTAAATCTTCAGATATGGAAGTTTAACAGGCGGGGGCGGGGATTTCGCGGAGGCGGGGAGGGGATTCAGCGTTTGCGGCGGGTGCCGTTTTTGCGTGGGCGGTGGTTGTTGGCGGCGGCGGCGCGTTCCTGCGTGCGGTAGCCCGCGACGCGCTTGGAGAGTGTGTTGCGGTGGATGCCGAGCGTGGCGGCCGTGCGCGAGAGGTGCTCTTTGTGGCGCGCGAGCGCCTTCTGGATGTAGAGCTTCTCGAACTCTTCGAGGGCCTCGTCGAGCATGATCTGGCCGTCGAGCATCTCGTCTATCAGGGCTTCGAGCCGGGCGCGCATAGGCATGGGGGTCGCTCCGTCACGTTCAAATAAATTCTTAATGGGCGCACATTTCTCCGCGCCCTCGGGGCTCAGGCGAAAAGGTGCTGGTACTGCGTGAGGAAGCGCGCGCGTACCTCGTCCGACGTGCAGAGCGCGAGCAGTCGCGCGCCCTCCGCGAGCGCGGGGCCCGTGCGCGCCTTCGCGACCGCCTCGATCTTGACGGGGAAGGCCGTCAGCGCGAGGTAGACGACCGAGCAGACGGCCACGCCGCGCACGAGGCCGAAGCCCGCGCCGAGCGCACGGTCGAACCACTGGAGCTTCGCGCGCCTGAGCCCCGCGCGCGCCGACTCGCCGAGGATGAACCCGACCGCCAGCACGACCCCCACCATCAAAAGGAAACCCGCCGCGTACCCGCCCTCGATTGACTCGACCAGGCCGAAGCCGCGCAGGAACGCGCCGGCCTGTACGTACGTGTGCGACGCGACGAAGAACCCGACCGCCAGCCCCACGCTCGCGATTAACGCGCGCACGAACCCGCGCAACGCGCCCGCCGCCACGGACGCGCCGACGATTGCAAGCACGAACAGGTCGAAGAAGGTCATGGGTATTTTCGATTTTTGATTTGTGATTTTTGATTTGCGCGGTCGGCTCTTCAATCCCAAATCAAAAATCACAAATCAAAAATTACTAAAGCGTCTTTCCCGTGAGTAGTCGGTACGCTTCGAGGTAGCGGTCGGTCGTGGCGGCGGCCGTCTCGGGCGGGAGCGGCGGCGCGGGCGGCCGCTTGTCCCAGTCGAGCGTTTCGAGGTAGTCGCGGACGAACTGCTTGTCGAAGGAGGGCTGCGAGTGGCCGGGCTCGTACGCCTCCGAGGGCCAGAAGCGGGAGGAGTCGGGCGTCAGAGCCTCGTCGATGAGAATGACGCGGTCCTCCGCGTCGCGCCCGAACTCGAACTTGGTGTCGGCGATGATGATGCCGCGTTCGCGCGCGTAAACTTCGGCGTCGTGGTAGAGCGCGAGCGCGGTGTTGCGCAGGTGCTCGGTCGCTTCGGCGCCGACGATGTCGCGCATATGCTCTTCGCTGATGTTCTCGTCGTGGCCGCTCTCGGCCTTGGTCGCGGGCGTGAAGATTGGCGCGGGTAGTTTCGCGGACTCCTTCAAGCCCTCCGGCAACTTGTGGCCGCAGACCTCGCCCGTCGCCAGGTAATCTTTCCAGCCCGAGCCCGCGAGGTAGCCGCGCACGACGCACTCGACGGGGAAGACCTCCGTGCGGCGCACGAACATCGAGCGGCCGTGGAGCAGTTCGGCGTGCGCGCGGACCGCTTCGGGCATCGCGTTCACGTCGGTCGTGACGAGGTGGTGCGGCGTGATGTGCGCGAGGCGCGCGAACCAGAAGGCGGAGAGCGCCGTCAGCACCTCGCCCTTGCGCTCGATCTGCGTCGGCAGGACGCAGTCGAAGGCGGAGATGCGGTCGGTGGCGACGACGAGAAGGTACGAGTCGTCAACCTCGTACACGTCGCGCACCTTGCCGCGCCGCGCGAGCCTGAGCCCGTGGAGGGAAGTCTCCGCGACTGTCGGAGTGCCGGTCATGTCTCTGGTCAAAGTCAGCCTTGGGCGGTTCGTCTGAAAGCGGGAGCCCCACTGGGCGTGCGGGATTGTGCTCGCCCGCCCAGAGGCTTGTCAAGAGTGAAGCTGTCAGCCGTCAGCTACTTCAACGCATCTCGTAAGCGTCGAATCTGCGCGGCGTGGTTGTGGGCGTGGTCGGCGTAGATGCGGAGCCAGTCTTCGGCGGTGTAGCGGCCGGACTCCGTGTGCGTGCCGGCGCGCGACCAGTCGGCGTCGGACATCGCGTCGAGGAGTTGGCCGGTGGTGGCGCGTGCGCCGCGCAGCGCGTCGAGCGCGGGCTCGATGGGGCGCTCGTTGTAACGCAGGCTCGCGGCGTAGTGCTCCTGGTCGTAGCCCTGTATCTGTGGGTCGTCTTCGGTCAGGAGTTTGCGCAGACGGATGGCGCTGTTCATCTCGCTGTCGGCGAGGTGCTGGACGACCTCGCGCGCGCTCCACTTGCCGGGGATGGGGTGGGCCGAAAGCGACTGCTCGTCGAAGCCTTCGATACTTTGCGCGACCTCTTCGTAACCGGCCTTGTACTGCTCGATGAGCGCCCGTCGTTCTTCGTTCGTCATATGACTCCTTAAGTTTGGGGGTGTCGGCGACCGCCGTCGCTTTGTTGTAAATATCACACGCGCGGCGCCTTTGAAAGAGTGAGGGCTGGCGGCCGTGGTTTGTCCCGTGCCGGACAGTGCCGTGGGCCGAAGATTATTTATTGCTTGAGTTTAGTCGGCCGGTTCGTTATAGTTCTTAATGTCCCGGGGCGTGTTGCCTGCTGTGGCGCGCCCTTAACCGTTCCGCGATGACTCAAAAATCTGCCACCGCCATTCCCGACGTGAAGGATACAGGTGAAGAGAAGATCGAGTTGGGCGAGCGTAAGCTCAAGCTCCTCATCATCGAAGACGACGAGAAGATTCTCGAAGCCATCACCGAGTACTTTTCGCGCACGGGCTACACGGTGCAGACCGCGGAAGACGGGCTCTCCGGCGTGCAGGCGGCCTTGAACGACCGCCCCGACGCCATCGTCCTCGACCTCATGCTTCCCAAAATGGACGGGCTGGCCGTCTGCCGCGAGCTGCGGGAGAAGGCACCCTACATCCCGATCCTGATGCTGACGGCCAAGGACGACGTGGTTGACAAGGTGCTCGGCCTTGAGATGGGCGCGGACGATTACATCACCAAGCCCTTTTCGCTGCGCGAGCTTGAGGCGCGCATCAAGAGCGTGATGCGTCGCGTCCGCGCGGCCTCGCGCTCCGAGGCCAACGAGGACGCCCCGATCCTGCGGGGCCGTCTGCGCATCGACCCGGCCAAGCGCGAGGTGACGGTCGGCGACCGGCAGGTCGAACTCACGCCCA
The DNA here is from genome assembly GCA_036379655.1 of Pyrinomonadaceae bacterium. Taxonomy (GTDB): domain Bacteria; phylum Acidobacteriota; class Blastocatellia; order Pyrinomonadales; family Pyrinomonadaceae; genus QHXN01. Next base: position 23,135 of record DASVGG010000021.1, read on the forward strand.
AGGAGTTCGAGCTGCTCCGACTCTTCGCCTCCAACCCCGGCCGCGTCTTCCCGCGCAAGTACCTCCTGGAGAAGATTTGGGACTACTCCTACGAGGGCTACGACCGCACGATTGACTCGCACATCAACCGCCTGCGAGCCAAGATCGAAGACAACCCCGAGAACCCGCAGATGGTCCTGACCGTCTGGGGCATCGGTTACAAGTTCAGCGACGAACAGCGCTGAAGGGTTCCACTCCTGAAGAAGGCCGCCAGAGCCTTCCCAAACTGGGCGACGGGCGCACCCCGGCCCGCGACCCTTCCTAACCCGAAAGACTTCAAACAGTCTCACCCTCCGGCGGGCGCGTGCGCCCGGAAGTAAAACTATGAACAAGGAATCGACCGGACACGACTTTGCCGTGCTGTTGAAGACGTGGAGCCGCAGCGCGCTCGGCTCGCGGTGCGTGAGGCTCGGCCTCGTCGCCGCGGCGGGCGTCACGCTCGCGCTGAACGGGCCGGAACAGCCCCGCGCGCAGCAGCGCCACAAGGAGCCGACCGTCACCGTGACGAACGTCTCTTCGTCGGGCAACACCGTCTCGATCTCCGCGAACGGCTCGCTCAACCGTGCACAGACGTGGCAGGACGCGGAAGGCTTTCACGTCGTCCTCGTCAACGGCGAGGCGGCGGGCGGGGCGGGCGGCGGTGTCAAGGTGCGACGCGTCGGCAACTCGCTTGAGTTGGTCGTGCCCGTCAAGCGTGGCGCGAACGTGACCGTCCAGCCGCGCGGCAACCGCCTCGACCTCGTCGTCTCGGGCGGGCAGGGCGGCGCGCTCAACGTCGAGAACTTCCCCGTCGAGCCGCCGGCACAGACGGAGCGCAGCGCGGGCCGCACGCAGTCTGCGCCGCGCGGCGAGTCCACGGGCGCGGTGCTCGAACGCGTGGAGCAGCCGAAGTCGGAGTCGAAGCGCCGCAACGCGGCCGAGACGACGACCGAGCCCGCGCCGGTTCTACCAGTCCAGTCTTCAACCCCCGCGCCCGCGCAGACGCAGGCGCCGCCGCCGCTCGTCGCCGCCGCCGTGCAGACCGACGCGCAGGCCGAGACGGCGAGCACCATCGGCCCCGCGCCGCAGGAATCGACGAAGCCGACCGTCGCGCAGCCGGCGGCGGCGACCGTCGAGTCCGTGAAGGGCGGTGGGCTTTCGTCATACCTCCTCTCGCTGCCGTCGCTCTTCGCGCTCGTCGGCGTCGGGCTCGCGGGCTCGGTCGGCATGTTCGTCAGGCGCAGGCGCGCGTCCGGCGCCGATGATGAGAGTGATACGGTCGAGACGAAGAACGCGGGCGCGCATTCGGAGAAGTCGGAAAAACCGTTCGAGCATTTCAAGGGCGACCGCCGCAAGTCCGACCTTACCGTTCCCTTCGAGCGTCGCAAGTCCGGCAGCGGCGCCGAGGACGAGGCGACGAGACGCGCGCGTGAGATGGAGGCCGAAGCCGCGGCCAACGGCGGCAAGTCAGAGCGCGCGTCCGAGTCGAAGTCGCAGCAGGCCGCGCCCTCCTTCCTCTACGGCTCGTACCGCATCGACCAGGAGGTCGCGAGCCTCGTCGCGGGCGGCCCGCACAGCACGGAGGTGCTCGCCTCGCGCGCGACCGACGACCGCCGCGCCGTCGAGACATCGCTGCTCAAGGCGTTGCGCTCGCACGAGATTGACGAGGAGGGCCGGCGCCGCGCGCGCATGGCGCTCGAAGACTACGGCTTCGTCGCGCGCACGTGCGCCTCGCTCCTGCTCGGCGGCGAGACCTTCGAGCGCGTGAGCGCCGCGAGTGCGCTCGGCGACATGCGGAGCGCGCAGGCGCTCCCGTTCCTGACCGAGGCGCTCTACGACCACGACCCGCTCGTGCGCACGGAGTGCGTCCAGAGCCTCGGCGCGCTCGGCCTGCCGTCGGCCATCGGCGCGCTGCTCGACGCGGCGCGTCGTCATCAGGACATCCCCGCCACGGTGCTCGGCCCCGCGCTCACGGCCTGCTCGGTCGAGTCGCTCGAAGTTGACGTGAACGCTTCCGCCGCGCGCGCGCAGTCCGAGGCACACGAGTCCGAGACGTGGGGCGCGAACGTTCGCTCCATCGTCCCCGTGGCCGAGTACGAAGAGCTGCCCGAGTCGGTTGACGACGAGGCTTTGAGCGCGGCGCTCGTCCGCATCGAGAGCACGGACGCGGAGTCGCGCGCCAACGCCGCGCAGCACCTCGCGCAGTTTCAGGTGCGAAGCGCGGTCGCGGCGCTCACGACGGCCGCGCGCCACGACGCCGAAGGGCAGGTGCGCGCGGCCGCCGTCAACAGTCTCGGCCTCATCAATCACGAGTCGGTCTTCGCCGGCATCATCATGGCTCTGGCCGACGAGGCGCGCGAAGTCCGCGCCGCCGCCGCGCGCGCGCTGTCGCGCCTGAGCTTCGAGCGCGCGGACGCATACGTGCGGCTCGCGGAGACGGCCGACCTGCGCACGCTGCGCGACGTGGCGCACGCGTGCGTCAAGGCCGGTCTGGCCGCGCAGGCCGTCGGGCGCCTGACGAGCGAAGACCGTCGTCAGGCTTACGAAGCCTTCTCGCTGCTCTCGCTCTGCGCGGGCGGCGGCGAGTTCGGGCCGATGCTTGAGGCGGTCGAAACGCACCGCGACCTCGACACGCGTCTGACCTGCGTTCAGTTGCTCGACGGAGCGACGGGGGCTGATGTCTGCGCGCGTCTGCGCAAGGTCGAGGGCGACGCGCACGCGCCTGACGCGTTGCGCCGCTCGGTCCGCGACGCGGTCGAGCGCATGGCGCGCGCGCAGACCGTGCTGGTCGGTTGACACACGACGCGGGGCGTCAACGCACGGGGATTTGTTTGATGACAACCCGGGACGTGCTATTGCATAATGGCGCCGCCCGCAACCTTTTCTTCCTGGACTAAGCGATGCCCCTGAAGTCTAGCTCACAGATGTATAGCCACATGCGAACGAAACTGCTCGTCGCGCTCGTCGCGGCCGTGTCGCTCTCCGCGCTGCTCTTGGCCGGCGGCGCGGCGGCGCAGCGCACCGCGCGACAGGCGAACGACAACGCCTCGGGCGCCAAGTCGAAGCGCGTCGTCGGCGTTCGCAGCAGCGACACCGGCAGCGGCTCGCGCGTGTCGATCACGGCCGACGACTCGCTCAAGGACTACTCGGCCTACCGCAGCGGCGACCGCTTCTACGTCGTGCTGCCGAAGGCGGCGGCCGGCGCGCGCGGCGGCGGCTCGGGGCGCGGCTACAGCGACATGCAGGTGCAGCAGCGCGGCGACTCGGTCGTGCTCTCCTACCGCGTCCAGCCCGGCGCGAAGCCGCGCGTCGAGCAGAAGTTCAACCGCCTCGACGTGGTCTTCGACGTGCCCGGCGGCGACGCCGGTCAGCAGGCCGCCGCGACGAACAACGCGGCGCGGCAGCAGCAGCAACAGCAGCAGACCACGCCCGCCGAGAACAGGAACGCCGCTGCGCAGCAGAACAACCAGACGCAGACCACGACCAACGTCGCGAGCGCGAACCCCACGCCCGAGCGCCGACAGCCCACGGCCGAAGAGACCGCGAGGGCTCAGGCCGCGAACACGGCGGCCGCGAACACGACGACGCCCGCCGTCACGTCCGCGCCCGCCGTCGTTGACCCGGCCGCGCAGAACCCGGCGGCGACTACGCCCGAGCCGACGCCGGCCACGACGCCCGCCGTCGAGACGCAGATTGCACAGGCGCCGCCGCCCACGACAATCGCGCCCATCACGACGAACCAGCCAGCGGCCGCGAACCAGACCGGCACGTCGCTCGGCGCGTTCCTTGTACGCAACTGGGCGCTGGCCCTCGTCTTCGCGCTCGTCGTCGTCGGCCTCGGCCTCATCTTCGTCGCGCGCCGCACGACCTCCGCCGCGCCCGCGCCGGTCGAAGAACTTAAAGACTCCGCCGCCAAGCTCGAAGAGCCCCGCGCCTCGCGCGCGAAGGAGACCACGGCCGCCGCGCTCAAGGATGCGTCCTCCGCCGCGCAGGCTTCGACTGTGAACGCCGCGAAGAGTTCGACGGTCAGCACGGCCGAGACCGTCGGCACGGCCGACGCGTCGGGCGCGGACGTGACGCCGCTCGTCGCGGCCACGGCGCTCGCCGGCGGCGCGGCCGCCGCGAAGTCCCGGAAGCAGTCGAGGAAAGAGGCGAGGCAGGAGGCCAAGCGCAAGAAGAAGGGCACGCTCGCCGAAGAGCCCGCGCTCGCCGAAGAGCCGACCGCCGCCGCGCCCATCGTTGGTGAGACTGTTGTCGAAGAGCCTTCGGTTGAAGAGGCGACTGTCGAAGTGGTCGCACCGACCGTCACGGAAGAGACGGCGATTGTCGAGCCCGTCGCCGAAGAGACGTTAGCTCACGAAGAGCCCACGGTCGAGACTCTTCCCGTCGAACAGACAGCGGCGGCGGAAGAGACGTTCGTAGATGAAAGTGCTGTTGTCGAGACTCCCCCGGTCGAAGAGGTCGCGCAGCCGGAGGCCGTGGAGCAGTCCATAGTCCCCGCCGTCGAGACGTTCGAGCCCGAACACCTTCATGTTGCGGAGTCGGGCCTTGAGACCGCCGCGACGGCCTTCGTCGCTTCGGAAGTAGAGACGACGGAAATCGCTCCCACGGAGCCGGAGTCGGCCGAGCCTTTCGTCGCGGAGATGGAAGCACCCGCCGTCGTCACGGCCATCGAACCGGCCGACTCGCCCGACCCGGAGCGCGTGTTGGACGAGACGCGGCGCGTGCTCGAAGGCGAGGAGTATGACCGCGCGGTCGTCGGTTCGCGCGACGCGATGGCGCGTCAGATGATCGCCGCCGAACTGCTGTCGGCGCTCGCCGGCCGCAACGCGCAGAGGCGCGAGCGCGCGGGCAGGGCCTTCGTCGAGCACGGTTACTTTGACGAGACGGCGCGCGACCTGCGCGAGGCGGACGCGCCGGCCGAACGCTCGGCGGCGGCGCGCTCGCTCGCAATCCTCGGCGACCGTGGCGCCACGCCGCTGCTCGTCGCCGCGCTCGAAGACCCCGTCTCGGACGTGAGGCGCGCGGCCGTCGAGGCGCTCGGCGCGCTGCGCGACCCCGCCGCCGTCGAGCCGCTCGAAGCACTGCTCGAACGCGAGCGGACCGAGCGCAACCGCATCCCGCCCCGCGTCATCCGCACGGCCGTCGAGTTCTGCCGCGAAGGCTTAGAGCAGGCCCCGCCCGTGGAGACGCAGGCCGTCATCCCCGCCGTCGAGACGAGCGAACCCGCTCCCACGTTGGAGACCGAAGCCGCGCCGGTCGAAGAGGCCACGGGTGTCGTTGACGCCCCGCCGGCCGAAGAGCCCGTGGTCGAAACCGCGCCGTTCGCTGAAGTCGCGACGCAGGAAGCGGCCGAAGAGACTTCCGCCGCCATCGAGCCTTACGTCGAAGAGTCTTTCGAGCCCGAGCCGTTTATCGCGCCCGAGCCCGCGTCCGAGGCGACGGGCGAGCCCGCGCACGTGCCGGAGCCGGTCCACACCGAAGAGTCAGTCGAGGCCGTCGCGGAGACCGCCGTCGAGCCCTTCGTCGAGCCGCAACGACCCTTCGTCGATTTTGAAGAGGAGGTCGCGGAGACGCGTGAAGAGGTCGCCGTCGAGCCCTTCGCCGGACAGGAGGAAGAGGTCACGGCGGCAGGCACGTTCGACCTCACGAGCGGTGCGAGCGAGACGAGGCAGGCCGAACTCTTCGACGCGGGCGCCGAGGGCGTCGAGGAGGTCACGCGCGAGATAGAGCCCGTCGCGGCCGACACGACGAAAGAGTTGGCCCCCGTCGCGGGCGAGTGGGTTGACTTCGACATCAGCGACATGGGCGGAGAGCAGGAGCCCGTGGCCGACACGACGGCCGCGACGACCACGCCCGCGACGCCCGAGCCCGTCTTCGAGTTCGAGACTTCGTCCGGCGAGACGCTCACGTCCCCGGCCGGTGTCGAGGCTGAAGAGACGGCGCCTGCGGTCGAAGCTCACACAGAGACGACACGCGAGATAGAGGTCGTTGACGAAACCGCTGAGGCCCTGTCCTTCCTGCGCGAGCCGACGCCCGCGCGCGCCGCGTACGAGCCCGAGGCATACGAGCCCGCCGCCGAGACGCGCGAGAAGGGGCTCGCGCCCTTCGACGAGTCGTCCACGGTGCCTGCCTCGATCCAGCAGCGCATCGCGAGCCGCGACCCGCGCGAGCGCGCCGCCGCCATCATCGACCTGTCGCACGTTGACACGGACGAGGCGTTCCAGCAGATATGCGCCGCCTTCGACGACGACTCGCGTGATGTCCGCGCGGCGGCCGCGCGCGCACTCTACGAACTGCGCCCGGACCGCGCCGACTCCTTCACGCGCGCACTGCGCGAGGCGACGCCCGAACGCCGCCGCGAGATAGGCGCGGCCATCTCCGCGTCGGGCCTCGCGGGCGAGTCGATCTCGCAACTCACGGGCGAGAGCCGCGAGCGCACCTACGAGGCGTTCTCGCTCCTCTTCCTGATGGCGAGGGCGGGCGAGGTGCAGCCGCTGCTGCGCGCCATCGAGGGGCACCCGAACAACGAGGTACGCCTCGCCGTCGTCAAGCTGCTCGCGCTCTCCGGCCAGAAGGAGGTGCTGCCTGCCTTCCGCCGCCTCGCCGTCCGGGGCTCGCTCCCCACGGAGGTGCGCTCGGCCGTCATGGAGGCCATCTACCAGATCAGTTCGAGCCAGCCCACGCACGCGTGAGGTAAAGGAAGTAGACAGTAGGCGGATGGCGGTAGGCAGTTGAGGGCCGAGCCCCGGAGGGGCGGGATGTCATAAGGCGACTTCTCGCCGGGAGCGCGGGCATCCCTGCCCGCCAAAGCGTGCGCCAGCACGCTTAGCCGTGAAACTCTATCCCTCAACGTTGAGGCTTAACGTCTCACTGTATTCGCGCTGACGCGCTCATGGCGGGCAGGGATGCCCGCGCTCCCGGCGTGTGACGGCCTTATTCACATCTGCAAGTCGGTATTAGAACGTAGAAACTATAAACATGCCGCCCCTCCGGGGCTACGAACTGTCTACTGTCTACTCTTAAAAAACCATGTCAAGTAACTCGCCTTCGAGACTCACGGGCATCGACGTTTCGCATTACCAGGGGCAGGTGGACTGGGACGCGGTGAAGGCCGCCGGGTGCTCCTTCGCCTTCGCCAAGGCGACCGAGGGCACGAACGTGACCGACCCGTACTTCGAGGCCAATTGGGCGGGGATGAAGGCCGCCGGGCTCGCGCGCGGCGCGTACCACTTCTTCCGTCCGGCGGAGGACGCCGCGCAGCAGGCGTCACACTTTCTCGCCACCGTCGCGCTCAAGCCCGGCGACCTCCCGCCCGTCATCGACGTGGAGGTGAACGACAACGTCGCGGGCAGCGTCATCGTCGAAGGCTTGCAGACGTGGCTCGGCGCCGTCGAGCAGGCCACGGGCGTCGCCCCAATCATCTACACGGCCGCCTACTTCTGGAACGAGTACCTCAACCCCGGCTTCGGCCGCTACCCGCTCTGGGTCGCGCACTACACCTCCGCCGCCACGCCCTCGCCGCTGCCCGACGGCTGGGCCGACTGGACCTTCTGGCAGTACTCGCAGAGCCTCGAAATCGACGGCGTCAACGGGGCCGCCGACCACGACTACTTCAACGGCACGAACGGCGACCTCCACACGCTCTCCGTCAGGCAGTGATGAGTGACAACTGATAAGTGATAAGTTAGACTTTGCTGTCTAAACTAATCACTTATCACGTGTCGCGTATCACTGTTTATGCCTTTCAAACTCCGTTCCGAATTCAAGCCGCAGGGCGACCAGCCCGCCGCCATCGACGCGCTCGTCCGTGGGCTCGACGAGGGCGCGAAAGACCAGGTGCTGCTCGGTATCACGGGCTCGGGCAAGACCTTCTCGGTCGCCACCGTCATCGAGCGCACGCAGCGCACGACGCTCGTCATCGCGCACAACAAGACGCTCGCCGCGCAGCTCTACCAGGAGTTCAAGTCGTTCTTCCCCGAGAACTCGGTCGAGTATTTCGTCTCCTACTACGACTACTATCAGCCGGAGGCGTACGTCCCGGCCTCGGACACGTACATCGAGAAGGAGGCGACCATCAACGAGGAGATCGACCGCCTGCGCCTGTCGGCCACCCGCGCGCTCTTCGAGCGGCGCGACGTGGTCGTCGTCGCCTCGGTCTCCTGCATCTACGGCCTCGGCGACCCGGACGCCTACTACGACATGATTCTCTTCGTCGAGCCGGGGATGAAGACGACGCGCGAGCAACTGCTTCAACGACTCGTCGAGTTGCAGTACGAACGCTCCGACGTGGAGTTCGACCGCGGCTCCTTCCGCGTTCGCGGCGACACGGTCGAGGTCTACCCTTCGTACCAGGACCAGGCTTACCGTATCGAATTGTGGGGCGACGAGGTCGATGCCATCTCGACCATCGACCCGCTGCTCGGCGAGGTGCTTGAGAAGCACACGTCGCGCCTGCCCATCTACCCGAAGACGCACTACGTGATGCCGAAGTCCACGGTCAAGCGTGCGATTAAGACCATCCGCGACGAACTCGAATGGTGGGAGCCGCAGCTCATCAAGGAGGGCAAGCTCGTCGAGGCACAGCGCCTCCACCAGCGCACGATGTACGACCTTGAGATGATCAAGGAGATGGGCTTCTGCCGTGGCATCGAGAACTACTCGCGCCACCTCACGGGCAAGCCGCCCGGCGCGCCGCCGCCGACGCTCCTGGACTACCTGCCCGAGAACTCGATGGTCGTCATCGACGAGTCGCACCAGACCGTCCCGCAGATTCGCGGCATGTTCAACGGCGACCAGTCGCGCAAACGCACGCTCGTCGAGTACGGCTTCCGCCTGCCTTCCGCGATGGACAACCGCCCGCTCAACTTCGAGGAGTTCGAGGCGCGCATCGGCCAGACCATCTACGTCTCGGCCACGCCCGGCCCGTATGAATTGACGCGCACGAGCGGCGAGGTCGTCGAACAGATAATTCGGCCCACGGGCCTGACCGACCCCGTGGTCCAGATTCGCCCGGTCAAGGGGCAGATAGACGACCTGCTCGGCGAGGTGCGCGCGCGCGCCGAGCGCAACGAGCGCGTCCTCGTCACCACGCTGACGAAGAAGATGTCCGAAGACCTCACCGAGTACTTCGCGGAGGTCGGCGTCCGCGTTCGCTACCTCCACTCGGACATCGAGACCCTGGAGCGCATCAAGATACTCCGCGACCTGCGTCGCGGCGAGTTCGACGTGCTGGTCGGCATCAACCTCCTCCGCGAGGGGCTCGACCTGCCCGAAGTCTCGCTCGTCGCCATCCTCGACGCGGACAAGGAAGGCTTTCTCCGCAGCGAGTCCTCGCTCATCCAGACCATCGGCCGCGCCGCGCGCAACAGTAACGGCACGGCCATCCTCTACGCCGACAAGATGACCGACTCGATGAAGCGCGCCGTCGGCGAGACCGAGCGCCGCCGCACCATCCAGGAGGCTTATAACGAGGAGCACGGCATCACGCCGACGACCATCATCAAGTCCATCGAGTCCACGCTCGTCACCGCCTACGAGGCCGACTACTTCAAGGTGCCACTCGACCTCGAATCGATGGACGACTACACGGCCGCCAACATCGAAGCCACCATCGCCCGCCTCGAACACGAAATGCGCGCCGCCGCCAAGGCCCTCGAATTCGAACGCGCCGCCGAACTCCGCGACCGCGTCAAATACCTCCGCGAACGCGAACTGACGATGACCTGAACTGCCGGTCTATGTGACAATGTCACGCGGAGCCACAGAAATAGATGAGTGAAAGTTATGACTCGATTTTGGAGGCGGCGCGACGGCTTCCCGCCGAGCAGCAACGCGAACTCGCCAAGCGGCTCCTCGCGGGAGTGAATGGCGGCGCGACCTTAAACAATGCTGAATCTGGGAAGGTACGCCGCAACTTCGGCGCGTGGGACAGCGGCGACGAGCGCTCGGCCGACAACGAACGGATAGACAGAGACCTGGCGCGCGAGTACGACAAATCACGTTAGCCTCGGACAAAGATGCTGCTCGACACGTCGGGACTCATGTGTCTGTTCGACCGGCGCGACTTCCGCCACGACGCCGCGCGAACCTTCTACGACGCCGCGCCAGTCCTTCTTACGCACAGTTACGTCTTCGCCGAGTTGGTCGCGCTGATGCACGCGCGCGGCGCTCCGCGCGGCGCGGCGTTGGACTTCATCACGGACCTTCAGGACGACCCTGAAATCGAAGTAGTGTGGGTTGACGAGCACTTACACCGGCTGGCCTTGAATCTGCTCGGCATGCGACAGGACAAAGATTGGTCACTCTGCGACGCGGTCAGCATCACTCTCATGCAGCAGCGCGGGCTGACGGACGCGCTCACGACGGATCACCATTTCGAGCAGGCGGGCCTGCGGCGATTGCTCGCGGGATGAAGGCGCACGTTAAGTAGCACACGTCATGTTCATACTCAAAACCGAAAGGCTCGCGTTGCGCGAGTGGGCTCCGGAGGACGCGGAGGCGCTGCACGTGCTGGCGGGCGATGCGGAGGTGATGCGGTACGTGGGCGACAGCAAGACGTGGGACCTCGGGCGCGTGCGCGAGTGGATCGGGCGGCTGAACGAGAGCTACCGGACGCGCGGCTTTAGCCGTTGGGCGGTCGTGGAGAAGGAGAGCGGCCTCGCCGTCGGCAGTTGCGGCTTCGCGCCGCTGCCGTGGTCGGGCGAGATAGACTTCGGTTACATGTTCAGGCGCGACCGTTGGGGCCGAGGCTACGCGAGCGAGATTACGCCGGCCGTGCTCCGTTACGGCTTCGAGCGGTACGGCTTTAGAGAGGTCGTGGCGAGCATCGACCCGAAGAACGACGCCTCGCGCCGCGTGCTCGAAAAGATCGGCTTCGTCTATCGCAACAACCAGGTCCAGCCGGGCGAGGAGGAGGAGTCGGAGATTTACGCGGTCGTCAACCCGTCGCTTGCGACCGAGGGCGCGGAGACTTCGACGGCCGGTTAGCGCCATTCTCAACAGATGCTAGTCAAACAAGAACAGGACGAGATTCAATCCTTCCTCGGCGACGCGAGCAACACGGCGGGCGGGCGCGCGGAGCGCGTGCTGTTTCCGGAGAGCGCGCGGGAAGTGGCGCGCGCTCTGGCGGAGGCGGCGCGCGAGGGGACGCCGTTGACGGTGGCGGGCGCGGGCACTGGGATAGTCGGCGGGCGCGTGCCGTACGGCGGCGCGGTGCTCTCGACGGCGAGGCTGAACCGCGTGGGCGAGTTCGTGCGCGAGACGTGGGGCGGGGGATGGGCGACGGCGGGCGCGGGCGTCGTGCTCTCGGACTTTCAGCGCGAGGCGAAGGCGCGGGGCTTACTCTACCCGCCCGACCCGACCGAGGCGAGTTGTTATCTCGGTGGGACGGTGGCGACCAACGCGTCGGGCGCGCGCACGTTCAAGTACGGCCCGACCCGGAGTTACGTGCGTGCCTTGCAGGTCGCGCTCACGACCGGCGACCTTCTGGAGATTCGGCGCGGGGAACTGTTCGCGGGCGCGGACGGGAGCATCAGTCTCCCTCTGGGCGGCGGGCGTAAAATCGAAGCGCGGTTGCCGACCTACACGATGCCCGCGACGCGCAAGCACGCCGCCGGTTACTTCACGCAGCCCGGCATGGACCTGATCGACCTCTTCATCGGCAGCGAGGGCACGCTCGGCGTCGTCACGGAGGTCGAGTTGTCGTTGCTGACTCAACCCGAAGGCGTCCTCTCGGGCGTCGTCTTCTTTAAGAATGAAGACTCGCTGCTCGCCTTCGTGCGCGAGGCGCGAGAGAGTTCGCTGAAGACGCGCGCGGAGTCGGGCGAGGGCATCGACGCGCGCGCGCTCGAATACTTCGACAGCGAGGCTTTGAACTTCCTGCGCGAGCAATACCCCCTGGTGCCGCTCGGCGCGGCGGGCGCGGTCTTCTTCGAGCAGGAGACGACCGAGGGCACCGAGGAGAATCTTTTAGCGGCGTGGTATGCGCTGCTCGAAAAACATAACGCGATGGTGGACGAGTCGTGGTTCGGCACCAACGAGCACGACCGCGCGGAGATGCGCGCCTTCCGCCACGCGCTGCCCGTGATGGTCAACGAGTGGCTCGCGCGCAGAGGCCAGCGCAAGGTCTCGACCGACATGGCGGTGCCCGACGCGGCCTTCCCAGAGATGCTGCGCTTCTACAAGGAGACGCTGCGCGCGGGCCGCCTCGCTTACGTCATCTTCGGCCACATCGGCGACAACCACGTGCACGTCAACATCCTCCCGCGCGACGACGCCGAAGCGGCTGCGGCGCGCGAGACCTACGGCCGCTTCGTCGAGCGCGCCGTTCGCTTGGGCGGCACCATCTCGGCCGAGCACGGCGTCGGCAAGATTAAGCGCGACTACCTGCGCGCGCTCTACGGCGAGCGCGCGTTGCGCGAGATGGCCGAGTTGAAGCGCGCCTTCGACCCGGCCTGCGTCCTCGGCCGGGGCAACGTCTTCGCCGAAGAGTTCCTACCCCCGCTCGGCGTGAATGAGTCGTAAAATCCTCTGTGACCTTTGTGCATACCTTCGTGTTCTCCGTGGTTAAGTCTGACGTGCTTAACCACAAAGGTCACAGAGGTTAAGCGGTCCATGCTTCTGCTAGAGGCAAAACTCATGGTAGAAACTTCCGTCGGCGCGCCCGTCCTGCTCTACGACGGCGTGTGCGGCTTCTGCAACAAGTCCGTGCAGTTGATACTCGACCACGACCGGCGCGGCGAGATGCGCTTCGCCGCGCTCCAGAGCGACTACGGTCAGGCGTTGATCGAGAGACACACGGAGCTACGCGGCGTGGACTCGGTCGTCTACGTCGAGCAGACGCGCGGCGGCGAGCGCGTCCACGTCCGCTCCGACGCGGCGCTCAAGGTCGCGGCCTACCTCGGCGGCTTCTGGAAAATCTTCCTCGCCGCAAGGGTCATCCCGAGAAGGCTGCGCGATTACCTTTACGACTTGTTCGCGCGCAACCGCTATAAGTTCTTCGGCAAGTACGACAGTTGTATGCTGCCGCCGCCCGAGGTGCGCTCGCGCTTTCTCGACGTTTAAGAGACCGACGATTCATTTAAGTTAAGTAGACAGATGTTTCGCTTCAACACAGCAGGGGAGTCGCACGGGCGCGCGCTGGTCGCGATAGTCGAGGGTCTGCCCGCGGGTCTTCCCGTCGATGTCGAGGTCGTCAACCGCGAGTTGGAACGCAGGCAGTGGGGCTACGGGCGCGGCGGGCGGATGAAGATCGAGCGCGACCGCGCGGAGTTTTTGAGCGGCGTTCGCCACGGCCGCGCGCTCGGCTCGCCCGTCGCGTTGCAGATAGAAAATAAGGACTGGAAGAACTGGACGGGCGTCATGTCGGCCGAGCCTCCCGACCCCGACGCGACGCCCGAAGAGAAGATGCGGCGCGTGAAGCGTCCGCGACCGGGGCACGCGGACCTCGCGGGCGGGCTCAAGTACGACGCGCGCGACCTGCGCGACATACTCGAACGCGCCTCGGCGCGCGAGACGGCCGCGCGCGTCGCCTGCGGCGCGCTCGCGCGTCAACTGCTCGCCGTCATCGGCATCGAGATACGCAGCCACGTCGTGCAGCTCGGCGGCATCCCCGCCGCGCCACTCGACGTTGACTGGGAGAGCATCGGCCGCATCCCCGACGACGCGCCTCTGCGCTGCGCGGATGAAGAAGCGCAGGCCGCGATGGTCGCGCTCGTGGACGAGAAGCGACGCGAGGGCGACACGCTCGGCGGCGTCTTCGAGGTCGTCGCGCGCGGCGTCGTCGCCGGCTTAGGCTCGCACACTTCGTGGGAGGCGAAGCTCGACGGGCGGCTCGCGCGCGCGCTGATGTCGATACCGGCCGTGAAGGCCGTCGCCATCGGCGCGGGCGTCGAGGCGGCGAACCTGCCCGGTTCGCAGGTGCACGACGAGATCGGCTACGACGAGGGCACACGCGCCTTCACGCGCCCGACCAATCGCGCGGGGGGCTTGGAAGGCGGCATTACCAACGGCGAGGAGTTGCGCGTGCGCGGCTTCCTCAAGCCCATCTCGACGCTCAGGCGCGCGCTGCGCTCCGTGGACATCGAGACGAAGGCAGAGGAGTCGGCCGCCTTCGAGCGTTCCGACGTGACGGCCGTCCCGGCGGCCGGCGTCATCGGCGAAGCGATGGTCGCGCTCACGCTCGCCGAGGCCGCACGCGAGAAGTTCGGCGGCGACCACGTCGAAGAGATGCGCCGCAACTTCGATTCTTATTGCGAGCAGATACGCGACTACTGATGACCCTCTCCGACATCGAGCAGATATTGACGCGTTTGTCTTCGGACGAAGAGTTGCGTGCGCGGTTCGTGGAGAACCCGTTCGCGCTCGGGCGCGAGTTGGGGCTGACGCCGGCACGGACGCGGCAGCTCAGGCGCGCGGCCGCCGAGCGATTCGACTCGTTCGCCGCGACCCCGCACGAGCGGCGCTTCGTGCAGGTCAACAAGTTGCTGCCGCTGACGCACCGCGTCCTGCGCGAACGCTTCACCAACTACTTCGACCGCTACGTCGCGGAGCACGGGGCGCCGGCCGTCTCGCGCCTCTTCGGCGACGTGCTGCTCTTCGCAGAGTACCTTGAAGAGAAGCTGAAGGAGGACTATCTCGGGTCGGGGTGGACGCTCGACCTTTTGCGCTTCGAGAAGTCGCGCGTCAAGGCGGCCGACCCCCGACGGCGCCTCGTCGTCCAGTCCTTCCGCCACGACATCAGTCGCCTCGTGCGCGGCATCGCGCGCAAGGACAAGGACGCGATGTTCGAGGTCGTCGTCCGCCGCTCGGTCGCCGTCTGGTGGCGCCGCCGCCCGCACGAACCCGTCCGCTACGCCGTCTTCGCCGCGCCGAAGCTCTTCGGCCGGCGCAAATGAGGAGAGACTATGAGCGAGGTCGAACGCATCGCAGACCAACTGAAGCGCGCGCACGAGGGCGGCGCGTGGCACGGCCCGGCGCTGAGCGAGTTGATGAGAGGTGTCACCGCCGAGCAGGCCGCTGCGCGGCCCGTCGAGAGCGCGCACAGCATCTGGGAATCAATCGCGCACGTCGAGGCGTGGGAGCGAGCCATCCTCCGCAGGCTCGGCGGCGACCCCGCGCAGATATACAACACTGAAGAGGACTGGCCGGCGACGGGTGAGGTCTCAGAGCACGCGTGGCGCAAGACGCTCGAACGTCTCACGAAGACCTATCTCGCGCTGCGCGACGCCGTGCTCGGCCTCGAAGACGACGGACTCGACGAGCCCATCCTCCCCAACATGTCCACGCGCTACGTCTCGCTGCACGGCGCGATCCAGCACACGCTCTATCACGCCGGCCAGATCGCCCTCGTCAGGAAGGCGCTCGGGCTAAAATCGCTAACCGTGGACTCGGACACCGCGAGCACCATATGAACAACGAGAAGCTTCAGGTCACGCTCGACGCGGGCGTCAAGCGCATCACCTTCAACAACCCCGCGCGGCGCAACGCCGTTGACTTCGAGATGTTCGAGGCGTTCGCCGCCGCGGTCGCGGAGTCCGCGACCGACGAGAGCCGCGTCGTCGTCATCACCGGCGCGGGCGACTTCTTCTGCGCCGGCCTCGACATGAAGTCCGTCAGCCCTTCGGAGCTGGCCTCTTTGGACATCGCGGCGCGGATACGTGAGTTGATTAACCCGCCGGTCGCGGCGCTGCGCTCTATGCCCAAGCCCGTCGTCGCGCGCGTTCACGGCCCCGCCGCCGGCATCGGCTTCAGCTACGTGCTCGCGTCCGACGTGGTCGTCGCATCCGACGAGGCGACCTTCAGCCAGAGCTTCGTCCGCGTCGGGCTGATGCCCGACGGCGGCGCGACCTACCTGCTGCCCGCGCTCGTCGGACGCCTGAAAGCCTTCGAGCTGATGGCGAGGGGCGAGCCCCTCACCGCGCAGGAAGCGCACGGCCTCGGCCTTGTCAACGCCGTCGTCCCGCGCGCGCATCTCGACGCGTTCGTGGACGACCTCGCCGCCGCGCTCGCCGCCGCGCCGCAGCCCTCGCTCGCGCGCATCAAGGCCGCGCTCAGCCTCTCCGAACAGCACGCCCTCGCCGCCGCGCTCGACTTCGAGGCCGAAGGCCAGGCCGAATGCTTCCGCTCCCCGGACTTCCTCGAAGGCGCCACGGCCTTCATGCAGAAACGCGCCCCGGCGTTCGGCAAGGGGCGGAAGTAGCGCCCTCGTCCCGCGCGACGGCAAAAGAGACTCGGACTCGGGGCATGTTAAGAGGGGCGCTCGGCTCTTTTTCAAGA
>DASVGG010000022.1:0-23445 GCA_036379655.1 Pyrinomonadaceae bacterium
CCACTCGACGCGATGTGTCAGGTGGCACTTCGCCGGTCGGGATTTCCGAAGCATCGCGTGATCGGTATGGCTGGCGTCCTGGACTCAGCGCGCATGCGTTGTTTCCTCGCGGAGGCCCTGGATGTTTCTGTTGAGAACGTCACCGCATTCGTGCTCGGCGGTCATGGCGACACCATGGTGCCGCTGCCGCGTTACTCGACCTGCGCCGGCATCCCCGTCACGGAGCTGCTGCCCAAGGAGCAGTTGGACGCCATCGTCAAGCGCACGGCCAACGGCGGCGCCGAGATCGTCGGGCTCCTGAAGACCGGCTCGGCCTACTACGCGCCTTCGGCGGCGGCCGTCGAGATGACCGAGTCCATCCTCAAGGACAAGAAGAAGATTCTGCCCTGCGCCGCCTACCTCGAAGGCGAGTACGGCATCAACAACCTCTACGTCGGCGTCCCCTGCAAACTCGGCGCGAACGGCTTAGAGCAGATCATCGAGATCAGCCTCACCAACGACGAACGCATCGCGCTGCAAAAGAGCGCCGCCTCGGTGCAGGAGTTGGTTGACGTGCTCGGCGTCTGAGTTCACGCCGGGAGCGCGGGCATCCCTGCCCGCCATGAGCGCGCCAGCGCGAAGACATGGAGACTCAAAGTCTCAAGGTTGCGTGACGGCGCTTCACGGCCAGGCGTGCTTTGGCACGCTTTGGCGGGCAGGGATGCCCGCGCTCCCGGCGCGGAATAGTTGAGCCATTGATTCGGCCAAACCCAATCGTGAAGTCATTACTTTTACTCCTTCTCCTCACCTCATTCGCCCAATCCGCTGTCCACGCGCAACAGCCCGCACCGGCTCAACTCGTCCCCAAATTTCCCTTCCCCCAAAGCGGCCTCCGACTCGAACGCCGCACGCGCGCGGGCGCGTTCCTCGACGTGCTCGGGCGCAGGAGCGCGGTCTTCGGGTACGAGCACCGGCAGCTCGAAGCGTGGGCCTACCCTTTGCAGATACTCGACGGGTTCGAGTTGTCGTTCCGCGTCGAGGGCTACCCGCTCGAATTCCGTGGCGCGGAGACGGCGGCCCTCATCGACGTGCGGCCCGAGGCGACGACCATCACCTATTCGCACGCCGCCTTCACGGTCAGGCAGACCATCTTCGCGCCGCTCGACGAGGCGGGCGTCGTGATGCTGCTCGACGTTGACTCGGCGCTGCCCGTCACGGTCACGGCGCGCTTCCGCCCGCGCCTGAAGCTGATGTGGCCAGCGGCGATGCCGACCGGCGCGCTCTCCTGGGACGAGAAGCAACGCACGTACGTCATCTACGAAGAGACGGGGCGCTACGCGGGCGTCGTCGGCAGCCCCGTGGCGCGCGACGTATCCGTGATGCCGTATCAGGAGGAGCCGCGCGACGTGCCCGCCGAGTTCCGTATGGAGGTGAATGCTTCGGAGCTGAAGTCGAACTTCATCCCCATCGTCATCGCGGGGAGCGTGAAGGGGCGCGAAGAGGCGCGCGCGACCTACGCGCGTCTGCTCGGCTCGGCCCGCGCGTTGTACGAGAAGAACGTCGAACACTACAAACGTCTGCTCGCGGAGACGACCGAGGTCGAGACGCCTGACGCGCGCGTCAACGAGGCGTACGCGTGGGCGAAGGTCGGCATTGATAAGGGCTTCGTCGAGAACCCCCTGCTCGGGCGCGGTCTCGTCGCGGGCTTCCGCACGGCGGGCGAGTCGGAGCGCCCCGGCTTCGCGTGGTTCTTCGGCCGCGACGCGCTCTGGACGGCGCTCGCCCTCAACTCTTACGGCGACTTCGAGGGCGTGCGGACGGCGCTCGACTTCCTCAAAAAATACCAGCGCGCCGACGGCAAAATTCCGCACGAGATTTCGCAGAGCGCGGGCCTCGTTCCGTGGTTCACGGACTACTCTTACCCCTGGGCGAGCGCCGACGCGACGCCGCTCTACGTCATCGCCCACGCCGACTACTTCCGCGCGACCGGAGACATCAACTACCTTCGCGCCAACTGGGAGTCGATACTTAAAGCCTACCGCTTCACGCGCGCGACCGACACGGACGGCAACGGCCTCGTCGAGAACACGAAGTTCGGCCACGGCTGGGTCGAGGGCGGCTCGCTCTACCCGCCGCACGAAGAGATTTACATGCAGGGCCTCTGGGTCGAGGCGCTGCGCGGCGTCGCGGAGATGGCCGCGCTGTTGGAGGACGAGAAGCTCGCCGCCGAAGCGACCACGGAGGTTCGGCGCGTGATGGAAGTTGTCGAGAAGACCTACTGGCTGCCCGAACGCGGCTTCTACGCCTACGCCACCAACGTCCCCCGCACCGAGCCGCGCGAGGCCGACAAAGGCCCCAACCGCGAGCGCCGCCAGCAGCGGATGAACGAGCAGGACAAGTCGAAACTGTTCGACGAGGACACGGTGCTGCCCGCCGTCCCGCTCTGGTTCGGCGTGCTCGAAGAAGGGCGCGCGCAAACAGAGATTGACCGTCTCGGCTCGGGCCACATCGCGACCGACTGGGGCGCGCGCATCATCTCGGACGAGAGCCGCCTCTACGACCCGCTCTCGTATCACAGCGGTTCGGTCTGGCCGCTCTTCACGGGTTGGGCGAGCGTGGGCGCGTACCGCTACGGACGGCCGCACGTCGGCCTTCAGGCTTTGATGTCGAACGTGCTCCTGCGCGAGCAGGGCGCGCTCGGCTACACGACCGAGCTTCTGTCCGGCGACTACAACGCGCCCTTCGGCCGCTCGTCGCACCACCAGGTCTGGTCGGAGGCGATGGTCGTCACGCCGCTCCTGCGCGGGCTCCTCGGCATCGAGGTCAGAGACGCGGGCTCGACCGTCCGTGTAGCGCCGCAGTTGCCGGCCGACTGGGACAAGCTGCTGGTCAAACGCGTGCGCGCGGGCGGGGGCGTCTTCAACATCTCGCTGGCGCGCGCGGGCGGCGAGATGACCGTCGTGCTCGACCTCCCCGAAGGCGAAGAGGCGCGCAGGCGGCCGCCGGTCAAGTTTGAGCTGGCCCCCGCGTTCCCGCTCGACGCGCGCATCCTGTCGGTCGAGGTCAACGGCACGCCCGTCGAGTTCAAAGTCGAGAGGACGGGCGACGTGCAGCGAGCCGTGTTCGAGACGGACTCGAAGCACGGGCGTCCTTCGTTCCTTTGGGGCGAGATGGTTCTGGTCGTCGTCAGGTACGAAGAGGGCACGGACGTTTTCGTCAGGCGCGAGGCGCCGCGTCCGGGCGACACCAACACCGGCCTGCGCGTGCTCCGCTCGCGCGTCGAGGGAGACTGGCTGCGGCTGCTGCTCGAAGGCGTCCCCGGCCGCGACTACAGGCTCGACATAAGAAGCCCGAGGCCGGTTGGGCTGTCGTATGAGGGCGTCGGGAAAGACGTTACGCTGACGATGGGCGCGGGCGCGGGCGCGGCCGTGGGCGTCAGGTTCTCCGGCGAGCCCGGCCGCTACTTAAGGCGCGAGGTGTCGCTGCCACTCGGCGGGCGCCGGCCCGCGCGGAACTGAGTCGGACGTTGGCTGCGCCGCGCCGCCGCTTCATGTCATAATGTCTCATCCCAGATGGAAGACGATTCGCAAGCGAGAGAGCTTCTGAAGTCCCTGGCGGAGGACGTGGCCGAGTCGGCCTCGTACCTGCGCGAGCTTGGCGTTGAAGGCTTGGACGGCCTCGACGCGCAGGCGCTCGAAGCGCCCGCGCACACGCGCGAGGAGAGCACGCGCGCGCGCGCCGCCGCCTCGCCCGCGCTCCAGAGAAACGCGAGCGCCGAGCAACGCCCCGCGCCAACGCCTCCGCAGAGAACGACGCTGTCCCCACCACCCCCACCAACGAGTCAGGCCGCGAGGCCGCAGCCGACGGGGTCGAGGCTTCCGCCCCCGTTACACACCGAAGCGGAGATGCCTAAGAAACCCATCCGCAAACCTTCGCCCGACCCGCCCGCGCCGCGCGAGACGCTCTTCGGCGACATCACGCCGCAGGACGAACTCAGCCTCGGCCAACCCGGCGAGACCTTCGAGGACATACGCGCCGACATAGGCGAGTGCGTCCGTTGCCCCTTGCACCAGGGCCGCAACACCATCGTCCACACCGAGGGTAAGACGACCGCGCGTTTGATGTTCGTCGGCGAGGCGCCGGGCGCCGACGAGGACGCGAGCGGCCGTCCCTTCGTCGGACGCGCGGGCCAACTCCTCAACAAGATCATCGAGGCCATCGGCCTCAAGCGCGACGACGTGCTCATCGGCAACGTCAACCGCTGCCGCCCGCCTAACAATCGCACGCCGACGACCGATGAGGCGCACACGTGCAAGCCCTTCCTGCTGCGCGAAATCAACATCGCGCGCCCCGACGTGATCGTCGTCCTCGGCAACACCGCGATGAAGAACCTGCTCGACACGAAGGAGGGCATCACGCGCCTGCGCGGCCAGTTCCAGGACTATCGCGGCATCAAGGTCATGCCCACCTTCCACCCGGCCTATCTATTGCGCGACCCATCGAAGAAGCGCGAGGTCTGGGACGACATGAAGAAGGTGCGCGACTACCTCAACGAGACGAAGAAGCAGTAGACGCCCATGCAGGACTCACTCTTCAGCGGGCAGAGGCCCGAGCCGACCGAGACCGTCGAGGAAGTTAACGACGAGCTGCTCAAACGCGCGAAGCTTCTGCCCGAGTTCAAGGAACGCATCTTCATCTTCGGCGAGGGGCCGGTCGGCGCGAAGGTCGCGGTCGTCGGCGAATCGCCGGGGCCGCCGGACATCGAGTCGGGCCGCCCCTTCATGGGTCCGGCCGGGCAGATGCTCGAACGCATCCTCTCCAGCATCGGCCTCGCGCGCGCGGACTGTTATCTCACCAACGTCATCAAGGTCATCAGTCAGGGCGACGAGATCACGCCCGAGTGGCTCTCGCTCTTCACGCCCTACCTCCACCGCGAGTTGGCGGCGGCGCGGCCGAGGGTCGTCATCGCCTTCGGCAACACGCCGACGCGCGCGCTGCTGCGCACGAAGAAGCCCATCTCGCAACTGCGCGGCGAGTTCCACGACTACGACGGCACGCCGCTGATGCCGACCTTCAACCCCGCCTACCTCCTGCGCGACCCGACCAAGAAGCGCGAGGTCTGGGAAGACATGAAGAAGGTGCGCGCGCACCTCGCCTCGGGCTGAGCCGTTTCGATTAAACTTACGCGAACAAAAAAAGGGGCGGCGACACGGATGTCGCCGCCCCTCCCCTTTAGTCGGGTGGTCTACTTGAACTTGAAGTAGGCGACGTGTTCGGTGCCGTCGGCCAGTTTGACGACGAGCACGCGGCAGGTGCCGGCCCAGGACTTCTCGGTCTTCCAGTTGTACTGGTACGTGTCCGAACCAGCGTTGTAGGTGAGCGAGCTGCCGCCCGCCGTGTTCGTCTCTTCGAGCACGTTGACGGGGACGTTGTCGGCGCAGTTGATCTGCTGCGACGCCGGGTAGCCGGCGGCGAAGATGCTCAGCCCCTTGTTACCGCTCAGGCTGAACTTGATCGGGATGTTCTGTCCGGCCTTCACCTCGTTCAGAACCGGCGGGTTCTGAATCGGCGAGAAGAAGCCGGTGAAGTTGTAGAGCACCGTCACGTTGAACTGGCAGGTGCTCTGGTTGCCCGCGTCGTCGGTCGCGGTCGCCGTCACGGTCGTCGTCCCCACGGGGAAGGCGTAGCCGGACGGGAAGTTGGTGTTGATGGTCGGCGTCGCGTCGGCGTTGTCGGTCGCCGTGACGGTGAAGTTGACCGTCTGCGTCGTCGCGTTGGAGTTCGCCGGCAGGTTCACGGTGATGTCGTCGGGGCAGTCGATGACCGGCGCCTCGTCGTCCGTGACCGTGACCTTGAAGCTGCACGAGGCGTCGGGCTCGACGCCGTTCGTCGCCGTGCAGACGACCGTCGTCTCGCCGAGCGGGAACGTGTGCGGCGAGGTGATGCTGGTCGCGCCGACCTTGCAATCGACGGTCGGCGTCGGGTTACCCGTCGCCGTCACGCTGAACGAGACGGAGGCGGTCGAGACGCCGGGGTCGGTGCCGACGTTGATGTCGGCCGGGCAGGAGATTTCGGGCGGCGTGCCGAGGAAGACCGGCGTCACCGTCGGGTCGCCGAACGCGCCCGTCGCCGGGTCGTCGGTCACGACCGAGCCGAAGTTGGTGCCCGAGACCGTGCCCTGGTTCGAGACCTGCGGCACGTTGATGGTGTTGTCGATGGTCACCGCGAAGGTGATGGTCATCGACTTGCCCGCCGGCAGCGTCCCGATGTTGACGTTGACGGTCTCGCCCGAGAAGAGCGTCGCGGCGCGCGCGGCCAGAGGCTCGGCGACGGCGACAGTGCGCGCGGGGCGAACCACCGTGTCGGCCGGGCCGGCGAGGGCGACGTTACCCGTGGCGTAGTTGAAAGACTGGGCGCCGAGCCACTTCGAGTTCAGACCCCACAGTTCGACGTTCGGCATGAGCCCGAGGCCGCCAATCGTGCGCGTGCCCACGTTACCGAAGCTCGGCGCGTTGTTCGACGCGAGTTGAGCGCCGCCAGTGCCGCGACGCAGCAGCGACGCCACGGGCGCGGCGCACGCGACGCCGTAGTTCGGCGTGCCCACCACGGGGGTGATGTTGGCGGCGGGGATGCCGTTCGCCGTGTTGATCGTCCCGGCGCCGGCGCCGGGCGCCGTCTGCTCGACGTTGAGCGTGCCGGTGCCCTCGCTCAGCGAAATGAACCCCGCGCCTGCCGCGAGGGTGTTGCCGCTGGCATCGAGACAGAGAACCGAGGTCGCGGTGAGCGTGTCGGCGCGCAACTCGGCGACGGCAGTGGAGCCAGCCGTGTCCACGGTGTTGCCGGTCACGGTCACGTCCAGCGAGGCTGCGTTCTGCGCGCGCACGAGGATGCCCGGCGCGTTGGCGGCGCTGCTCGTAGTGGCGCTGCCGTTGTTGACGATGTTGTTCGAGATGAGCACGTTGGCGGCCGCCGAGGCGTCCACGCGCCGGATGACGCGCAAGCCCGAGTTGACGGTCACAGTAGAGCCGCCCAGCCCAACGCGCGCGCCGCTGGTGCCGAACGTGTTGTTGATAATCTTGGCGGCGATGGGGCTCAGACCGGCGCCCGCGTTCGCCATGTCGAGTTGGAGACCGCCCTGCTGCACGTTCGTCAGGTTGTTGCCGTCAACGAGGATGGTACCCGACACGTTGGTCTGTGCGCTGGGGAAGATGAGGATGGCGTTGGTCGGGCCGGCGCAGTAGGTCGCGCCCGCGCCGCAGGTGGACGTGCCGCCGCCGACGTTCGAGATGGTGTTGCCCGAGACGTTCGCGGAGAAGGTGTTGCCCGCGACCGTGCCGCTGCCCTGAAGGTTGATGAGACCTTCGCCGGTCGAGGCGGTGCGGAAGACGTTGTCGAAGGTGTTGTTGAGGACGTTGAAGCTGCCCTGAGCCGTCCCCGTCGTGACGCCGATGACGTTGTTCTTGCCGTTGATGGGCGCGTTCGTGAATGACGAGTTCTGCACTGTGGCGTTCAGGATGCCCGTCAGCGAGGCCACGGCGTTGACGGCCGAGCCCGAGAGGTTGTCGAAGGTGACGTTGGTCGCGACGTTGTTGGTCGCGCCGCCGACGTTGAGCGCGACGTTGGCCGTGCCGGAGGACGTGGCGCGGACGCCGGTGCTGCCGGTCGCGTTCTGGAAGGTCGTCCCCGCGACGTTGAAGGTCTGCGAGAACATGTTGCTCACGACCAGCACGCCGTCGCGGTTCGACCCGTTGAAGCCGGAGACCGAGCCGCCCGAGAGGCCGTTGGTGCCCGTCAGGTTGAGGGCGTAGAAGCCGTGGCCGCCGACGCCGAGGGTAGCCGGGCTCGCCACGTCCTGACCCGGCGAGGAGATGGCGACGTTCGTCAGGGTGACGTTCGACGCCTCGCGCGCGTCAACGCAGTCGTTGCCGCAGTTCGTGAGCGCGCCGCCGTTGACGGCGAAGCTGCCCGTGTTGTTCGACAGGAAGATGGCGTCGCCGTCGCCGTCCGTCTCGGGGATGCCGTCGAGGTTGGCGTCGAGCTGCGCCGTCGTCTGGTTGGCGTCGCTGATGGTCGCGCTGGCGAACGAGACCGCCGCGCCCGAGTTGCGCACGCGGACGCCGTAGCCGCCCGCGCCGTTCTGGTTCGGGATGGTCGTCGCGCCGAACGAGATGCTGCCCTGCACGGTGTTCAGGTCGATGCCGGTCGAGAAGCGGTTGGTGATGGTCGTCGGGCCGCCGTTGAAGACCGAGCCGACGGCGATGTTGGTCAGGCTGATGCCGGCCGTGCCGCTCCCGTCGGAAGAGATTGACTGGAAGGTCGCGTTGAGCTGACCGTCGTTGAGGTCGAGCGCCTGACCCGTGGAGTTGACCGTCGTGTCGGCCACGGCGAGCGTGCCGAACGAGGTGCCCGAGATGCCCGTCCCCGCCGTGTTGGCGATGGTGACGCCACGGATAAGGTTGTTGGTCGAGATGCTGATGCCGCTCGTCCCGCCGATGACGGGGTTGGCGCCGCCCGTCGCCGGCAGCGGGTCGCTGTAACCCGGCGGCGTCAGGCCCGTCACGGCTGATAGCGAGGCCGTCGAGCCCGCGCCGATGAGCGCCTGGCCCGAGAGCAGAGAGAGCCCGCCGGTATAAGAGCCGCTGTAGAGGAAGATGTTGTCGTTCGCCTGGTCGGCCGCGACCGCGTCGAAACTGCCCGCGCCGGTCAGCGTGTTGAAGGGTGAGGTCAAACGGCCGTCGCCGCCGGGGGCCGCCGCCGCGTTAACGAACCAGATCATGCCCGCGACGTTGACCGTCACGGTCGCCGTGTTGCTCGGCGCGCTCGCGCCGTTGATGGTGTAGGTGAACGTGTCGGCGCCCTCGAAGCCCGGGGCCGGGTTGTAGGTGAAGCTGCCGTCGGCGTTGACGTTTACGTCGCCGCCGCCCGTGCTCGTCGTCGAGCCGGGCACGGCCGTGACGGCGCCGCCGTCCGGGTCGGAGTCGTTGCTCGTCAGGCCGTTCGCGGCCGGGACGTTGATGCGCACGTTGCCGACGGCCGAGTAGGTGTCGTCGATTGCGACGGGCGTCGTCGAGAAGACGCCGTTCCACGTCGTGTTGGCGTCAACCGTGTCGTTGAAGACGACGCCGGTCGCGTCCGTCGAGCCGTTGTTGGCGATCTGGACGGTGTAGGTGATGGTCTCGCCGGGGGCGGCCTTCCCATCGTTGTCGGGGTCGGGGTAGGCGTCGCTCTTGGTGGCCGTAATCGACGGGGCGACGGCTATGGCCGCAGGCAGCGCGACCGCGCGGGGGGCAAGGGCCGGCGCGTTGGCAACGCCCGCTCCGACGGCCGCAGGCACGAGCGGCGTCAGAAACGAGGCCACGACGGCCATTGAAAGAAACGTTCTAAGTCGAGACTTCCGCGGGAAAGCCATCCTGAATGCTTTCAGTGTCATGGATATCTCCTAGAGGGGTTGGTGGATTAGGGGTCCCCTCACAAACCAGGGCATGGCGGAGGGGGGTTGGAACAGCGTGGATTCAACTGATACCTGCTGGACAGCGTGGATTCAATTGATACCTGCGTGGAGAGTTAACAGCGGTAGAACTTCTGTAGAACTACTTCAGTCGCGAGACGAGGGCAATGAACAGAATTTTTGTGGCTGGGAGACTTTATACCGTCTCGGCCAAACGGTCAACAGCATAAATGGCACCAACGCCCGCACGCCCGTCAAAGCTCATTCGGCCGCGCTTCAACTTTTCGTCGATTCACGCTAACGTAAGCGTCGTGCCGCGCCGCACAGTTTTCCCGCCCATGCCCACGAGCGAACCGAGACGACAGGAGACCGCCGCGCCAAAGGCAAAAGCCCCGCTCTACGCGGAGGTCGCGCTGCCGCTGCGGCTCGCGCAGACCTTCACCTACGGCCTGCCGCTCGCGCTGCGCGAGGCCGCGCGGGTCGGCGCGCGCCTGCTCGTCCCCTTCGGGCGGCAACTCTTAACCGGTTACGTCGTCGCGCTCCACGAAGAACTCGACCCCGAACTCGGCCTCGACGAGTCGGAGATAAAAGAGGCCGAAGAGTTGCTCGACGCGGAGCCTCTGCTCACGCCCGAGGTGTTGGAAATAACGCGCTGGATCAGCGACTACTACGCCGCGCCGTGGGGCGAGGTGTTGAAGGCCGCGCTGCCCGCTGGATTGAACGCGGGCGTCGATCAGGTTGTCACCATCACGCCCGAGGGGCGCGACGAGTTGGCGCGTCTGCCCGAGCGCAGGGCCGCGACGGCGAAGGGGCGTCTGTTGCAGTTGGCGGTCGAGGCCGACGGCTCGACGACGCTGCGCGAGGCCGCGCGCGAGTTGGGTCAGGCCCGCGCCGCGAAGGCCGCGCGCGAGTTGACGCGCACGGGCTGGGTCACGGTCGTGCACAGGCAACGAGGCACGCAAACGCGAGCCAAACGGCGGAAGGCCGTGCGATTGCTGCCTCCTTCGGATAACGGGGACGCGAACGGCGCGCGCGCGCTGACGGCGGCGCAACAGAAAATCGTCGAGACGCTCATCGCGGAGGGCGGCGAGATGCTCTTCGCGGAATTGCTCGAAGCAGCAGCCGCCAGCGCCTCGACCGTACAGACTTTGGAGCGGCGGGGCTTGCTCGAAGTCTTCGTCCGCGAGGTGAGGCGCGACCCTCTGGCCGGCGCGCGCCTGCCCGACCGGGACGAACTGCGCCTGACCGATGAACAGGAACGCGCGCTCAAGGCCATCAACGAAGCGCAGCACGAAGACGCCTTCGCGGCCTTCCTCCTGCACGGCGTCACGGGGAGCGGCAAGACCGAAATCTACATCCGCGCCATGCGCGAGGCGTTGCGACGCGGGCGCACGGCGATGATGCTCGTCCCCGAGATCGCGCTCACGCCCGTCTTCTCGCGCCGCCTGCGCGCGCACTTCGGCGACGCCGTCGCCATCTTCCATTCGTCCCTGACGGCGGGCGAGCGATTCGACGAGTGGGGGCGCCTGAAGCGCGGCGAGGCGCGCGTCGTCATCGGCACGCGCTCCGCCGTCTTCGCGCCCGTGCGAAACTTAGGCGTCATCGTCGTTGACGAAGAGCACGAAGGCTCTTATCGACAGCAGGAGTCGCCCTACTACAACGGCCGCGACACGGCCGTCATGCGCGCGCACCGCGAGCGCGCCGTCGTCGTCCTCGGCTCGGCCACGCCTTCGATGGAGACTTTCCAGAACGCACAACTGGGCAAATACCGTTACCTTCAACTCCCCAGTCGCATCGCCGGCCGCGCGATGGCGCGCGCGGAGATCGTGGACATGCGCGTGGCGTTCAAGTCGAAGGGTAAGCCCGAGGTCTTCTCGCCCGAACTGCTCGAAGCCATCGAGGAGACGCACGCGCGCGGCGAGCAGTCCATCGTTTTGCTGAACCGCCGAGGCTATTCGAGCTTCGTCCTCTGCCGCTCGTGCGGCGAGCGCATCAACTGCCCGAACTGCGACGTGACGCTCACCTTCCACCGCAGCGAGCGCAGCCTCGTCTGCCACTACTGCAACCTGCGCCAGCGCACGCCCGACGCCTGCCCCGCGTGCAGCGGCCCCTTCATGTACTTCATCGGCGAGGGCACCGAGCAGATCGAAGAGATTCTGCAAAAGCGATTCCCCTCCCTCCGCATCGCGCGGCTCGACCGCGACACGACCTCGCGGCGGACGACCTACGAGCAAGCCATCCTGCGCTTCGGCGCGGGCGAGTTGGACATGCTCGTCGGCACGCAGATGATCGCCAAGGGGCACGACTTCCCGAACGTGACGCTCGTCGGCGTCGTCTCCGTTGACGCCGGCCTCGCGATGCCCGACTTCCGCTCGGCCGAGCGAACCTTTCAACTCATCACTCAAGTCGCCGGCCGCGCCGGACGCGGCGACCTCCCCGGCCGCGTCCTGATTCAGACCTTCCACCCGCACCACTACGCGCTGCGCCACGCCTGCGCGCAGGACTACGAAGGCTTCTTCGAGGAGGAGATAAACTACCGTCGGAACCTGAGCTATCCGCCCTTCGTCGCGCTCGCTTCCTTGCTGGTGCACGGCGAAGACCTCACGCGCGTACAAACGACCGCCGCCGTCATCCGCGAGGCGCTCGACCGCGCGAACACAGAGCGCGGCTGCCGCGTCCTCGGCCCCGCCCCCGCCCCGCTCGCGCGCCTGCGCGGCGAACACCGCGTCCAACTCATCCTCAAGTCGCGCAGCCGCCCGCGCCTCCGCACGCTCGTCGAACTGGCCCTCGGCGAAGCCGCGGCCCGACCCGGCTGCGACATCAACTCCGTCAACGTCGAGATTGACCCCGTCAACCTCATGTGACCCCGGCCGCGCCTTCTTTGAACTTTGAACTTAGCCTGTGCGATAAATCTGCCCATGAAACTGAGCGAACTGGCGCGCCTGACCGGCGCACGCGTCGAAGAGAGATTCAACGACATCGACATCGAAGGCGCAGCGGGCCTGGACGACGCGGGGCCGGGGCACGTCACGTTCCTCGCGAACCCGCGCTACACGCCGCGCGTGCAGACGACGCGGGCCTCCGCCGTCTACCTCGCCGAAGGCTCCGAGGCCGTGCGCGAAGACCTCGCCGTCCTCCACGCGCGCGACCCATACCTCGCATACACGCGCGCCCTGCGCCTCTTCAATCCCGAGCCTGAGTTCGAGCCTATCGTCCACCCGTCCGCAATCGTCGATACTTCGGCGCGACTCGGCGCGGGCGTCGCCGTGGGGGCGTGCTCAGTCGTCGGGCGCGATGTCTTGATTGGCGACGGCGTGCGCATCTTCCCGAACGTGACCGTCTACGACGGCGTCGTGATAGGCGAAGGCTCGGTCATACACTCCGGCGTGGCGCTGCGCGAGGGCACGGTCCTCGGCGCGCGCGTGACCGTCCACAACAACGCCGTCGTCGGCTCGGACGGCTTCGGCTACGCGAAGGACGAGGAGGGGCGCTGGCTGAAGATTCCGCAGACCGGCCGCGTCGTTGTCGAGGACGACGTTGAGATCGGCGCCGGCACGACCATCGACTGCGCCTCCGTCGGCGAGACGCGCATCGCGCGCGGCGCAAAGATCGACAACCTCGTCCAGATAGGCCACTCATGCACTGTCGGCGCAGACTCTCTCCTCTGCGCGCAGGTTGGGCTCGCGGGCAGTTCCCGCATCGGCCGCCGCGTCATCCTCGCCGGGCAGGCAGGCGTCGCCGGGCATCTTGAGATTGGCGACGACGTGGTGCTCACGGCCAAGAGCGCCACGAGCCACAACGTCCCCGCCGGCCGCGTCATCTCGGGCATCCCCGCCTTCGACAACCGCGAGTGGCTGCGCTCGACCGCCGCCTTCCGCCGCCTCGGCGAAATGCAGCGCACCCTCCGCACACTCGAAGCGCGCCTCGCGGCCCTCGAAAAGGATTCAACCGACACATAAAAATTTCCCGCCGAGGTAATCCCTTTCCGCCGTCGCAATACGCGTTTCTGGTGTCCGCCGGTGACGGGCCACGTTAACTGAACTGGCCCGTCACTTGCAGACGAAGGAAGCGCCGGGCGCGGCGGCCCGCGACCCGGTCCGATTGAGTTATTTTCCGCAACCGCCGCGTGAATTCACGCAAGGCGGGAGTCGTCGAAGAAATTTTTCCAAGCCATTCTTGACAGGAAGAATTCTCTTGTCCATAATGCGAAATTGAAATCCAATTTCAACACTGTGGAATTGGACTTCGTGAAAAATATCCTCGTAGGAGTTGTTCCCAATCATGTTTTCGGGCAGCAGCACAGCGGCGGGGCGTCCCCTCGAAGCCGCGGGCGCACAGCAGAAGGTCGAGGTCACTTTCGAGCCGCTGGAGGGCGGCGGCGAGTGCGTCGCGTTGAGGTACTTGACGTGGACTGATGGTCTCGGCTGGTGTTGCCAGAAGACCATCCGCGTCGGCGGCGAGCAGCTCGACGAGTTGCACCGCGCCGTGACGGTCGCGCGCCACCGCTACCGCCGCAACCTCGCGGACGCGGGCGAGCCGCAGGCGCCCGCGCAGGTCATACAGCTCCCTTCCCTCTCTTAAAATTTTGACCGCACGCAAAAGGCGGCGGGCGCGCTACGTGTGAGCGCGCCCGCCGCCTTTTCATTCAACTCACGGCCTTACTAACTTATCTGCCGCAGCGTGATTCTCTCCTGGGTGACGTTGGCCTTACGCTCGTTCGTCAGCTTCTCGAACTCTTCGAGGTGCTTCTGCTCTTCGGCGATGCGCTCTTCGAGGAGGAACTTGGTGGCGAGTTCCGCGTCGGTGCAGGAGCGCCACGAGGCCATGTAAGCATCCATCGCCGCGCGCTCTAACTCCAAATCCTGACGCAGCATTTCGGGCAGGTCCGTGGACTGTCGAATCTCGCCCGGCTCCACGGTCGGCACGCCGCCGAGCGCGACTATCTTGTCGCCGAGCGTCTCGGCGTGGTCGCGCGACTCCTCGCTCAGGTCGCGGAAGAAGCCGCGAAAGACTTCGCGCTCCGGCCCCGTCACGAGGAAGCTGTGCTGCATGTACTGGATCACGCCGGCCAACTCAAGCCCCAACGCGCGGTTGAGATTCTCGATCAATTCCGCATTCGCCATCGTCGTCTCCTCAAGGGTTTAGGACGCCCGCTCTGAACTTCCCGGGAACGGGCCGATGATAGCCACGACGCCCCGTCATGTCAACCTATTTGTTGAAAACAAAGAGGTTGGCATTGACATTCAATTTCAACTTGAGGTTCTAAGTGACCGCGCCGCCGTCCACGATGATGACTTCGCCGTTCATGAAGGTGTTGCGGTCGCTGACGAGGAAGGCCGCGATTTCGGCCAGTTCGGAGGGGCGGCCCATGCGTCCGGCGGCGGCCCAGAACTGGTGCATCTGGATGAGCCGGTCGGGCAGCTCGTGCGCCAGCTCGGTGTCGAAGATGCCCGCGGCGATGGCGTTGACCGCGACGCCGAAGGTCGCGGCCTCGCGCGAGAGGCACTTGGTGAAGCCGATGACGGCGGCCTTCGACGTGGCGTAGTGGACGGCCGTGGGAAGCGCGCGGATGGCGCCGATGGAGGTGATGTTGAGGATGGAGCCCTTGCGCTGCCGTATCATCTGCTTGTAGATGGGCTTGGTGACGGCGAAGAGGCTGTTGACGTTGGTGTCGATGACGAGGTCCCACGCGCGGTCGGTCGTGGTGGCGAAGTTGTCGCCGCGATTGATGGCGGCGTTGTTGACGAGGATGTCCAGACCGCCCCACTCCTCGACCAGCTCCCGCGTCATCTTCTTGAGGGCCAGACGGTCTGTGACGGAGATTTTGAAGGCGTGGGCGCGGCGGCCGTGTGCCTCGATCTTGGCCTTCGTCTCTTCGGCGAGGTCTTCGCGCGAGTGGTAGTTGAAGGCCACGTCGGCGCCCTCGCGCGCGAAGACCTCGCAGATGGCGGCGCCGAGGCCCCGGGTGCCCCCCGTCACGAACGCACGCTTCCCTTCCAGAAGAAGACTCAAGGCGACCGTCTCCCGTTCGACGCACACGCGCCCGAGCCTGTCGGTTCCGCACGCGCGTTTGACTGATGTGTAGAGCGAGTTCGATTAAAGCTTAAAGGCGGAGGGCGCGTCAACTTGGCCGACCCTTCAGGCCGTGCCGGACTCCAGGTGCGCGGGCTCGTCTTCGGGCGTGAGCGGCGCGGGGATGAGCGCCGTGATCTCTTCGACGATGCGGCGGGTCGCGTCGGGGAACGCGAGACCGGCGGTGGCGGCGCGCAGGTTTGCGTAGTAGCGCGAGTCCTCGACCATGCGGCGCACCTCGGGCACGATGTCGGCCGTGCGCTTGAGCAGGACGCCCGCGCCGCGCCGCGCGAGCATCGTCGCCGCGCCCGACTCCTGCGGCATTGGCGGCGTCGTCGCGTCGGCGATAATGGGCACGCGGCAGGCGAGCGCCTCAAACGTAGTCAGGCCGCCGAGCTTCGAGACCATCACGTTCGCGGCCTGCATCAACTGTTCGACCTGCTCGGAATAGCCGATGACCTTGACGGGGAACTTCGCGCTCTCGGCCAGCGACTCGGCCTCACTTCGCAGCTCTTCGTTCCGGCCCGCGAGGAAGATGGCCTGCACGTCCAGCTCGCCGCGCACAAGCTCCCTGAAGATTTGCGGGATGTTGCCGCCGCCGACCCAACCGGCGTTGACGAAGACGGTGAACTTCTGCGGGTCGAGCCCCAGTTCGCGGCGCGCGGCCTGCGCCGAGCGTTCGTCGGGCAGCTCGAACTTCGGGTGGACGGGCATCCCGGAGACCTTGATGCGCTCGGGGCGGACGCCGTAGTCCACGAGCTGCTGGCGCGCCTCGTCGCTGGCGACGAGGTAGAGCGTCACGTCGTCGCAGGCCCAGCCCTTCCAGAAGCCGTAGCAGGGGTCTGTCACGACCGTGACGAGCGGAATCTTTTCGGCGAGCCCGAGTTCCTTGAGAACGCGCGCGAAGATGTGCTGCGTGAGCGGGTGGACGCTGACGACGACGTGCGGGCACCAACGCTCGAAGAGCTCGCGGACGAAGCCGATGCTGCGGCGGTGGAAGAACTCGCGCGTCTCGGGGCGGAAGCGGTTGACGCACCAGTAGAGGTACTTCATCCAGTGCTGCCGGTTGCGGAGCACCCAGTTGTAACCCGCGACGAGTCTCGCCGAGAGGTGGTGCGACTCCTCGACCGCTTTGACGACGCGCACGGCGTAGGAGTCGCCGCCCCAGAACTTCTGCACGCCCGCGACGATGGCCGCCGCGGCGGACTTGTGCCCGCCGCCGGTGTCGGACGAGATGATCAGAATTTTCGGGACGTTCGACGCGGGCATCGTACCTTTCGCCGGCATCAAGCCTTGACGGCCAGGCCGTCGCCCTGCTCGTCCTGCCGCCCGAGTTGACGCGCGGCCTTCTTCATCTCGCGCTCAAGGCGCTTGATCTGGATGAGGTGCTTCGGGTTGAACGGGAGCGACGGGTAGTAGCTGTTCGACTCGTGCGTGCAGAAGCAGCCGTCCGCGACCTCCTTACGCCGCGTCTTCATCGCTTCCGAGCGCCAGAGCGACTGGAAGTTCCAATCATGTTCGCGCAGGTTCCCGACCGGCGTCTTGTTCTCGCAGGAGGAGACGGTGCCCTCGTCGTAGATGACGGCGCCGGCCGTGCCCGCGTAGCAGGTCATCTGCGCCTTCTGCTCGCGCTGCGCGCGGTCGATGAGGCCGTGCATGTAGATGTCGATGGCGGCCTTGAAGAAGCCGGCCTCGCCGCCGTAGTTGTTCTTCAGGACGGCGTGGCGCGAGTCGTCGTCAATCATCCGCGCGAGTTTCGCGTAGCGCTCGTGGTCGATGTCCAACTCGACGGGGTCGGCTGACGGCGGCCGGATGTAGTTGAAGTTGACCTTGTCGGGCTTCAGCTCGTACTTGAGGAAGTCGTACCAGTCGAAGATCGTGTCCTGGTTCGAGTGCATGAAGCAGGTGCAGGTCTGTATGTCGAGCCGTGGGTGCTCGCGCTTAATCTCCTGGAGTTTGCGCGCCGTGTCGATGGCGATGTCCCACGAGCCGGGCTTCTGGCGAATCTTCTCGTGCTGATCCTTGAGGCCGTCGATGCCGAGCGCGACCGTGACGTTGAGGTCGGGACACTCCTGGAGGATGCGCGTCACGTCGGGGATGATGCGCTTCTGAATCTGCCCGTTCGACATGAGGTAGACGGATTCGAGCCGGTTGTGCGTGTAGAAGGAGCGGACGATTTCGGGCAGGTCTTTGCGCGTGAACGGCTCGCCGCCGGCGAGGATGAGCACGCCGAGGTTACCGCCCAGGGTCTGTGCGATGCGGTCGATCTCGTGCGTCTTCATCTGCAACTTCTTGCGGGGCCGGTCGTCCAGCTCGTCCGTGAAGAAGCAGTGCGTGCAGCGCATGTCGCAGACGCTCGTCACCAGAATGTTCAACAGCACCGGCGCGAACGGCTGGCCGAGGGCCAACTTCGCGTAGCGTTTCAGAAGCTCTTTCGTCGTGTAATCCATTTAAGTCCTTTTTCTCCCCGCCGGCCGGGATAAATCAACCGTAACAGATACGGGATTTATCCCCAAGTGTCAACGCGCCACCAACGAACTCATTTTGATGCCGCGCCCCGCCACTGGGTAGGCCGCTAATTCGGGGCGGCGGGGCTAAATTTCGCGCTGCGTGGTGTTTAACTTCCCGCGCCGCGTCCGTGCGTGGGCGCGGCGGGCGACCGTCGGGCGGAGGCGGGCGCGCGTCTCGTCCGTAGGTTCGCGCATAAACTGAAAATTCCCCTCGCGGGGAATCGAATTGACGGGAATCGTTCGCTTACAAACTCAACGCCGAGGCAATGCCTGTAATAACTGGCGCTTATTAGTTTTCTAATTCCGCCAAATGACTGCGATATATCTTGACGTTAGATGACCCGATTGGTTCGAGTATGGCCACGGCTTTCAGCAGTAATTCTTTGGCCTTCTCCTTCTCACCCAGGATTTTATAAACGTTGCCCATATTGCCCAGGCAATTGCCTTCATTGTCCCGGTCTCCAATCTCTTTGGAGATCGCCAGTCCCTGTTCGTAACACTCTATCGCTTTCTGATAATTACCTAAATTTTTGTGTGCGATGCCCAAACTTCCCAACCAAATGCCCTCGCCCCTGCGGTCTTCTCTTTCTCTGGTGATGGCCAGAGCCCGTTCGTAATATTCAATCGCCTTCCGATAATTACCTAATCTTTTATGTGCAACGCCGATGTTGCCCAAGTGGTTGGCTTCCCCGTTTCGGTCCTTTATTTCCCTGGTGATTTCCAAAGCCCGCTCGTAATAATCAATGGCTTTTGGATAATCCCCCAGGTTCCAGAAAACAAGCCCCAGGTTGCCCAGGCTGCTGCTCTTGATTTGTAAGTCACCGATTTCAGTCGAGAGCGCCAGAGCCTTCTCACAATAATCAGCCGCCTTCGCATACTCTCCCAAACTTATATACACGTTGCCCAAATTGCTTAACTGACCGGCTTCGCCCTTCTGGTCTTTCAAGTCTCTGTCGATGGCCAAAGCCTGCTCATAATATTCGACCGCTTTTCGATACTCGCAGAGCCTCGCATATGCGTTTCCCAAATTGCCCAGGTCACCACCTTCGCTCCTCCGGTCCCCAATCTCGATTGAGATTTCTAAAGCCCGTTCGTAATATTCGATGGACTTTCTATATTCGCATAAGCTCCAGAAAACGCTTCCCAGGTTGCCCAGGCGAGCGCCCTCCCCGCGCCGGAAACCGAGCCGGCGGGTGGCCAAAAGACCTGCCTCCAACCACCTGAAACATTCCCGGGAATGGAGCCTTAAAAACAGAACCCCGACGGTGTAGCCGGTGTAGTTGACGCAGATGGAAGCTATCTCATCGTCATCGTCAACCTTATCTCTTATCCAGTCGAAACCGCCCTCGATGTTGATTCGCTCAAGGTCGAACGCGGCCAGATTTTCAGGCGTCGGCCTGTTAAGTCTGCTTATCAGCTCGCCGTAATATTTGGAGTGGCGGCTTTTACAAATGCTGTTGCTGTAAGTCATTTCAGTTACGAACGCGCAACACGGTGCGTTAGCATTTTCTATTTACGCCCGACATCAGCCCGTCTGGGCGCGCTCTTCGCGGACGTTGATGCCGAGCGCCTTCATGCGGCGGTAGAGGTGGCTGCGGTCCATGCCCATGATTTCGGCGGCGCGCGAGACGTTGCCCTCGGCCTCCGCGAGGCAGGCGCGGATGAAGTCTCGCTGGTGCGCTTCGCTGGCGTCGCGGAAGGAGGAGAAGCGCGGCGCGCTGGCGGGCGGCTCCTCGCCGCCGAGCGGCGGGAGGTCCGAGGCCGCGACGCGCGCATCGGTGTGCATGATGACGACGCGCTCGATTGTGTTGCGCAGCTCGCGCACGTTGCCGGGCCAGGAGTAAGCACGCAGCGCCTCGACCGCTTCGGGCTCGAAGCGCTTCGGGCGCTTGTTGTAGGAGAGCGAGAAGCGTTGGTTGAAGTGCTCGACGAGGAGCGGGATGTCTTCGGCGCGTTCGCGCAGTGGCGGCACCTCGAAGGGGATGACGTTGAGGCGGAAGAGGAGGTCGGAGCGGAAGTTGCCGCGCTCGATTTCGACTTCGAGCCGCTTGTTCGTCGCCGCGAGCACGCGCACGTCCACCCTCATCGAAGTGGTCGAACCGACGGGCTCGAACCGCTGCTCTTCCAATACGCGCAACACCTTCGCCTGCATCCGTGGACTCATGTCGCCGACTTCATCAAGGAAGAGCGTCGCGCCGTCGGCCGCCTCGAACTTGCCGCGCTTCGGCCCCGTCGCCCCCGTGAAGGCGCCGCGGACGTGGCCGAACAACTCCGACTCAATCAACTCCTCCGGCACGGCCGAGCAGTTCAGCTCGACGAACGGCGCGGAGGCGCGCAGGCTTCGCGCGTGGATGGCGCGCGCGACCAACTCCTTGCCCGTCCCGGACTCGCCGTAGATGAGCACGCGCCCGTCGGTCGGCGCGACCAGTGCTATCTGCTTCCGGAGCGCGCGCATCGCTACCGACTCGCCGACCATCGCCCACTCGCCGCGCAGCTCTTCACTCAAAGCCGCGTTGACGCGTTCGAGCCCGCGTTGCCTCAAAGCGTTGCGCACCGTGAGCACGGTCTTCTCTATCGACAAAGGCTTCTCGACGAAGTCGAAGGCGCCGAGCTTGGTCGCGCGGACGGCCGTCTCGATGGTGGCGTGGCCCGAGATCATCACGACGGCCGCGTCCGTCCCCTGCTCGCGCATCCGCGCCAACGTCTCAAGGCCGTCCAACCCCGGCAGCCACACGTCCAACAACACGCACCCGAACGAACGCTTTCCGACAGCCTCCAGGCACTCCTCGCCCGACCCGACGGCCTCGCACTCGAAGCCCTCGTCCTCCAAAACGGCGCGCAGCGTCTCGCGTATCCCGCGCTCGTCGTCAACGATAAGGATGGAATCAGACATGATGCGACTGTGGCGGAAGCCTGTCTTCGGCGACGGGGAGCTCGATGATCATCCGCGCGCCGCGTGGGCGGTTCGACTCGGCGCGGATGCGTCCGCCGTGCTCGGTCATGATGCGGTGAACGATGGCGAGGCCGAGCCCAGTCCCACGGCCTCGGGTCGAGAAGTAGGGCTGGAAGAGGCGCGCGATGTCGTGGCGCGCGATGCCGTGGCCGGTGTCCGCGACCTCCGCGATGAGCAGGCCGCGCGCGGGGTCGTGCGCGGTCGCGACCGTGATGCGCCGCTCGCCGTCGGCCGAGGCCAGGGCCTCCACCGAGTTGTCGATGAGGTTGACGAAGACGCGCCTTATCTGCTCCGAGTCGAGCAGCGCGCCCGGCAGCGTCGGCGCGAGCAGCACGTCCATCCGCACGTCCTCAAGGCGCTCGCGATAGAGCGAGACGGCCTGACGCACGACTTCGTTCAAATCGGCCGGTTCGAGCCGCGCGTGTGGGAGTCGCGCGAAGCGCGTGAACTCGTCCACCATCGACTTCAAGCCCTCGACCTCGCGGCTGATGGTCGTCGTGCACTCCTCGACGACGCGCGCCACGCGCTCGGCCTCGTGCCCGTTGCCGTTGCCGGCGCGAGTCTGTACAGCAGCACTCTCATCAAGCGCCGCGCGGCGGAAGTTGCGCGCGATGCGCTCGGCCGAGAGCTGTATGGGCGTGAGCGGGTTCTTGATCTCGTGCGCGAGCCGCCGCGCGACCTCGCTCCACGCGGCCGCGCGTTGCGCCGCGAGCAACTCGGACAGGTCTTCGATGACGAGGACGACGCCGCGCCTTGCCGCGCCCTCGCGCGGCGCGAGCGCCGTCGCCGTCAGCGCGACGGGGACGACGCTGGTCGCCGTCGTGTTCATGAAGCCGACGCCCGCGTGCGGCTCGCCGTTGGGGGACGCGGCGACTTGTCCGTTCGACTCCTGCGCGGCGGCGCGCGCAAGCTCCATCTGCTCGGTCGAGCGGCCGCGCGCGCGCGCGCGGAAGAGGACGCGTTCGAGCACGTCGAGGTCGCCGGCGCTGACCACTTCGGCGAGCGGCGTCGCGGGCGCCGGGGCGTGTTCGAGGCGGAGCATGGCGAGCGCGGCGGCGTTGATGGTGGTGACGCGGTTCTCCTCGTCGAGCGAGATGACGCCGGTCGAGACCGTCTGCAAGACCGTCTCGATGTAGTGGCGCCGCTCTTCGAGCGCGAGGTTCTTCTCCCTCAACTCGGCGGCGTTGGCTTCGAGCCGCGCGCGGTTCTCGGCGAGCTGCGCCGTCATGTCGTTGAAGGCGTCGGCGAGCACGGCCAGCTCGTCGTCCGTTATCGCCTCGACGTGGTGCGTGAGGTTGCCGGCGGCGACCTCCTTCGCCGCCTCGGCCAGCGCGCGGATGGGCGTGCCGATGCCGCGCGCCAGATGAATCGCGCTCCACGTCGAGGCGAAGAGGAGCATTAAAGTCAGAAGCCCGAGCGTCGTCACGCCGAGCACGCGCACCTTGCGCTGGTTGCGGCGGAAGTCCTCGAAGGTCTGCGCGCTCGCGACCAGCCGCCCGAGGCTCGCGTCCGAGTGTCGCGCGCGCGCCGCCACGAGTTTGCGGCCGTCGCCCAGGGGGACGGCCGCCACTTCGAGCATCTCCGAAGAGGTCTTCACGTTAAAGACCTGTTCGGAGTCGGGCGCACCTCGCACCGCCTCCGTGAACTCCGGCTTGAAGATTTCGTCCAGATCGCCCTTCGAACCGCTCGCGTACACCTGCCCTTCGGCCGTGACGAGCCCCGCGACCTTGAGGCTGTTGTCGCGAAAGAGCGCGTCGAACGTCTCGACGGCCCGCTCGCCGCTCACGCCGCGCAACGGAATCGCCACGGCGCGCGCGACCTCAAAGAGGTGCTCGGACTGCTGGCGCGAGTCTTCGTCCACCGCGAGCCGCGCCTGCCGCACCACGTCGCCGGGGAAGAAGCTGAAGAACTTCTCCATCGAGCGGTTGAAGAACATGTAGGAGAAGAGCGCCATCCCCGTGATGGGCAGCAACGAGACGGCGATGAAGTAGACGACGAGCCGCGTCTTGATCTTCGACCCGAGCAACGAGGCACGCCGCTCGCGGCGGAGCTTGAGAAGGCTGCGGATGAAGATGAAGCTGAAGAGGAAGAAGGCGACGAAGTTCAGCGTCGAGAGCGCGTAGATGAGCAGCGTGTCGCGCGCCGTGTCGGGCGTGAAAATCTCCCACAGCCCGAAGAGCTGGAGCGCGACGAGCACCGTCAGAAGCAGCAACGTCAGCCCGCCGAAGAGCCACGGCGCGCCGCGCCGCCTCTGCTTCGGAGACTTCTCCACGCTCAACTCGCTTCCCTTTTCAGTCATGCCTTCCTGGTCCGCGCCGGAGTTTACCACGCGCCGCCGCGCACTCGCATTCACCCCCCCGGGAGCGCGGGCATCCCTGCCCGCCATGAGCGCGTCAGCGCGAATAGAGTGAGACTGTAAACTCAACGTTGAGTTATCGCGCTTCACTGTCAAGCGTGCTGAAGCACGCTTTGGCGGGCAGGG
Organism: Pyrinomonadaceae bacterium; assembly: GCA_036379655.1. GTDB lineage: Bacteria > Acidobacteriota > Blastocatellia > Pyrinomonadales > Pyrinomonadaceae > QHXN01. The sequence continues at coordinate 23,445 of DASVGG010000022.1, forward strand.
A
>DASVGG010000023.1:0-8818 GCA_036379655.1 Pyrinomonadaceae bacterium
CGTGATGCGCCCGGCCTTCGTCACCGCCGCCACGACGTGCCCGCGCTCTTCGCCGCACGTCTCACAGAACTTCTCCACCCGCTCACCGCTCTTATGAATCTGACTGTCCACGCAGAACCCCTTTCATTAACCGGCCGTTAAATTGAGTTACATTCTTCGCAAGCGTCTCGCTCATCATCCGAAGTGAGACGCGCCGCCGACGGAAAAAGCCAAAGCCCCGGGCCGAAAGTTTTGTCTCGGCCCGGGGCTTCTCGTTCAAGAATCTCCGGCGAGCCGGAGTGTGTTACCAGCGCTGACCGCGGTTGCCGCCGCCGCCGAAGCCGCCGCGACCGCCGCCACCGCCGCCGCCACGGTTACCGCCGCCCCCACGACCGCCGCCGCGATCCTCGCGGGGCTTGGCCTCGTTGACGTTGAGCGCGCGACCGCCGACTTCCTTGCCGTTGAGCTGCTGGATGGCCGCCTCGCCCTCTTCGCGCGAAGACATCTCGACGAAGCCGAAGCCGCGCGACTGGCCCGTGTCGCGGTCCTCGACGACCGAAGCCGATTCCACGGTGCCCGCCTGCGAGAACAGGTCCTGCAAGTCGCTGCTCGAAGTCTGGAACGAAAGGTTGCCGACGTAAAGTTTCATGGACATGTGTGTGTATACCTCCCCCGCCTGAAGCGGGGCGTCAGGAGAAGCTTCGAATCGAAGTGGCTTCGTCGGAACGGTGGCAGCGAAGGACCTTTGGTTCGGATGCTCGGCATACGAGCGGCTTCTGAAGTTGATAATCGGCCCGCTCTCGAACCATCCAGAACGCCGCCGCCGAACGAGGCGGAGGGACGCATCACCGTAGATACGCGAGAGAAGGAATGACGCCTGTTATGATGCGCCCTAACACGTGGTTGTTGCAACGCCGGAGGCTATATTCGGCCGCCGTCAAATGTTCTCTTTGTGTGTCGGACCGCCGCCGACCGGCCTTTAGCTCAATATAACGGCCCTACTCGACCGCCCCTCGAACACGTTCACTTCGGCGCGGACAGGTCTCCGCAGTGCAGTTCCAGCACCACGAAGCCGGTTCTCCCGTCCGGGCGCGTGTACGACCAGACGGGCTTGCCGCATTTGAGGAGCGGCAGCGCCGGCATCTTTATATGACGGACGGCCCCTCGGTCTGTGCTCAGCACCAGCAGCGTACGATGTTTGGTGTTCAGCGAAGTCAGGTACGCAACGCTGGTCTCGTTGTCGTCCCCGAGGGTGTGGAGGGTGAGCGAGGGCGAAGGCGTCAGGTAGATGTTGAGGCTCTGAAGCGGGTGGTCGGCCCAGTTGGTGCGCGCCACGAGGATGCCGCCCGGCGTCGCCTCGCTCTGCTGCCGGAGAAAGTCTACGAGGCCCAGCACGCCGTAGCCCGAAGGCCATCCATCAACGAACTGGAAACGCTCGGCAGCGGGGATGTCCGCCTCGGGCAACGTGAACATCACGGCGCCGCTCCGTTGGACCGGCCAGGCCAGCGCGACGACGACGAGAACGGTAATCGCCGCCGCGACGAGCACGCGCCGGTTGCCCCAACGTCGCTCTATCAACGCGGCCACGCCGTCGAGCAGACGGCCCACCATGAGCGAGACAGGGACGACCGCGCCGAGCAGGTATCGCGGATACCAGACTTGTGAGATGACCACGAAGGGGACGACGGCTATCCCCAGCAACGCAAGCACGAAGAGCCCCGCGCGGCTCCGCTCGCGCGCCAGCAGCCACAACGCGGCCACCAACGCGAGCACGAACACGCTCGGCGTCAGCAAGCCGCTCAACCATTCGCACGCCGTCGCGAGATTCGCCCACACCTGTTCGCTCAACGGTCTGGGAGTGCCCGCAGCCTTTGTCTTTAAGATGCCGAGCAGGTCGAGCTTATAGAAGAGCGCGAACAGCCCGAGCGGCGTGAGGACCGCCGGCAAGGCCCGCAACGCCGCAGACACGCGGCGCCCGCGCGGCGCGAGCAGCACGACGGCCGCGACCGGGAGCCCCAACAGCACGAGCCCGCTGAACTTGGCGAGGATGGCCGCGGCGAGTGCCAACGGGAGCAACAGCGCATAGCCCCAACGCTGCGTCCGCGCCAACCGCACCGAAAGGAACGTGGCCCACGTGCCGAAGGCCAACTGCACGCCGTCCGTCATGGCGAGGCTGCTGTAGATGAGCGAGAAGGGCGTGACGACGTAGAGCGCCACGCCGAGCGCGCCCGCGCGCCTTGAAAAGAGGTCGCGCCCGATCAGGTAAATCGCGAGCGCCGTGAAGAGGCCGAGCACAACGACCGACAGCCGCGCGGCCGTCAGCTTGTAGAGCGGCACTTTCAACGAGGTCACGAGTGCGAACAACTTAATGCTCAGCCACTTTCCGTCGAAGCCCGCGTCGGGCACCCCGTAACTCTCAGCGGTGGCGCGCGCCCAGTCAACGTGTATCGCCTCGTCGATGAAGACGGGGAAGTTCACCACGGTGTCGAAGCGGCTGATGAGGTAAGCGGCGGTCAGTAACGCCCCCCAGAAGAAAGCTCTCGTCCTGACGACGCTTCCCAACCTCCGGCGGAGTGAATTGTCTGCGTGTGACACGTTCAATCGGTCGTCTTAGAGGGGTGTGCGATGAGTCGCGGGGCGAGTATAACCGAGAAGGCGCCCGCCGCCATATAATGGCGAGCGGCCGACGCAGACGTTCGCGAGGTGCGACAAGTGAAACCGAAAGCGGGAAGGAGGGCGGCGGGTGGCGAGACCCCATAGCGAAAAGGCCGGCGAGGCCGTGTGCGACTCGGGCGAGCGGACGGCCTTATACCGCGCGTTGCGTGAGTTGTACTGTTCGCGCTGCGGAAAAATCATCCGTGAAGGCGACCTCTTCACGAGGGAGTCAGAGCCCTCGTCCGGTCTCCCGCTCGTGCGCCGCTGCCGCGAATGCGTTCCGTTCAAGACGGGCGGCGGCCTGCTCGACGCGCTCTTCGCAAAGGACGGCGGGGAAGAGGCGTCGCCCGACGCCACGGCCGGGAGTGTCAACGAGAAGGTGCTATCGCGGCTGGGTCCCGCGCTGGCCGCGTCACGAAAGCGCCGGGGCGACCCCTCCGGTTAATCAGGTAACGAGAAACCCGACGACCTTCAGCGTTTTCATCCGACCTAAAAATCGCACGGCGAGTTGAGCGCGGGTGAGGGCGCCGCCACCGTGTCCCTGAACTTAACCGACCGGCGGCGCATGTCTGCAACCCTCGCTTCAACCTGTTCGGGCGTCAGCGCCGACTTCGCCTCGTGGAAGACCCAGTCGATGTCTTCCTGATACGTGCGCACGTCCGTGGCCTTGACCGCGCCGTCCCTGATGAACCAGAGGTTGAAGTTGATGGACATCAAGGACTCTGGGTAGTAGTTGCCGCCGTGCTCGGCCAGCAACTTGCCGTCAACGAAGTACCTCACCTTACCCTCGGAGACCTGCGTAACGAGCGTGTGCCATCCGTCGTGGCTCGTGCGCAGGGTCTCGAAGACGTTGTCCTTCTTCCAGTTCGGCTCGGGGTAAAAAGTCTCCCACGTCGTGCCGTAGAGCGTCGGCCCCTCGATGCCCCAGCCGCCGTTGGGCAGGTATTCGAAATCAAGCTCGCTGTAGTCCAGGTCCCACGGCGCCTTCAAAGGGCTGATGGTGTAGAAGCTCTGGACGACCTGATCGCCGTCCGTCCCCGCGACGGGCGCGTCGGTGAAGCGCACGCGCGCGGCGTAGGTGCCTTCGAGGTACTTGCGTTGGTGACAGATTTGGCTCTGACTTGTGTTCGCGCCCGCGCCGCCCGTCGATGATGTCATCCGCAGGATGCGGTTGCCGCGCCCGCCCGGCCCCGCGTGGAGCGTGACGCCCTCCTCACGCCACGTCGCGCCGGGGATGCCGGGCCAACCCGGCACCGTGCGGACTATCCACCCGTTCTTCTTCAACGCCACGCGGTCGGCATAACTAAAATCGTCGAACAGGACTTGCGGCGCCGCGTGCGCGGTGACGTTCGTGATGCACAGCGCGACGAGAAGAGCTAAGCATCGAAGGTTTGAAGATGACGACTTTGAGAGCTTCATAACGGCGCGTGTCTCCGTGTTGAAAGGTCAGTTGTTAACGCCGCTCATTTCGGCGTCGGCTCGTTCGGGCGCGGCGTGCGAATCCAGTGGTCTGTGAATTTGAAGTGCATCTCGGGCAGCTCGACCTTCGGCATGTGGCACGTCACGCAGCGCCGCGTCGAGACGGGACAGGCCGCCGCCGCACGCTCCTTCGTCTTCAACTCGCGCGGGCCGTTGAGGTGGCAGGCCGTGCACTTCGAGTCGTAGAACTCCGGCTCGGTCTTCAACTCGCCGTGCGGGTCGTGGCAGGCGACGCAACTGATGCGGCGGTCGTTCGAGAGATGCCCGCGACTCTTCAAGAGCCGATAAGGTTGGAAACGTATGTTGCCCGCGCCGCCCTGCTCGGGCATCTGCAAGACATCTTCGAAGCTGACGTGGCACTTGCCGCAGAACTCCTGCGTCAGGTCGAGCGCGTCGAGAGTGCCGGGGTTGAAAATCTCAAGCTCCTTGAAGTTCTTCGCGCGCGCGGCCACGACGTGGCGCTCGCCGGGGCCGTGGCAAGCCTCGCAACTGACGCCGTTCGTGAGTTGTTCGAGCTTCAGTTGTGAGCCGGCGACGGCCGCCGTCGTGTGGCAGGCGAAACAGCCGCGCGCGCCCTCCGGACTCATCCGTCGGCCGACGGCGTTCGCGAGCGACGCGGGCACCTCGCGCGGGTGCAGGATGGTGATGCCGAGGCCGTCGAGTTTTTTGAAGAAGCTGACGCGGCCCTCGTAGAGAGCGTCGCCGTGGCGAAGGATGTAAGTCTGCCCGGCCACGCCCTGACCGAAGCAGTAGAGGATGGGCTCGGAGATGGTGCCCGTTGCGTCTGTGACCGTGTAGATGCTCTGCTCGCCGCGCCGCGTGATCTGGTAAGTGTACGGGCCTTCGCGAAAAGTGAGGGGCGTGCGGCTTTTGAGAATCTCGCAGTCGCCGGACGCGGCCGAGGCGTGCGACATCGGCGCGTTGGCGTAGGTCGCGGCCTCCCGCGTGTGGCAACCGGCGCAGGTCTTTGTGCCGACGTAAGCAATGCCGCCCGCGTCGCGGCCGGGCCGCCAGTTGGAGAGAGGGTTGTCGGCGCGTCCCCGCATCAGCCCGCGCGTGAGCGGCGGGCCGCACGTGCACAGAACCGCGAAGGCCACGGCAAAGAGGAGCGTCAGTTTTTTTAAAGCGTTCGTCACGTCTCTACTTGATGACAAACGACGCCTTCTGCTTGACGAGCTTGAGCGTGACCATGTCCCTGCTCTCGACCGTCGCCTCGTAGCGGCCCGGCGCGAGCCCCGTGAGCGGGACGAATTTCGCGAACGTGAGGTGCGGCACCGCCGCCCCACGCGCCGCGTCGGTCAGGTCGTAAGCGATGGGCTTCGCCACGGCCTTGCCGTCCTTCGACAGGATGACCGTGACCCTCACCGAAGGCTTGGCCGTGGCGGGGTCAACGGCCGGGTTGTAGAGCTTGAAGAAGATGATGAGGTTGTCGGCGGCCGTGAACTCGCGGCTCGGCGCGGGTCGTATCTGCACGTCGCCGTCGCGGAAAACGTCTTCCGTCGTGGCGACGCCCCGCACGGGCTCGACGTGACGGCTCAGCACGACGCGCGTCGCGGAGAACTCGGCGCCGGCCTCGGGCACGGAGAGCTTCTCCTTCTTCGCCGCGACCTTGCCCGAGAGCCTGTCGCGGACGACCAGCTCGATTGTGTAGTCGCCCGGCGCGAGGGCCATGTCCTGTCGATAGAAGATGTTGTTGTTGAGAATGGCGCGGTACTGCTCTTCGGTCAGCGCCACGTCGAAACTGCCGCCGAGCCTCGAAAGGATTCGGTCCGGCCCTTCGCGGACGACGCCGAGGAAGTCGAGGTGCATGCGTTGACGGTCGCCCTTGCGCTCGAACTTCACGGCGGCGGGCGGCAGCTCGATTGAGACGGGAACGGTGTAGAGACCTTCGTTCGACCTGAAGGGGGTGAGTTCGACGGAGAGGGGAAGCGCCGGGTTCGCTTCGGCCGCCGCGAAGTCCGCGAGCATCTTCTTGTCGTCGGGCGAGAGGGGCACCACCACGTCGGGCGCGACGGCGTAGTAGCCGGGCCGCGTGACGACTTCCACGTCGGGCCGGCGGACTTCGAGCTTGACCTTGCGGAAGTTGCCGTCGAAGTTCGGGTCGCTGCTCTGATAGCCGAGCGTGTAGCGCGCGCGTATCTCGTCGTCCACGCGGCTTAAGCCTCGCGCGATGTCGTTGGTGTTCTTGATGAAGCGCCCGCCGCTCTCTTCGGAGATGCGATAGAGGATGTCGAACTCGCGGTCGATGCCCTCGAACCGCGCGCGGTCGAAGACGTTCTCGCCGCCGACGGCGCGGATGCGCTCCTCCTGCGAGACGATGCCGGAGACGCCCCCGAGCGGAGAGCCCGGGACGAGCGCGCCGCTCGCAGGGGCAGAGGCGCGCAAGCCCGCCGCGTCGATGACGTAGATGGAGACGTTGGCGCGGTTGGCGATGTCGATGGTGCTGCGCACCTGCCAGTCGAGCGACGCGGGCGCGACGAAGCCCTGCGAGAAGAGCACGAGCGTCTTCTTGCCCGGCACCGAACGCAGCCCGTCGCTGATGGCCGCGAGCGCGGCGAGCACGGGCCGCGTCTGCTGTAGGCCGAGCACCGTCCGCAGCAGGAGGTACTGCTTGAGCACGCGCGCGGCCATCAGGCCGTCGGCCTGCGCCGGCCCCGATTGCATCTGCCCCTGCCCCGGCGTGGCGGCGGCCGCCTCGTTGCTTTGAGCGGCCGCCGCTTTCTCGCCGAGCCTTTCGATGTTCTCGGCTATGTCGCGCCGCTCGAAGTTCTTCGAGGAGTTCGTGGACTTGTATGCGCTCTCGACGGCCGCGACGAGTCGCTCCTTGTCGTTGGTGAACGGCTGTAGCAACTGCAAGCCGCTCGACACGGAGAAGACGGCCACACGGTCCTCGTCCGTCACGCGCTCGCGGATGTACTTGACGGCGCCCGCGATGGATTGCTTCATGTTCGCGAGGTCGGTCGTGTTCCCGTCGAGCACCAGCGAGATGATGTTGCGCGGCCTTCCAGCGCGCGCGCGTGAGCCTTCGAGCGTAACAGTCGCGTCGATCTTAACGGCCGCCGCGCCCTCGCCGCCGTGTGTGAGGGGCGGGTCGAAGAAGACGACCCGCTGCGGCACGCCGTTCTCGACGACGACGAAGTCCTCCGCCTTCAGGTCCGTGACAAACTTTCCGCGCTTGTCCTTCACCACCACGTCGATGTTGACGAGCTGCGACTTGATCGTCACGACCTCGTCGTCCTGCACCGCCTCCTGCGCTAACGCCTGCGCGGCGCACAGGGAGACGAGCACGAGCAGGCGCGGAAGTAAGCACGACGCGCGCGCGCGTCTGGTTGAACTATCGCGGGACATCTCTTGATCACCTCATATGAATTCACTTGGGTAGATAAAAAAGCAGCGCGGGACGACTGCCCGGCATTGTACTCCCGCGCCCCTTCGTTGCAAGATGTAGCTCCCCGAAATCTCACCGGCGGATCAAGTGAAAAGGAGAACCCTCGATGCTCAAGAAGTTGGTATCGCTGTGTATCCTGTGGTGCGCGTTCGCCGCCGCCACACGTCCCGCCAACGCCACTCCCATCTCCGTCTACGGAGCGTGGCTCTGCGGCAACGACGCCTGCACGTGGGCGAGCGTGCGGGACATAACCGAGTTCGACACCAAGAACCGTTGGCTCGTGGACCGTGGCGACGGCTCGGGCCTGCCCTCCGTCAACCTCGTGGTGCTCAGCTTCGTCCATCCGCTGAAGCTCCTTAACCGGACGACCGACGCGCAGACCTTGAACGGCGTGCCGCGCGGCATGACGCAGGAGGTGGTCAACTACTTCAAGAGCCGGAACGTCCGCGTCATGCTCTCCATCGGCGGCATCACCTACACCGACGCCTGGAACCAGGCGCTCGCGACCAACCCGACGCAGTTCGGACTCAACGCCGCCGCCGTCGCCAAGAGCCTCGGCGTCGGCATCGAGATCGACTACGAGGAGAACACCAACCCCAACCTTGCCGCCCTGCAAACGTTCATCGACGCCTACCGCTCGCAATTGCCCTACGACGCGACGGGCGCCAACCACGCCGCGCGGCTGACCATCGACCTCGCGGCCGGCGACCGCTGGCTCATCGCGCTGACGCGCAAGGCCACGGCCGACTGGCTCCGCACCAACGCGCCCGTGCTCGACTACGCCAACGCGATGGTGGCGAGCAAGCAGGCGACCAACGCCGCGTCGGCGCAGGCCGACTGGCAGGAGCACATCGACGGCAAATCGCAGTTCAACCCGCCCATCCCGCCGCTCGCCGCTGCCAAGTTCACGGGCGGGCTCTACATCGTCACCGGCACGCGGCCCGCGCCCGAGTGCGTGAACTTCGCGGCCTCGCTCCAGAACAGCACCGGCAACTACGTGCAGAACGTCGTGACCAAGGTAGGGACGACGAACGGCATGCTCGGCTACATGTTCTGGGCGGCCGAGTGCCCCTCGACGCGCCGCGTCTGCACGACGCCGCCCAACTCCTGCGAAGGCGGAGTCGGAACCGGAGCTGCCTCCTACAACATCCCCATCCCGATGCCGCCACTGCGTCAGCAGTAAGAGGGGGCGCTCTTGCCGGGAGCGCGGGCATCCCTGCCCGCCAAAGCGTGCGCCAGCACGCTTAGCCGTGAAACTCTATCCCTCAACCTTGAGATGTAAAGTCTCACTCTATTCGCGCTGACGCGCTCATGGCG
>DASVGG010000024.1:0-10298 GCA_036379655.1 Pyrinomonadaceae bacterium
CGTCGGGCAGGCGGCGCTGGAGCTCAAGCGCATCGTGGTGAGCGACGCTCCATCGGACTACGTGCAGATCAGCTCGGGCCTCGGCGAGGCGCGGCCGGTGTCGATCGCGGTCGCGCCGATCGCGTTCGAGGGTGAGGTCAAGGGCGTGCTCGAGCTCGCGGCCTTCCAGCCCTTCGCCGCCGTAAAACTCTCGCTGCTCGATCAGCTGATGGAATCGCTCGGCATCGTGATGGCGGCCATCGAGAGCCAGATGCGGACGGACGAGCTCCTGCAGCAATCGCAGACGCTCGCCGAAGAGCTGCAGACGCAGCAAGAAGAGCTGCAGCAGACGAACGAGGAGCTCGAGGAGAAGGCGCGGCAGCTCACCGCGCGGAACAACGAAGTCGAGCGCAAGAATCGCGCCGTCGAGCTCGGGCGGCTCGAGCTGGAAGAGAAGGCCGAGCAGCTCGCCCTCACCTCGCGCTACAAGTCCCAGTTCCTCGCCAACATGTCGCACGAGCTGCGCACGCCGCTCAACAGCATGCTCATCCTCTCGCGCCAGCTCGCCGAGAATAACGAGGAGACGCTGACGGCGAAGCAGGTCCAGTTCGCCGAGACGATCAACTCATCGGGCGCGGACCTGCTCTCGCTCATCAACGACATCCTCGACCTCTCGAAGATCGAGTCGGGCATGATGACGGTTGAGGCGGGCGAGGTCTCCTTCGACGATGTCACGGCGGCGCTCAGCCGGAGTTTCCAGCAGGTGGCGCAGGACAAGGGGCTCGACTTCGGGGTCGAGACGGTGCCGGGGCTCCCGCCCACCATCCACACCGACGAGAAGCGCCTGCAACAGGTGCTCAAGAATCTGCTCTCCAACGCCATCAAGTTCACGGAGGAGGGGCGGGTCGGACTACGAGTCGAGGTCGTGGAGAAGAAGATCAACTTCATGCACGAGGGGCTGAACCGGGCCGACACGGTCATCGCTTTCGAGGTGACGGACACGGGCATCGGCATCCCCTCCGACAAGCAGAAGATCATCTTCGAGGCGTTCCAGCAGGCCGATGGGACGACCAGCCGGAAGTACGGCGGCACGGGCCTCGGCCTCTCGATCAGCCGCGAGATAGCGCGCCTGCTGGGCGGCGAGATTCGCGTCCAGAGCGAGCCGGGCGAAGGCAGCACCTTTACGCTCTACCTGCCGCGCGCTTACAAGGCGCCGGTACCCGGCGGGCCGGGCGGCAGCTCACACGGCGGGGACGGAGGGAATTTGCGCGGCCGGGACGGCGGGGCCGGGAACGGTGGGGGCGGTCTCGCCGCCCGCACGGCAGGCGCCGCCTCATCCACGCTCTCCTTTGACGAGGCCGAGGTGAGCGAGTCCATCCGGGATGACCGGGGCGACATGCGGCCCGGCGAGCGCGTGCTGCTCATTGTCGAGGACGACCCGGGCTTCGCGCAGATACTCCTCGACCTCGCGCACGAAAAGGGGTTCAAGGGCCTGGTGGCGACGAGGGGCGATGTGGCGCTGGGACTGGCGCGTAAGTACAGGCCCGACGCCATCACGCTCGACATCATGCTGCCCGACCGCGACGGCTGGACCGTGCTCGACCGCCTGAAGCATGACGCCCACACCAGCCACATCCCCGTTCACATCATCTCGTCGGGAGACGCGCAACGTCAGCGCGCCATCAGGATGGGCGCCATCACGCAGCTCCAGAAGCCCGTCAGCCGGGAGCAGCTTGCGAGCGCCTTCGACGACATAGCCACCTTCGTCCAGCGCGGCGTCAAACGTCTGCTGGTGGTCGAGGACGATGACGTGCAGCGGATGAGCATCGTCGAGTTGATAGGTAACGGCGATGTCGTCACCACCGCCGTGGCCTCCGGCGGGGAGGCGCTCGCCGCGCTCGCCACGGGGCATTTCGACTGCATGGTCCTCGACTTGAAGCTCCCCGACATGACCGGCTTCGAGTTGATCGAGAGGATTCAGAACGAGCCGGGTCACTCGGAGCTGCCAATCATCGTCTACACCGGCAAAGAGCTGACGGAGAAGGAGGAGACGCAGCTCCGAAAGGTGGCCGACGCCATCATCGTCAAGGAGGTCAGCTCACCCGAGCGCCTGCTGGCCGAGACCGCGCTCTTCCTCCATCGCGTGGAGGCGAATCTGCCCGAGCCGAAGCGGCGCGTGCTGGAGCAGATGCACCGCCGCGACCCCGTACTCGCCGGCAAGAAGGTGCTCGTCGTCGACGACGACGTGCGCAACATCTTCGCGCTCACCAGCGCGTTAGAGAGCCAGAACATGGTCGTCGTCCACGCCGAGAACGGCCGCGAGGCCATCGAGGTGTTGGAGCGGACGCCCGGCATCCGGGCCATCCTGATGGACATCATGATGCCCGGGATGGACGGCTACGAGACGACGGCCGCGATCAGGGAGATGCCGCAGTACAAGTCGCTCCCGATCATCGCGCTGACGGCCAAGGCGATGAAGGCCGACCGCGACCGCTGCATCGAGGCCGGGGCTTCGGACTACATCTCGAAGCCGCTCGACATCGACCAGCTCCTGTCGCTGCTCCGCGTCTGGCTCTACCGGCAGGAGGGCACGCTTGGTTGAGAGGCCACTACACGGGGGGGAGGAGCAGCTCGAAGAGATTGAGATCGGGCTGCTCCTCGAAGGGGTCTTCCGCTACTACGGGGCGGATTTTCGCAACTACGCCCCGGCCTCGCTCAGGCGGCGGATCCGCGAGAGCGTGCAGCGGGAGGGCGTCGAGAGCGTCTCGGCCCTCCAGGCGAAGCTGCTGCACGACGCGGCGTGCCTCGAACGCTTTCTGCACACGCTCTCCATCAACGTCACTTCGATGTTCCGCGACCCGGGCTTCTACCTGGCCTTCCGGGCGAAGATCGTGCCGTTGCTCAGGACCTACCCTTTCGTCCGCATCTGGCACGCGGGATGTTCGACCGGCGAGGAGGTCTACTCGATGGCTATCCTCCTCCAGGAGGAGGGCCTCTACCCGCGCTGTCGCATCTACGCCACCGACATGAATCCGGTGGTCCTGAGGAAGGCCCGGGAAGGCATCTTCCCGCTCGCCTCCATGCAGGAGTACACGAGCAACTACATGAAGGGTGGGGGCAAGGGCTCCTTCTCCGACTACTACACGGCGCAGTACGAGCACGTGATCTTCAAGCCGTCGCTCAAGGAGAACCTCGTCTTCTCGGAGCACAACCTGGTCACGGACGGCTCGTTCAACGAGTTCCACGTCATCCTGTGCCGCAACGTAATGATCTATTTCAACAAGACGCTTCAGAAGCGCGTGCACAACCTGATCTACGAGAGCCTCGTCATGTTCGGGGTCTTCGGCGTCGGGAACAAGGAGTCGCTCCGCTTCACCCCGCGCGAGGCGGAGTACGAGGAGTTGGACGCGGACAACAGGCTGTACCGGAAGGTGAGGTAGGGTGACGGGGGAGAGGGTCGTCGTCGTCGGCACGTCCACCGGGGGGTTGGCCGCCATGCAGGTGTTGCTCACGGGCCTCGCGGAGGACTTCGCGTGGCCGCTGGTTCTCGTGCAGCACCGCAGCAAGGAGCCCGGCAGCGAGCTGTGTAAGTATTTGCAGCGCTGCTGCCGGTGGGGAGTATCGGAGCCCGAGGACAAGGAGCCGATCAACGCGGGGCGCGTCTATCTCGCGCCACGTGACTACCACCTGCTGATCGAGCGAGGCAACTTCGCACTCTCGACCGAGCCCCCCGTCTACTTCGCGCGCCCGTCCATCGACGTTCTCTTCGAGTCCGCGGCCGATGCCTATGGCGGGGGCGTTGTCGGCGTCGTCCTCACGGGCGCCAATGGGGACGGGGCTCGCGGCCTTGCGCGGATCAAGGCGGCGGGCGGGCTGGCCGTCGTGCAGGACCCGGCAACGGCGCTGGCGCCCGAGATGCCAAGGGCGGCGCTCGACGCTGCGGCCGCAGACCGGATTCTGCCGCTCGAAGGAATCGCGCCCTTCCTGAACACGCTCGGTCGGGCGGCGGTGAGGTGACGCGCATGTCAGAGGCTCAGCCGCAAAAAATCAACATCCTGCTGGTCGATGACAACGAGGGGAACCTGCTCGCCCTTGAGGCGATCCTCGCCGCCCCCGACCGCGACCTGGTGCGCGCTTCTTCGGGCGACGAGGCCCTGCGCTACCTGCTCGACCGCGATGCGGCCGTCATCCTCCTCGACGTGTACATGCCCGGGATAGACGGGCTTGAGACGGCGGCCCTCATCCGCGGGCGGGAGCGTTCGCGCGACATCCCCATTATTTTCCTCACGGCCGACAACGCGGGCGGCGCGCTCCTCGCTAAGGGCTACTCGCTTGGGGCCGTTGACTACATCCTCAAGCCGGTCGAGCCGGCCATCCTCAGGTCGAAGGTGGCGGTTTTCGTCGAGTTGTTCAAGAAGACGGAGGAGATCACACGGCAGGCCGACCTGCTCCGCGAGAAGAACGTCGAACTGGAGAACGCGAACCTCCGGCGTCTGTCAATGCTCATCGACCTCGGGCAGCAGTTGGCCGTCGAGCGTGACCCGGACCGGGTGCTGCAAAAATTCTGCGAAGCGGCGCGCGTCATCGTCGGTGCGCGCTACGCCGCGGTCGGCATCTTCGAAGACGACGGGCAGACGCTCCGTTACTTCCACGCCTGCGGCCACGACGCGCGCGCGGCCGCGGGCGGCAACCTCCTCGAAGTCGGCGGGGAGATTCTTGGCCCTCTGCTCGCCGAGCGCCGCCCACTGCGGCGGGCAGCCGCTAACTCGACATCGCCCGGGCCCCCTGTGCCCTCCTTTTTGGGCGCGCCCATCCTCACGGCGGCGCACAGTTACGGGTGGCTGTACCTGAGCGACAAGCTCGACGCGGAGGAGTTCGGCGAGGCGGACGAGCGGCTCGCGGCCACCCTGACGGCGCAGGGCGCCGTGGCCTACGAGAACGCGCGGCTCTACACCGACGCGCAGCGCCACGCCGCGGAATTGCAACAGGAGGTCGCCGAGCGCGAGCAGGCCGAGCAGGAGCGTGCCCGCCTGCTCGTGCGCGAGCAGGCCGCGCGCGCCGAGGCGGAGGCTGCCAATCGAGCCAAGGACGAGTTCCTCGCCACGCTCTCGCACGAGCTACGTACGCCCCTCACGTCGGTACTCGGCTGGACGCACCTGCTGCGTTCTGGAAACCTCCCTGCGGACGCGGTGGCGGGGGCGCTCGAAACCATTGAGCGCAACGCGAAGGCGCAGTCGCAGTTGGTAGACGACTTGCTCGACGTGTCGCGCATCATCACGGGGAAACTGCGCATTGACGCTCGCCCCGTCGAAATCGCCGGGGTTATCGCGGCCGCCGTGGACTCGGTGCGACCGGCGGCAAGTGCCAAGAACATTCGCCTTCACGTAGAACTGGAGCCGATGCCGGGCCCGCTTCTCGGCGACGCCATGCGGTTACAACAGGTGGCGTGGAACCTGCTCTCGAACGCCGTCAAGTTCACGCCCGAGGAGGGGCGAGTCGCCGTGCGACTCAGGCGCGTGGACTCTCACATCGTGTTCGCCGTGGAGGACACGGGGCAGGGCATTAACGCGGACTTTTTGCCGCACGTCTTCGACCGCTTTCGCCAAGCCGACGGGACGACGACCAGAAGGCACGGCGGCCTTGGCCTCGGCCTGGCAATCGCGCGTCACCTCGTGGAACTTCACGGCGGCACCATCCGCGCCGACAGCCGCGGTGAAGGGCGCGGCTCCTCTTTCAGCGTCACCCTGCCCTTGATAAACGCCCCCGTCGCCGCCGACGGCGCCATAACAACGTCGGACTCCACCGAGCATTCGAAGCCCCGCCAGGGCGGGCTGGAGGGACTGCGCGTGCTGGTCGTAGACGACGAGACGGACACGCGTGAGCTGATTGCCTTCATGCTGACCGTCTCCGGGGCCGAGGTGAAGACCGCCGCCGGGGCCGGGGAGGCGCTCGCCACGCTGAAGGGGTGGGAACCCGACGTGCTGGTCTCCGACATCGGCATGCCCGAAGTTGACGGGTACGAGTTCATCAGTGAGGTGCGCCGGCGCGAGGGCGCCACGGGGAAACGTCTCGCGGCCGTCGCCCTCACAGCCTATGCCGGTGACGAGGACCGCCGGCGGGCCGCCGCGGCCGGTTTCCAGACCCACCTCGCGAAACCGCTCGACCTGGGTGAACTGGTCTCGGTCATCGCGGCGTTGGCCGGGCGCGACCCCGAAAGCCGCAGCCCTGAGGATGGCACGGGCTCGGGGCATTTCGAATAATTCATGAATTCAGTAACAGGTAGGGAGATGCAGCCTCAAGAGAGAGTCAACATCCTGATGGTGGACGACCATCCGCAAAACTTGCTTGCCCTCGAAGCGGTGCTCGGCGACATGGGGGAGAATCTCGTCAGCGCCAGCTCGGGCCGGGAAGCCCTCAAGCACCTCCTCAACAAGGAGTTCGCCCTGATCCTGCTCGACGTACAGATGCCAGGGCTCGACGGCTACGAGACGGCGAGCCTGGCGAGAGAGCGCGAGCAGTCGCGGCACACGCCGATCATCTTCCTCACGGCTATCAACCAGTCCGACGCGCAGGTATTCAAGGGTTACTCGTCTGGCGCGGTCGATTACATGTTCAAGCCCTTCGCGCCCGAGGTGCTGAAGGCGAAGGTGTCCGCGTTCGTCGACCTGTACAGGACGACGCGGGAGGTCAGGCGGCAGGCCGAGCTACTGCGGCAGGCCAACAGGGAGCTGGAGAACGAAATCGCCGAGCGGCGTAAGGCCGAAGAAGCCCTGCGCCAGATTCACGAAGAGCTGGAGTCAAGGGTTGAGAGGCGGACGGCGCAGTTGGCCCGTGCACACGCCGAGTTGGAGGAGCAGAGCGCAGAGCGCTTGCGGGCGGACCAGGAAAGGGCGGTCCTCCAGCAGGAGGTTATCCGCATGCAGGCGGCCATGCTTGAAGAGTTGTCCACCCCGCTCATCCCTCTGAGCGACGGTGTCGTCATCATGCCGCTGGTCGGGACCATCGACGCGAAGCGCGCGGAACAGGTGCTGGCGGTGGTCTCCCAGGGTGTCGTCGCCAGGCGCGCGCGTATCGCCATCATCGACATCACCGGCGTGCCGACGGTGGACACACACGTCGCGAGCGTACTGATCCGGGCGGCGCAGGCCGTACGGCTACTCGGGGCGGAGGTCGTCCTAACCGGCATACGCTCCAGGGTGGCTAGGTCGCTCGTCGAGTTGGGCGTCGATCTGGGCGGCCTCAAGACCCGCAGTAACCTACAGGCCGGGATCACTTACGCACGATCACATTTGTGAACCCCCGCTTGATTTGAGTCCACGCTGAAGTCGAGCGTTAGACAGCTTCTTGATCATGAAGCGAGGTGCAAGTTTGATGGGAATGTCGCTCGGCACTCTGTCAATTCATTTCGAGCAAGCGGGACTCTGCACTATTAAGAGATTCGTCGAAGCTCACAAACACCTAGACCACGCGCAAGCTCTCTTTACCAGCATGAAGGACGACGTACACACGGCGCAGGTAGACGACACCCGCGCAAGGGTGTTGCTGGCCGAAGGTCGCACTACCGAAGCCGAAAGGCTTGTCAGGTTTGCTGTCCAGACTCTTGAAAGGGGTGGCGAGCAATCGCTATTAGCTGAAGCTCTGACGACTCATGGAATCACTCTCGCTCGCGTTGGTAGTCACAAAGTCGCACGCCTGACGCTGCAACGCGCTATTGAGGTCGGGCAGAACGCGGGCGACTTAGAAGCCGCGGGCTGGCAGCTCTTACCATCCTCGAAGAGTTAGGCGATAAGATGCAGGCGTAAGATCTGACCGCCACTTACGACCGCGCTGCCGAGTTGCTCTCACGCTCCGGCAATCAGGAACATAAAGACAAACTACTAGAAGCCTCCCGGCGCATGCTGTTCCTCATCGGCCAGCTTCCTACGCCGCCGACGTGGAAGGGCTTTAACTTCTATGATGTTGTGCTGCGTTATGAGGCTCGGATCATCGAGCGAGCGCTAAGGGAGGCGGGCGGAATCGTCTCTCGCGCGGCCGAATTGCTCGGCCTCAGTCGCCAGAGCTTAGATTCAATGTTGAAGGGCAGGGGGCGGCACACGGCGCTCGCGCAACTGCGAGCGCCGACGGAACGCCAGCCGCGCTGGTGCTAATACCTTCCTGCGGAAGCCCGGCGACGTGGGTGCGATTCCTGAGACGGTCGCGCGCCTCCTGGCGCGTAAGAAGGGAAGGGAATCGTGAGACTGTTTGCAGTCTTGTCGCAACTGTCAGCGCGGACCAGCGCGCAGACCGGCGCGATGTAACGGGCTTGGCGAGGATGGGCGTTCGTCTCCCTGCGCTCATCCATTGGCACGCTCGCCCAGGCGGGTACGGGCTGTGCCGTGCGGGGTCGCCGCGTGGAGGTGAGGGTGAGGCGCGGTGGCCCCGCGGAATTTGAACAGAGGCGAGCGCGGGGGCGCGCACGCCTCACGCCCGCACGTCCGCTTTGGGGATGCGGGCTGTGCTGCGTTGGCCGCCGCGTAATGGGCGAAGGGAAGGGGCGCGGCGGCCTCCCAACTTGGCGCGGGATTGGTGCTCGGTTCGTGGCGCGAACTTGGACGCGTCCTGCACGGCTCGGCCGGCTGGCGGTGAGGACAGCCGGCCGGGCAAAAGGCCGCCGCACCCTGTCGGGGATGTGGCGGCCTTATTTTCCGTGCGACCTTAAAGGAAGATGCACGACGGCTCACACCTTCAGAGGAGCGCGGGAAGGGGCGCTAATCTGGACGCCTCCGCGCGGAAGGCTTAACATAGCGTGCGGGGCCGGCGGTGAGGCCGGGATGACGTTTATGAGCACGACACTTGATGAAGTCTTACGCGAGGCGCGCAAGCTCGCGCCCGACGAACGGCGCGAGCTGGCGGAAAGGCTTTTGGAAGAGAGTCCGCGATCCGCGACCGATGGGGGGAAGACGCACGGTCAGAAGGATGATGGCCTGTCCGCTGATGTGCGGCGGCAACGCCTGGAGTGGCTCAAGTCACACCGCGCCGAATACGGCGGGCAGCACGTCGCGCTCGACGGGGCGGCGCTCGTCGCCGTCGGGCAAAGTTATCGCGAGGCCAAAGAGAAGGCGCTCTCGGCGGGCAAGCCCGGCGCTTTTGTCACCTACCTGCCGAAGCCCGACGAAGTGGCGGAGTGGGGCGGCTGGTGATGGCCCATCGGCTGTCCTTCTCGGAATCGTTGAGCTATGACGCGGGTAACCCGGGTATTACCGTCGCCGTTACGCTCCGCCTGGATCGGGCGCAAGTGGATTGTGAGGCGAAGGTCGATACGGGCGCGTCCCTCTGCGTCTTCGCCCGCTCACACGGCGAGCAACTGGGGCTCGATATCGCCGACGGCCTCCGCCAGGTCATCGGGACGGTGACCGGCAGTTTTGTGGTGTACCTGCACGAGGTGGATTTCACGGTCGCGGGTCTGGAGTTCAGCGCGTTCGTCGCCTTCGCCGAGGATGAGACCTTCCAGCGCAACGTGCTCGGGCGCCGCGGCTTCCTCGAACAGGTAACGCTCGGTCTCGTGGACTACGAAGGTAAGCTTTACCTCAACCGTTACCCCGACGATACGAACACCGGGCTATAACATTCCTCTTCACCAACATCTTCACCAATCAGAATCTGCCAGCTACTTGAATAAAAAGATTAGTGGTAGGTAAGGGTTCGCTGTATCAATCTCTAAAAGTTAAGGATTAGTGTGATTGAAAGCGAACTTCAACGTCTACCACTTCTTCGCCGGGGCCTTCGTCCCCTTCTGGCTGCTGTCGCGCCAGGAGATTGGCCCCGGAGCGAAGCTCACCTACGCGTCGATGGCACAACAGGCCAACTCTCGCAGGGCAGTCCAACTCCACTTCCGGGTGCAGGCCACCGCGCTCGGGGAGGACGAGGGGCAATTATCTCATCACCTGATGGAGTTGGAGGAGGTCGGGCTCATCCAGGTCTCACGCGGCAACGTGAGCACTGAGGACATCCGAGTCTTCTTCCCGCCCCACCCGTGGATGACGTGGCTCGAACAGCCACCCCAGGCCGGCGCGCTTCAACCTGCCGGGCCTGAGGCGGTCATGCCCCCGCGGCTGTTCCCCGAAGGCGTGCCTCCCGCGCCCACCCCCCTCGCGCCGCCGCGCCCGGTCGCCGGTGCGGAAGCCCGGCCCGGCGGGCGCGGGAGGAGGCGCGGGAAGGGGCGCAGGCAGCCGCAGTCGAAGCACTCGTTCGCGGTCTGTCTGCAATTCGTCACGTACCAGAAGGAGGTCTTAGGACACGACCACATCTGGAACGCGACGGGGCTGGCGCGCCACCTCCAC
>DASVGG010000025.1:0-1107 GCA_036379655.1 Pyrinomonadaceae bacterium
CCTTCTCTTTGTAGAAGCCCTCGTTGTTGTAGAGCGACGCCTGTAGACGGCGCGACTCGTTCAAGGTCTTCAGCCACACGCTCGCGGCGAGGAACTGCGGCCCGGCCGGGTGCTCCGGGTAGAGCCGCGCGATCTCCTTGAAGCGAGCGCGCGCCTTGTCGTAGTCCAAACTATAAAGCGCCTCGAAGCCTTCGGCGCGCAGCGCCTCGAAGCGCTTCTGGTCGAACGCGGCCGACGCGGTCGTCTGCCGCGCGGCCGCAGCCGTGACGCGCTGCGCGCTCGCGTTCGGCGACGACGATGCCACCGCGACGACGATGAGAAGCAACGTGAAGAGAGTCCGAGTTCCGAATTTCATAGCCTTACGTCCTGCGTTGATTACTGCCTAGCGCTTCAACCGCCGAAGCTTTCGAGGTACTTCACGCCCGCGCCCGTGTTGAAGAGCACCACCCGTTCGTCGCGGCCCACTTCGCCGCGCTCGATCAATACTTTGAGCGCGGGCAGACACGCCGCGCCTTCGGGCGCGACGAACAATCCTTCGGCCGCGCCGATCTCCTTCGCCGCTTCGAGCAGCTCTTCGTCCGTCACGGCGACGGCCGTCCCGCCCGACGCGCGCAACGCGTCGATGATGAGGAAGTCGCCGATGGCCTTCGGCACGCGCAGACCGGAGGCGGTCGTGTGCGCGTTCTGAAATTCTTCGGCGAAGCGCTTCCCTTCCTCGAACGCGCGGACGATGGGCGCGCAGCCCGCGGCCTGCACCGTCACCATCCGCGGCCGCCGTTCGTCAATCCAGCCCATCTGCTCCATCTCTTCGAAAGCCTTCCACATCCCGATGAGTCCCGTGCCGCCGCCCGTCGGGTAGATGCACACGTCCGGCAGCGTCCACTGCAACTGCTCGGCCAGTTCGTAGCCGAGCGTCTTCTTGCCCTCGACGCGGTAAGGCTCTTTCAAGGTCGAAACGTCGAACCAGCCTTCCGCCTCCTTGCGCCGCCCGACCTCCGCGCCGCAATCGGTGATGAGTCCGTCCATCAAAGTCACGTGCGCTCCCGTCAATTCACACTCGACGACGTTCGCCCGCGGCGTGTCCTTCGGCATGAAGATGTGCGCTTC
>DASVGG010000026.1:0-1406 GCA_036379655.1 Pyrinomonadaceae bacterium
CGTGTGCGCCGATTGACTAAGGGTTCCTGGGTCAAGCTGATCTGCCCAGGGTAAGTCGGGACCTAAGGCGAGGCCGACAGGCGTAGTCGATGGATAACCGGTTGATATTCCGGTACCCGCTGTGAAGCGTCAAACATCGAACCAGGCGATGCTAAGTCCGTGAAGCCGTTCCGGACCCTTCGGGGAATGGAAAGTGGTGGAGCCGGCGAACCAGATCTGTAGTAGGTGAGTGATGGGGTGACGCAGGAAGGTAGTCCATCCCGGGCGGTGGTTGTCCCGGGGTAAGGGTGTAGCCCGAGTGGTAGGCAAATCCGCCACTCATGCAGGGTGAGACCTGATGCCGAGCCGATTGTGGTGAAGTGGATGATCCTATGCTGTCGAGAAAAGCCTCTAGCGAGTTTCATGGCGGCCCGTACCCTAAACCGACTCAGGTGGTCTGGTAGAGAATACCGAGGCGTTCGGGTGAACTATGGTTAAGGAACTCGGCAAAATGCCCCCGTAACTTCGGGAGAAGGGGGGCCACGTCTGGTGATCCGTTTTACACGGTGAGCTGGGGGTGGCCGCAGAGACCAGCGAGAAGCGACTGTTTACTAAAAACACAGGTCCGTGCGAAGCCGTAAGGCGATGTATACGGACTGACGCCTGCCCGGTGCTGGAACGTTAAGGGGACGGGTTAGCCGCAAGGCGAAGCTCAGAACTTAAGCGCCAGTAAACGGCGGTGGTAACTATAACCATCCTAAGGTAGCGAAATTCCTTGTCGGGTAAGTTCCGACCTGCACGAATGGAGTAACGACTTCCCCGCTGTCTCAACCATAAACTCGGCGAAATTGCAGTACGAGTAAAGATGCTCGTTACGCGCAGCAGGACGGAAAGACCCCGAGACCTTTACTATAGTTTGGTATTGGTGTTCGGAGTGGCTTGTGTAGGATAGGTGGGAGACGTTGAAGCCCGGACGCCAGTTCGGGTGGAGTCATCGTTGAAATACCACTCTGGTCACTTTGGACATCTAACTTCGGCCCGTAATCCGGGTCAGGGACAGTGCCTGATGGGTAGTTTAACTGGGGCGGTTGCCTCCTAAAAAGTAACGGAGGCGCCCAAAGGTTCCCTCAATCTGGTTGGCAATCAGATGTCGAGTGTAAGTGCACAAGGGAGCTTGACTGTGAGACTGACAAGTCGAGCAGGGACGAAAGTCGGGACTAGTGATCCGGCAGTGGCTTGTGGAAGCGCTGTCGCTCAACGGATAAAAGGTACCTCGGGGATAACAGGCTGATCTTGCCCAAGAGTCCATATCGACGGCATGGTTTGGCACCTCGATGTCGGCTCGTCGCATCCTGGGGCTGGAGTAGGTCCCAAGGGTTGGGCTGTTCGCCCATTAAAGCGGTACGCGAGCTGGGTTTAGAACGTCG
>DASVGG010000027.1:0-11971 GCA_036379655.1 Pyrinomonadaceae bacterium
GCACCGCCGAGAGTTCATCTTCTGAGAAGAAGCCTCTGGCCCAGTCGAGGAAGGCGACGGCGCTTCTGTGCGCGATGGCCACGCCCTTCGGGACTCCGGTCGAGCCAGAGGTGTAGATGACGTAGGCGAGGTTCTCCGGCAGCGTGATGCTTTCCGGGTTCTCGTTGCCCTCGGCGCCGAGTGCGATGTCATCGGCATCAACGTCGGCGTCGAGGCAGATGACCTGTGCCTCGTGCCCGGGCAGGATGTCGAGGAAGGCCGTCTCTGTGAGCAGCACCTTGACGCGGGCATCGTCGAGCATGAAGGAGAGCCGCTCGCGCGGGTACGCGGGGTCAAGGGGCACGTAGGCGCCGCCGGACTTGAGTACCGCGAGGAGCGAGACGAGCACGGAGGGCGTGCGCGAGAGCATGACGCCGACGCGCGATTCGGGGCCGACGCCGAGCGCGCGGAGGCGATGGGCGAGGCGGTTGGCGCGGACGTTGAGTTGATCGTAAGTGAGGCGGTGCGGGCCGCCGACGAGGGCCGTCGCGTCGGGCGTGAGAGCCGCTTGCCGCTCGAAGAGTTGGTGCAGGCAGGCGTGGCGGTCGTAAGGCTGTTCGGTCTGGTTCCAGCCTTCGAGTATCAGCTCGCGCTCGTCCGGGGCGAGCAGCGGGAGGTCGATGACCTTGCGCGAGGGGTCGGCCGTGGCCGCCGCGAGCAGGCTCGCGAAGTACGATAGCAGGCGGCCGATGGTCTCTGCGTCGAAGAGGTCCGTGTTGTACTCGGCGCGCGCGACCAGACCTTCCTTGCTCTCGGACATGTAGAGCGTGAGGTCGAACTTGGACGTGCAGGTGTCGCCGTCAATCTCACACAGCTCTACGTCGGTCAGCCCGAGCGTTTGCAGCGCCGAGTCCTGCCAGGCAAACATGACCTGGAAGAGCGGAGAGTGGCTGAGGTTGCGCTCGGGCGCCAGCTCTTCGACGAGCTTCTCGAACGGTACGTCCTGGTGCGCGTAGGCGCCGACGCACGTTTCGCGCACGCGCCCGAGCAGCTCGCTGAAGCTGGGTCTGCCCGAAAGGTCCGCGCGCAGCACGAGCGTGTTGACGAAGAGCCCGACCAGCCCCTCTGCCTCGGCGCGTCCGCGCCCGGCCACGGGCGTGCCGACCGACACGTCCTCCTGCCCCGTCACGCGCGACAGCAACGCCTGGAAGCCCGACAGCAGCAGCATGAAGAGCGTCACGCCCTCGTTGCGACTCAAGGCGGCCAGGTCCGCGCTCAGTTCACGCCCGAGCGTCACTGTGCGCTGCGCCCCACGGTGGGACTGCACGGCCGGGCGCGGCCTGTCCGACGGCAGCTCCAGCAACGCGGGGGCGCCCGAGAGCTGTTGCCGCCAGTATGCGAGCTGCGTGTCGAGCGCCGAGCCCGAGAGCCATTCGCGCTGCCAGCGCGCGAAGTCCGCGTACTGGATGGGGAGTTCGGGAAGCGGCGAGGCTTCGCCGCGCGAGTAGGCGTTGTAGAGCGCCGTCAGCTCGCGCATCAACACGCCCATCGACCAGCCGTCCGCGATGATGTGGTGCAGCGTCAAGAGCAGCACGTACTCGTCTTCGTCCAGCCGCAGCAGTGTGACGCGCGTCAGCGGCCCCGCCGACAGGTCGAAGGGGCCGCGCGCCTCCTCGACGGCCGCCGCGTTGACACGCTCAAGTTTTTCGTCCGCCGGCAGGTCTCTGAGGTCGAGCGTCGTGAGCGGAAGGGGCTGCGGGGCGGTGATGAGTTGGACCGGCTGCCCGTTGACCTCTGGGAACGTCGTGCGCAGACTTTCGTGACGGCGCACGATCTCGTTGAGGCTCTGTTCCAGAACACTCTGGTCGAGGCTGCCCCGCAGGCGCACGGCGGCGGGGATGTTGTAGAACGCGCTGCCCGGCTCAAGTTGGTCGAGGAACCAGAGGCGCTGCTGCGCGAACGAGAGCGGCAGGTCGCCGTCACGCAGCACAGGGACGAGGGGCGGCGCGTCGAGCGGCTGGTCCGCGCGGAGCGCGTCTTCGACGTGCGCGGCGAGGCCCGCGACCGTCGGCGCGGAGAAGAGACGGTGGAGCGGTATCTCCACCTTCAGCGTCTCCCTGATTCTTGAGATGGCCTGCGTGGCGAGCAGCGAGTGGCCGCCCAGCTCGAAGAAGTTGTCGTTGACGCCGACGCGCTTGCGCCCGAGCACCTGACCCCAGATGCCGGCCAGCAGCTCTTCGACGGGCGTGCGCGGCTGCGCCGCGTCCTCGCTTGCCTCTGCGCCCTGTGCAGCCGGCGCGGGTAGTGCGGCGCGGTCGATCTTGCCGTTGGCCGTCAGCGGCATCTCCTCGACGAAGATGAAGGACGACGGGACCATGTACTCCGGCAGCTTCTCCCGAAGGAAGCTCTGGAGCGGAGCCGCGTTCGCGTGCTCGGTCGCGGGGGTGACGTAGGCTGCGAGTCGCGTGTGGCCGGTCACGTCTTCCCACGCGATGACGATGGCCTCGCGCACGTCTGCGTGACGGGCCAGCAACGCCTCGATCTCGCCCAGTTCGATGCGGTAGCCGCGCACCTTCACCTGATGGTCGAGGCGGCCGAGGAATTCAATGTTACCGTCGGGCGCGTAGCGCGCGAGGTCGCCCGTGCAATAGAGGCGCGCGCCCGGCTCCGCGGCGAAGGGGTCGGGGATGAACCTTTCGGCCGTCAGGCCGGGGCGGTGGCGGTAGCCGCGCGCGAGCCCTTCGCCGCCGACGTACATCTCGCCGGGCACGCCGACGGGCACGGGGCGCAGATGCCTGTCGAGCAGGTAGACACGCGTGTTGTCGATGGGCTGACCGATGGGCGGCGGCGTGAGCGATTCCTCGACGCCCTGCGCCACGGCGGCGCGCGTCGTCACGACGGTGTTCTCGGTCGGGCCGTAGTGGTTGACCAGCATGAAGGGCAGCGCCTTGCGCGGCGCCCTGTGGAGCACGTCGCCGCCGGTCAGCACGGCCCGCAGGGCCAGCCCCGGCGGCAGTGCTTCCTCAACCACGGCCTCCGCGAGCGGCGTCGGCAGGAAGCAGATGGTGACGGCGTTGTCGGCCAGCCAACGCAGGAGCTTCCACGAAGAGGCGCGCGTCTCGTCGTCGGGCATGTAGATGCAGGCCCCGGCCGTGAGGTACGGCCACAGCTCCCAGACGGAAGCGTCGAAGGCCGTGCCCGCGAGCTGCGTCGCGCGGTCGCCGGCCGTGACGCCGTAGGCGCGCTGGTGCCAGTTGACGAGGTTGACGAGACCGCCGTGCGCAATCTCGACACCCTTGGGCGTGCCGGTCGAGCCCGACGTGTAGATGACGTAGGCGAGGTTGTCGGACGCGGCGCCGCCGTCGAAGTTGCTTTCGTCCTCGCGCGCGATCTCCGACCAGTCCGCGTCGAGACGGATGACGTGCAGCCCTTCACCCTCGACCTCGGCGGCCAGAGAGTCCTGCGTCAGCAGCACGCGCGCGCGCGCGTCGCGCAGCATGAAGGAGAGGCGCTCGCGCGGGTAGGCCGTGTCGAGCGGCAGGTACGCGCCGCCGGCCTTGAGCACGCCGAGCAGTCCGACGACCATCGACGCCGAACGCTCCGTCAGAATGCCGACCGTATCTTCCGCGCCGACGCCAGCGGCGCGCAGGCGTCGGGCCAACTGGTTGGCGCGCGCGTTCAGCTCGCCGTAGGTCAGCGACTCGGCGCCGCAGACCACGGCCGGGGCGTCGGGCGTCTGCTCGGCCTGCGCCTCGAAGAGGCGTTGGACGCACGCCTCGGCGTCGTACTCGCGGCGCGTTTCGTTCCACTCGACCAGCAGTTTGTGCGACTCGTTCGCGGGCACGAGCGGCAGGCCGGACAGACGCGCGCGCGCGTCGGCGACGATGCCCTCGACGAGGGTCTGAAAGTGCGTCGCCATGCGCTCGACGGTCTGGTCGTCGAAGAGGTCCGTGTTGTACTGGAGCGAGCCGGCCAGCCCGTCCTCGGCCTGCGCCATCATCAGCGTCAGGTCGAACTGCGCGACGCGCTCTTCGAGCGCGACTGACTCCAGCGGCAACTCGCCCAAGGTGTGGCGCGTGCCCGCCTCGCCGAGCGCGAAGAGCGAAAGGCTCTCGCCCGTCGGCAGGTGCGTCTTCTGGAGCGCGAACATGACCTGGAAGATGGGCGAGCGGCTCGCGTCTCTCTCGGGCTGAAGACGCTCGACGAGGAGCGGGAACGGGTACTCCTGATGCTCGAACGCCCCGAGCACGGTCTGCCTCACGCGGTCGAGATACTGCTCGAAGCTCGGGTCTTGCGACAGGTCGGCGCGCAGGACGATGGGGTTGACGAAGTAGCCGACGATGTCTGCCAGCTCCGCGCTACGGCGGCCCGCCGTCGGCGAGCCGACGAGGAACTGCTCCTGACCCGTGTAGCGATGCAGCAACACCTGGAACGACGCCAGCAGCGTCATGTAGAGCGTGGCCTCGTGGCGTCGGCTCAACTCCTTGAGCCCGGCCGTCAGCTCCGCACTCAGCCTGAAGGAGAAGGAGCGGCCACGGTAAGTCTGCACGGGCGGACGGGGCCGGTCGGTCGGCAGGTTGAGCACGGGCAGCGGCCCGCCGAGCTGCTTCTGCCAGTAAGCCCAAAGCCGCTCGCCCTCGGGGCCGGCCATCGTCTCGGCCTGCCAGCGCGCGTAGTCCGTGTAGCGCAGCGACGGCGCGGGCAACACAGCCTGTGAACCCGCGCGCTCGGCCGCGTACAGCTCGCCGAGTTCGTGCATCAACAGGGCCAGCGACCAGAAGTCGGCGACGATGTGGTGGACGGCCAACAGCAGCACGTGCTCGCCGGCCGACCTGCGGAAGAGCCACACCCTGAGCAGCGGGCCGTGCTCCAGATCGAACGGCCGGTTGGCTTCGCCGAGCAGGCGCTCATCGAGCCTTGCTTCGTCCCAACCTTCCGCGTCCTCCTCGCCGAAGTGGAAAGGGGTGCCGTCGCTGATCGCCTGCGCGGGGCCGCCCTGCGACGCGTTGAAGGTGGCACGCAGTGACGGGTGGCGCTCGACGATCTTCTCGAAGGCGCGACGCAGCGCCGGCACGTCCAGCTCGGCCTCGACGCGCACGGCCGCCGAGATGTTGTAGGCGGGGCTTTCGGGCGCGAGTTGGTGCAGGAACCAGAGCGCCTGCTGGCCGGGCGAGAGCGGGTACTCGGCCGCCTCCTGCTCGGGTCGCGTGAGACGGCCGCGCGCGCCGTCGGCGGGTGACGCGAGGCGCTCTGTGATCTGCGCGGACAGTTCAGCGACGCTGAAGCTCTGGAGAAAACTCGTCATCGGCAGCACGACGCCGTGCTGAGTCTCGATGCCGTGCACCAGCTCGATGGCGGCCAGCGAGTCGAGGCCGTAGCGCGCGATGGGCTGATGCACGTCGATGCTCGCGGGGGCCACGCCGAGACGGGCCGCGATCTGCGCGCACATCCAAGCGGCGACCTCCGAGATTTCCTGCCGAGGCCCGTCTGCGTCGGGCTGCTCCTCCGGCGCGTCGGCCGCGACCTTATCGGCCGACCACTCCGCGATGATGTCGAGCTTGCCCGCGAGGAAGGCCGCGCGCGTGGCGCGGCGTTGAATCTTTCCGCTGGTGGTCTTGGGGATGCGACCGGGCTTGATGAGCGCGACGGCGTAGACCTGTAACTCGTGTTCGCGCGCCACCGCCTCGCGGATGCCGTCGAGGACGGCGTCCACGTCGGGCTGACGGCGCACGTCGATCTCCTGCACGACGGCCAACTTCTCTTCGCCCTCGACCTCGACCGAGAAGGCGGCGCCGCAGCCGGGGCGCAGCGCGGGGTTGCTGCGCTCGACCGTCAGCTCCACGTCCTGCGGGTAGTGGTTGAGCCCGCGAACGATGATGAGGTCTTTGAGACGGCCCGTGATGTAGAGTTCGCCGCCGCTCATGAAGCCGAGGTCGCCCGTGCGCAGGAACGGGCCTTCGCCCGTGTGGCGCAGCGAGGCGCGGAAGGTCAACTCGGTCTCGTCGGGCTTGCCCCAGTACCCTTGCGCGACGCTCGCGCCGCTGACCCACACCTCGCCGACTTCACCGGACTCGCAGCGAATCCGGGTCTCGGGGTTGACGACGAGCACCTTCTGGTCGAGCAGCGTGCGCCCGCAGCCGACGAGCGTCCGGGCCTCCGCCCCGGCGGCCACGTCCGCCGCCTCGACGGCGAGGTTGTTTTCGAGCGCGCGCGCGTGGAGCGCCTTGCTGACGGGCTGCCGCGTCTTCCCGCTGCCGGTCACGATGAGCGTCGCCTCGGCCAGCCCGTAGCAGGGGTAGAAAGCCTCGCGCTTGAAGCCGCAGGGGCCGAACGCCTCCACGAACCGGTCGAGGGTCTCGGCGCGGATAGGCTCGGCGCCGTTGAAGGCGACGCTCCAGTTGCTCAGGTCGAGTTCGGCGCGCTGCTCGGGCGTGACCTTGCGCGCGCAGAGGTCGTAGGCGAAGTTAGGCCCGCCGCTCGTCGTCGCGCGGTAACGCGAGATGGCTTGCAGCCACAGCAGCGGCCTCTGCAAGAAGGCCACGGGCGACATCGAGACGACGCCGATGCCGGCGTAGAGCGGTTGCAGGATGCCCGCCATGAAACCCATGTCGTGGAAGACAGGGAGCCACGAGACGTACTTGTCGCCGTCCGAGTGCTCGACGCCGTGGTAGACGAGGCTGGCGTTGTGCAGAAGGTTCTCGTGCGTGAGCATCACGCCCTTGGGCGCGCCCGTCGAGCCCGAGGTGTATTGCAGGAAGGCGAGGTCGGTGCTGACGCCCGAGTTCTCGCGCCAACCGTCTTCGGCCCCCACGGGCGTCTCGTCGAACGACATCCAGTCGAGCGATTCGAGCATCGGCGACTCGTCGAAGAGGAGCCGCGCGCGCGACAGGATCGGCTCGGTCGTGAGCGCGACCGCCGCGCCCGAGTCGGCCAGCATTGTTTGCAGGCGCGGCAGGCTGCGGCTGAACTTCGAGGGGTCGGGCGGGTAGGCCGGGACGGCGATCATCTCCGCGTACAGGCACCCGAAGAAGGCCGCGACGTAGCCGAGGCCCGGCGGGTAGAGCAGCAGCACGCGGTCGCCGCGCCGCCCCGTCTGTTGCAGCCGCGCGGCCACGGCGCGCGCGCGCCGGTCCAACTCCGCGTAAGTGAGGCTGACCTCCTCCGACTCCCCGTCCGTCAGATAGGTGTAGGCCACCTTATCCGGCTGGCGCAGCGCCCTCCAACGGAGCAGCCCCGTCAGCGTGGCGATGTTGTAGAACTCCTCGGACAGTTTACCGGGGTATGTGGATATGAGACTGGACATCTGGATTAATCCTCGCGGTGAGAGGCATTGTGTGGTGAGGTGTGGTGAGGCGTCGTCGCCCCGTCAGCCCTACGCGCGGCTGAAGGGCTCCGTCATTCCGACCAGTATCTCGCGCGGCCCCGAGTAGGGCGCGCGCCCATGTGCGGCGAGCATGTTGTCGAGCATGAGGATGTCGCCCTCGCGCCAGGGGAACGTGACGGTCTCCTCTTGATAGGCACCCCGCAGTTCTTCGAGCGCGGCCTCCTCGATGGGCGTGCCGTCGCCGTAGTATGTGTTCGTCGGCAAGTCTTCCTCCTTGAAGGTCGAGAGGAAGACATCGCGCACCGTCGGCGCGAGCGTCGTGACGTGGAAGAAGGTCGCGTGGTTGAACCAGACCTGCTCGCCGGTCGTCGGGTGCGTGGCGACGGCGGGGCGTCGCGCGCGCGTCTTCAGACGGTCGCCGTCGCGCCACTCGACCTCGATGCCGTTGGCGCGGCAGTAGTTCTCGACCTGCGCGCGGTCGCTCGTCTGGAAGACCGTCTGCCACGGCAGCCCGAAGTGCTCGCCGAAGTTGCGGACGTACATCCAACCCTTCTCCGCGAAGCGATCCTTGAGCGCGGGCGACAGCCGCTCGTAGACGCGCCGCACGTCGGCGATGGGCGTCTCGCCACCCTTCGGCGCGGCGACCGAGCAGTAGAAGAAGAGCTTCATCGGCCAGCTCTGCTGGTACGAGTTCTCGTTGTGCAGGAAGATGCTCTGGTCGGACGGGTAGTCGGTCGAGGTGTAGATGTTGCCCGCGACGCGGCTGCGCGGCGACGAGCGTTCCTTGTACGGCAGCGGTTCGCCGTCCGAGGCGGCGCGCGCGAAGCTCTCGAACGCGGCCGCGCCCCGCAGGTCGAAGTTGCGGAAGAGCAGCGCGCCGTGCGCGTGCAGGTGGCGGCGGACGAAGTCGCGCTCGCGCCCGACCCATTCGAGCAAATCGATGCCGCCGACGGCGGGCTGAATCAACAGCGGCAGACTTCTGCCGGGGTAGAGCGGCTCGGCCTTCACCCAGTTCTGGGCCGACGGCCCGACGGCCTTTCTTCTGGCCGCCCCGAGCTTCTTCTGTCCCGA
Source organism: Pyrinomonadaceae bacterium (assembly GCA_036379655.1). Taxonomy (GTDB): domain Bacteria; phylum Acidobacteriota; class Blastocatellia; order Pyrinomonadales; family Pyrinomonadaceae; genus QHXN01. The sequence goes on from DASVGG010000027.1 coordinate 8,375, forward strand.
CTCTCTCGTCTCTGCGCTCATCACACCTGCCTCCGTGCTCGCGGCCCACCCGGCTCTCTCACAAAACCACGCTCGACTTCAGGCCCGCCCCTCGACCCACGTGGAAGGGAGGAACGAACTGATGACCGAGCCCTTGCTCTGCTCGACGCCACGGTCGCACACGTACTTGCCGACGGCGAGGTCGAGAATCCCGAGGCCGAACGGGCTGAAGACCGTCACGCTCTCGTCGTCGCGGCGCGCGGGCTCGCGGCCCAGAAGAATGTCGCCCAGGGTGCAGCGGACGAACGAACGGTCGCCCGCGAGTTGCTCCGCGAGATGGATGGAGGTCTGCGCGCGGCTGACGTGGTCAACGTCGTCCACGACGTTGTCGCACGAGAGAATCACTTCGGGCGTCAGGTCGCGCAGCGACGTGTGCAGGATGAGGCTGCCGGGCGCGCAGTCCGAGAGGTCCGAGACGTGCGGGCGGACGGCCGTCGTGGCGAACGCGACGAGTTTGTTCTCGCGCAGCAACGACCGCAGGTCGTCGGCCACGGCCCTCTCCTCGAACAACTCGCCGCAGACGCGCTTGAACTGCTCGGCGCGCGCGCGGTCGAGGTCGAAAATGGTCAGCCGCTTCAGGCCGGGCAGCGCCGCGCGGAGGAAACGCGCCGTCTCGTAGTTGATGAGGCCGCAGCCGACCATGCCGACCGACTCGACCTCTTTCCCTTCGAGCAAGGTCTCGGCGGCCAGCGCCGCGCTCGCCGCCGTGCGGCGCGCGCTGATGATGGAGCCTTCGACGATGGCCTCGGGCCTGCCCGTCGTCGTCGAGTTCAGGATGAGCACGGCCGAGGCGCGGTCGAGCCCGAGGCTCAGGTTGTCGGGAAAGGAAGAAATCCACTTGATGCCCGCCACCCCGAAGCCGTCGCCGAGATAGGCCGGTAAGGCAATGATGCGGTTCTTCTCGCTCTCAAGAAAACGCAGGAAGGTCGAGTGCGGGAGCGAGCTCTTCCCGGCGGCGTGCGCCTTGTAAGCGACCCGCACGACCTCGATCAGGTCGCGCTCGCGCCCGGTCAGAATCTCCGCCACTTCCTTACCCTTCAAAATCAGGATGTCGTCGTTATCAATGTTATCCATCAGCCTTACCTCTTCAAGAGTTTAGTTAAATCATCAGTTCGGTCGCCGCCGCGACCCCGGCGCTCAAGGGCGCGCGAGGTCGAGTGCGACGATGCGGAGTTCGCTGGTGTAGTGCCGTCCTTCGGCGTCGGGCAGCCACGTCTCATTCACTTCGGGCAGCATCTCCGACACCGCCACCACGCCCGCGCCCTCGCCCGCCTCGGCCGTGCGCCTCACGGACTTCGCCATGAGCCCGACGTAGATGGGACTGTCGAAGTCAACGTAGGACGGCTTGGGCTCGACGGCCACCTTCATGAAGCAACGGCGGGGCAGCCCCTCGGCTCGCGCCCAACGCCTCGCGGCGGCGAAGCGCTCGGCCTCGTCCTTCACCCACGCCCAGCCCAGGGAGGCGGGCGCGAAGTACCACGACTCGCGCGCCACCACCAGCCGGTCGATGCTCACACGCGGGTTGCGGCCCTGTGGGCGCATGAGCTTGAAGTGATCCACCACGAGATTCGAGAGCGCGTCCGAGAGTGCTTCGACGATGTCGAGACAGAGGCGGCCGTCGCGCGTGCGGACGACGAGCGAGCCGCCGCGCTCTTCAACCACAAGCTCAGCAATCGGTACCGCCTGCGACGGCGCGACGCCCGTCGGGTCGTTCCCGAAGACGAGTCTAAAATCTTTCGGCGAGACGAGGGCCACGCGCGTGCGCGCAGTCAGAGACACCCACTCCTTCGGCGGCACCGAGACGAGACGCGTCTGCGGCAGGTCCGCTTCGAGCGCCTGGAAGAGTTGCGCCGGTTCGGGGTGCTGCGCGATTTGAAAGGCCGCGCTCAGCGTGTTGAGCGCGACGTGTATTTCGCCGAGCACGAACTGGTACTCGCCGCGCCGCACGGCCTCCGCGCCGTCGGCCGCGATCATCACGTCCGGGCTGTGGTAACGCGCGTAGGACCAGCCCGCGTGCGGCGCGTCGAAGGCGGCCTCCACCTTCTCGCGCAAAGCCTCGCTCGTGTACTCGCGTCGCCCGCCGCCCGGCTCAAGGTTGAGCACATCGGCCCAGCGCCGCTGGAAGTCGCTCCGCACTTCGTCGAGCACGCGCAGGTCGCTGCCGAAGAGACTCGCCTGCGCCTGCGTCCAGAAGCTGACGCCGTCCACGACGCGGTTCCCGCTGCGGCTCGCGAGCCTCGCGTAAATTTCACCGAACGAGCGGCGCATGCCGACCGCCACCTGGTACGTGAACCAACGCGCGCTCCGCAACAGAAGCGAGAGCGGCGCGGCGAGTTCATCGACGAGGTCGCGCCCGAACGTTGCCTGTATGTCGCGCCGACAGTCTTCGTAGACGAGTGTGCGGCCGGCGTAGGTCTTGCCCGACGACCGCGTCGATGCCTCGCCCGTCAGCCGCGTGAAGACCCCTTCCAAGTTATCAATCGCCGCAGCGAGCGTGTCGGCATTGCCGGCCGCCGCCGACACCGCCGCGCGCGCCGCCTCGTAGTCGTCGAGCATGGTCAACGCCTCGCGTCGAGCCGCGTCGTCCCCGATGCGTTCCAGCAACCGGCGTAGGGTCCGCTCGGGATAACTCTCCAGCGGCACCTCGAATCCCCAACCAATCAACCCCTGCGACGCGAAGGCTTCGAGCAGCGCGTAAACCTCCCGCTCGCCGCCCGCGCCGTTCACGGCGGAGGCGCGCAACACTTCGCCCGCGATCTCCTTCGCCGTGCGTTCGCCGTCACACGCGCGCAACACGGCCGCCTGACGCGCCGGCAGACGCATCGGCGCTTTGAACGGAAGATGAAGCGTGTCGCCTTCGACGCGCGCGAACGGCAGGAGACGCGGCGGCATCCACGGCCTCAGTTCCCTGCGGCCGTTGAGTTGCGCGGCCAGCATGTCCACGCCCCACCCCTCGAAGTAGACCTGACGCGCGGCCAGAAACTCCGCGCCCGGCTCTGCCTTCAACGCACCTTCCGTCTCGTCGAGCCGCGCCCAGGCAACGGGGCCGAAGAAACCAATCGTGTCGTTCTTGACGCAGTAGCGTTGCAGGTAGCTCGCCGCCAACTCTTCGTGCTGTCGCCGACGACTGTCGCGCGTGCCGTTGCGTGAAGCCAGATAGTCCAGGCAGCTTTGTAACGCCCGACGGTTCTGCCACGTCACGGCCTCGCGGAAACGTCCCTCGCCCGCCAGCCTGCTTATCTCCCCCGACACCCGCGCGACGCCCGCGTTGAACTCCTTCTCGTACTCGGCCCGTGCCTCTTCAACGCGCGCGAGCGCGGCACGCCACACATCGACCGCCTTCACGGCCTCGGCGTCCGACTCCTCCAACCCTGCGTGCGGGCGAGCCGCACCGGCCTTGACGGCGCGCACAAGATTCAGCAGACGCTTGCGGCGCTCCTTCTCCTCGTCCCACTTCCCTTCCGCCTTCAAACGGTCGAGCGCGCGGACCGCCGCCGCGTGCGCCTCTTCGCGGGCGTTGTCGGCCACGCGCTCGGCGTCGAGCAGCAGGTCGGCCGC
>DASVGG010000028.1:0-2753 GCA_036379655.1 Pyrinomonadaceae bacterium
GCACCGCCGAGAGTTCATCTTCTGAGAAGAAGCCTCTGGCCCAGTCGAGGAAGGCGACGGCGCTTCTGTGCGCGATGGCCACGCCCTTCGGGACTCCGGTCGAGCCAGAGGTGTAGATGACGTAGGCGAGGTTCTCCGGCAACGTGACGCTCGCAGGGTTCTCGTCGCCCTCGGAGGCGAAAGCATCGAGGCCCGAGGCCGAGTCGAGGCAGATGACCTGTGTCTCACGCTTGGGCAGGATGTCGAGGAACGACGACTCGGTGAGCAGGACGCGCACGTCGGCGTCCGCCAGCATGAAGGCGAGGCGGTCGCGCGGGTACGCGGGGTCGAGGGGCACGTAAGCCCCTCCGGCCTTCAGGACTGCCAGCAATGAGACCAACATCGAGGGCGAGCGCGAGAGCATCACGCCGACGCGCGACTCCGCGCCGACGCCGAGCGCGCGCAGGCGGTGTGCGAGACGGTTCGCCTGCCGGTTGAGTTCGTCGTAGGAGAGACGATGCGGGCCACCGACGAGGGCCGTCGCGTCGGGCGTGCGGCTGGCCTGTTCCTCGAAGAGTTGGTGGATGAGGAGGTCCGAGGGGTAGTCGGCTTGTGTCTGGTTCCAGCCTTCGAGTATCAGCTCGCGCTCGTCCGGAGCGAGCAGCGGGAGGTCGATGACTTTGCGCGAGGGGTCGGCCGTGGCCGCCGACAGAAGGCTGATGAAGTGGCTGAGCAGCCGGGTAATGGTCTCTCCGTCGAAGAGGTCCGTGTTGTACTCAAGCGTCCCCGTCAAACCTCCGGCCGTGTCCGCCATCGAAAGGGTCAGGTCGAATCTGGAGGTGCCGCCGTCTGTGTCGAGCAGGGCGAGGTCGAGTCCGGGGAGGCTCACGCGCCCTTCCGCCGAAGCGTTTTGCAGGACGAACATGACCTGGAAGAGCGGCGAGCGGCTGAGGTCGCGCTCGGGCGCCAACTCCTCGACCAGCTTCTCGAACGGCACGTCCTGGTGCGCGTGCGCGCCGAGCGTCGTCTCCCAGACGCGCCGCAGGAGTTCGCGGAACGTCGGGTCGCCGGAGAGGTCCGCGCGCATCACCATCGTGTTGGTGAAGCAGCCGATGAGCCCCTCCGTCTCAAGGTGATTGCGGTTGGCGATGGGCGAGCCGACCGTGAAATCCTTCTGCCCCGAGTAGCGTTGGAAGAGCGTCTGCAACGCCGCCAGAAGGGTCGTATAGAGCGTGACGCCTTCGGCCCGGCTCAAAGCCCTGAGCGATTCGGAGAGCGCCTCGGGCAGGACCAGTTTTTGCGTCGCGCCGTTGAAACTCTGGACCGCCGGCCTGGGCCTGTCCGTGGGCAGCTCCAGCGTCGGCGGCGCGCCTTCGAGTTGCCGACGCCAGTAGGAGAGCTGCTCGTCGAGGACGGGGCCGCTCAACCACTCGCGCTGCCAGCGCGCGAAGTCCGCGTACTGGATAGGCAGTTCCGCGAGCGGCGACTCTTCGCCGCGCGAGAACGCGTCGTAGAGGGCCGCCACCTCGCGCATCAGCACGCCGACCGACCAGCCGTCCGAGACGATGTGGTGCATCGTCACCAACAGCACGTGCTCACGCTCGTCCAGCTTAAGCAGCCCCGCGCGCAGCAGCGGCCCGTGGGCCAGGTCGAACGGGCGCCGCGCCTCCTCCTGCGCCAGGCGTCGCGCCTCCGCGTCGCGTTCGGCTTCGGGCAGATGACTCAGGTCGATGGTCTGCACGTCGAGCGGCGGATGCGCATCGACGATCTGTGTGGGACTTCCGTCGGAGCTGACGAACCTCGTCCGCAACGCTTCGTGGCGCCGCGCCACTTCACGCAAACTCTCCGCGAGTGCGGCGGCGTCGAGTTCGCCGACGAGCCGCGCCGCCGCCGCGATGTTGTAGAAGGCGCTGCCGGGTTCCAACTGGTCGAGGAACCACAGACGCTGCTGCGTGAACGACAGCGGCTGCTCCTCGCCCACGGGCGCGCGCTCAAGCGGAGGCATGCGCCGCGCGCGCGCGCCGCCCACGGCCATGGCGTCCCCGACGCGCGCCGAAAGGCCCGCGACGGTCGGCTCCTCAAAGAGGCTGCGCAAGGGCAGCTCGACGCCGAAGGCCGCGCGGATGCGCGACATCACCTGCGTGGCGAGCAGCGAGTGGCCGCCCAACTCGAAGAAGTTATCGTTGACGCCGACGCGCACCGCCCCGAGCACCTCGGCCCAGACATTGGCAAGCACCTCCTCGACCTGCGTCCGTGGCGCCGCGTACTCGCCCTCGCTCCCGCCCACCGCCTCCGGCTCGGGCAGACGCTTGCGGTCCACCTTCCCGTTCGGCGTCAACGGCAACTCGCCCAACAGCACGAACGCCTGCGGCACCATGTACTCCGGTAGCCCCGCCTTCAGCGTCCCGCGCAGCTCCCACGCCGTCACCTCGCGGCCGTCTTTCGCCACCACGTACGCCACCAGCCGCTTGTCGCCGCCCTCGGCCTCCTTCACCATCACGACGGCGCGCTCGACGCCCTCGTATCGCTCCAGCGCCGCCTCGATCTCACCCAGCTCTATCCTGAAGCCCCGCACCTTCACCTGGTGGTCGGCCCGCCCCAGGTACTCGATCCTCCCATCGGCAAGGAACCGCGCCACATCGCCCGTTCGGTACATCCTCCCGCCCGCCTCCGCAGTGAACGGGTCGGGAATGAACTTCTCCGCCGTGAGACTCGGCCGGTTCAGGTAACCGCGCGCCAGCCCCGCGCCAGTCGTGTACAACTCGCCCGCCACG
>DASVGG010000029.1:0-3637 GCA_036379655.1 Pyrinomonadaceae bacterium
CTACGGGCCGACGGAGACGACCGTCTGGTCGGCGCTCAAGCGAGTGACGGGGGCGGTGGCGGTGGCGGTGCCCATCGGGCGGCCGCTGGCGAACACGCAACTCTACGTCCTGGACGCATACATGGAACCGGTGCCGGCGGGGGTGGCGGGCGAGTTGTACATCGGGGGCGACGGGCTGGCGCGGGGCTACTTCGACCGCCCGGGGCTGACGGCGGAGAGGTTCGTGCCCGACCCGTTCGGGCGGGAGGCGGGTGGACGGCTCTACCGGACGGGGGACGTGGCGCGGTACGTGGCGGACGGGGAGGTGGAGTTTTTAGGGCGCACGGACCAGCAGGTGAAGGTGCGGGGGCATCGCATCGAGTTGGGCGAGATAGAGGCGGCGCTCGGGCAGCACCCGGCGGTAGGCGAGGCCGTGGTCGTGGCGTGCGAAGAGTCCGCGGGCGGCGACAAGCAGTTGGTGGCTTACGTCGTGACGGGCCGCGGTGCGGGCGAGACAGAGGGCGAAGGGCCGGAGGCCACGGCGCGGCACGCGGAGTTGACGGCGCAGTGGCGGATGGCGTGGGACGAGACCTACGCGCAGGAGACGGCGGCGGGGGCCGACCCGACGCTGAACCTGTCGGGGTGGGAGAGCAGCTACACGGGGGAGGCGATTCCGGCGGGCGAGATGCGGGAGTGGGTGGAGCGGACGGTGAGCAACATCCTCGCGCTCCGTCCCGCGCGCGTCCTCGAAATCGGCTGCGGCACCGGCCTCCTCTTGAGTCGAATCGGCCCACACTGTCAGGAATATTGTGCGACAGACTTCTCGCCCAACGCCCTGCGCTACGTTCGGCAGCTCCGGGCGGCGCAGGATTCGTCCAGAGTAACCCTGCTCCAACGGTCTGCCGAAGACTTCACGGACTTCGAGGCCGGGGCCTTCGACGCTATCGTATTGAATTCGGTGATCCAGTATTTCCCCGACGTTAATTACTTACTGAAGGTTCTCGAAGGCGCGGTCAAGACGGTGAAGGCGGGCGGGCACATCTTCCTCGGGGACGTGCGCAGCCTGCCCTCGCTTGAGACGTTCCACACTTCCGTCCAACTGCATCACGCGCCGCCCGCGCTGACCGTCTCACAACTGCGGCAGCGGGTACAGAAAAGCATCCTGCTGGAAGAGGAGCTGGTGATCGCCCCGGCCTTCTTCCACGCGCTGAAACATCACCTGCCGGACATCACCGAGGTTCACGTCCGCCACAAGCGCGGGAGCTATCACAACGAGCTCTCGCTGTTCCGCTACGACGTGATTCTGAAGGTCGGAGGCGAAGCCCCCGCGCGGGAAGATTACACGCGGCTGAACTGGGAGGAACAGGGACTTTCTCTGCCCGCCCTGCGCGCGTTTCTCGCCGACAACCGCCCGCCCGCCCTGCGCGTCACCGGCGTGCCTAACGCGCGGTGCGAGGCGGAGTGCCGGATGGTCGAGCTGCTGTCGAACATGCGTGCCGAGGAGACCGTCGGGGCGCTGCGCGAGGCCCTGCCCCCTTCACGGTCGGGCGACGGGGTTGACCCCGAAGACCTCTATGCCTTGGGCGAGTCTCTGCCATACGCGGTCGAGGTGCTGTGGAACGACTTTAGTGAAGTCGCCTCCTATGACGTGGTCTTCAAACGTCACGGCTCAAGCCCGACCGAGGCGTTCACTACGGCCGACGAAGTAATCGAGTTGAAACCGTGGGACAGCTACGTCAACAACCCGCTTCAGGGGAAGTTCGCGTCCCGGCTCGTGCCGTTGTTGCATGGCCACCTGGCGGAGAAGCTGCCGTCCTACATGATCCCTACGGCCTTCGTGCTGCTGCCGGAGATGCCGCTCACCCCCAACGGCAAGGTAGACCGCCGCGCGTTGTTGCGGTTGGAGGTCGGTAACCGCATCGCGGAAGAGTCTTACGTGGCCCCGCGCGACGAGACCGAGGAGGCCGTCGCCGCGATCTGGGCGGAAGTGCTGGGGCTGGCGCGGGTGGGAGTGGAGTCGGACTTCTTCGAGCTGGGCGGGCACTCGCTGCGCGCGACGCAGGTCATCTCGCGGCTGCACCGCGAGTTCGGCGTCGAGCTGCCGTTGCGCGGCCTGTTCGGGTCGCCGACCGTGGCGGCGCTGTCGGAAAAGATTAAGTCGGCCCGCGAGACGGGACAGGCCACGCGGGTTCCGCCGATCTCGCGCGTCTCACGCGAGCAGAACCGCTTCCCGCTCTCCTTCGCGCAGCAGCGGCTCTGGCTGCTACACCAACTGCAACTCGACGACGCGGCCTACAACGTGCCGATGGCGGTGCGCCTGACGGGGCAGCTCGACGTGGCCGCGTTCGAGCGCACGCTGGCCGAGGTCGTCCGCCGCCACGAGGTGCTGCGCACGACCTTCGCGGAGGCGGACGGGCAGCCCGTGCAGATCATCAACCCGGCGGCGGGCGTGGCCCTCCCCGTCACAGACCTGAGTCACATGGGGGCCGTCGAACGCGAGACGCGGGTGGGGCGGTTAATCACCGACGAGGCCGGGCAACCTTTCGACCTCGCCGAGGGGCCTTTACTTCGCGCGAGGCTGCTGCGCTTGAGCGGGCGCGAGCACGTGGCTTTAGTGACGATGCACCACATCGTGATAGACGCGTGGTCGTTAAGCTTGCTGATCCGGGAGGTGGCCGCGCTCTACGCCGCTTACGCACGGGGCGAGGCTTCGACGCTGCCGGAGTTGGAAGTTCAGTACGCCGATTATTCCGTCTGGCAACAGCAGTGGCTTCAGGGCGAGACCCTGGCGATCCAGTTGGACTACTGGAAGAAACAACTGGCGGGCGCCCCGGCGGCGCTCGATTTGCCGACGGATCGTCCCCGCCCCGCAGTCCAGACGCAAAGGGGCGCACGCGAGCCGTTCCAACTCTCCGCCGTCTTGACGAGGGCGCTCAACGAGCTGAGCCGCCGCGAAGGCGTGACGCTGTTCATGACGTTGCTGGCCGCGTGGCAAGTGCTGCTCAGTCGCTACACTAATCAGAAAGACATCTTGGTCGGCTCGGACGTGGCCAACCGTAATCACAGCGAGACGGAAGACCTCGTCGGCTTCTTTTCCAACATGCTCGTGCTGCGCACGGACGTGTCCGGCAATCCGAGCTTCGTCAATCTTCTGCGGCGTGTGCGCGAGACGTGTCTGAACGCGTACGCGCATCAGAACGCGCCGTTCGAGCGGCTCGTCGAGGCTCTCCAACCGAAGCGCGACCTCAGCCGCTCGCCCGTCTTCCAGGTCATGTTCATCCTCCAAAACGCCCCGACCTCCGCGCTCGAACTCTCGGGCGTCAAGTTGAGCCTGTTGGATGTCGATAACAAGACGGCGAAGTTCGACCTCGGCCTGTTAATGCGGGAAGACGCCGAGGGACGTTTGAGCGGGGTGCTTGAGTACAACACGGACCTCTTCGACGCCTCGACCGTCGCGCGCATCGCCGGCCACCTCTCCGTGCTGCTCGGGGCGGTCGTCGGGTCGCCCGCGCGGCGCATCGACGCTCTGCCGCTGCTGACGCCGGGCGAGCGCGCGCTGACGCTCGAAGGGTGGAACGCGACCGCGGGGCGCTACCGGCGAGAGGCGTGCCTGCACGAGCTGTTCGAGGAGCAGGCGGCGCGCACGCCCGAGGCGGTG
>DASVGG010000030.1:0-34405 GCA_036379655.1 Pyrinomonadaceae bacterium
CATGAGCGCGAGAGCGCGAATACGACGAAGCGCCATACCTCAAGATTGAGATATGGCGCTTCGTCGTTAAGCGTGCTGGCGCACGCTTTGGCGGGCAGGGATGCCCGCGCTCCCGGCGAAGAGTTAAACCTTGACCTCGACGGGCTGCTCTTTCCTCTCGGCCGCGCGGGCGGCCAGCCGGACGCGCTTCTCGTAGGTCTCGCGGACGAGCGAAACGTCTTCGAGAAAGTGCGGCAGCTCGCGGAGCGTGAGCGCCTGCGGGCCGTCCACGAGCGCGCGCGCGGGGTCGGGGTGGAAGTCCACGAGGATCATGTTCGCCCCGGCGATGACGCCCTGCGCGGTGACGTGGAGGATGTCGAGCAGACGGTCGGGCGCGTACGTGCGCGCGCCGACCGAGTGCGACGGGTCGATGCAGACGGGCATGCGCGTCAAACGCTTGACGACCGGCACGTGCGCGAAGTCAACGAAGTTGCGGTGCGGGTCGCCGATTGAAGTCTTCATCCCGCGCAGGCCGAAGACGACCTTGCGGTTGCCCTCGCTCGCGAGGTACTCGGCCGCGTTCAGAGACTCGTCCAACGTGATGCCGAAGCCGCGCTTCAAGAGCACGGGGAAGTCGCGCTGGCGGCCGACGAACTTCAACAGCTCGAAGTTCTGCGTGTTGCGCGTGCCGATCTGGAGCATGACGCCTGTCGGGCTCCCTGTCTCTTCGAGCGCCGCGCGTATCTCTTCGATGTGCGACTCGTGCGTCACCTCCATCGCGATGACCTTGATGCCGTACTTGCCCGCCAGCTCGAAGACGAAGGGGAGGCAACTGCTGCCGTGCCCCTGGAACGAGTAGGGCGAGGTGCGCGGCTTGTAGGCGCCCATGCGCGTGCAGACCTGCCCGTGGGCTTGCAGCGCCTTCATCATCTGCTCGACGTGCTCGCGCGTGTCCACGGCGCAGAGGCCGGCGAAGACGTTCAAAGTGTCCTGACCGAAGCGGACGCCCTTGTAGCCGAAGAAGGTGGGGCGCTCGTCGTCCTTGTGGCGGCCGACGACGCGGTACTCCTCCGAGACGCGGACGACGTGGTCCACGCCGGGCAGCGCCCGCATGTCTTCGAGCGCGAGCGCGGCCGTGTTGCCGATGAGATAGACCTCGGTCAGAGCCTTCTCCGCGCCCTGCTCCTGGTGGACGCGCAGCTCGATGTTGGGCAGACGCGCGAGGTGCTCCATCAACTGGTTGTACGCCTCGCCGCCGGCGGCGACTTTCGGGTCGAGGATAAGAATCATGTCTTTGACAGCCTTTAGCATAAGGGTTAACTCGGCCGGACGCGGCCGAACAGCGCGCGCGCCGCGTCGAGACTTTCGCCCCGGCGCGCGCCTTCAGTGTCTTCAAGCGTTCGACGGGAGTGTTCGCGCAGCCCGTCACGCGCGGTGGAGAGTTTCAGTATGAGCGCGTCGAGCGCGTCGGCCGCCTCCGTCGAGTTCGTCGCGAGGATGTCGCGCCAGATGCCCCAGGGGCTCTTTGCCAACCGCGTCATGTCGCGGTAGCCCGGCCCCGCGAGCGCGGCGAGTTCCGCGTCATCAATCTCTTCATCGACGGTCGCCGCCAGCGCGCACGAGACGAGCTGCGGCAGGTGGCTCAGCCGCGCCAGCGCGCGGTCGTGCTCGGCCGCGCGCATCACGCGCACGCGCGCGCCGAAGGAGGTGAACGTCTCTGCGAGCGCCGCGAGCGCCGCAGGGTCGCTGCCGTCTTCGGGCGAAGTCAGGACGTAGGGCGCGCCCTCGAAGAGGTCGGCGCGCGCGTGCGCGGGACCGCGCAGGTGGCTGCCCGCGACGGGGTGTCCGCCGACGAAGCGCCACGATTTTTCTGTCTGTGAACTCGCCGCGCGACAGACTTCCCGTTTCGTGCTCCCCGCGTCGGTGACGACCGCGCCCGGCCCGACGTGCGGCGCGCCCGCGCGCAGGTACTCGACGATCTGCCCGACGGGGGCCGCGAGGTAGACGAGGTCGGAGCGCGAGACGCCGCCCCCGGCGAATGCCTCATCGACCTCATCGACCGCGCCCAAGCGCAGGGCTTCGTCAAGCGCGGCGGGGTCCGCGTCCCATCCCGCGACGCTCCCGCACGCACCCGCGCGCCGGAGCGCCAGCGCGAACGACGCGCCGACCAGCCCGCACCCGACCACCGTCACCCTGTCCCAACTCTTAGTCATAAAACGATGAACTCGGAACGATGAACGATGAACTGAAAGACGAACCGCTACAGTTCATCGTTCATCGTTCCTACTTCCGGAAGCGTAGTGGCCGAGCACGCGGACGCTGGCGGCGCGTTCGCGCAGTTCCGCGAGCGCCGACGCCAGTTCCGGGTCGCCGGTCGGCGCGCGCAGGTCGAGGTAGAAGTGGTACTCCCAGGGCTGGCCGCGCAGCGGGCGGCTCTCGATCTTGAGCAGGTCAACGCCACGGCGCGCGAAGGGTTCCAACGCGTGGTGGAGCGCGCCCGGACGGTGCGCGAGTTTGACGACGAGCGAGAGCTTGTCCGCGTCACTCCCGTCCGAAGGCTCGGGCGCGAGCAGCACGAAGCGCGTGTAGTTTTCGCGGTGGTCTTCGAGCCCTTCACGCAATATCTGTCCGCCGTAGATGTCGGCCGCGCGGCTGCCCGCGACGGCCGCGCACGAAGGGTCGCCACGGCGCAGGATGGCGGCGACGCTGCCGGCGGTGTCGTCGGCCGCGACGCGGCGTATGTCGGGGCGCGAGGCGAAGAAGTGCTCACATTGCGCGAGCGCGACGGGGTGCGACTCGACGGTCTTCACCTCTTCTTCTTTCGCGCCGGGGAGCCCGATGAGAAAGTGTCGGATGGGAATGACGACCTCGGCCGTCATGTGGAGCGGGCTGTCGAGGAGCAGGTCGTAGACGCGGTGGACGGAGCCCGCGAGCGTGTTCTCGACGGGCGCGAGCGCAAGTTCGGCCAAGCCTTCGCCGACCGCCGCGAAGAGCGACTCGAAGGTCGGGCGCGGGACGAGCGTGACGCCCTCGCCCAAGAGTTTCACGGCCGCCTCCTCGCTGAAGGCCCCGCGCTCGCCCTGGAAGGCGACGCGCGTTGGACCGGCGCCCGTGCTCATCTCGCGGCCTCCTCGGGACGTGCGGCCAGTTGCGTCTGGAGCCGGCGCGACTCGCGTATAACGGCGCGGAAGAGTCGCTCGACCGCCTCGTCGTCGAGCGGCCCGCGATTGGCGCGGCGCGCGCGTTCAATCACTTCGCGCTCGCGCCCACGGTTCAGGACCGAGAGCCCCTCGACGCGCTTCGTCTCGCCCACGCGGACGGCGATCTCGGCGCGCGCGTTCAGGAGCCGCAGCAGCTCCGCGTCAATCTTGTCTATCTCGACCCGCCAGTCTTCGATGGTCATCTGTGAAGCTCCGTGCACTAAAAGAGCCGGCCGCGACTTCCTCTTCGGGGGTCGCGGCCGGCTCGGTTCGAATCTTTTTTGTGCGGCGTCTCTAAATCTCTCGCCCACCAACGCACGCACGAAATTCGCCCGACCCGCCGCCCCCGTAGGGGTAGCGGTAGGTAAAGGCGAAGTAATAAAAGCGCGCGTTGCGTCTCATGTCGGAGAAGTCCGTCCGAGAGGATAGTAAGGAAGCCGAGCGAGGGCTGTCAACAAATACCGTGGCAAAAATTTTTATAGGCCGATAGGCGCGGCTTATGAGACGGACTTCGCGTGCTGGCGCAGCACCGAGAGGAAGGCGGCGGCCGCGTGCGAGTGCGTCGCGTTGCGGCGGTGCGTCGCCCAGAGCGTGCGGACGTAGGTCAGCCCCTTGACGGGCACCGTGGCGAGCGTGCCGCGTTCGAGTTCTTCACGTACGCACATGTGCGGGACGAAGGCCAGTCCGACGTTGAGCTGCACGAATCGCTTGATGGTCTCGACCGTCGCCAGCTCAAGCGTGATGTTGAGCGGCGTGTGGTGTTCGGCGAAGACCTCGATGACCTTGTTGCGCGAGGCCGTCTTGACGTTGTGCGCGAGGAAGGACTCGCGCCCGAGTTCTTCGACCGTCACCTCGTCGCGCTTCACCAGAGGGTGCTCGGGGTTGAGGATGAGCGAGAGTTCGTCGCGCAGCACGCAGAAGGATTCGAGGTCGCGGTCCACGGGCTCGAAGGCGAGCACGGCGAAGTCCACGTTGCGCTCAAGCACCTCGCGCGGCAGACGCTCGGAGACGTTGCGATATATCTCGACCTTCACGTCCGGGTGTTTTTCGCGGAAGGCGAGGATGACCTGCGGCAGAAGGTAGAGCGAGGTGCTCTCGTTGGCGCCGACGCGGACGAGGCCGCGCTTCAACTCGCGCAGCTCGGCGACAGCGCCGCGCGCCTGGTCGCGCAGGGCGAGGATGCGCTGCGCGTAGTCCTGTATGGCGACGCCGGCCTCCGTGAGCGTCGGCGTCTTCTGCGAGCGGTCGAAGAGCGGGGCGCCGACCTCCTCTTCGAGCCGCCGGATGGCGATGGATACCGCGGGCTGCGTGCGGCCGACGGCGTCCGCCGCCTTCGAGAAGCTGCCCTCGGCGATGACCTGGAGGAAGAATTCGAGCTGCGTCATTTCCATGTGCGTCAAGTCACCTCAGCGAGAAACGTCCGGTGACAATAGCCACACCAGTCTGCGGTTAGTCAAGCGACTGCGGCGCTTGCCGACATGGAAATGACCTGTGGGGCGCGCTCACCGGGCGGCGTCGCGCGGCGTCGCGCCGACCCAGACGGCGCGCTCGGTGCGCCGCGCCTCTTCGGCCAACTCCGCCAACTCCTGCGCGCTCAGGCGGACGCCGTTGACGAGTACGGGGTTGCGCGTGGCGAGCCTTGAAAGTCCCGCGAGGACGCTTGCGCCGAGTGGGTCGGCCGAGATGAATTCTTTACCGCTCAGGATCAATGACACGAGCCTTAAGACCTCCGTCTGTGTTCGCAGCCTTTGTGGCCGGACTCAGATGGCAAGGCCCGTACCGCTCGCCCCGCGAGGCTCAAACATCGAATTTTCAGGCTTAAACGTGTGCGACGGTCTCCGGCGTCTGCGGGCGACTGTGACAATCTTGTCGCTTGTGCTCAAGCCCGCTGCAAAAATGTCGTGGCGGGTCGGCGCCGCATCGCGGCGTTTGAATTTAGCCCGACATTGAAAGGCCGGGCTAAAGTCAGGCGCCGCGATGCGGCGAAAGGCTGCCAACGTTTTTGTCGTTGCGCCGCGAAGCGCGACGAATCTGTCGCGCGTGTGAGGGCGTTGGTCATTTATGGACTTGTAAAAATTATCAATTATACAAATGGGCGCGAAGGTTGTAGCATCCGCCCTCATAGTGGGGAGAGAAGCGCCGGCCGTGTGGTGCCAAAGCGGCGGGCGCGGAGTCTCCAGTCTCCGGGTGTGTGGAATGTCTGATCCGCGTCCAGCTACTACCGTCGAGTCGCACTTGCGGCGCCGGAAGGCTTCGGCCATCGCCCTCGCGGGGCGAGTACCCGTAGTCGTCCCGGCGCGCAAGCGCGTAACCTGACGGCTTGTCACTGCAACCTACAGTGTTTGCGGCAGGCCATCAACGTACGAGAAGTTGATGGCCTGTTTTTTCCCCCGACACTCCTGCGACGAGTTTATGTCCGAGGCGACTGACAGAGTCGGCGACCGTCACGCGCGCGCGAACGCGCGGGGCGTCGAAGACCGCCCGAGCCGCTGGCGCCACGACGAGTCGGAGCACGACGCCTGCGCCATCATCGCCAACGTCAAGAAGGACGGAAAGCCCTCGCACGGCAACGTCAAGCGCACGCTCGAAGCCCTCGCACGCATGGGCCACCGCACGGGCGAGGTCGAGGGCGAGGGCGACGGCGCCGGGCTCCAGACCGACATCCCGCGCGAGCGGTGGGCGAAACGCTTCGAGGCGGCGGGCTTGCGCGGCTCGCTCGTCAATCGCGCGCAGTTCACCGTCGCGCACATCATGATCCCGCACGAGCACCGCGCCGAGGCGGCGGAGATTAAGAAGCGCGCGCTTGAGTTATTTGAAGACTCGGTCTTCGAGGTGCTCGTCGCCGAAGCGGCGCGCGTGCGCACCGAAGCACTCGGGCCACAGGCGCGCGCGGCCGAGCCCGAGTTCTGGCAGGTGGCCGCGCTGCCGCGCACCGCGCGCGGCGTCGAAGACCGCGACATCTTCCACATCACTCTCAGGCTCGAACGCGAGTTGCCCGTCCACGTCGCGTCGTTGAGCCCGAACAGCGTCATCTACAAGGTGCGCGGCGACGCGGAGACGCTGCGCCGCTACTTCCCCGAGCTTTCGCACCCGGACTTCAAGTCGGCCATCTCGCTCGGCCACGGCCGCTACTCGACCAACACCGACTCGCGCGCCGAACGCGCGCAGATGTTCTCGACGCTCGGCCACAACGGCGAGATCAACTCGGTCGATAGACTCGGGCGCGAGTCGCTCGCGCTCGGCTTCCAACTCCCGCCGCGCGCCAGCGACTCTCAAATCCTCGACCGCGCCGTCGAGAGCTTCATGTTCGAGTACGGGCTGAGCCTGATGAACGCGCTGGAGATTGCCTTCCCGCCCGTGTGGAGCGAGATCGAGCGGTTCCCCGCCGAGGTGCGCGAACTGTACCGCTACTGGCGGCGCGCGTTCGGCGCGCACGCGCAGGGGCCGGCGGCCATCATCGCGCGGCAGGCCGACGAGATAGTCTTCAGCACGGACGCGCTGGGTTTGAGGCCGCTCTGGTGCGGCGAGACGGAGAAGGAGTGGTTCGCCTCTTCGGAGAAGGGCGTCGTGCCCTTGGAGCAGATGGTGCGCGACCCGCGCCCGCTCGCGCCCGGCGAGAAGATGGGCTTCCTCTTGAAGCGCGGCGTGGGCGTCGAGGTCTTCGAGTATCACGAACTGCAACGGCGCGCGCTCGAAGACGTGCGCGCGCGCTTCCACCCCGCCCGCCTCAACGCGCGCGTCAAGTGGGCGGACGCCGAAGAGCAGCAGTCGCCCGACGACGCCGCGCCTTCTCAGCCCGGAGAGGTTCAGTCGCATCTCGACGAGCGCCTGCTCGCGGCGTTCGGGTGGGGTCGCATCGAAGAGTCGGAAGTGCGCGACATGGCCGAGACCGGCAAGGAGCCCATCAGCGGCCTCGGTTGGGACGGCCCGCTCGCCGCGCTCTCGCAGAAGCGGCGCAACGTCTCGGACTATTTTCATGAGCGCGTCGCGGTGGTGACGAACCCCGCCATCGACCGCGAGCGCGAGGCCGACCACTTCTCGACGCGCGTCTTCCTCGGCGCGCGCCCGACGCCCGCGGGGCCGTTGGAGGTCGGGCAGATAGAGTTGCGCGCGCCGCTGCTGTTCGGCGGAGTGGGAACGGAAGACGAAGAGGCTCACGTCGCGGCCGCGCGCGCGGCGGGGCAGCGCACGTTGGCGGAAGTCGTCGCGTTGTGCGAGGCGTTTGATGAGAGTGGTAGGGAGGGCGCGGCGGCCGAGGGGGCTCTGCGCGCGGCGACGTTGGACACGACATTTGGTGAGGACGAGACGCTCGAACGCGGGCTGGCGCGACTCCGCGAGGAGGCCGTGCGGCTGGTTCGGGAGTCCAGGTCGTCCGTCCTCATCCTGAACGACGCGCGCTCTCACGGACGCGCGCGTCTTGGGCTCGACGCGCATCTGGCGCTCGCGGCCGTGGACGCGCGGCTGCGCGACGAGCGCGACGCGGTGGGCGTGAGCCTGCGCCGTCACACCGGTTTGGTTCTGCGCGCGGCGTCACTGCGCAACGTCCACGACCTCGTCTTCGCGCTCGGATGCGGCGCCGACGCCGTCAACCCTTACGCCCTCTTCGACGTGGCCGCGCGCGGCGCCGCGTCTCACGAAGAGCGCGTCAAGCGTATCTTCAACATCGCTTCCGCGCTCACGGTCGGGATTGAAAAAGTTCTCTCGACGATGGGCATTCACGAGTTGGACGGTTACGGACGGCTCTTCGCGTCGGTCGGGCTCGCGCCCGACGTTGAAGAGTTCTTCGGCGTCGCGGACTACTGCGGCTCGGTCTTCGCGGGGCTGTCGCTCGTGGACCTCGACCGCGACGCGCGCGCCAGGCTGGCGCACGCGCGCGGCGAGTCCGAAGAGGAGTTGGCGAAGAAGCGACCGCCCGCGCTCCCCGGCGAGTTCCGCGAACAGCCTTCGCTGTGGAACGTCGCGGGCCGCGTCGCGCGCGGCGAGAAGCCTTACGCGGAGTTCGCCGCGCGCCTGCAAGAGATTGAGGAGACGAAGCCGGTCGCGCTCCGTCAACTGCTCGACATACGTGCTTCAGAAACGGACGAGTTGAGTTCTCCCCGAAGCGGAGAAGTAGACACGCGCGCGGGTCGCCACGCCGCGCCGTTCTACTTCTCCGCGATGAGCTTCGGCTCGCAGGGCGAGGCGTCGTTCCGCGCCTACGCCGAGGGCGCGAAGCGGCTCGACATCATCTGCGTCAACGGCGAGGGCGGCGAGATTCCCGACATGCTCGGGCGCTACCGCGAGCATCGCGGGCAGCAGATCGCGTCCGGCAGGTTCGGCGTCAACGCGCGGCTGCTCAACTCGTGCGACCTGCTCGAAATTAAAATCGGTCAGGGCGCGAAGCCCGGCGAGGGCGGACTGCTGCCCGGCTTCAAGGTGACGGCGCGCATCGCCGAGACGCGCCACACGCCCGCCGGCATCGACCTCATCTCGCCGTCGAACAACCACGACATCTACTCCATCGAAGACCTCGCGCAGGTCATCGAGGAGCTGAAGACCATCAACCCGCGCGCGAAGATTTCGGTCAAGATTCCGGCCATCCCGCACCTCGGCCCCATCGCGACGGGCGTGGCGAAGGCGCGCGCCGACATCATCGCCATCTCGGGCTACGACGGCGGCACGGGTGCCGCGCGCAAGCATTCTTTGAGACACACGGGCCTGCCCGTCGAGATAGGTCTGCGCGAGGCGCACCGTGCGTTGGTGCGCGCGGGGTTGCGCAGGGGCGTCGAACTGTGGGCCGACGGCGGCGTGAAGTCGGGGCGCGACGTGGTGCGTTTGATGATGCTCGGCGCAGACCGCGTGGGCTTCGCGACGATGGCGATGGCGGCGATAGGGTGCACGAGTTGCCGCGAGTGCAACACGGGCACCTGCCACGTCGGCATCACGAGCCAGTTGCAGGACGCGCGGGAGGCGCTCGCCGCCGGGCAGAAGCACTTCAAGCCGCGCGAGTATGAGTTGGCCGTCGAACACCTCGTCCGCTTCTTCAAAGAGGTCAGGGCGGAGATCGCGCGTGAGACCGCGCGCGCCGGGCTCTCATCGACGCGCGAGTTGGTCGGGCGTGTCGATCTACTCGAACAGGTGCGTGGGCACGAACGGCTCGACCTCGCGTGGCTGTTGGAGCCGGAGGAGCCGTGCCTGCTCTGCGTCGCGTCGCAGGAGCCGACGGTGGGGCGCGCGCGGCGGTCGCTGACGGCGCTGACGCGCGTCATCTCAAACTCGGTGACGGAACTGGCCGAGGCCGGCAAGGAGGTCGTCTACTACGACGACTCGAACGTCTCCAGCGGCGACCGCGCGTTGGGGACGCACCTCGCGGGCGAGTTCACGCGCGCGCGCCTGAGTCAACTCTTTAACGGCAACGGTAACGGCGGCAACGGCAACCGTACGGCCCCCGCGCTCGGACTGAAGCGCGCGGTGCTCAACTTCCTCGAAGGGAGCGTGCCGGGCAACGGGCTCGGCGCGTTCAACTCGGACGGCGTGGACATCGTCGTCCACGGCGGCGTGCAGGACGGCGCGGCGAAGGGCGCGTCGGGCGGGCGCGTCCGCATCCTGAAGGGCATCAACCACGACGGCGCGATGGTGGACGGCTCGGTCGGGAAGTGCTTCGCCTACGGCGCGCAGGCCGGGCTGCTCGTCGTGCAGGGCGACGCGGACTCGCGCGCGGGGATACGTCTGTCGGGCGCCGACCTCATCTTCGGCGGCCGTCTGCGCGAACGCCTGCGCGACGAGTTGGGCAACATCGCCGCGCGCGCCAACCTCAAGGGCTTCGCCTTCGAGTACATGACCTCCGGGCGCGGCCTCGTGCTCGGCGACCCCGGCCCCTGGCTCTGCTCCGGCATGACGGGCGGCGTCGTCTACCTGCTTCTGGAAAGAGAGCTCGGGCTCGACGAAGAGGCGCTGCGCCAACGCCTCGCGGCGGGCGCGAAGGTCTGCATCACGCCGGCTGACGAGGCCGACGAGACAAATTTGCGCGAACTGCTCGGCCACTACCGCGACGCGCTCGCCGAAGGCCAGCAGCACGCGGAGGCCGAAGAGGTCGCGCGGCTCGCCGAAGACTGGCGCGACAGGTTCGTCAAGGTCGTGCCGAAGAAGTAGACCTTAACGCCGGGAGCGCGGGCATCCCTGCCCGCCATGAGCGCAAAGCGCGAATAGAGGGAGACTTTATGTCTCGACGTTGAGAAGTAATGCATGACGGCTAAGCGTGCTGGCGCACGCTTTGGCGGGCAGGGATGCCCGCGCTCCCGGGGAAGTGTTGCACATGATTGCTGAGCAGCTAATCACAAAGACGAAGCCGGTGCCGCCCTTCGGGGTGGGCGCGGACGAGACCTTGCCGAGGGGCGCGGAGGTTTTGTTGCAGGCGCTCGTCAACGAGGGCGTGGACACGATCTTCGGCTACCCGGGCGGCGCGGTGCTGCACATCTACGACGAGTTGTGGCGTTACCGCGAGCAGGTCACGCACTACCTCGTCCGCCACGAGCAGGGCGCCGTCCACATGGCCGAAGGCTACGCGCGCGCGTCGGGCCGCGTCGGCGTCGCGCTCGTCACCTCCGGCCCCGGCGCGACCAACGCCGTGACGGGCATCGCTAACGCCTACATGGATTCGACGCCCATCGTCGTCATCACCGGTCAGGTGCCTCTGCCGCTCATCGGCACCGACGCGTTTCAAGAGGTGGACACGGTCGGCATCACGCGCCCGTGCGTGAAACATAACTACCTCGTGCGCGACGTGCGCGACCTCGCGGGCGTCGTCCGCGAAGCCTTCTTCCTCGCGCGCACAGGCAGGCCCGGCCCCGTCGTCATCGACATCCCGAAGGACGTTTCGGCCGCGCGCTGCGCTTACTCGCGCCTCGACCACGTCGCCTTCCCCTTCAGAGAGAAGAAGGGTCGGCCCGACCCGACTTCGATTGCGCGCGCCGCCGCTGAGATTGTTAAGTCGGAGCGGCCCGTGTTCTACGTCGGTGGCGGCATCGTCAACTCGGGCGCCTCCGTTCAACTGCTCGCGCTGGCCGAGCGCCTACAGATTCCGGTCACGCCGACCCTCATGGGACTCGGCGGCTTCCCCTCGGCGCACCCGCTCTGCATGGGGATGCTCGGGATGCACGGCACCTACGCCGCCAACATGGCCGTCGCCGAGAGCGATTTGCTCGTCGCCGTCGGCGTGCGTTTCGACGACCGCGTGACGGGTAAGCTCGCCACCTTCGCCCCGCGCGCGCGCGTCATACACATCGACATCGACCCCGCCAACATCGGCAAGAACGTCGCGCCCACGCTTTCTATCGCCGCCGACGCGGGCGAGGCGCTCGCGGCCTTGAGTAAAGAGATCGAGTCGCACAAGGCTTCGACGAAGACCGGCATCGCTAAGCGCGCCGGTTGGTGGGAGCGCATACGCGGCTGGCAGCACGAGCAGCCGCTTCGCTACTCGGGCTCTTCGGACAAGATTAAGCCGCAGTCGGTCATCCGCGAGCTGCACCGTCTGACGAAGGGGCGCGCCGTCATCACGACCGACGTGGGGCAGCACCAGATGTGGGCCGCGCAGTTCTACCCCTTCGACGGCGCGCGCCAGTGGATCACGAGCGGCGGACTGGGAACGATGGGCTTCGGCCTGCCCTCGGCCGTCGGCGCGAAGCTCGCGCGCCCGGACGAACTGGTCGTCGCGGTCGTCGGCGACGGCGGCTTCCAGATGACGAATCAGGAGCTGGCGACGGCCGTGCAGTACGGCATAGGCGTCAAGGTCATCGTCATGAACAACGGCTATCTCGGGATGGTGCGCCAGTGGCAGGAGATGTTCTACGAGCGCACCTACTCGGAGGTGGACATCTCGGTCGCGCCCGACTTCGTCAAGCTCGCCGAAGCCTACGGCGCCGCCGCCTTCCGCGCGACGACGCCGGCCGAACTCGCGGACACGCTCGCCGCCGGGCTCGCGCACCCCGGCGTCGCCGTCATCGAAGTCCTCGTCTCCAAAGAGGAGAACGTCTTCCCCATCGTTCCCGCCGGGGCGAACTCGCGGGACATGATTGTGCAAGAGCCGTGAGACATACGCTTTCAATTATCGTCGCCGACCAGCCGGGCGAGTTGTCGCGCATCGTGGGGCTGTTCAGCGCGCGCGGATTCAACATCGAAACGCTGTCGGTCGGCTCGACGCTCGACCCGCGATGGTCGCGCGTGACCGTGGTGACGAGCGGCGATGACCGCACGGTCGAGCAGATCGTCAAGCAGTGCGAGCGGCTCGCGCGCGTGCGCGAGGTGCGCGACGTGACGAGCCAGCCGCACGTCGAGCGCGAGATGGCCTTGATTGATGTCTCGGCCACGCCGGGCGCGGCGCGGCAGGAGGTCTTGAGCCTGGTCTCGGTCTTCCGCGCGAAGGTCGTGGACATCTCGCACACGCGCATGCTCATCGAGGCGTCGGGCAACCGCGAGAAGGTGGACGCCTTCATCGAGATGCTGCGGCCCCTCGGCATCAACGACATCACGCGCTCCGGCTACATCGCCATCAACCGCGTGTCTCACGAAGAAGGAAGTCAGGAGTCAGAAGTCGAGAGTCAGAATGAAAGCTACGCGGCCGTTCTACATTCTGACTCCTGACTTCTGACTCCTGACTTCATCGCATAACAAACAAAGGAACTAAGAGATGAAAGTTTATTACGACAACGATGCGAACGTGGGGGCGCTGCGCGAGCGGCGAGTCGCGGTCATCGGGTACGGGAGCCAGGGGTTCGCGCAGTCGAACAACCTGAAAGACTCAGGTGTTGACGTGACCGTGGGCCTGAAGACCGGCAGCCCTTCGTGGGCGAAGGCCGAAGGCGCGGGGCTTAAAGTTCTGCCCGTGGCGCAGGCCGCGGCCGAGGCAGACATCGTGATGATGCTCGTGCCCGACGAGCAGGCCGCCGACGTGTACGCGCGCGAGGTGGCCGAGTCGATGACGCCCGGCAAGTACCTCTCATTCTCGCACGGCTTCTCGATCCACTACGGCTTCATCAAGCCGCCCGAGGACGTGAACGTCTTCATGGTCGCGCCCAAAGGCCCCGGCCACCTCGTCCGCTCCGAGTACGCGCGCGGCGCGGGCGTGCCGTGTCTGCTCGCGGTCAACCAGGACCCTTCGGGCGACACGCGCGACCTCGGACTCGCTTACGCGTCGGCCATCGGCGGCGGGCGCGCGGGCATCATCGAAACCTCTTTTCGTGAAGAGACCGAGACCGACCTCTTCGGCGAGCAGGCCGTCTTGTGCGGCGGCCTGACCGCGCTCATCAAGGCCGGGTTCGAGACGCTGACCGAGGCGGGCTACGCGCCCGAGATGGCCTACTTCGAGTGCCTGCACGAAATGAAGCTCATCGTTGACCTGCTCTACGAGGGCGGCATCAGCGAGATGCGCTACTCCATCTCGAACACGGCGCAGTACGGCGACATGACGCGCGGCCCCGTCGTCGTCAACGACGAGACGAAGCGGCGCATGCGCGCGCTCCTCGCCGAGATACAGTCGGGCGCCTTCGCACGCGAATGGATGCGCGAGAACCGCAACGGCAAGGAGCGTTTCCGCAACCTCGAACGCCAGACCGAAGACCACCCCATCGAACAGGTCGGCCGCAACCTGCGCGAGATGATGCCGTGGCTGAGCGGCGGGCGCCTCGTCGATAAGGCGAAGAATTGAAGGGGTGAGCAGTGAGCGGTGAGCAGTAAGCTCACCGCTCACTTACAACGTATGAGCGACAACTTCAGAAGCAGGACCGTCACGCACGGGGTCGAGCGGACGCCGAACCGTGCGATGCTGCGGGCGGTGGGCTTTCAGGACGAAGACTTCGTGAAGCCGATCATCGGCGTGGCGAACGGCTACAGCACCATCACGCCGTGCAACGCGGGCCTGAACGTGCTGGCCGAACGCGCGGTCGCGGCGCTCGCGGCCGCCGGCACGATGCCGCAGACGTTCGGCACCATCACCATCAGCGACGGCATCTCGATGGGGACCGAGGGGATGAAGTACTCGCTCGTCTCGCGCGAGGTCATCGCCGATTCCATCGAGACGGTCTGCCAGGGGCAGAGCCTCGACGGCGTCGTCGCCATCGGCGGCTGCGACAAGAACATGCCGGGCGCCATGATCGCCATCGCGCGGATGAACATCCCTTCAATCTTCGTCTACGGCGGCACGATCAAGGCCGGGCACTTTCGCGGCGAAGACCTGACGGTCGTCAGCGCGTTCGAGGCGGTCGGGAGCTTCTGCGCGGGCAAGATGAAGGAGTCGGACCTGCTCGAAGTCGAGCGGCGCGCGTGCCCCGGCGCGGGCTCGTGCGGCGGGATGTACACGGCCAACACGATGTCTTCGGCCATCGAGGCGATGGGGCTGAGTCTGCCCCACTCTTCGACGATGGCGGCCGAAGACGACGAGAAGGCCGAGAGCGCCGCGCGCTCCGCCGAAGTGTTGGCCGAAGCCGTGCGGCGTCAAATCCTCCCGCGCGACATCCTCACGCGCAAGGCTTTCGAGAACGCCATCGCGGTCGTGATGGCCGTCGGCGGTTCGACGAACGCCGTGCTTCATCTTCTCGCCATCGCGCACGCGGCGGAGGTGCCGCTCGCGCTCGAAGACTTCGAGGCGATACGCGAGCGCACGCCCGTGCTGTGCGACCTGAAGCCCTCGGGCCGCTACGTCGCGACCGACCTGCACACGGCGGGCGGCGTGCCGCGGGTGATGAAGATGTTGCTGGTCAACGGTCTCCTGCATGGCGACGCGTTGACGGTGACGGGGCAGACCATCGGCGAAGTGCTCGCCGACGTTAAGCCCGAGCCGCGCCGCGACCAGGACGTGATACGGCCGTTCGAGCGGCCCGTCTACGCGGACGGGCACCTCGCCGTGCTCAAAGGGAACCTCGCGCCGGAGGGCGCGGTCGCGAAGATCAGCGGGGTGAAGACGCGGCGGTTGACCGGCCCCGCGCGCGTCTTCGATTCCGAGGAGGCGTGTCTCGCCGCGATACTCGCGGGTTCAATCAAGCCCGGCGACGTGGTCGTCATCCGCTACGAAGGGCCGCGCGGCGGACCCGGCATGCGCGAGATGCTGGCGCCGACTTCGGCCATCATCGGCGCCGGTTTGGGAGACGCCGTCGCGCTCATCACCGACGGGCGCTTCTCGGGCGGCACGTACGGGATGGTCGTCGGCCACGTCGCGCCGGAGGCGGCGACGGGCGGCCCGCTCGCGCTCGTCGAAGAAGGGGACTCGATTACCGTCGATGCGGAGGCGCGACTTCTCAGTCTTAACGTCGATGAAGAAGAGTTGATGAGGCGTCGTTCTGCGTGGGTCCCGCCGCCCGCGCGCCACACGCGCGGCGTGCTCGCGAAGTACGCGCGGCTCGTCTCTTCGAGCAGCCTGGGGGCCGTGACGGACGGCGTCGTTTGACGGGTGCGTTTAAAGGGGCGCGGGTGAGTTGCCTTGACTTGCCCGCTGCCCGCGTTTAAGGTTTGGGAGTCGCCCCAGCCGCTCGCAGAGCGGTTTTTTTATTTACGGAGGGAGTGAGCATGGCAGAGACTCCGCCGCCGATAGCCGTCTATTACGAACACCCCGAATGGTTCAGGCCGCTTTTCGCGGAGTTGGACCGGCGCGGCACGCCTTACGTGAAGGTTGACGCCGCGCGCCACCGCTTCGACCCGGGCGCGGGGGCGGAAGGCTTCGCGCTGCTCTTCAATCGGATGAGCGCGTCGAGCTACCTGCGCGGCCACGGCAACGCGCTCTTCTATACGCGCCACTACCTGCGCTACCTCGAACGCACGGGCGTGCGCGTCGTCAACGGGAGCCGCGCGTTCGACTACGAGACCTCGAAGGCTTTGCAGCTCTCGCTCTTCGCCTCGCTCGGCGTGGAGTTCCCGCGCACGCGCGTCGTCAACAGCCTCGACGAAGTGAGAGAGGCCGCGCGCGAGTTGACGTTCCCCGTCGTCGTCAAGCCGAACATCGGTGGGCGCGGCGCGGGCATCGTGCGCTTCGAGAGTCGGGACGACCTTGAGTATGCGTTGGGAGCAGGCTTAGTCGAACTCGGGATTGATTCGACGGCGCTCGTGCAGGAGTACGTACAGGCGTCGGGCGGCCACATCGTCCGCGTCGAGACGCTGGCCGGTAAGTTTCTCTACGCGATGAAGGTCTACACGGAGGGCGAGAATTTCAACCTCTGCCCGGCGGAGATTTGCGACGTGGAGCGCGCGGCCGAGACGAAGGGCGTCAGCGCCGTGGGCGAGATGTGTCTGGCCGACGCGCCGAAGGCGGGGCTGAAGGTCGAGCGTTACGAGCCGCCGGCCGACATCGTCGAGACGGTCGAATGCATCGCCGCCGGGGCGGGCTTGGACATCGGCGGCGTCGAGTATCTCGTTGACGGGCGCGACGGCCGTCCGCGCTTCTATGACATCAACGCGCTCTCGAACTTCGTCGCGGACGCTGTGCGCGTGGTGGGCTTCGACCCGCACGCGCGGCTGGTCGATTACCTTGAGGGGGAGGTGCGCCGATGCGTTACGGCTACTGGCTTCCGGTCTTCGGCGGCTGGTTGAGGAACGTCGAGGACGAGGGGATGGAGGCGAACTGGTCTTACGTCAGTCGCCTCGCGCGGCGCAGCGAGCAGATAGGCTACGACCTGACGCTCGTCGCCGAGTTGAACCTGAACGACATCAAGGGCGTCGAAGCGCCCTCGCTCGACGCATGGTCCACGGCCGCGGCGCTCGCCGCCGTGACCGAGCGTCTGGAGTTGATGGTGGCCGTCCGTCCCACGTTCCACAACCCCGCGCTCCTCGCCAAGCAGGCCGCGAACATCGACCACATCGGCGGCGGTGGTCGCCTGTCGCTGAACGTCGTCTCTTCGTGGTGGGCCTCCGAAGCGGCGATGTACGGCGTCCACTTCGAGCAGCACGACGACCGCTACGCGCGCACGGCCGAGTGGCTCGAAGTTTTAGACCGCGCGTGGAAGGATGACCACTTCTCTTACGAGGGGAAGTTCTACAAGGTCTCGGACACCGTGCTTCAACCCAAGCCGTTGACGCGGCCGCGCCCCGTCATCTACGCGGGCGGCGAGTCGGAGGCGGCGAAAGAGTTGATCGCGGCGAAGTGCGACGCCTACGTGATGCACGGCGACCCGCCGGAGCGCGTGCGCGAGAAGGTGAAGGACATGTCCGCGCGGCGCGAGCGTCTGGGACTGCCTCCGATGATCTTCGGCGTGGCCGGTTACACAATCGTTCGCGACTCGGAAGAGAAGGCGAAGAAGGAACTCGAACGCATCACGGACGTGCACCAGTCGGCCGCCGGTTACGACAACTATCAGCAGTGGCTCGCGGGCACGCAGTTGGAACAGCGCGTGTCGCTCGAAGACTACTCGGTCTCGAACCGGGGCCTGCGCTCCGGCCTCGTGGGGACGCCCGAGCAGGTGGCGGCGCGCGTGGAGGAGTTCGAGGACGCAGGCGTTGACCTGCTCCTGCTCCAATGCAGCCCGCAGCTCGAAGAGATGGAGCGCTTCGCCGCGCAGGTCATTCAGAGTTTGAAAGTTCAAATTTGAAGTTTGAGATTAGAAGGAGTTCCACCAGTGGCAATTCGTAAACTCATTGTCCTCACTACAGCACTCTTACTCTGCGCCGCCTGCGCGAAGATGGAGGAGCCGAAGCCGCAGCCGACGCCGACGCCCTCGGCGGTCGCGGCGGCGACGCCCTCGGCTTCGTATGAGCAGGAGTTGGAGCAGTGGAAGACGAAGCGGCTGGCGAGTTTGAAGAGCGAGGACGGCTGGCTCTCGCTCATCGGCCTCTTCTGGTTCAAGGAGGGCGAGAACCGTTTCGGCAGCGACCCGACGGGCGAGATCGTCCTGCCCGACGGCAAAGTTCCGCGGCACGCGGGCACGCTCCGCCTCGCGGCGGGCAAGGTGACGCTTGAGGCGAGGCCGGAGGCGAAGATAACTTCAAAGGGTCAGCCCGTCACCACGCTCGAACTCAAGTCGGATGAAGATGGCGAGCCGACGATGCTCGAACTCGGGTCGTTGAGCTTCCACGTCGTCAAGCGCGGCGAACGCCTCGGCCTGCGCGTCAAGGACCGCGAGAACCCCGCGCGCGACGCATTCAAGGGGACCGAATACTACCCGGCCGAACGCAAGTGGGTTGTCAACGCGAGCTTCGAGCCGTACGACCCGCCGAAGCAGGTGCCCATCCTGAACGTGCTCGACATGACGACCGAGGAGATTTCGCCGGGCATGCTTGCCTTCGAGGTGGACGGCCAGCCCTACAAGCTGCAAGCACTCAGGGAGAAGGGCGACGACAAATTCTTCATCATCTTCGCCGACCAGACGAGCGGCAAAGAGACCTACGGCGCCGGGCGCTACCTCTACGCCGACCCGCCGGGCGCCGACGGCCGCGTCACGCTCGACTTCAACCGCGCCTACAGCCCGCCCTGCGCCTTCACCAGGTATGCGACCTGCCCGCTCCCGCCCGCGCAGAACCGCCTCGCCCTCCGCGTCGAGGCCGGCGAACGCTACCTCGGTCACTAGCGTCGGCGCACACGCACGCGCCTTCCACTCAGGTCTTGCCTTCCGCCGGGGCGGGCCTTACATTTGGCGCCATGAGACTACTAACGGCTGTCACGTTGTTGCTGCTGGTCTTCGCCTCGGCGGCGCGCGCGCAGGAGCGAAGTCTGGGGAGCCCTTCCGAGTTGAAGGGACTGAAGCGCGTCTACGTGGACGCCGGCGCCAGCCGGAAGGACCGCGCGCGCATCGTCGAGGCGCTGCGAAAATCGAAGACCGGCGTCGAGGTCGTGGACGCGCCCGAGGCGGCCGAACTGATTCTCCTCTTCACGGCCGATAAGACGAGGGCCGCCGCCGGCGTAGAGCAGAAGCGGGATGTCCTGGGGAATCCCACCGGCCAGACGGAGCCCAAGTACGTGGACATCGACTCCGGCTACGGCTCGGCCTACGTCCCCGCGCCCGGCGGCGGTCGGCGCGTCCTCTTCACCTGGCAGGGCCGGAAGAAGCTCTTCGAGAACGTGGCCGGGAAGTTCGCCGACGCCTTCATCAAGGAGTACCGCAAAGCCAACGGCCAGCAATGACCGCTGTCTTGAAGCCGTGTCCCTGTGGTTACTTCTGTAAGCGTTGGACGGAACTATCGTTGATCTCGAACTTGTGGCCCTTCAACATGCGGATGACCTCCGCGCCCGCGAGCAGAACGGGGCCGTAGCCGTGCGCCGCGTAAGGGCTGACGGGTCGGAAGTAGTAGAACGCGGGGTCGAAGCCCATGCCCGTCCCGACGCAGGTGCCTTCGACCTGCCCGCGCGCGGTGACCTTCGTCGAGACCGCGTTCCACGCGAGCAGCGTCGCGGGCGCGTAGGCGGTCGCGTCGATCCAGCCTCGGTTGATGGCGCGCGCGTAGGCGTATGTGTAGATGGCCGTGGCGGACGTTTCGAGGTAAGAGTCTTCGCGGTCCAGGAGTTGGTGCCAGAAGCCCGAGCCCGACTGCAACGCGGCCAGGCCCTTCGCGTGCGCGCGCAGCAGCTCAAGAATCTGCGTGCGTTGCGGATGGTTTTCGGGGAGCACTTCCAGCAGCTCGACCTCGGTCATGAAGGCCCAGCCGTTGGCGCGTGCCCAGCGGAACTCGGGGTGCTCGGCCATCCCCTCGACCCAGCCGTGCATGTAGACGCCGCGCTCGCGGTTGAACATGCGGCGCGCGAAGCTCAAGACCTGTTTACATGCCTCATCATAGTATTTCTTCTCGCCCGTCAGCTTGCCCATCTGCGCTAAGGCCGGGACGCTCATGAAGAGGTCGTCGAGCCAGATGGTGTTCGGCTGCGGGCGGTTGCGCGCCAGCGTCCCGTCCTTCAGACGGTGCTCCTTCGTCATGATGTAACTGACGGCCGTGTCGATGAGGGGCCGCAGGTTCGCGCGGCTTCCGGCGCGCGTGGCCTTGATCATCGCGGCGCACATCGCGCCGCAGTCGTCGAGCGCGCGCGGCGCGACGAGGTTGCGCATCGGGAGCCCCGTGCCCCAGTCGGCGGCGTGCTCGGCGGCGGTCTTCGAGACGAAAGGCGCGGCCTCGGCGATGAACTGCAAGCGTCGCTCGGCGTAGTCGCGGAAGCGCGGGTCGCCCGTCGCCTCGGTCGCCAGAAGCATGCCGGCGTAGGTGACGCCCCACTCGTAGCTGACGAGGCGGAAGTCGCCTCGGCGCAGCGTCGTCTCGCGGTCGATTGAGTTGTAGTCGGTCAGCGCGGCGCCCGTGCGCGAGTTGACGAAGCCCGTGGGTGTCGTCTCGTCGAGGTATGCGTGAATCGTGTTGAGCAGGCGCGCGACCTCTTCGGACTTCGGGACGCCGTAGGGGATTGGGTAGTCGGGCCGCAGCATGTGCAGCGGCGTCGTCGCGTCGGTGGCGGGCTGCTGCTGCTGTTGCGCGAAGACGGGCTGCGCGACGAGTAGAAGAACAAGGGAGACGATTTTCATCCTCATGGTTTTCATCCGCGAGTCAGTTCAGCGGGCGTACATGTCGATGACGCGCTCGATGGCGCGGCGGCAGACGGCGCAGAAGCGGTTCGTGCGCGTGAACATGATGCAATCGACTTCGGGCCGGTAGAAGCCCTTGGCCTCGTAGTTCGCGCCCTCGAAGGCGCCGACGCGGCCGGCATACTTCTCCTTCGCGAACATCCCGTGTTCGTGTTCCAACTCTTCGCGGAAGAGCGCCTCCATCACCTCTTCGGGCTTGCGCTCGGCCCGAATCTGGCGGCGGCGCGTCTGTATCTCGTTCGAGTAAGCCTCGAACGCCTCCTTGCCCCACGGCGTCGGAATCGGCGTGTCGGCCGAGACCAAATCTTTCCACTTGAGCGCCGCAGGGTCGAGCAGCGCGGTCACGTTCGGTTCCCAGGGCTCGGTGCGCTCAGTCGAAGGAGCGTAGGCCACGGAGGAGGTGTAGTACTCGTCGGCGAGGCCGGCGAAGTGGTGGCCGAACTCGTGGACGAAGACGTAGTTGGCCCACGCGTTATCGACGGCGACCGTCGAGTAGAGGTTATGAATCCCGCCGCCGCCGTAGGTGCGGTTGTTGACGAGAATCTCTACGAACTCGTAAGGGGCGAACGAGGCCGCGCGGCGCAGCGCGCGGTTGTCGAAGGTGAGGACGTAACGCTCCGAGCCGAAGGCGTCGAAGCTCGCGCCGAGCGGCGAATCATGATAGACGCCGGTCGAGGGGCGCGAGACGCCCGACTCCGCCGAGGGCGGGCACAGGCCCCAGACGTTGAAGTCGCGGCGGCGCTCCTTGAAGGGCGAGGTGTTGAAGAGCACCTCGGTCATCCGCCGCGCGTCCTTCTCAAACTTCGCCGCTTCGGCCGCCGTGTAGCCGTCGCCGATGATGAGGAAATCGACCTTCGACGCGGAGTCGCCGCTGCGCTGAATCTCTATGAGCGGCGCGGGCGCCTTCGGCGTCGAGCGGTCGATGAAGATGTCGGAAGGGTCTAACGTCGTCGTCCAGACTTCGCGGAACTGGTTCTTCGCGTCGCGCTTCTTGATGGCGATTTGCACGGGCGCGTCGGGCGCGGGGAAGCGGAGCGACTCTTGAAACGTGCGGCGCAGCGTCTTCGCTTCGTCGGTCGTCTCCCACTCGCCGTAGATGGAGGCGAAGCCGCGCGAGTAGAGAACGCGGCCGGTCTTCGCGTCCTTCACTTCAAAAAAGTACTTGCCGAGGTTCGAGTCGTCCACGGCGCGGCGCGGGTTGCCGGGCCACGGCAAAGGCTCGACGACGGCGCGGTCGAGACTGAAGACCTCTTCGGTCGCGGTGCCCGTGTGGTAGTAGTCGAGCCGCAGCGTCCGCGTCGCCTGACGCGCGCCGGCCGTGGGCAGCAGCAGGGACAGGAAGAGGAGCGCAAGTACAGCCGCAACGGTTTTAGCCATGCGCACATTCTACACAAGCGCGGCCCGGCGTTATAAATATATCGGCCGCAAACCGGCCGGCCGCGTGATAATGTAATGGCCGTTGAAGGGCAGGCGTGCGGCGGCTTACAGGCAAATGGACTCGTCGAGGATAAGAGGTGTTTGGCGGACGGTAGCCGTGGCCTTCATCGTCCTGGCGGCGGTGGCGGCGGTCTCCGGTCTGTTCAAAGGCGCTTTCACCGGCCCCGACGACGTGCAACTCGCCGACCCGGCGCGCGCCGTGGCCGACGCACGGCGGCTCATCGCGGAGCAGGGGACGAGTCCCGACAGTGACAAGGCTTTGCGCGAGCCCGGCGAACTGCCCGAGAGCTTACGTCTGCCCGGCCTCAGATACTCATTCGTGCACGAGGACCATCTCGACTTGGTTCTGGCGAGGAACCCCGACTGGAATATCGGGGCGCGCATCTGGAGCGCGGACGCGAGCCGCAGGCACGCGGACCAGCCGACGAAGTACCCGGAGGTCTTCTTCTTCAGGTACACGAACGACGCGGAAGAATCGGCGGCGAACATCCGGTAACACCGGCGCGCCGTCGAACGACCGCATACATCCGACTCCCCATAGCTAAAAACAATATGCGTGAAAAAGGTTCATACGGCTCGATGCTCGTAAACGTCGGCGCTGTCTTGGCGTTGCTGTTGACGTGCGCGTTACCACTGCGCGCGCAGACGCGCGCGGCCCGTGGCGGCGCGAGCGCGGAGCTTGCGACGGCGCGACGTTTCGAGTCGCTCCGCAAGTCGCCGCCGCAGATGTTGGCCTTCCTCAGAAGAATGCCGAAGGGCGCGGACCTCCACAGTCACCTGTCGGGCGCCGTCTACGCGGAGTCGTATGTCCTTTGGGCAGCGGACAAGGGGCTGTGTGTGAACCAGACGACGACCGTGCTCTCGCCGCCACCGTGCGAACAGAACGCGGGGCAGGTCGCGGTGAGCACGGCGCTCTCCAACCCGGTCCTGTATCGCAAACTGATCGACGCGTGGTCGATGCGTTACTGGCAGTACTCGGGCGAGAACGGACACGACCAGTTCTTCGACTCGTTCGTCAAATTCGGCGTGGCCACATACGGGCAGACGGGGCCGATGCTGGCGGAGGTGGTCGCGCGCGCCGCGCGGGGGCGTGTGCTCTATCTTGAGTTGATGCTGACGCCGGACGGCGGCGCGTCGAGTCAGTTAGGGCAGCAGGTGGGATGGGACGGCGACTTCAACGGCACGCTGAACAAGCTGCGCGGCGCGGGCATCGCGAGCGCCGCCGCCACGGGCGTCAAGGCGCTGCGCGACGCGGAGGCGGAGAAGGACAGGGTGCTGAAGTGCGGCACGCCGCAGGCCGACGCGGGGTGCTCCGTGACCATCCGCTACGTCGCG
This sequence comes from Pyrinomonadaceae bacterium, assembly GCA_036379655.1. Lineage (GTDB taxonomy): Bacteria > Acidobacteriota > Blastocatellia > Pyrinomonadales > Pyrinomonadaceae > QHXN01. The sequence continues at coordinate 23,468 of DASVGG010000030.1, forward strand.
CAGGTGTCGCGCGGGGCGGCGCTCGGCCCGGTCTTCGCGCAGATGGTGACGGGCTTCGCGCTGGCTAACGACCCCGACTCAAAAGTCGTGGCGCTGAACCTCGTGCAGCCGGAGGACTGGCTCTCGTCGATGCAGAACTTCTCCGTGCAGATGGAGATGTTGAACTTCCTGCGGCCGCTCTACCCGAAGGCACACGTCACGCTCCACGCGGGCGAACTCGCGCCGGGGATGGTCCCGCCCGAGGGGCTGACCTTTCACGTCCGCGACTCGATCACGAAAGGGCACGCCGAGCGGATAGGGCACGGCGTCGCCGTGATGAACGAGGACGACCCTTACGGTCTGCTGCGCGAGATGGCGCGCCGCAACGTCATGGTCGAAATCTGCCTGACGAGCAACGACACGATTCTCGGCATCAAGGGCGAGCAGCACCCGCTCAACACGTACCTTGAGTACGGCGTCCCGGTCGCGCTCGCGACCGATGACGAAGGGGTCGCGCGCTCCGAGATCACGCGCGAGTATCTGAGGGCCGCGCAAGAGCACGGGCTGAGTTACGGCCAGTTGAAGATGATGGCGCGCAACAGCCTTCAGTACGCCTTCCTGCCGGGGGCGAGCCTGTGGGCCGACGCGAGAAAGTTCATCCGTATAGCTCAATGCACCAGAGACACGGCCGGAGGCGCCACGGTGTCCGACGCCTGCCAGCGGTTCCTCGCGGCGAGCGAGAAGGCGCGTCTCCAGTGGAAACTCGAAGCGGACTTTAAGGACTTCGAGTCGCAACGCTGACGCCCTCTTCGGACCTGTGCGGCGATGAAGTCACGCCTGATCGCAATCGTCTCCATGCTGGCGCTCGTGGCCTGCGAGCCGCCCAGAGAGGAGAGCCGCTTCACCAGCGCCGTGCTCGCGCCGGACGGCAACATGGGCCTCTTCGTCTTCAAGCGCGAGCGTTATTACCCGGAGACGATGGGTCTCCTGACCTCGGGCCGGCCGCGAAAGTATCTGGTCAACCAGAGCGTCATCGGCACATACGACCTCGCCACGGGTCAGACGCGCGTGCTTCAACGGAGAGACCACGGGAACAAGTACGTGCACGAACGCGAAGACTTTCAGCTCATGGAGGTGCAAGGTTCAAGAGCCTTGCTCTGGGGCGGCGACGGTAACTATCACTGGCTCGACATCGGCTCCGGCGAGTTGACCACGGTGCCGCTCAAAGAGGAGTTGGAAGCGCGAGGCCGCGCCGTCGGCCGCATCCACCTCGTGGACGAGAGTGGGACGTTGGTCTTCGAGAACAAGTCGCTGCCGCAGAGCTTCGACACGTCGGTGCCGGAGGAGATGTGGCTGCGCAGGCCGTCCGGCGAGTACGAGCGCGTCTCGGAGGTGCCGCCGGGGTTCGCTGGCTACTACGGCTTCAAGGATAACGAGGTCCACTTCTATTCGGCGGCGCGGCGCGCCTACCTCATCTACAATCTCGACCGGCGCGACTTCCGCAAGGGCGACCCGCGCCAGATACCTTCCATGCGGAGATACGACGCGGTCGTGGATTTTCAGGTCGGCGACCACGGCTCGCCACAGCCGAAGATCGGGCGGAAGGTTGACGGGAAGTGGGAATATCGAGAGGTTCAGATCGATACGAAGGAACTTCGATGAACCCGAACGGCCCTTTGCGGTTGAGTGTAATGGAAAGGGAGTTAACCACGGATGCACAGAGCCACGGTTAAGACAATTTCAAATTTGAAATCCTTGAAGCTGTGTCTCTGTGGTTAAGCTTCTTCAACTTCACTAAGGAGTGTCAACGATGGTCGCACGCGCACTGTGTCTCGCCTTCGTTCTCGCGGTCTCTTTGTCGGGGGCGGCGCCCGCGCGCTCGCAGACCGCGCCGGGCGGACTCACGCTTGAGTGGGCCTTCGACGAGGGGCGCCGCGTGGCGGTCCTCCCGACGCATGCGTGGCTGTCGGACGGGAGGCTGTTGCTGCTCGACGTGAGGCGGCCAGAGGCCGAGCGCACCTTCGAGGTGCTTGACCCTTCGACGGGCGAGCGGCGGCCCGCGCTCGACATGACGGCCGCGATTAAGAGTCTCAACGCACTGCTCCCGGACTCGGGCGTGACGGGTTCGCTCAATTGGCCAGAGGCGTTCGACCCGGCGGGGCGGCGCGCGCTCTACGTCTTCGCGGGCGACCTCTTCGTGCTCGACCTCGCGGCGTCGCGCTTCACGCGTTTGACGAAGACGGCGACTGAAGAGCAGTCGCCCGGCTTCTCGCCCGACGGGCGGCGGCTCGCGTTCGTGCGCGAGCACGACCTCTACGTCGTCGAACTCGACACCGGGGCCGAGACGCGCGTCACGCGCGACGGCTCGGAGACGACGCTCAACGGCACGCTCTCGTGGGTCTACTGGGAGGAGGTCTTCGGGCGGCGCGACATCGGTTACTGGTGGTCGCCCGACTCGCGCGCGCTCGCGTACCTACAGACCGACGAGTCGGCCGTCGGCACGAGCGCCTTCGTTGACTTCCGGCCCGACGGCGCGCCGCGCCTCATCAAACAGCGCTACCCGAAGGCCGGTACGCCCAACCCGCGCGTCCGCGTCGGCGTCGCCGAGGTCGGCCGCAGTAATACCGTCTGGGTTAACATCAACGACCGTCCCTTCGAGTACGTCCTGCGCGTGAAGTGGCTGCCCGACGGGCGCCGCCTGAGCGTGCAGACGCACTCGCGCGACCAGAAAGAGTCCGGGCTCTACTTCGCCTCGCGCGAGACGGGCACGGCCGAACGCATTCTGACCGAGACCGACCCCGGGTGGGTCAACATCCACGACGACCTGCACTTCCTCGCAGACGGACGACACTTCCTCTGGGCGTCGGAGCGCGACGGCTTCTATCACCTCTACCGCTACACGCTGGACGGGCGTCTGGTGAATCAGGTCACGCGCGGCGAATGGTCGATGGCGTCTTCGGGCGCGGGGGTCTTCTGGGTCAGGCAGGCCGTCGTCGGCATCGACGAGGCAGGGGGTTGGGTCTACTTCACGGCGCTCGAACGCTCGTCGGTCGAGCGCCACCTCTACCGCATCAAGCTCGACGGCACGGGCATGACGCGCCTATCAACTGAGCCGGGCATGCATCGCATCTCGATGCCGGCGGACGCGCGTTTCTACCTCGACAACTTCTCGGACGTACGTACGCTCCCCTCGCTCACGCTGCGCCGCGCCGACGGCACGCGCCAGGCGTTGCTCGCGGCGCCGAGGCCGGAGCTGCTCGCGCGCTTCAACTTGCAGTACCCGGAGCTTCTGACCATCCCCGCCGCCGACGGCTTCCAGATGCCCGCGCGTCTGCTCAAGCCGAAGGACTTCCGACCCGACCGGCGCTACCCGGTCATCATCTACATCTACGGCGGGCCGTCCGCTCCTTCGGTCTCCAACGCGTGGCCGGGCAGCAACCTGCTCGTCGATCAAATCTACCTCGCCGAAGGCTTCGTCCTGCTGACCGTGGACAACCGCGCGGCGACCGGAATAAGTAAGCGCCTGGAGAACACCATCGCGGGCGGGGCGTATGAGCCGGAGACGGCCGACCTGCTCGACGCCGTGCGTTGGTTGAAACGTCAGTCGTGGGTGGATGGCAATCGCGTCGGGGTCTGGGGTTGGAGCGGCGGCGGCTCGATGACGCTCAGCCTGATGACGCGCTCGAAGGAGTTCAAGGCAGGCATCTCCGGCGCCCCCGTCACCGACTGGCGCTTCTACGACGCCAAGTGGGCCGAGGCGCTCAACGGTTTGCCGGACGAGAACCCCGAAGGTTACGACCGCTCCTCCCTGGTCAAACGCGCGGGCGAACTGCACGGCCGCCTCATGCTCATCCACGGCACCTACGACGACAACGTCCACCCGCAGAACACGCAGGCGTTCGCCGAAGCACTCATCCAGTCCGGCAAGCTCTTCGAGCAGATGATCTACCCGATGCGCAAGCACGGCATCACCGACCGCGCCGGCGTACTCCACCTGCAACGGACGATGCTCGACTTCTGGAAACGAAACCTTTGACGACGAAGGCGTGAGTGAATGAAGTAACACGTTTGACCGGGCATCACGCCAGCGGCCTTCGCAGACCGTTCAACTCTTTTCGTGATTCGTCCGCCGGTGCGGCTTGAACATCTCTGCGTAGCTCCTCAACCCGCTGCTGACGAGCACCCTCGCCCCCCGCGTGGAGAGGCCGAGCGCGGACTCGATCCGACGCGGGCCGTGGAAGTAAGACAGTTGCAGCGCCTCCCTCTGCTTCGGGTCGAGCCGCCGGAACGCCTCGCGCGCACGCGCCGCCTCGGCGTCGATGTAAGCGGGGAGCGTTGCCGTCTCGCCGGAAGGTCTCGATGCTTCACCGACGGGCGCGACATCGGCCGCGTCCGAACGTCCACGCCCCGCTGCGCATTCGAGCGCCGCCGAGACGAGCCACGCCAGAGCGGACGCCCTCCCCGGCCTGTAAGTGGCCGCCTCACGCCAGACGCGCGAATAGAGTTCGACCAGCGCCTCTTCGGCCGCGCCCCCCGCGCCGAGCACGTGCCGCAACAGCCCGAAGATGACCGGACTCGTCTCGTCGTACAGCGCCTCCAGCGCCGCCCTGTCGCCCGCCGCGACGCCCGCGAGCAGTCCCGAAAGCCTCTCCCGCGACGCGCACGCCAACGCGCCGCCCGCCGGCCTGTCCGGCCCGACGCCGTCATCGTGCACGAGCTTTGAAGCGGCTTTCAACGAAACCTTCGTCCCTATGTGGATGAGCCCCGCGCTCGCAGTCGCCAAAACTATCTCAAACTCCCTGTGAACGTTTAGAGCGTCTAGGATAGAGACTGTCTACAAAGTAAGTTGCAAATTTATGTTTGAATCATCCTCTTTTGAGCGTATTGAGCGATTTTCCTTACGAGTTCAATGCGCCCTTGCAAAGGTCCGCTCAAACGATTCGTGGGCGCGTGGCGACGCATGTCGCGCCTGACACAGGCTGCGAGGTTGCGCCTCGAACGCGGGGGCGTCCCTATCTGTTGGGATAGGTCGGCAACTCATTCGGATAGCTTCGGGCGGGTCATTCGAGCAGAATTGCTGGCCCCGCGGTCGGCACGCGTCTTGCCGAGCTACGTTCGGGCGGCGGGGAAGGGCGAGGGCCTACAGAGACGTTACCGAAACCCTCCGTCGCACACTCACAAACGGAAAGGAGGCGGCACGATGTCCACGGCCTTCGGCGAATTCAGGAGAGAGAAGTCTCAAGCCCTCACGCAGGAGGGAATCGTCCCGCCCCTGGCGGACCTGCTGGAGAACATCACGGAGCGGCAGCAAGCTCTCTTCAAGATGCAGGGCAGGCTCTACGAAGAGGCGCGGCGTGCTTCGCGCCTCGCCAGGTACATGAGGGTCGCCGTCATCCTCCTGGGCGCGTTCGCCGCCACGAGGGAGGTCGCCGACCGGCTCTTCACCACCCCGGACGGCGAGACGATGAAGGTGGTGGTGGTCGTCATCTACACCCTCATGGCGCTGGCGATCACGGCGATAGGGAGCATCTCGGCCGCCCTCGGCGTCGCGGACAAGGCGGCGGGGCTGGGGGCGCTGGCGGCCGAGTGCAACACCCCCATCCTGAAGGTTGACTGCGAGATGCCCAGGGAGGATGAGCGCGCGACTGCGCGCCGCGCGGGCGAGGCGCGCAAACTCATCAACTACCAGAACGAAAAGATCGGCGCCATCCAGGTGCGGGCGGCGGAACTCGGCGTGCTGGTGCCCGGGGTGAGAGTCAGCGGCGCCCGCAGGCTGCACGCCACACACACCACGGTGAAGGAGTAAGGACGCCGCCGACTATATGCGGGCGCCATGTGCTTTTGAGTCTTACCTGGTTTCGATGAGTTAGCACGCAACCGGCGCACAAGCGTTGCCCGTTCAGCGAAGATACGTCGGAAGAGTGGCCGTGTACTACCGCCTACCTCTCTCAAGGGGCTCCTCACGTCCCTCCCGCCTCGATAAGATTAATCGGTTCGTCTTGCGGCTTCAAATCGCCCGCTAATGAAAGCACATACAGTTTGACCGCGGCTTTGTGGGAGTCGGTATAAAGGTAGAGTAACTCGATGCCGGCACCCACAGGACAGGCCAGTTTTGCATATCCGTCAATGTGTTCATATAACGTGGCGGATGAAGAAGAGGGTTTACATTGCTCAACGTAGCCGGTTGGTCAGCCTCTTACGTGAGATAAGAATTGAGGCCGGCCTGACTCAGATGGAGTTGGCCGAGCGCATCGAAAGAGACCAAACTTTTGTTTCAAAGTATGAAAGCGGTCAGAGGCGGCTGGATGTGCTGGAACTGCGTGAGATATGTCAGTCTGTCGGGGTCACCTTGGAGGAATTTGTCAGGAGGTTGGAGAAGGCGCTGAAGTAACCGTGGCCTGATACGCCTAACGACACAAAGGCTGTCATGTACAATCATGCGGGGCGTCGGGTGCCTGGTTTAAAAATATATGGACATAGAGAGCTTGCGCGACTTCTGCCGGACCCTGCCGGCGGCCACTGAAGACATCAAGTGGGGCAACGACCTGTGCTTCTCCGTGGCCGGCAAGATGTTCTGCGTGGCCGGCCTGGAGGGGACGCTGACCGTCTCGTTCAAGGTGCGGGACGAGGAGTTCGACGAACTGGCGAACTCGCCCGGGATGCGGCCCGCGCCTTACGTCGCCCGCTACAAATGGGTGCTCGTCGAGGAGGTCAACAGACTCAGCCGCAAGGAGTGGGAGCACTACCTGAGGCAATCATACGATCTTGTAAGAGCCAAACTGCCGAAGCGACTAGCCCGTCAGCACGGACTTACATAAGCATCCACGTGACGTGCGTCCGTCTCCGTTCGCCGTCAGGATTGCCGTCAAAGGAGACGCAAATAGCTACGGCCGCCTACCAGGCGGCCGTAAGTGCTTAATTTATTTGATGGAGCCGAGGGGGATCGAACCCCTGACCTCATGAATGCCATTCATGCGCTCTCCCAGCTGAGCTACGGCCCCGTGTGTGCGCCGGGTGCGGCGCGGCACGGAAAAATAAAATAGCAGCACGTTGTGTAAAACGCAAACGAGTCCTCCGGATGCCGGAGGACTCGTTCTATCTGCGGCGGAGGGCGGCGGAGAGGGCGAGGGCGGCGCCGGCCGCGAGCAGCAGGAGGCCGGCGGCGACGCGTCCCATGTTGGGCAGTTCGCGGACGGTCGTGTCGGTGATGACGACCGCCGTGCTCGGCTCCACGAAGTAGGAGCGGTAGGCGAGCACGCCGCCGGCGGCGGCGAGCACGATTCCGAAGACGATGGCGATGACCCTCACGCGTCGTGCGCCTCCGTTGCTACTCTACTTGCCCTTGAAGTCGGGCTTGCGCTTCTCCAGAAACGCGCGGACGCCTTCGTCCTTGTCCTCGCTGGAGAAGGTGAGTGCGAAGAGGTCTATCTCGCGGCGCAGGCCCTCGTCGAGGTTGGCGCGGGCGGCCGTCTTGACCGCCTCCTTCGCCATGCGCAGCGCGATGGGGCTCTTCTCGGCGATGCGGTTCGCCAGCTCCATGGTCTTCGCTTCGAGGTCGGCCGCGGGGACGACGAGGTTGACGAGGCCGAGGTTGTAGGCGTGCTGCGCGTCGATCATGTCGCCCGTCAAAATCAGCTCCATCGCCTTGCCCTCGCCGACGAGGCGCGTGAGGCGTTGGGTCCCGCCGCCGCCGGGGATGATGCCGAGGTTGATCTCGGGCTGGCCGAAGCGCGCCGTCTCGCTCGCGACGCGGATGTCGCAGGAGAGCGCCAGCTCGCAGCCGCCGCCGAGGCAGAAGCCGTTGATCATGGCGATGACGGGCTTGGGGAAAGTATCGACGGCGGTGAAGAGCGAGCGCGCCGTCATCACGTCGCGCTGCGAGACGGCGGTGCGCCCCTCGAACTCGCCGATGTCGGCGCCGGCGACGAAAGCCTTCTCGCCCGCGCCGGTGATGACGACGACGCGGACCGATTCGTCCTCGCGCAGCTCTTCGAGCGCGGCCGCGCCCTCGGCGCGCGTCTGGATGTTGAGCGCGTTGAGTTTCTGCGGCCGGTTGATGGTGATGACGGCGACGCGCCCGCGCCGCTCGACCAGAAGTGTCTCGTATGATGCCATGTGGGACTTGCTCCTAAATGAAAATGCCGTGATAAGTGATGAGTGATAGTTGATAAGAGAAGGCGAAGGCCCTTTCTCATCACTTATCACTCATCACTTATCACGGTCCTTACTGTTTCTCGCCCTCGCTCTCGCCCTCGGGCGCCTGCTGCTCGTCGGCGACCCAGGAGACGAAGAGGCGGAGCCAGTTCTCGGTCGGCTCCACGATCTGCACGCCGACGCGGGCGGTGCCGTAGATGGCGGGCGCGGTGCGGACGACGCGCGCCGTGGCCTCGATGGGCGAGCCGTCGGGGCGGTGCGCGCGCAGGTAGAGCTGGTCGCCGCGCGCGACGCGCTGGTTGAGGTGGAAGAGCGCGCCCAGGGTCGAGATGTCGTCGGTTTCGGTCGGCTCGCTCCACGCCGCCCCGTCCTCGGCGCGGCCCGACACCACGATGGGCAGCCGCAGCGCCATGCGCAGCGCGAATCGTCTCTCTTCGTTCGGTGGCCTCGTCATAAGTCAGTAAGCAGTAAGCAGTAGCAGTAAGCAGTTTTAAGACAAGGCGAGCGTGGCGTTATTTCTTTCAACTGCTTACTGCTCACCGCTCACTCCATTTGTAGAAGCCCTCGCCCGACTTCTTCCCGAGCTTGCCCTCGGCGACCATGCGCCGGAGGATGTCGGGGGGGCGGAAGCGTTCCGAGCCGAGCTTCGCGTGCAGGTACTCGGCGATGTGGAGGCGCACGTCGAGGCCGACTAAGTCGGTCAGACGCAGCGGCCCCATGGGGTGATTGTAACCGAGTTCCATCGCCGTATCTATATCTTTCGCTCCGGCCACGCCCTCCTCCAGCATCCGCATCGCTTCGAGCCCGAGCGCCACGCCCAGACGCGAGGAGGCGAAGCCGGGCACGTCGCGGACGACGATGGGCTCCTTCTTCATCGCGACGGCGACGGCGCGGACGGCCTCGATTGTCTCGCCGGAAGTCTCGCGCCCGACCACTATTTCAATCAGGCGCATGAGGTGGACGGGGTTGAAGAAGTGCATGCCGACGACGCGCTCGGGGCGGCGTGCGCCTTCGGCGATTTCGGAGATTGATAAAGAGGAGGTGTTGGTGGCGAAGATGAAGTCCGTCGGGTTGAGGCGTTCGACGGCGCGGAGCGTCTCGCGCTTGAGGTCGAGCCGTTCGGGGACGGCCTCGACGAAGAGGTCGCTGTCCGAAGTCTCTTCGAGCCGCGTCGTCGCGCGGATGAGTGAGAGGGTGCGGGCGCGTTCTTCCTCGGTCACCTTGCCGCGCTCGACGCCCTTCGAGAGGTTGGACTCGATGGAGCGCAGGCCCTTCTCGACGAAGGACTCTTCGAGGTCGCGCAGCACGACTTCGAAGCCGGCGGCGGCGGCGGCCTGCGCGATGCCGTGCCCCATCGTGCCGGCGCCGAGGACGGCGACGCGGCGCACGCGGGGCGCGGCGTCGGGCGTCGTCTCTCTCTCCTCTTGCGGCGTGCTCAAAAAGAGTTTTGCGGGGCCGGGCGGTCGGGGCGCGGCGCCCTCTGTGCGGTCAAATTCGACTACTTACGGCGCGAGCAGTTATACTACACGCGCCGAGAAAAAGGCTACCACCGCCGGGCGCGCGTCGGTAAGCGCGCTTACAGACGAAGACCTTATAATCAGAAGCATGATGAAAGAGACACTGCACCGCGAAGTCGTCATCGTCGGCTCCGGGCCGGCCGGCCTGACCGCCGCCATCTACGCCGCGCGCGCGGAACTGCGCCCGCTCGTCATCCACGGCCCGCAGCCCGGCGGCCAGCTCACCATCACGACCGAGGTCGAGAACTACCCCGGCTTCGCCGAAGGGATTCAAGGCCCCGAGCTGATGCAGCAGTTCGAGGAGCAGGCCAAGCGCTTCGGCACGGAGTTCCTCGTCACCTTCGTCAACAAGGTTGAGTTGAGCCAGCGCCCCTTCACCCTCTGGACCGAGGAGGGGCACGAGATCAAGGCCGAGACTTTAATCGTCGCTTCGGGCGCGTCGGCCAAGTGGCTCGGCATCCCGGGCGAGGCGCCCGCGCCGGAGGGCTTGGGCGGCCTCGGCGTGAGTGCGTGCGCGACGTGCGACGGCTTCTTCTTCAAGGGCAAGCCCATCGTCGTCGTCGGCGGCGGCGACACCGCGATGGAGGAGGCGACGTTCCTGACGCGCTACGCCTCGCGCGTGACGGTCGTCCACCGGCGCGACAGCTTGCGCGCGTCGAAGATCATGCAGGACAAGGCGCTCAAGAACCCGAAGATCGACTTCATCTGGAACGCGGACGTGAAGGAGATTGTGGGGAGCCCCGAGACGGGCGTGACCGGCATTAAGCTTCAGGACAACAAGACGGGCGAGGAGTCGGAGTTCGCGTGCGAGGGCGTCTTCATCGCCATCGGCCACAAGCCGAACACGGACGTTTTCAAAGACTGGCTCGACATGGACACGGTCGGCTACATCAAGACCGCTGGCGTCTCGATGGCGACGAACATCCCCGGCGTCTTCGCCTGCGGCGACGCGCAGGACTCGGTCTACCGTCAGGCCGTCACGGCCGCCGGCACCGGCTGCATGGCCGCCATCGACGCCGAGCGTTTTCTCGACTCGCTGCCCATCCCCACGGCCACCGGCGAAGAGGTCACCATCGAAGGCGAGATCGTCTCGGCCGACCACGAACAGATAACCATGCCCGACGGCGAGGTCGTCTCGAACCACCCCGACGAGCCGCAGCCGCCCGCCGACACGACTCAGCCCGAAGTCGTCTACGCGCGCCCCTCCACGGAACTCTCGTCGTAAGGCAAAGCGGAGATTAACCGCGGAGACGCGGAGGCCCAGCTAAGAGCCTTTAGCTGGGCCTCC
>DASVGG010000031.1:0-70083 GCA_036379655.1 Pyrinomonadaceae bacterium
GTCGGAAGTTGAAATTTCAAATTTGAAATTTCAACTTCCGACGGCCCGTCGCCACGGTTAACCAATACTGTTCTACTTACCTCCCGGCGGGCACCTGCACCTGCACGCCCGCGCCCGAGCCCGCGCCGTACATGATGGTCAGCGGCCCCTGGTGGCTGCGGATGCCCTCGGCGCGCGCGCGCTCGATTTCGAGTTGCAGCTCAAGCTTCTTGATTTCGAGCAGCGCCGGGTTGGCGAAGGTCGCCGCCTCGATCTGCTTCGTCATCGCGGCGATCTTGGCGGCTTCGAGCCGCGCCTCCTCGGCCTGCTTCTGCTTCTCGTTGGCGACGACCATCGAGGCCGCCTCCTCGATGCGGTCGTCGAGGAAGTCGAAGTTGCCCATCTGCACCGACTCGGTGATGAGCTGCAACTGGCTGGCGAGTTGCGGCCGCAGCGAGTCCACGATCCGCTTCCTGATGTTCTCCTGGTTGGCGTAGACCTCGTAGGCGCCGTAGTCGGCGAAGGCGTTGCGCGCCTCGGTCTGCACCAGGCCCTTCAAGACCTCGTTGCGCCGCCGGTGGCGCTCATCCTCGTTGAAGCCGTACTTGCGCACGTACTCCTCGATCTTGACCGGGTCGGTGAAGGCCGTCAGCGCGATTTCAACTTGGAGGGCCGTGTTGTCCTTCGTCGTCACGCGCACGGGCGCCGTCTCGGTGAAGGACTTGATGTTGACCTCGTAAGCCTGGCGGCCGGGCGCGAGCGTCGTGAACCAGCCGTCCTCCGGGCGGTAGACGCGCTCGATGCGCCCGAAGGTCGTCACGACCTTGACCGTCCCCTCCTGCGTGTAGTTGATGTTCGCAAAGGTCACGGCCGCCCCGACGATCAGAACGAGGCCGACGACGCCCAACAGGACCAGAGTGAATTTACTGTTCATCGATTCTCCTTCGGGAATTTCCGACACCGCGTGCAGCGTTCTCTTCTTCCTCCTTTTCATCAACACGTAATACGCAAAAAGCGCGCGCGAGTTTGCACACGTATGGGCGCGGGAAAATTCGCGACGCGGACCGTGGGTTTTGACGGCGGGCGCGCGTCTTAAATTTAAGTTACAGAAAAGAGGTTAAGGGGGAGTTACAAGATGCGGAGATTCTTCAAGCACGGCGGCGCGCGGCGCGCCTTCGCGGTGCTGGCCGTGGCGGCGCTCCTGAACGCGGCCGGCGCCGCGCGCGCCGCCGAGTCCGCGCCGAGGCCCGCGCCGACGGGGCAGGTCGCGCTCGCGGCGGGGCTCAAGGTGGACGGGCTGCCCGCCGTCGCGGGCCAGACGCTCTTTTCGGGGAGCAGTTTCGACACGGCCGCGCGCTCGCGTTCACTGCTTGAGCTTGGCAACCGCGCGCGGCTCGAACTGTCGGGCGGCACCGCGCTCAGGCTCGACTTCGACGACGAGAGACTCGGCGGCACGCTCGGCGCGGGCGGCGCGCGTCTCTCCGTGCCGCGCGGCGTCGCGGCCGCTCTGACGACCGTGGACGCGTCGGTCTTAAGCGTCGCGGACGACGCGGCGATCTTCACGCTACAGGTCTCGAAGGAAGGGACGACGCTCACGGTTCAGTCGGGGCGGGTCGAGCTGCGCGCGGGCGGGGCGGCGAAGACGGCGGGCGCGGGCGAGTCTCTGCGCGCGGCGGGCGGCTCGCAGCCGGCGACCCCGCAGGCGAACAGCCTGAGCGGCCGCAAGCGCGCGGGCCTGTTCGTCGGCATCGCGGCGGCGGTCGCGGCCGTCGTCCTCATCCTCGTGGGCCGTGACGGCGACGACGAAGTGATAGACGAGGGCTGCCCGCTCATCATCAGCCCCGGCGGCCCCACCAACCCGTGCGGGCCGATAGTCCTTTAAGAAGAGACGCGGAAGCAGGAACGCGGAACGATGAACTGAAAGACCATTGCCTTCAGTTCATCGTTCCGCGTTCCTAACTTCCTACTTCTTGACGCCTTTGGTTTAGAACGAGCGTCGCTGGCGGCGGATCGTGCGGCGGTCGGACCTGCGGTCGCGGCGCACCATGCGGCGGCGCCAGTTAGAGTCGTCGTCGTGCCTGCGCTGGCCGACGCGACGGCCGCGCGTCCAGCCGAGGTGACGGCCACGGTTGTGGCTGCGCCCCCAGTTGCGACCGCGTTCGTGGCGGTTGCGCTCCCAGTTGCGCCCCCTCCTCTGGTGGGCCGAAACGTCCAGCCCCATCCCAATGAAGAGCACGCAGAGGATGACGAGCATACTTATCGCCCTCTTCAGTGTACGAAATTCAACCCTCATTCTTCATCTCCTTTGAGCTTAACTTCTTGTAGCGGGAGAGCTTTGCCTTTTACCATGCCGAAGCCCACGGGGCCATGCACGGGACGTTGGCAAACGTGGTGCCAACCGCGACGGCGTCCGTTTTTTTTTATCACTTCGCGGACTCGGGCAGTCGCGCCAACGCCTCTTCGGGGGAGCGCACGGCGAGGAAAAAGAGGAGCACAAAACTGGGCCACAACTGGATCAGTAGCCGGTCGAGCGAGAACGCCAGTTGCCATTCGAGGTCGCGCGGCGTCGTCACGTAAATAAAGAAGTAACCGGCCAGGATGAAACCCAACGCGGCGGCCAGAGTTAGCAGCGTCACCCTCCCCGCCCGCTCCGTCTTCAAACCCACAAGCCACGCGTAGACGACCAGCAGGTACGACGGGTGCGCGTACCAACCGCGGAAGCCCGTGAAGTGGTTGACGACGGCCTTCAGGATTAAGACGTAACGGGAGAAGTCTAACAGGCGTTCGGCGGTCGCGCGCGCACCCTGCCCCGCCACGAGGTCGTTGGCCGGCGCGATGGCCGCTTTGAAATACACGACGACCAACAGCACCGGCACGGCGCCGGCCGCGAAGTAGAGCAACTGTCTCACGTAAGTCCTCAAGCCCCGTGAGACGGCGAGCGCCACGAAGCGCCCGGCCACTACCGCCAGCAGGATGAGCAGGCCCTCGTTCTTCGTCCACGCGGCGAAGCCCGTCATCAACCCCGCCAGCGCCAGCAGGCCGAAGCCCTCGGGAGCCCTGTCGTATAAACAGAGCAGGACGAGCGCCGCGAGCAGGAAGAACCCCAGCGGCGTGTCCGCGTACTGGAAGGTCGCCGTCCTGAAGAAGAAGAAAGGTTCGAGCAGCACCAGCCCCGCGAGATAGCCCTGCGTGCGCGTGCTCAGCAGCGAGACCGAAGAGACGACGAGCCCGAGAGTCCCGAGCAGGAAAAGGATGCCGAGCAGGGCCGGCGCGAACTGTGTCTCGCCGCCGTAAATCCACAGACGCGCCACGCTCAGCGGCACGAGCAGAGGGTAGTCCGGATGCGTCCAGTTCAGATTATGCGTTAACGCGTCGGCCCAACCGCTCCCGCCCCTGTAGATGAACCGCGCGATCAGGTTCCAGATGGCGCTCGCGTCGCCCGCCCCATGCGGCTCGCGCGCGCTGATCGCCACCGCCGCCGCGAGGATGCAGCCGGCCGAGATGAAGAAGGCCCCCGCGCTCAGCCGCGTGAGTAGTGGACTGGCGCCCGGCACGACGCGTCGAACGACCTCTGTCGGAGCGCCGTTCTTTCTGCACAGGTAAACGAGCGCCGCCACGAAGCACAGGGCCAGCGACGCCTCGACGGCGATGTAAACGCCCGAGAGCGAGCCAAACGCCCTCAGCCACACGAAGAGAAGGACGGACGAAGTTCCGAGACCCAGCCCCATGCCGAGAATCGTCTTCAGCAGGAGCGGCGGGCGTAAGAGGCTTTTCGGCGGCCACAGTAGTTGAACGAGCAGCGTGGCCGGTACGAGCAGGACGAGGAGCGATAACGTGAGGCCGATGACCATCTTACTTTTTCTTAAAAAGTACTACCCCTTCGCCGAACTCTTCGACGGGGAGCAGGTCGCCGCCGGCCGCGACCGCCCGGGCCGACGCCGGGTCGTCGAAGACCCCTACCACGAGTTCGTGCGTCGTCGTCCTTTCGAGAATGAGGGGCGCGAGCGAATACTGCGTCGTCGCGAACCTGCGCCACGACTGTGGCGTCTCGGCGCCGCCGAAGTCGTCCGACACATAACCGACGACGCCGCGCGCGGGCAAACGCTTTCTGAGTTCCGCGAGCCGCGTTTCGTGAAGCGTTATCCTGTCCGTCGGCTCCTTCGACAGCACGTGTGTGCGGCGGCAAATCTCGACCGCGTAGACGACGGCCGAGACGCACAGGAGCATGACTCCGGCCTTCACTCTCAACGCGCCCCGGCCTCTCATGCCTAAACTTATAGCAACCTCCGCGCTCCTCGGCCAGCCGTGAAGGCCGGACCTTTTGGCGCCCTTCGCTCCCCGCCGCCCCGCTTGCATCCGGCGGGCGGGTCGCTTAAATTAACTTCTCGACTTTTGCAGTTAAATCCCGCACAGCAATTGTCAAATCCGACGCGTCGCGGGGCTCCAATCCGCCTTCGCCCCGCGCGCGCCGACCTGTCGAAAGGATGTCCGACCTGAAGCCATGAAAGCTTATCCGACCAACCAGATTCGCAACCTCGCTTGTATCGGCCACGGCCACGCGGGCAAGACGCAGCTCGTCAGCTCCCTCCTCCACCTCGCCGGCGCCACGCCGCGCTGGGGCAAGGTAGACGAGGGCACGACCACCACGGACTTCGACGAAGACTCCATCGCGCGCAAGATCACGCTCAACAGCCAGCTCGCGCACTGCGAGTGGCGCGAGCACAAGGTCAACCTCATCGACACGCCCGGCTTCTCGGCCTTCGTCCCGCACGCGCGGCCCGCGCTGCGCGTCGCCGACTGCGCGCTCGTCGTCGTCGATGCCGTCTCGGGCGTCGAGGTCGGCACCGAGAAGACGTGGGGCTACGCCAACGAGTTCATCACGCCGCGCATGATGGTCATCACCAAGCTCGACAAGGAGCGGGCCGACTTCGGCGCCGCGCTCGACTCGGCGCGCTCGACCTTCAGCCGCGCCATCGTCCCCTTCACGCTCCCCATCGGGCAGGAGGCGAACTTCAAGGGCGTCGTGGACATCGTCCACATGAAGGCTTACGAGTACGACGCCTCGGGCAAGGCCAGGGAGATTCCCATCCCCGAGAGCGACGTGGTGAACAAGGAGCGCGAGCGGCTGGTCGAGGTCATCGCCGAGTCGGACGACGCGCTCATGGAGAAGTGGATGGAGACGGGGACGCTCGAAGAGTCGGACATCGTCCCGAACATCTCGAAGGCCATCGCCGGCTCGCGCCTCTGCCCGGTCTTCGCCGTCTCTTCGATGACGCTCGCGGGACTGCAACAACTCCTCGACGGCATCCTCGACTACGCGCCCGCGCCCGACACGCACGAGCAGGAGCACGGCAAGGCGAGTCTCGACGAAGGCGCGGCCGAGGTCACGCGCGGCTACCACGCGGAAGAGCCCTTCTCGGCCTACGTCTTCCGCACCATCGCCGACCCCTTCGCCGGCCGCATCAACGTCTTCAAGATCATCTCGGGCAAGGTCAAGGCCGACGCCACCGTCCAGAACACGACGCGCGGCGCGGCCGAGCGCCTTGGCGCTTTGCACTCGATGCAGGGCAAGCAGCTCGACAAGATCGACGAAGCATCGGCGGGCGACATCGTCGCCGTCGTCAAGCTCAAGGAGACGCAGACCGGCGACACCCTCGCCGACAAGGCCGCGCCCGTCGTCTACGACCCGATTGAATACCCGGAGGCCGCCATCGCCTTCGCCATCGAGCCCAAGTCGCGGCAGGACGAGGAGAAGATTTCGGTCGCGCTCCACAAGATTCTCGAAGAAGACCCCTCGCTCCACTTCTCGCGCGACGCGCAGACGAAGGAGTTCATCCTCTCGGGCTCGGGCCAGTTACACATCGAGACCGTGGTCGAGAAGTTGAAGAACCGCTACCACGTCGAGGTGGCTTTGCACCCGCCGAAGGTGCCGTACAAGGAGACCATCACGGCGCGCGCCGAGGTGCAGGGGCGCCACAAGAAGCAGACCGGCGGGCGCGGCCAGTTCGGCGACTGCAAGGTCGTCTTCGAGCCGCTCCCGCGCGGCGGCGGCTTCGTCTTCGAGGACAAGATTTTTGGCGGCTCCGTCCCGCAACAGTTCCGCCCGGCCATCGAGAAAGGGATTGTTGAGGCCGCGTCGAGCGGAGCCATCGCCGGTTATCCTCTGGTTGACTTCAAGGTCACGCTCATCGACGGCTCTTATCACACGGTCGATTCCGACGAGCACAGTTTCCGCGCGGCCGGCCGCAAGGCTTTCCGCAACGCGGTCGAGAAGGTTAAGCCGACCATCCTCGAACCGATCATGAACGTCGAAGTGGTGGCGCCGGCCGAATGCTCGGGCGACATCATGGGCGACCTCAACTCGCGGCGCGGCCGCGTGCAGGGCATGGAGATGCGCGGCAAGAACCAGGTCGTCAAGGCGCAGGCGCCGATGTCGGAGATGCTCGACTACCAGTCGAAGCTCAACTCCATCACCGCCGCCCGTGGCTCCTTCCACATGGAGTTCTCCCACTACGACCCCGTCCCCGGCAACATCGCCCACAAGATCGTCGAACAGGCCCGCGCCGAAGGCCGCATCCGCGCCGAGGAGGAAGAGTAAGAAGGACGAGGTCGTGGCTCAGATACTCGACTGAGAAGAGAGGACAGCAATGTCAGCAGAAATCGCAAAATACTCCTTCACCGCCGAGGAGTTCGAGCGCTTGGGCGCGGCGGGCATCCTCCGACAGGATGCCCGCCTTGAACTCATCGAAGGAGAGATTTTCGAGATGTCGCCAATCGGCAGCCTGCACGCAGCGTGCGTTGACGCGCTGGCTCTTCTACTTACCGAACTCGCGCGGAGACGATTTATCATCCGCGGACAGAACCCAGTCCTGTTGAATGACTTTTCCGAGCCGCAGCCCGACATTACGTTGCTGCGCTGGCGCGATGACTTCTACCGCAGTGCGCTACCTAAACCCGAAGACGTGCTTCTTGTCATCGAGGTCGCGGACACGACTATTGTGACTGACAGGAAGATTAAACTTCCGCTCTACGCGCGCGCCGGGATTGTTGAGGCGTGGCTCGTCAACATACCGGAGGAAGTCGTGGAGGTTTACTCGGACCCGTCGGAGGGGGCGTACCGGCGGGCGGAGGTCTTCGGGCGGGGCGAGGAGGCGCGGTCGCACACGGTCGAGGGTCTCGCGGTGAGTGTCGGCGAGCTTCTCGGTTAGTCAGAGCTTTTCGGGCGCCTCGGCGGAGAATCGTTGACTTCGTGCCGGGGAAGGGTTATAGGAACGTTCCTGCCAAGCGTTAGCCTCGCCCCAACTTGAACGGAAGGAGCCTGAAGATGAGAAGATTGATGGCATCGCTGTCGGCCGCGCTGGTCTTCGTCGCGCTGGCGCTCGTACTCTTCCAGCCCTACCCGGTCCGCACCGCGCGGGCCGCCGACATCCACGAGAAGTGTCTCGACTGCACCATCAGGAACCAGGCGCGGTTCGACCAATGCCTCGAAGTACACGGCCAAGACCACATACCCTGCTACGACCAGTTCAACGCGGGAGTCGTGAACTGCTACCGGAACTTCTGCGAGCAGTAGCGGCGCGCCACAGCCTTCTAACGCGCGGGCGCGGCCGACTCCTGTTAACAGTCGGCCGCGCCCGCGTCTCTGTCTCTTCGTAACCTGTTCGCACACTCACGTGAGGAGACCTTTCCTGATGAACACGTCAACCTCCGCTTACGCCCGCGTGCGCGCGACCTTCGTCCTGTGCCTGCTGCTTCTCTTCCTCGCGGCCCGCGCGCAGGCGCAGCAGGCGGCACAGCAGGCGGCGGCGCTGCCGGCCGAGAAGGTCAAACAGATCGAGGCGCTCGTGGGCGCGGAGATGGCGAAGCAGAAGATACCGGGGATGACCGTGGCGGTCGTCTCCGACCGGCAGGCGCGCTGGTCGGCGGGCTTCGGTTTGCAGGACATCGAGAACAACGTCGCGGCCCGGCCCGCGACCGTCTATCGCCTCGGCTCCATCTCGAAGCCGATCACGGCCGTCGCCGTCATGCAGCTCTTCGAGCGCGGCCGTCTCGACCTCGACGCGCCCGTGCAGAAGTACTGCCCGGCCTTCCCCGAAAAGCAGTGGCCCGTCACGACGCGGCAGGTGCTCGGCCACCTCGCCGGCATACGTCACTACAAGTCGGACGAGGAGTTCAACAGCACGCGCTTCTACGCGAGCATCAACGCGGGGCTCGACATGTTCAAGGACGAGCCGCTGCTGCACGAGCCGGGGACGAAGTATAACTACACGACCCACGGCTACTCCGTCTTGGGGTGCGTCGTCGAGGGCGCGTCGGGCCGTTCGTTCGCGGACTTCGTGAGCGAGAACGTCTTCAAGCCCGCCGCGATGGAGCGCATCCGCGTGGACAGCGTGGCCGACATCATCCCCAATCGCGCGCAGGGCTACCGCATCACCGACAAGGGCTTGCTGACGAACTCGCCGCTCGCGGACAACAGCTACAAGGTGCCGGGCGGCGGCTTCGTCTCGACCGCGGAAGACCTCGCGCGGTTCGCCGTCGCGCTCCAGACCTTTAAGCTCTTGAAGCGCGAGACGCTGGAGTTGATGTACGCGCCGCAGAAGACGAAGGACGGCAAGGAGACCTCCTACGGACTCGGCTGGGGCGTCTCGAAGCGCCCCACGGGCGAGCGCGCCGTCGGCCACTCCGGCGGGCAGCAGCGCATCAGCACCTTCCTCCACATGCAGCCCGACCAGGGGCTCGCCGTCGTCATCATGTCGAACCTCGAAGGCGCGCGCCTCGGCGACCTCGCGCAGCGCATCGGCGACCTCATCCTCAAGTGAGCGCGGGCGCCGACAGGCCGGGCGCCACGAAATTTCCTGTTGACACCCATCCGGCTCGGGAATATCTTTCCCCCCCGTCTCGGGCTCAGTCTTCCCGCCGACAAGGGCACTTCATTTGCCGGTCTCACGGAAACCATGTGGAGGGTCTTCCATGCCAACGTTCGGACAGGAACCGAAGGGGTCGCAGCAAACACAGGGGGAGAAGGCCACGCAAACGCCGCAGGCCGGTCCGGGTAAACTCGAAGGCGGCAGGGGCGTAAGCGCGGCATTCGGCCCCGCCTTCGACTTCAGCCGGATACCCATCCACGCCCCGAGGCCGGACGGCGCGTTCTCCGAAGCCGGCGCGGGGCCGCGCGACGCGCCCGGGGCGAGGCTGCCCCGCGCCCGCGTCCACGCCGACGAGCAGTCCGCGGCCTCCGCCGAGGCGTTGGGCGCGGAAGCCTATGCCCGTGGGAGTGACATCTTTTTCGGCGCCGGACGCTACCGGCCCACTCTGCCCTCGGGCCGGCGCCTCCTGCTCCACGAGATGGCGCACGTCGTTCAGCAACAGAACCCGGCCCCGGGGCACGCCTCCGGCGACGCGCTCGAACGCGAGGCCGACCGGGCGGCGGCCGACTGGAGCGCCGGGCGCGAAGCGTCAATCGCCCTTTCCGCGCCCCACGGCCAGGCCCAATGCCAGCAGGTCAAGTGGAAGACCGGCGACGTTATCGTGAATAGGGAGGCCGCCGACCAGATCAAGAACAAGGGCGGACTCTTCTCCGGTAACGACCAGGCGCACGTCAACGTGAGTAGCACGGGCAAGCTGGCTTACGACGAGGACTACACCACGCCGGAAGACCCGTTCCGCTGGGCTCGCCTCAAAGACATCATTGATACCGCACACCTGAAAATCTGGGCGGTCTCCGCCTCGCAGAAGTTTAAAGTGAAGGAGACGCCGAAGGCCACGCCCGTAGACACCAGCATCACCGAGATCGGCCTGCTGGTGAATAACTTGAGCGTGATGGGCATTACGCTCAAGGCCGGCGAGAAGAGTCCCGACTCCACCTACGACCAAATCTACTACGACAAGGATCAGGGCATGGGCGCCCTCACGCACGAGCTGTTCGGCCACGAGTGGTTGGCGACCAAGGGCGTGCCGTCGGGTCACCCTCCCGCCGGCTCCCCCGAGGAGAAGTCGAAAGGGACTCTGAACCCCTCGCATAACATCACCGACCCGTTCGGGAACATATTCTCGGGGACGGTCCGCGAATACATCGCCAGGTACGTCGAATCGCTCGGGACAAACACGAAGGTGACGACGGGCGCCGGGAAGCAGATCTCAGTCCCGAAGTCGCCGACCCAACAGGTCGGGCAGGACCAGTTGATTAAAGCCTTCGCCGACGTGCACAAGGAGGCGACCAGCGGCGGCGTGACGAAAAACAATTACAGCCCCGCCGCCGCCCAGGCGTGGCGAATCATGTGCAACAACTACGATGTGATGCAGACGAGCGCGGAGGCATTGCGGGCCGGCAACAGCAACCTCGGGTTCACGAAGGAGGTTCTCCTCGCGCTCTCCCTCATGGTCTTCAACTCCTGGAGCGCGGACGCGCAGAGCGGGTTTCGTATCCTCCTGGCCGACTTCAGCAACAGTCGCAGCGGGTTCAGGCCCAACGAGCTGTCGTCGAAGCTGGAGGCGGCGGTCAACGCGGCGCCTTCCGCCCCGGCTCCGCAGCCGAACCAACCGCCTCAGGCCCCGCCCCAGGCTCCGCCCCCGTAAGCATCACCGCGCGACAGGTCTCAGCCCCGTGTCTTGCAGCAAGCTCGGGGTCGGGGTGCTGGCAGGGTGGCTTAAAAACCCCGAGCAAGAAAAGTGAAGGGGGTTTGATATTTCAGCCCCCCGGCTCAGTCGTTGAGGAGCGAGGTGCGGAAGAGTGGCTGGCCGGCGAGCGAGGTCTTGAGGCCGTAGAGGATGAGCGCGACGCCGAGCGCCGCGCCGAACGCGGCCGTGCCGGCGTACCACGCGTTGAAGTCGGTCGTGACGGGGTAGAAGCTGAAGAGGGTCAGGAAGAACTCCATGAAGACGAGCGCCAGCATGCCGAAGCGCAGCAGCACGAAGAGCATGACGGCCGCGACCGGCAGCCCCACGCAGAGGTCGAGCGCGAGGTTGTTGCCGCCGATGAAGAAGCTCGCGACGAGCAGCCCCAACAGCACCGCGCCGACGCGCTCGCGCCGCGTGACGATGGTCAGCAGGAGCAACAGGAACATCAGCGTCGATGAGAAGAAGAGCGAGTTGAGCACCTGCCCGGGGATGAGGCCGACGGCGTTCTGCATCCCCGTCAGCCCGCCCAATACAATCGGCTCGGGTCGCGGCGGCGGGAACCCCAGCCACGGCGCGACGACCCTCTGCCCGAAGGTGAGGAGCACCAGCACGCACCCGAAGAGCGCGCCCAGCAGCAGGTCGCGCCCCACAAGGGGGTCGCGCCAGTCGCCCGCCAGCAGTCGGCTCCAACCGATGATCCTCCCCGGCCAACGCCTCCGCACGTACGGCTCAAGCGCGATGTAGATGAGCCACAGCATCCCGCCGACCAGCAGACTCTCCGCGAGGCCGAACAGGAAGTTGTTGAACTCGTCTATGAGCGAGGGGACGTGGTGCGCGCCGATGAGCCATTCGAGCAGCGTCAGCACGAAGCAGAAGACGGCGAGCCGGAACGCCCCGCGCCGGTCGCCGCGCCCGAGGCGCAGGTTGTGACGCGCGAGCAGCGCCGCCCCCGTCATCATCGTGAAGAAGAGCACGACGACAACAGCCACGAAGAACCGCACGCCCGCCGGGATGGGCGTCTGCGCTTCGCGCGTCGGCGGGTTCCAGGGGTTGATGAGCTGGAAGTAGACGGGGCGCCCGAGGAAGGCCGCCGCCTCGACGCGAACCGTCGTGTCGGGCTGTCCCGGGTACGTGCCTTCCCACGCGGCGCGCTCGTCGAAGGCGTGCGGCGGCACCCAGGTGGGCTCGACCTGTCGGAAGGTCGCGGGGTCGAGCCCCGCTTCGGCGAAGAGACGCGACCAGTCGAAGCGCGCGGGCTGTTGTGTCTCCTGAGCCGGGACCGGCGAGATAGTCTGGGGCGGCACGCCCTCGAAGGCGAGCAGGCGGCCGCGCATGTCGAGCGAGAGGTTCGCCATCCCCGAGACCGTGCGCGGCGGGTCCGTCGCCGTCACCGACACACGGTTGAACGGCGTCAGGTAGCGCGGGCTCTGCCTGAACCAGAAGACGATGCCGGCGGGGTGGCCCGTCCGCAGACGTTCCCAGCGCGACGCCGATTGGTCGCGCTCCTCGACGTAGTTCATGTATTCGACGTTGTGGTTGAAGCCCCAGAAGCTGTCGGTCGCAGACTCGTAACCGAACTTGCGCGCAATCTCCGACGCGCGGTCGCGCAGCGCCTCGGCCGACTTCTCCATCGGCACGTGCGTGTGCAGGTAGACGCGCCCCGAGATCGCGAAGCAGAGCGCGAAGAGCGCGAGCGC
The DNA here is from genome assembly GCA_036379655.1 of Pyrinomonadaceae bacterium. GTDB lineage: Bacteria > Acidobacteriota > Blastocatellia > Pyrinomonadales > Pyrinomonadaceae > QHXN01. The sequence continues at coordinate 12,294 of DASVGG010000031.1, forward strand.
GCCGCCCGCGAGCGCGAGCGCCACCGCCGGGCGGAGGCTCCCCTGCTTCGGCGCGGCCGCGACCATCTCGGGGCTCGGCGTCTCGCCCGCCGCGAGCGCGGCGGCGAGCGGGTCGCCGCCGGGCAGCGCGTTCGCGACCTGTAACGCGGATGACGGGCGCTCCTTCGGGTCGGGCGCGAGGCAACGCTCGACGACGCGCTCGACCAGAGGGTCGAGGTCGCGCACGATGGTCGAGGGGCGCTCGGGCATCGACTCGGCCTTACGCAGCCGCAGTATTTCGCTGAGCGTCGGGGCCGTGAACGCCTTGCGCCCCGTGTAGAGTTCGTAGAGGACGAGGCCGAGCGAGTAGATGTCGCTGCGCTCGTTCAGCTCTTTACCCGCCAACTGCTCGGGCGACATGTACTCGGGCGTGCCTTCGAGCGCCGCGCCCTCGCCGAACTCTTCGAGCAGACCCGCGAGCCCGAAGTCTGTAACGCGCACGTCGCCCTTCTCGTCGATCATCACGTTCGAGGGCTTGAGGTCGCGGTGGAGCACGCCCGCCTCGTGCGCGGCGGCGAGGCCCGCGCAGAGTTGGCGCGCGATCTCCGTCGCCTTGTCGGCCGGCAGACGCCCGAAACGCTTGAGCACCGACGACAACTCCTCGCCGCGCACGTACTCCATCGAGAGGAACTGCGACCCCTCGGCCTCGCCGATGTCGTAGACGCGGCAGACGTTGCGGTGTGAAATCTGCCGCGCGACCCGCACCTCGCGGTGGAAGCGCGCGAGCGCGGCGGCGTCGGCCGACAACGCGGCGGGTAGGAACTTCAGCGCCACGGGCTGGCCGAGCGTCAGGTCTTCGGCGCGGTAGACCTCGCCCATCCCGCCGCGCCCGAGGAGGCCGACGACGCGATAGCGTTCGTTGAGGATGGTGCCGGAGACGAAGCGCGAGTGGTCGAGCCCGTCGGATGTAGTGTGGACTGAGTTGGTGCGCGTGTGCCCCGAGGACTTGCGGCCGGAGTTGCGGCCCGAGCGCGGCTTCGGGTCGTCGGGCAGGATGCGCGTCTCGGCGTACGGCCCGTCGAGCGACGAGCCGCATGAGGGACACGACTCGCCTTCGACGGCGATCTCGGACGTGCAGGCGGGGCACCTCATCGGGCGTGGAATTGTATCACCTGAAATGTCGGTCCCGAGTTCCTTCAACAACAGGCACGCACCGAAGATACGAAGGGCCCCGGCGGAATGTTTTCCGGCCGGGGCCCTTTTCGCGTCAAGTTTTGTAAAGCCCGCGCGCTTACCAGCGGGGCTCGCGGTTGCCGCCGCCACCGCCGCCGCCACGACCGCCGCCGCCGCCGCCGTAACCGCCACCGCCGCCACGGCCGCCGCCGCCACCACCGTAGCCGCCGCCGCGACCGCCGCCGCCGCCGCCGAAGCCGCGACCGCCGCCGCCGCGATCTTCACGCGGCCGCGCCTCGTTGACGGTCAGGTTGCGGCCGCCGAACTCCTTGCCGTTGAACTGCGCGATGGCGGCCTCGGCCTCTTCCTTCGAGGACATCTCGACGAAGCCGAAGCCGCGCGAGCGGCCCGTGTCGCGGTCCTCGACGACGTTCGCGGTCTCGACGTTGCCGGCCTGCGAGAAGAGGTCGCGCAGGTCTTCGCTCGAAGTCTGGAACGAGAGGTTGCCGACGTAAAGTTTTACTGACATGTGCGTGTGTTCCTCTGGCGCCCGGCCGGGCGCCTGTGCGGGAGAAGCTTCCAACGTGAAGTGGCTTCGTCGTAACGGTCGCGGCGAAGGTTTCGCGTCCGGGTGCTCTGAAGAGCGGCTCCTGCGTGGTTAAAATCGGCCCACTCTCGAACCCATCCAAACGCCGCCGCCAAGATCGAGGCGCGGGGCGCATCACCGTTGATGCGCGAGAGAAGGAGTAACGCGCCAATCATGCCCCACGCCCGCCCCGCGTGGCAAGGAAAAAAGAGGTGGGCGGCGGGCGGACGGCAGTGGGCAGTCAAGGCAAGCGGTTTTTCAAGGAGCAGGCGTAAAAGGATCGGGGCGGCGAGTTGTTAATCTCGCCGCCTCGATTCGTTCCTGTCTTTTACTGCCTACTGCCCACTTGCCTTGATGACTCGATAGTGCGAGCCGTCGGGGCTCCAGTCGGCGCGGGCGATGGCGTAGTGGACGCAGGTGAAGTCGTAGTAGTGCGCGTCGCGGATGAACTTCATCCCGAGCCGTTCGAGCACGCCGCGGGAGCGGCGGTTGTCGTGGAACGTGAGCCCCGCGATGGACTCGACGCCGACCGCCTCGAAGCCGTAGCGGAGCGACGCGTGGCCGGCTTCGAGCGCGAAGCCCTGGCCCCACTCCTCGCGCGCGAGCATGTAGGCTATCTCGATGCCCATCTCGGGGTTCCCCGCTGAGAGCCCGCAGTAGCCGATGAGCGCGCCCGTGTCGCGCCGCTCCAGCGCCCAGCGGCCGAAGCCGCGGCGGCGGAACCCGTCCAGGATTCTGCCGAGGTTGGCCAGCGTCTCCTCGCGCGTGAGCGGGACGCCGTAGCCGATGAAGCGCGTCACCTCCGGGTCGCTCGTGATCTCGCACATCCGGTCGAAGTCGTCAGGGGTGAAGAGGCGCATGCGCAGCCGCGCGGTCTCCAACTGGTCGGCGAACGCGCCGGCCACGGGTGCTTCTGTGGGAAGAGTTGCTGCCACCACTGTAGTTTACCTCTAGGCCGCGACTAGGCTCTCCGCCTCCTCGCGGTACGATGTGAGTGTCGAGAACTGCTCGTCGGTGAGCAGTTCGGCCGCTTGCCCCGCGCCGACCGGGCGCGAGAAGAGATAACCCTGTCCGAAGTCGCACCCGAGGTCGCCGAGCTGCCGGAGCTGGTCCCGGGTCTCGACGCCCTCGGCCACGACCGCCATGTCGAGACTGCGCGCGAGCGTGACGATGGTTCTGACAATCTCCGCGTTCTCCGAGTTGTCCGTCATCTGCGTGACGAACGAGCGGTCGATCTTCAAAGTATCAATCGGGAAGCGGTGCAGGTACGAGAGCGAGGAGTAGCCCGTCCCGAAGTCGTCGATGGAGAGGCCGACGCCGAGCGTGCGGAGTTGCGTGAGCATTTCGATGGCCGTGTCGAAGTTCTCCATCACCATGCTCTCCGTAATCTCAAGCTTCAGACTCCCGGCCCTCAGCCCCGACTCGCGCAGCGCCGACGAAATCTGCTCGATGAGGTCGGGCTGCGAGAACTGGCGGCCCGAAAGGTTGACGCTCATCGTCACCGTCTCGTCGGCGAGGCCGAGCCGCTGCCACTCGCGCATCTGCCGGCACGCCTCGTTCAAAACCCACAGCCCGAGCGGGACGATGAGGCCGGTCTCTTCCGCGACGGGCACGAAGTCGCCCGGCATGACGAGCCCACGCTCGGGGTGGCGCCAGCGCACCAACGCCTCGAAGCTCATCACCCTGCCGGTCTCCAAGGAAACAATCGGCTGGTAGTTGAGGAAGAACTCCTTGCGCGTGATGGCGCGGCGCAGGTCCGTTTCGAGTTGCAGCAGTTCCATCGCGCGGTCGTGCATCGCCTTGTCGAAGACGACGTGGCGCTTCTTGCCCTCCATCTTCGCGCGGTACATGGCGGTGTCGGCGTCGCGCAGCAGGTCTTCCGCGCGCTCGTAACCGGTGTTCGAGAGCGCGATGCCGATGCTCGCGGTGGTGAAGACCTCGTGGCCGCCGATGTTGAAGGGCTGCGTGACGGCCTCCTGCACGCGGCGCGCGACCTCGATGGCGTCGTCGGTGGAGGCGAGGTCTTCGAGCAGGATGGTGAACTCGTCGCCGCCGAGTCGCGCGACCGTGTCGCCGGGGCGCAGGCACGCTTCTAAGCGGTGCGCGATGCCGACGAGCAACTGGTCGCCGACCATGTGGCCGAGCGAGTCGTTGATGATCTTGAAGCGGTCGAGGTCGAGGAAGAGCGCGGCGAAGAGGCGGTCGCCCGAGCGGCGCGAGCGCTGGATCGCCATCTTCACGTGGTCCATGAAGAGCGCGCGATTCGGCAGACCCGTCAGGGCGTCGTGGAAGGCGTCGTGCAGGAGTTGCTCTTCGGCGCGCTTGCGGTCGGTGATGTCCTGAATCTGGAAGATCAAGTGGAGCGGGCGGGCCGCGCCGTCGCGGACGAGCGACATCCCGAGGTGCGCCCAGACCTCCTTGCCCGACTTGTGGCAGTAGCGCAGCTCGCCCTGGTGCGAGGAGATGGAGCCGACGCCGAACCGCGTCATCTGCTCTTCGAGCGCGACGAGGTCTTCGCGGTGTGTCACGGCACGGACTTCCGACGCGAGCAGTTCGGCCTCGCCGTAGCCGACGATGTCGCACAAGGAGCGGTTGACCTGGAGCCAGCGGCCGTCGAGCGCGACGACGGCCATCCCGATGGTCGCGTTGTCGAAGGCAGAGCGGAACCGCTCCTCCGACTCGCGCAGCGCCTGCATGTGTTGCTGGACTTCAAGCGCGTGCTGGTGCGCCAGCTCGGCCTGCTTCGTCGAAGCCTCGACGTTCTTCAGGTAGGTGCAGTAGGTGAAGTAGACGACGATGACAATCGGCGCGGTGGCGAGGAAGGCGTAGAGGCCGAACGTCTCGACGAGTTTGACGATGATGCCGGCGGCGGACGCGCCCGCGAAGTAGGTGAGCGAGGTCCAGAGGAAGTTTTGCCGCCACATCTGCCAGACGGGCAGCCCCGAGCGCAGCGCCACGCCCATCGCGACGAGGCCGGAGTTGACCACGTACTGGACGAGCGCCATGACGCAGACGGCCGTGATGTAGACCGACGGGCTGCCGAGCGGGAGGTGCTGGATGTCGCCGAAGGTCGCGCGCAGAATGACCACCGTCAGGAAGGTCGAGCAGACGTAGACGCCCGCGTTGAAGCCCATCACCATCTTCTTCTTCGTGATGCGCATCGACGTGCAGACGGCGTCGGCCGCCGCGAGCAGGACGGCCGCCTCGCCGCCGAAGAAGAGCAGGGCGAAGAAGATGAAGGTGTCGGAGATAGAGATCTGCCCGCGCACGCGCGGTATCTTCACCGACACGCGCGAGCCGAAGGCCAGCGTCACCAGCCCGATCAGGACGAAGTGCATGCCAAGCCGCGACGGCTGGAGCTGCGTCACGCTGTAGGCTCCCGCCGCCGTGCCGGCCATGATGACCGCCCACATGTACGGCTGCGAGATGCGCTGTCTGGTCGTGGAACTGAACATCGGTTGCGTCTTCAGGACGGACGGGGGAAATGTTCGAACTCGCCCGGGGCCTTCGAGTGGGGCGGGCTGTTGCGGCCCTCGGGCGCCGACTCTAAGTGCAAGCGGTATTCCAGTGGCCGCGAGGTTCCGACGGGCGAAAAGTCCAGCAAAAACGCGGTTTTTTTGTATCGCTCGGGCGTGAGGTCGCGTCTTCGGTCAGTCAGACTGACGGGGGGCGGTCAGGATGACGAGAAACCACTCACCCGCGCCGAAGGGTTCGGCCGGATGAGTGGCTTCAAGTTGGGGCTGTCAGAGAGAGGTTGGGTCTAACGTTTCGTGGCTGAGTTCCCTTCCGTTCCCGCTTGTTCTCGGGCGCCCGCGCGCCGAAGGCTTGCGGCCCTCGGCGCGCGGGGAGAGTTCTACTTGGTGGGCGTCGTCGCGGTGACGACCGCCGTGTAGGCCGAGTTGCCGTTGGCGTTGTAAGACCTGATGCGGAAGTAGTATTTCTTCCCACCGCTCAGAGAGGTGCTCGCGAAGGAGTTCGAGTTGGACTGGAGCGTCGTCAACTGCGTGTAGACCAGGCCGTCGGTCGAACGCTCGACCTTGAAGCCGGTCTCGTCCGAGGAGGTGTCGGACCACGTCAGGTTAATCTGCGTCTTCGAGACGGCCGCCGCCTTGAGCCCGCCCGGGGTCGCGGGCGGGAGCGACGCCTCGACCACCTTCGACATCGAGGAGGTGTTGTCGCCCCGGATGAGCGCCAGCCCGGCCTGGACGGCCACGTCGGCGAGCATCGTGCCGTCCGTGAGCAGCACCCCGTCGCCCAGAATCACGCCGTCCGTCAGCATCGCGCCGTCCGAGAGCAGCGTGCCGCCGCCGTAGAGCATGTCGCAGCGCAGGAAGGGCGTGCCGTCGTTCATGAGCGACCCCGAACTGGTCAGGATGTTGTCACCGAGGATGACGCCGTCGCTCATCATGACGGCGTCGGTCATCATCACGGCGTCGGTCATCATCGAGCCGTCACCGAGGAGCACCCCGAGGTTGTAGACGGCCTGGTACTTCGTGACGAGGTTCGTCCCCGTCGCGTAGGTCTGGTCGAGGACGAGCCCCTGCGCCCAGTTGAACTGCCAGCCGCCGATGGTCGTCTGCTGCGACCCGAACGAGCCCGTCAGCATCGGCGAGCCAACCGGCGTCGCCGACGAGAGGTCCGCGCGGACGAGGCGCGCGAGCCGCATCGCGCCCTCAAGGTTGAGCTGGCCCGCGCCCTGCTCGAAGGCGTTGTAACCGGGCAACTGCTGCGCCGTGTACATCAAAAGCGCCTTGACGAGGTTCGGCGTCAGCGTCGGGTTGGCCTGCAACATCAGCGCCGCCGCGCCGGCCGCGACCGGCGTCGCCATCGACGTGCCCGACAGGTACATCTGTTCGCGCGCCGACGAGCCCGAGACGTTGGCGTCGAGCGTCGGGTTCTGCGTCACCAAAACGTTCCCCGACGACTGCGCGTCGATGATCTTGTTGCCGGGGGCGACGAGGTCGGGCTTGATGAGATTGTCGTAGTGGCGGACCCCGTACGCGTCGGTCCAGAAGGCGCGGGTCGGGCCGCGCGAGCTGTAGGTGGCGACCACGTCGTCGTTGCGCGCGTCGGTGCCGAGCGTGTTCGCCGCGCCGACCGTGATGACGCTCGGGTCGATGCCCGGCGAGTGAATCTGCCCGTAGACCTTGTTCCCCGCTGAGTCCTTGCCCTCGTTGCCGGCGGCGGCCACGACGACGACGCCCGCGTCCACGAGGCCACGGACGGCGAGGCAGAGCGGGTCAACCGTGTAGGAGTCAACGGCCGAGGTGCCGAGGCTCATGTTGACGACGCGGATGTTGTAGGTCGCGCGGTTCGTCTTGATCCAGTCGATGGCGGCCAGCAACGTCGAGACCGTGCCCCTGCCCTGCGTGTTGAGCACGCGCAGGTTGACGATCCTGGCGTTGGGGGCGATGCCACGGTAAGCGCCGTTCGAGACCTGCCCGTTGCCGGCGGCGATGGAAGCGACGTGCGTCCCGTGCCCGTAGGGGTCGTCCGTGCGGTTTTCCCCAGTAAAATCCTTGCTATAAGCGACCCGCGACGCGCCGCCCGACTCGACGCTGAAGGCGGCGTGGCCGGGGTCGAGGCCCGAGTCGAGGACGGCGATGCCGACGCCGGTGCCGTCGTAGGTCGGGGCGTAGTTGCCCATGACGCGCGCCGCGTCGGCGCCCGAAGTCAGCGAGACGTGGCCGAGCAGCTTGAGTTCGCGGTCGAGCGCGACGTACTCAACGTCGGAGCGCGCGGCGAAGGCTTCGACGGCCGCGACCGGCAGCGAGACGGCGCGCAGGGGGAAGTTGACGAAGCTCTTTGTCACCGTGCCGTTGTTGCTCTTGACGGCGTCGTCGAGCGACTTGTTCCACTTGTCCGAAGCCTTGACGACGACGTTGACCTTGCCCGTCTGCGCGAGCTTCTGCCGCAGGTCGGCCGAGACCTTCTGCCTGCCGCCGTGGAGCGACTGCGCGCCTACCCGCGTCGCGCAGGGCCACGCGAGCGCGGCCGCCACGGCGGCGACCGCCGCAAGGTAGGCGAGGGGGGCTGTCAGTTTCACTCGTTTCATCTAGTTTGTCCTCAGTCCCCCTTGTTACTTCATGCACGCGGTGCTGTCGCCGTTGGCGAGGATGGACTGCGAGCCGACGGTGCTGTCGGTCATGACTATGCCGTCGCTCATGAGGATGGCGTCGCTCAGCAGGATGCCGTCGGTCAACAGGATGCCGTCGGTCAAAAGAATGCCGTCAGTCAGGAGGATGCCGCTCGGGGCAAAGAGCGGCTCGTCGCCCCACGGCGTCCCGTCGGCCAGCAGGATGCCGTCGGTCATGACGATGCCGCTCGACATCAACGACGAGTTGAGCGCCTGTGAGCTGCCCGACTCGACGACGGCGTCGCCGAGCAGCCGGCCCTTCGCGTAGACCAACTGGTACTTCGTGGCGAGCGCCGAGCCCGTCACGAAACCGTGGTTGAGCGTGAAGCCCTGCGCCCACGGGAAGGTGTAGCCGGCAATCGTGGACTGCGCGGCGGGGGCGGTGGTCGAGAGCAGCGGGTCGCCGACCTTCGTTCGCGTCGAGATGTCCGTCCGCACGCGCTGCGCGAGTTTGACGGCGCCCTCGACGTTCAGCTCGCCCGCGCCCTGCTCCAACTGGTTGAAGCCGGCGAGCGGCTGCGCCGTGTACATGAGGATCATCTTCACCATGTTCGGCGTCAGCGACGAGTTGGCCTGAAGCATGAGCGCCGCCGCGCCGGCCACCACGGGCGAGGCCACGGAGGTGCCGCTCATGTACATCATCTGCCGCGTCTCGTTGCCGCCGACGCCGCCGTCGCTCGGGCTGACGTGCAGGGACGGGTAGTTGGTGACGAGGTAGTTGCCGGCGGCCTCCGCGTAGACGATCTTGTTGCCGGGGGCGACGAGGTCGGGCTTGACGATGTTGTCGTAGTGGCGCGTGCCTCCGGCGTCGGTCCAGAAGGAGCGTGTCGGGCCGCGCGAGCTGTAAGTGGCGACGCCGTCGTCGTTGCGCGCGTCGGTGCCGAAGGTGTTCGCCGCGCCGACCGTGATGGCCGACGGCTCGTTGCCGGGCGAGTGGACGAGTCCGTAGGTCTTGGTATTGTTCGTCCCGTACTTGTTCAGCGTGCTCTTGCCGTCGTTGCCGGCGGCGACGACCACGACGTAGCCCGCGTCCGAAAGCTTGCGGACGGCGCGGCAGAGCGGGTCAACCTTGTAAGAGTCCACGGCCGGCATCCCGAGACTCATGTTGACGACGCGAATCTTGTACTTGGTGCCGCTCGTCATCACCCAGTCGATGGCGGAGAGCACCGACGAGACGCGCCCCTGCCCCGCCGAGTTGAGCACGCGCAGGTTGACGAGCGTCGCGTTCGGGGCAACGCCCGTGTAGGCGCCGCTCGGGCCGCTCAGTTTGTCGTTGCCGGCCGCGGTCGCGGCCACGTGCGAGCCGTGCCCGTAGGGGTCGGCGGTCAAGCCCTCGCCCGTGAAATCCTTCGCGAAGACGGTGCGCTGGCCGCCGCCCGCGTCCTTGAGCGCGAGGTGCGCGGCGTAGACGCCCGAGTCGAGCACGGCGATGCCGACGCCCGTCCCGTCCACGCTGACGCTGCCGCCGCCCTTGAGCGCGGTGAGCGTGCGGACGGCGTCGGCGCCCGTGGTCGTCGTGACGTGCCCGGCCGTCGAGACCTCGCGGTCGCGCGTGACCCATTCGACCTCGGGGAACGCGGCGAGTTCGGCCAGCGTCGCCGCCGGCAGCTCGACCGCCAACGCGTCGAGCGCGGCGAAGTGGCCGCGCACGCGGACGCCGTTGCGCTGCAACAGCGCGTTGAGCCGGCCCGTCGGGGGCGCGCTCAACTGCATGACGACCGCGACCGTCTCGGCCTTGGTCCGGCCGACGAAGCCGCGCAGTTCCGACGAGACCTTTTCGTCCGAGCGTCCCGCCGCCTGCGTGCTCCGCGTCGCGCGCCCGCCGACCGTGACGACGCAGGCGGCGGCCGCCAGCACCACCGCCAGCGTTCTCGTCATAAGGGCTCTGTTCTTCGAGGGGGTCATTGTCATTCCTTGTTTTGTCGAGGGTTTTAAAGAGGCTGCGCCGGAACACACGCTACGCTCTCGTCGGCCTTTATGCAGCCGCCGTTCCACCAACAAACAGGGCGAAAATGTCAGGAAAATCGAGGAAAACAGGCGAATTCGACCGATTGTGAGGTTAGCTTCGCCGGTCAGACTGATTGGGCTGCTCTTAAATTGACCGACCCGTTCGGGTCAAAGAGATGTGCCGTCTTGCGCGGAGTAAAAGCCATTAACCACGGAGACATAGAGGCACAGCTAATTGCATCTAGCTGTGCCTCTATGTCTCCGTGGTTAACGCTTACGAGTTATCTGGAAGCCTCTAACTCTCGTTCTGTTCCTCTTCCAGAAACCGCGCGCGGAAGTCTTTCGAGGCGAGGCGGAGGGCGAGCCAGTCCTCGAAGATTTCGGGCTGGTTGAGCCAGTGTGTGAACCACTCGGCCATCTCGATCTTCTCGGCGCGCTTGCGTTCGTTGACCGACGGCTTGCGCGCGATCATCTGCGCGCGCTGCTTGCCCTTGAGCACGGTCTCCTGCACGCGGCGCAGCCCCTCGCGGTCGCCCTTGCGCCGGAACTGCTTGCGCAAGTTGTCGAGCCGGCGGATGGACGCGGCGGCCTCCTCGAAGGTCGAGAACTTGAGGACGTTGCGGAAGGCCGGCTCGTAAGGGTCCTGCGTGCGCCAGCGCGCGTCCAGCTCCATGACCTCCGCGTGGCGCAACTCGGCGCCCTCGTCGGCCAGCAGGCGCGCGACGCGCGCGGGGCTCTCGACCGCGCCCTCGCCGAAACGCTCGCGCACCACCTCGCGCACCGCCTCCAGCTCCTTCGCGCCCACCGACTCGCAGTCGAGGTGCTCCCACACCTCAATCATCAACTCGTGCTTCGTCCGCGCCTGCCACTCCTTCTGAGCCATCACGGCTGAGATTACGACGCCCGCCCCCGGAGGGCAAATCGGTAGGCAGTAGGCAGATGGCAGTAGGCAGCCGCTCCGCGTCAAGTAAGTTAAAGCTTTAATTTCGACCGCCGAAATTAAGGTTCTTAACTGCCTACAGCCATCTGCCTACTGCCTACTCCTCCCCGGCTGCGTTCGCCCTCCGTTTGCGGTACAATTTCGCTTTCTTTCGCACGCGGATGACTCACGCAGTACACATGGAAGAGGCGCTGGCCGCGCTCCACAAATTCTTCGGCTTCGAGGGCTTTCGCGAAGGTCAGGGCGAGGTCGTCGAGTCGGTCCTCGCCGGCCACGACACGGTCGTCGTGATGCCGACGGGCGGCGGCAAGTCGCTCTGCTTCCAACTCCCGGCGCTGATGAAGGAGGGCGTGACGGTCGTCGTCTCGCCGCTCATCGCGCTGATGAAGGACCAGGTGGACGCGCTCCACGCGCGCGGCCTGCCCGCGACCTTCATCAACAGCTCGCTCGACTTCGAGGAACAGAAAGAACGCATCGCGGGCGTCAAGCAGGGCCGCTTTAAACTACTCTACGTCGCGCCCGAGCGATTCCGCAGCAACCACTTCGTCGAGACGTTGCAGCACTTGCAGATTTCGCTCTTCGCCGTGGACGAGGCGCACTGCATCTCCTCCTGGGGCCACGATTTTCGTCCCGACTACCTTCGTCTACAATCGTTCCGCGAGCGCATCGGCCGTCCGCAGACCATCGCGCTCACGGCCACGGCCACGCCCTACGTCCGCGCCGACATCATCGAGCAGCTCAAGCTCGACGACCCGCGCGCCTTCGTCAGCGGCTTCGACCGCCCCAACCTCTCGCTCGGCGTCGTCCACACCGAGAAGGAGCGCGAGAAGTACGCGCGCATCAAACAACTGGCGCAGGAGTACGCGGGCCAGTCCGGCATCGTCTACACCTCGACGCGCAAGTCGGTCGAGCAGATCACGCGCAAACTTCTCGACGCGCGACTGTCGGTCGTCGGCTATCACGCCGGCATGACCGACGAGGAGCGCGTGCGCGCGCAGGAAGAGTTCATGTCGGGGCGCGCGCAGGTTATCGTCGCCACGAACGCCTTCGGCATGGGCATCGACAAGCCCGACATACGCTTCGTCGTCCACTTCCACCTGCCCGGCTCCATCGAGGCTTACTATCAAGAGATAGGACGCGCCGGCCGCGACGGCGGCCAGTCGGTCTGCCTGCTCCTCTTCAACTACGCCGACAAGCGCACGCAGGACTACTTCATCGAAGGCTCGTACCCGCCGCCCGAGTTAATCGCCAAGGTCTACGAAGCCCTTGTTTCAACGAACCAGCGTCGCATAGAACTTTCCACGCGCGACATAGCCGCGCGCGCCGGCCTGCGCAACGAGATGGCCGTCCAGTCCGCGCTCATCACGCTTGAGAAGGCCGGGCACGTCGAGCGCGGCACGGGCGCCGAGAACCGCGCCGCGCTCCGCCTGCTCATGCCGCCGCACCTCGCGCGCGAGACCGTGGCGTCGAAACGCGGCGCGCAGCTCAAACAGGTTCTCTTCTCCCTGCTCGGCGGCTACGGCCTGAACGAGCGCGCCGACGCGGAGATCGACGTGGCCGACTTCGCAGACACGCTCGGCATGGAACTGGCGCAGACCCGCCGCGTGCTCTCTTCGCTGGCGGAGGCGGGCATCGTTCGTTATCAACCCGCGCGGCGCACGCGCGGCGTCGTGATGCTCGACGAGCAGCCCGCCACGCGCCTCCGCATCCGTCCGGAAGAACTCGCGCGCCGCGCCGCCTTAGAACAGCGGAAGCTGCGCGAAATGATCTCGTTCTGCTACACGGAGAACTGCTACCGCTCCTTCATCCTCGACTACTTCGGCGACAGCTCGCACGACGGCACCTGCGGCAAGTGCGGCAACTGCCTCCTGCGTGGCGGCGCGCGCACGGGGAACATGCCGCCGCTCGACGCGCCGCGCGACCTCGACCGCTTCATCATGAAGCACGTCCCCGCCGGGCTCGAACTCGAAGAGGAGTTGGCGACGCAGTCGCGCACGCGCAAGCGGCGCGAGGCCGCCGAGGCGCCCGTCTTTGAAGACGAGGACGGCCCCGGCTCCATCGCCGTCACGGAGCCGCGCGAGTTGTCGGAAGACGAACGCCTGACGGTGCGCAAGATTCTCGCCTGCGCGGCGCGCATGGGCGGGCGCTTCGGCAAGGGGATGCTCGCGTCGGCGCTGCGCGGCTCGCGCTCGGCCAAGCTCTCGCAGGCCGGGCTCGACCAGCTCTCGACCTACGGCATTCTGTCCGGCATGACGCAGGACGAGATACTGCTCTACGTGGACGCGCTCGTCGCCGCCGGCTGCCTGCACGTCACCGGCGGCGCCTACCCGACCATCTCGCTCACGCAACTCGGCGGCGAAGTCATGCGCGAGCGCGACACTGTGCAGTTGCGACTGCCGCCGCTCTACACCGGCCCGTCTTACACTTCCACTTCTCGTACGTCCCAGCGCGCCTCGACACCGGCCGCGCCGAAGACGAACACGGTTGACGAGACCTACGCCCTCTACGAACAGGGTCTCACCGTCGAAGAGATTTGCGCGCAACGCGGACTGACCGAGATAACCGTCGAAGGCCACCTCGCCGACTGCATCCTCCGTGGCCGCCCCTTCGACGTGTCGCAGTTCGTCTCAACGGAAGACCGCGCGCACATCGAGCGCGCCGCCGCCGCCATCGGCACCGACCGCCTCAAGCCCCTGCGCGAAGCCCTCCCGCGCCACATCACCTATCGCATGATCCGCTTCGTCGTCGCCGACCTCCAACGCGCCGCCGGCCTCGGCCCGGGTGAAGAAGAGTAGGCAGTAGGCAGATGGCAGTAGGCAGTTTGGGCCGATAGCGGAGACTTTCAACACGGAGACACGGAGACACAGCTTGTTGTCTTATTGCAACAAGCTGTGTCTCCGTGTCTAACGCCTCTCGGCTATCCGCACTTGCAAGAAGCAATAAGCCACATTCCTGACTCAACTGCCTACCGCCGTCTGCCTACTGCCTACTATTCCCCGTCGCCGGCCGTGTCGTTGAAGCCGCGAAAGCCTTCGGGGCCGGCGTAGGCGACGGTGCGGCCGTAGGTCGTGCCGCGGCGGATGCGCGTGAAGACGAGCAGGTTGAAGAAGTGCATCGCGCCGAGGACGAGGAGCACGAGGCCGACCTTCCACGAGAGCGCCTCGATGCCCTCCTGCGCCGTCTCGACCTGATAGCCGAGCTTGAGCGCCAGCGTCACGTAGCCGAAGTTGATGAGGTAGAAGCCGACGACGAGCAGGTGGTTGACCGAGTCGGCCAGCGCCTCGTTGCCGTGGAAGACATCGACGAGGAAGATGCGGCCGTTCTTGTGGAGCGTCTGCGCGACCCAGACCGTGAGCGCGACGCTCAGGCAGACGTACGAGAGGTATGTGACGACGATGGTGTTCATGACGGTCTCCTTTGCCACCGGGCACTAGCGCCACGGCCGCGCCCGGCGGCCGTTCCAGCGTGCGCCTCTGCCCCGTCTCGATTCAACATGCGTGCCGCGCCGCGCCTTCGACTTTCCTTCGCAAACGGCTCCGCGCATGTGGCGCAATGCCGATTCGTGCTAGAGTCTTTGCATTCCGCAAACCAGGAGGGAGAGACACCTTTGAGCCGCAACCCCAACGCCGATCCGCCGCAGCCCGAACAGCAACCGGAGCTTCCGCCCACGTACCCCGACGACCCCGCGCAAGCCCCGACGCCGCCGCTCCCGCCCGACGCGCCGACGCCCACCGCGCCCATCGAGGAGCCCGGCACGCCGAAGCCCGCGGGCGACCCGCCCGTCTCGGAGCCGACGCGGCTGGTCTGACTTTTCAAACAACACGCGACACACATGGAAACGGTCAGCGAAAGAGGACGGCTGACTGACTCGAACACGGAAGCCGCCGAACACATCCCGCCGCAGGCTTTGAGCGCGAGGCTGCGCGAGTTCGCTCGCGAGGTCGCGTCGAAGCCGTTCGTCCCGCACCCGCTCTTTCAGGGGCCGCACGCGCAGACCATCGTCTCGTCCAAACACTTCCCGCGACGGCGCGTGCTCTTCAGCGAGCGCGCGCACTACGAGTCGCGGCTGTTCGAGGTCGAGCCCGGCACGAGCATCATGCTCAAGTGCCGTTGGCAATCGGAGAGACTTGCGGCGCCGACCGTGCTCCTGCTGCACGGGCTTGAAGGCTCGACCGACTCGCTCTACGTGCTCGGCACGGCGCAGAAGGCTTACCGTCGCGGCTTCAACGTCGTCGGCATGAACATGCGCAACTGCGGCGGCACGGAGCACCTCGCCGCCACGCTCTATCACAGCGGGATGACCGAAGACATTCGCCGTGTCGTCCTCGAAGAGCTTGTCGGGCGCGAGCGGTTGTCGGAGATTTTTCTCGCGGGCTTCTCGATGAGCGGCAACATGGTCCTGCGGCTCGCGGGCGACTACGGCTCGGACTTCCCTCCCGCGCTCGCGGGCGTGGCCGCCGTCTCGCCCTCCATCGACCTCGACTCCTGCGCCGCCGCGCTCGAACGACGCGGCAACGCGCTCTACCGCTGGAGCTTCGTCTCGCACCTGCGCGACCGCGTCCGGCGCAAAGGGCGTTTGCAGCCCGGCGCCTTCGACACACGCGCCCTGCGACGCGTGCGCACCATCCGCGAGTTCGACGAACGCATCACCGCGCCGCACGGCGGCTACCGCGACGCGACGGACTACTACGCGCGCACCAGCTCGCGCCCCGTCATCAGGGAGATACGCGTCCCGACGCTCGTCATCCACTCGGCCGACGACCCGCTCATCCCCGTCGAGCCCTTCCGCGACGAAGCAATCGCCGCCAACCCCGACGTGCTGCTCGTCATCACGCGCCGTGGCGGACACGTCGGCTTCCTCTCCGACCGCGCCGAAGGCGAAGACCGCCACTGGGCCGAGAACCGCGTCGTGGACTTCTTCGACTTCTTACGTCAAACAGGTCAGAACCGCCCGCGTTAACGGGCCTTCGCGAGACGGCGCCTCTTGCCATTTGCCTTTTCCCTTCACTAAGCTTGTGGACGATCTTCCAGTCCAAGACGACTCGGGCCTCGGGGCTTCCGGCGGATGGAAACTCTCATAAGAATTCTCGCGGTCTTCGTCCTCGTCGCCGCCAACGGCTTCTTCGTCGCCTCGGAGTTCGCCATCGTGAGCGTGCGGCGGATGAGGATCGCGACGCTGGCCGAGGCGGGCGACAAGAAGGCGCGCCGTCTGCTCGCCTTCAAAGACAACCTCGGCGCGTACATCTCCGCGACGCAGCTCGGCGTCACGCTCTCGTCGCTCGCCTTGGGCTGGATCGGCGAGGCGACGCTCGCGGAGATACTCACGCCGCCGTTCGAGCGCCTGGGCGCGGCCATCCCGCCGCCCTACGGCGACTACTTCTCGGTCGGCGCGCGCCACTTCGTCGCCTCGGCCATCGCGTTCGTCCTCATCACCTTCCTCCACATCGTCCTCGGCGAGCAGGTGCCGAAGATGTTCGGCATCGAGCGTTCGGAGCGCGTCGCGCTTCTCACGGTCGGGCCGATGTACTGGTTCTCGCGGCTCTTCCGCCTCCCCATCCGCCTGCTCGACGCGGCCAGTTCCGCCGCGACGCGCGCCCTCGGGATGCACGGCTCAAGCGAGCACGCCTCCATCTACACCGAGGAGGAGATCAAGCAGCTCGTCAACATCTCGCACAAGAGTGGCCATCTCGAAGAGGAGGAGCGGCGCCTTATCAACAGCGTCTTCGACTTCTCGGAGGCAGAGGTGCGCGAGGCGATGATTCCGCGCACGCAGGTGCAGGCGCTTCCCCTTTCGGCCACGCTCGCGGAGTGCGAGCGCGCCTTCTGCGAGTTCGGCTACTCGCGCCTGCCCGTCTACCGCGAGCGCCTCGACGACGTGGCCGGCCTCCTCTTCATGAAAGACCTGATGCCCTGCCTGCGCACGGCCGAGCCCGTCGCCTTCAACATGGAGTCGATGCTCCACCCGGCGCTCTTCGTCCCGGCCGCCGCGCGGCTCGGCTCCGTGCTCGCGCAGATGCAGTCGGCCAAGACGCACCTCGCCTGCGTCGTGGACGAGCACGGCGGGCTGGAAGGCATCGTTACTCTGGAAGATTTACTCGAAGAGATAGTCGGCGAAATCAACGACGAGTACGACGAGGAGACCAAGTCGCAGATTGTCGAGCAGCCGGACGGCACGTTCCTGCTCGACGGGATGCTGGCCGTGCGCGACGCGAACCGCCGCTTCAACCTGCGCCTGCCCGAAGAGGCGGGCTACACGACGCTGGCCGGTTTCCTGCTCGCGAGCGCCGGGCGCATCCTCGGCCCCGGCGAGGAGGTCGAGCACGAGGGCGGCCGCTTCCTCGTCGAGCAGGTCGAGGGGCGGCGCATCCGCCGCATCCGCTACACGCCGCCGCCGCCGACCGAGGAGCCGACCGAGCAACAGGCCGCTTGAGCGAGCCGAAAGGAGCAAGGGTTTGGGGGACCAGAACGACATCGCGGAACTGACCTTCACGCTGATAGTCATGGGCGGGCTGCTCGTGATCTGCATCGTCGCCGTCGTCATCTTCTTCCGCGTCTGGCGCCGCGAGAACAAGGGGCGCGGCCGCAACTTCTTCGAGTAGCGCCGCGAATGTTTTTTCTTGAACCTCGGCGCGGAAGGCGCGATAATCCGCCGCCCGGAGACTCTCCGACGACTCCGGGTCAAATCTTCCCCCGACGACCCACGGAGGTTAACCCTTGCATCGCCCCACAACGCTGCTCGCCGTCTGTTCCCTCCTCCTTATCTTCAACGTCAAAGCCTCCGCGCAGGAGGTGAGTCTCGGCGGCGCGCGGCAAATGATAACGACCGCCTCGGCCGTGCGCGTGCGCGCGAGCCCGGAGACGGGCGCGGCCGAGGTCGCGCGGCTCAGGCTCGGCACGGTGGTCAGCGCCGACGCGCGCACGGGCGTGGAGACCGAGGTCGGCAGTAAGAAGGAGTACTGGTATCGCGTCGCGCTGCCCGGCGGTCAGCAGGGCTGGGTCTTCGGCGCGCTCCTCGCCGACTTCGACCCGAGGCGCGGCAGCGAGACCGTCCTCCGCATCGCCGAGGAGCGGCTGAAAGTCGAGGAGATGAGCAGGGACGACAGCCTCGACCTCTTTAACTTCGTCGAGGGCGCGGTGGCCGACGCCAGGGGGCCGGCGAGGGACGAACTGGAACGCGTGCGGCTGCATGCGCTCGACCGCGCCGTCCGGGCCATGGGGACGGACGACAAGGGCCGCATGTCCGACGCCGAGTTCCAGAAGGCGCACGAGCGCGAGATCTATTACCACGAACTCGCGGGCGGCTGGGGCGTGAAGCCGGAAGCGTTCTGGAAGCTTGAGACGAAGTACCGTGGCACGACTCTGGGCGACCGCATCGCGTGGGAGGCTTCACAGGCGCTTTACCCGGGCGAGTGCGAGAGCGACGAGGTCTGCCAGTTCCTCCGCCTTCAGGACACGCAGGGCCGCTACCTCGGGCTCTACCCCACGGGCGCGCACGCCGAGGAGGCTTTGCGGAACATCAAGGAGGCGCTCGCGTCGCAGGCGCTCGACGAGACCGCCAAACGCAAGGGCGGCGACGTGTACGCGCGGCAGGAGCAGGACGCTCTGAAGAAGGCGCTGGCCGAGTTGCGCGCGGCGGTCTCGAAGACCAACGCGCCCGAGAAGTCAGACATCCTCCGCAGGCTCGAACAGTTGTCGCCGGGCGGGACGAAGTAGGCGAAAGGGTTTCGACCGTGGCCGAGATAACATACACAACGGAACTCGGCGGCGTTGACTGGGCGCGGATGAAGGCGACGCTGGCCGCCGACGACTTCGACAACGGCCGCACGCCCGAACAGTTGCGCGAGTCGTTCGAGCGGAGCTACGTCGCGGTAATCGCGCACGACGGCGAGACGATAATCGGCACGGCGCGCGCACTCTCGGACGGCGTCTGCAACGCTTACGTCATCGACGTGTGGACGCTCTCGCCGTATCGCAAACGCGGCATCGCGCGGAGGATGTTGGAGATACTCGAAGCGCGGCTCAAGGGGCAGCACGTCTACCTCTTCACGAATGACGCCGCCGACTTCTACAAGCGACTCGGCTTCAAGGAGCAACCGACGGGGATGAGCAAGGTCGTTGGTGCGTGGCTGAGCAAAGACGATTGAGAGGCGGCGGAGGGTCGCGTAATGCTCTTCATGGTCATCGAGCGTTTCGGCGGGCGCGAGCGGGCGGCGGCCGTCTACAAACGCTTCCGCGAGCGCGGGCGCATGACGCCGGAGGGTTTGAAGTACGTCGCGAGTTGGGTCGAGGCGGACTTCGGCCGCTGCTTCCAGTTGATGGAGTGCGAAGACGCGCGCCTCCTGCGCGAGTGGGCGGCGAGTTGGGATGACCTGGTCGAGTTCGAGTTCGTCCCCGTCGTCACGTCCGCCGAGGCGGCCGAGTCTATTTCAACAATGCTCTGAACGCGCCGGTTTGAAGTGTAAGGATGAACGTTGACGCATACCTCCAACGCATCGGCTACGGCGGGCCGCTCGCGCCGACGGCCGAGACGCTGCGCCGCCTGCACGTCGCGCACCTGCACGCGGTCCCCTTCGAGAATTTGTCCATCCACGCGGGCGAAACGGTCGTGCTCGAAGACGGCGCGCTCTTCGAGAAGGTCGTCGGGCGCGGGCGCGGCGGCTTCTGCTACGAGTTGAACGGGGTGTTCGCCGCGTTGCTGCGCGAGTTGGGCTTCCGCGTGGAGATGCTCTCGGCGGCGGTCGCGCGGCGCGACGGCGGGTTCGGTCCCGAGTTCGACCACATGGCGCTGCTGGTCACGCTCGAAGAGCGTTGGCTGGCCGACGTGGGTTTCGGCGAGTCGTTCGTCGAGCCGCTGCTGCTCGACGAGCGCGCCGAGCAGACGCAAGGCGCGGGCACCTTCCTTATCGCCGAAGACGACGGCGACCGCCTCATCCTGCTGCGGCGAAACGAAGAGGGCACGTGGGAGCCGCAGTATCGCTTCGGCCTTGAGCCGCACGCCTACGCCGACTACGCGGAGATGTGCCGCTTCCACCAGACCTCGCCGGAGTCGCACTTCACGCGCGGGCGTGTCTGCTCGCGCCTGACGCCGGAGGGTCGCGTGACGCTGAGCGGCTTGCGGCTCATCACGACGAAGGGCGGCGCGAAGGTCGAGCGCGAACTCGGCGGCGAAGAGGAGTACGCGGCCGCGCTGCTCGAACACTTCGGCGTCACTATGCAGAGACGAGAACGGGACGTTTGAACAACATGAAAGAACTGAGTGCGATGAGTCATCATTCTGCCGAGGTCTCACAGGGCGAGAGGTTCGAGTTCGGCGAGAACTGGCGGCGGTTCCTCAACACCCTCGACGACACGAAGATTCAGAGGGCGCGGGAGTCGCTCAGGCGGATGCTTGAGGTCGAGAATCTGGAGGGTAAAAGTTTCCTCGACATCGGCAGCGGCAGCGGCCTCTTCAGCCTCGCGGCGCGCTCGCTCGGCGCGCGCGTGCATTCGTTCGACTACGACCCGTCGTCGGTCGCGTGCGCCGCCGAACTCAGGCGCAGGTACTTCCCCGACGACGCCGACTGGCGGATCGAAGAGGGGTCGGCCCTCGACGCGGCCTACCTGCGCTCCTTGGGGACGTTCGACGTGGTCTACTCGTGGGGCGTCCTGCATCACACGGGCAGCATGTGGCAGGCGCTTGAGAACGCGCACCACGCGGTCGCGCCGGGCGGCAAGCTCTTCGTCTCCATCTACAACGACACGGGCAGCCAGAGCGCGCGCTGGCGCGTGATGAAGCGGGTCTATAACAAGCTGCCGCGCCCGCTGCGCGTGCCTTACACGCTGGCCGTCTCGGCCCCGGAGCAGACGAAACTCATACTGCGCTCGCTGCTCACCTTACGTCTCGGCGATTACGTCCGCTCATGGACGCGCTACAACCCTGAGAGGGGCATGAACCGCTGGCACGACATGGTCGATTGGGTCGGGGGCTACCCCTACGAGACGGCCAGGCCGGAGGAGATTTTCGATTTCTACCGCGAGCGCGGCTTCACGCTCACAAAGCTCAAGTGCGGCAACGTGGGGCTCGGCTGCAACGAGTTCGTCTTCCAGAAGAACGCGGAGGGCTAAGCACTTCCGGGCCGCGTTCTTCCCGCACGTGTTCCTGCCGCACATCATCAACACGCTGGTGGGCGCCGTCCTGTTCGTCTCAGGCTTAACGGGCGTCTTAAAGATGCCTCTGTGAGGGTCCGAATGATTGTGCTCGAAACGGAACGGCTGCTGCTCCGTCGCTTCACGCCCGAGGACGCCGCCGACAACTACCGCATCTACACCGACGACGAGAACATGAGGTTCATGGGCCGGCGCCCCGACTCGGTCGAGTTCGAGCGTGAGCACATCCTCAAGCACATCGCCAACTATTACGACCAGCACGGGTTCGGCCTGTGGGCGGTGGTGCTCAGGGAGGACGGCCGGTTGATCGGGCGGTGCGGGTTAATCCACCAGCCGATCGAAGGCGCGCGGGAGGTCGAAGTCTCGTACCTGCTCGACAGGCATTACTGGGGCAGGGGGCTTGCGACGGAGGCGGCCCGCGCCGTGGTCAGACACGGCTTCGAGAAATACAAGTTCCCGCGCATCGTGGCCCTCATCAATCCGGAGAACGTGGCCTCCGTCCGCGTCGCGGAGAAGATAGGAATGAAGCACGAGCGCGACGTGGACTTCAGGGACTTCGGCGAAGTCGCCCTGTACGTCCTGAACACGGTGGGGAACCCCTCTAAAAAATCGTCGATGGTCTGCCCGCCCTTGAGATAGTCCAGCAGCGTCTGGACCGGCGCCCTCGTCCCGACGAAGACGGGGGTTCCCCCATAATCTCGGGAGAGGACGTGACCAGCGGCTCTTTCATGCGGGTATCCGTATCCAAACGGCGCCCTGCTAATCAAGGCCGACATCTAACTAAAACGCTTTGCGGGCGGGCGGGGCCGTGCTATCGTGCGGCCGTCTCAACGAACCCGGGCGGAAGCGTCCGGGCGGTCTTCGGTGACCCGCCCGGCCTCTCAACAACGCCGGAGCCGCGCGGCCGCCTCAAACCTGCGAGTGCCGCGCAAGGAGAGAACACACATGGCCGACGACTTCGATAGACCGATTGACCTCAGTAACGAAGAGAGAGCCCTGGTGGTGGAGAAGAAGGCGACCTGCCCGTTTATCGCCAGCGCCGTGGCCGAGAGACAACTCCACGTAAGGAACAGCGTGGACGATCCGCTCGCCAGTATCGAGGAGGTCCGGTTGCTGGGCAACACCGGCGGCGGCGACCTCGGAGAGTTCCTCGTACTGTTCGCGAGGGGCAATCACGCGCGAGCGCGCGGCGCCTCCGGAATGCTCGACCAGCTCATCCC
Source organism: Pyrinomonadaceae bacterium (assembly GCA_036379655.1). GTDB lineage: Bacteria > Acidobacteriota > Blastocatellia > Pyrinomonadales > Pyrinomonadaceae > QHXN01. The sequence continues at coordinate 34,421 of DASVGG010000031.1, forward strand.
GGGCCACCTGTTCTCACTGGACTTCCCCGGCTCGCAGGGCTCGCACCCGGGCCACAGCGGCATCCTCCAAGGTAACCCGGGCGAGCTTAACTCGGGACGCTTCAGCGCGGCCGATTTCGAAAGGCTGATCGAGCGGGCGGAGGACGGCTGGATCGAGCGCTCGGAGGTGGGCCGCTTCATCGCGGAAAATCTAATCAAAGACCCGGAGTCAAAAGTGCTCGGGAGAGAAACGATAGAGATGTTTGGCATCGACCTGAAGGATTTCGCGGAGTCGGTGGTCTCCCATCTGCGGGAAAAACTTTTCGGCTCCGACGAAGACGCGGACGCGGCCCAACGGGAGGCCGAGAGGAGACTCGCCGGGCTGGCGAGGAATGACAACCTCGTCGGCTCCGCCGGGGAGTTCGGCCTGCTCTTCGCCTTCCTGGCTCACAGGCCCGACGCGAAGGAGGACGCGGTGTCCGTCAACGACCTGCGGATGATGTTCGTGGACAAGCGCCTGCCTGACGGTTGGGAGACGTGGGAAAAAAAGCGGGTGGACTGGGTGACGAGCACCACCGCGCTGATCTTCAGCGCGGGCAAGGAATACCTGAAACTCAAGAGAGCCAATTGATTTCGGCTACCGCGTCTGCCTCTCTAACTTCTTAAGGACAACGCCTCACTAAAACGCTTTGGGGCGGGCGGGGCCGTGCCATCGTGCCGCCGTCCTGACGAACCCGGGCGGACGCGGAAGCCCCAGTGGACCTCACCGCAACACTCAAAGCCGCGCGGCCGCCTCAAACCTTTCAAAGCGCCGCGCAAGGAGAGAACAGATATGCCTGACAACCGCATCAGCGCGGCGCTCACGCAGGCCGTACTCGCCGCCCTTAACACCATTCCGTTCCCGCACCGGGTCTTTGGGGTTCCGAGACGGAAATTTCCGGTTCCGAGACGGAAATTTCCGGTTCTGAACCGGAACGTTGGGGTTCTGAACCGGAAAATTCCGGTTCAGAACCGGAATGTCGGGGTTTAGAACCGGAACGTTCCGGTCTCAAAGCGGAAATTTGCGGTTCAAAACCGGAACGTTCCGCTTTGAAAGCGAAAAATTCCGATTTTGAACCGGAACGTTCCGGTCTCAAAGCGGAAAATTCCGGTTCTGAACCGGAATTACGGGTCTTCGGAGCGGAACGTGGAGCCTCCGAGCCTCAACCTTCCGCCTCAAAAACCGTCGCGGCCGCCGCCGGCCACCCGACCGCTGACACGAACGGCGTTATCTACTTCCAAAGATTGCGGGGCGGCGAGTGATGCCGGGCGTTAGGTGCTTTGAGTTCGCAACGGGGAGGCGGACTCTAAGCTCATCATGCTCCCCATCTCTTAGGAGGAAATCACTATGTCAGTTAATCAGGAATTCAAGGTTGACCGGGATCAGAAAAACGAAGTGATTCGCGCACAGGTACGGGTGTCCAATGCGACGCACCATTTCACCCTCGATAAAGGGATGGCAAATTGGAGGGCGTTTTCGGAAATTCGTTTCTTCGAAAACAACAAACAATATCTCCTGCTCCGCTTCACAATGTCAGTTCCCGCTGAAGTCGCCACGATGACGGCGGAAGGAACCGGAAAGAGACTTGAGATGGTCTTTGATTTCTCAAAATATGACGCAACTCACAACGTCTTTCTTTCCGGGAGTGTCGATGGGCAGTCAATCACCGGCACCTTCGACCCTCGGACAAACAAACTTAGCGGGCACAAAACTTCCATCGACGTGTGGTTGCCCGGCGAAACCAAGCAGAGACTGAAGGTTTTCTCACCTGTTTTTAATGAAATGAAAGCGCATTACGATGCCGAGAGAAAACCCTATGAGGAGACCATTAATAGGGTTATTCACAACAGCAGGTGGGCTTCAGTAGGGAGAGCCGCTTGTTGGGGCTTTGCAGGCGTCGGAGCAGCGGCAGCATGTGCCGGAACCTTTGGTCTTGGGTGCGTTGCCGGGGCGTTCGGATTTGGTGCCGCCGCGTCGGTCTGTAACGACCAGTATTGAGCACGGCACTTCTGTTTACTTCAAGCCGCACCTGACAAGTCGCTCAAGCTGACCGCCGCCAGCTATCTTGTCATCTCATCTAATGTGAGTTGAATGTGGCGGGCGGCAGCTTAGCTCCAGCGTTAAAGCTGCTTAAGGTCTCACTGCGTCTGCTTCTCTAACTTCTTGAGGATGCGTGCGGCCTGGTTGCGGCCGACGAGGGGGACGCGTTCGTCTTCGGTGAGTTCGCGGATGAGGGGGATGAGTTGCTGGCTGTCGGAGAGGTAGTCGCGGTTGATGAGGGAGTCGAGCCGGTTGATGAGCTTGGGGGTTTCGAGCGGCTGGCTCTCGCGCGCGATCTGTAACTCGAAGACGAGGACGGCCTGCTCGGACGCCTTGCGATATTCGTTGGCGAGCCCCTGCGCGTGCTCGTCCTGGCTGTAGTTGAACTCGGCCGTGCGCTCGCGCCCGCCCTTCTTCAACGTCAGCTTCGTCTGCCCCTGGCTCGGGTAGGTGCGCTCGCCCTGGTAGCTGGCCTGCGAGTCGAGGAAGTTCAGCGCGTCGTAGTGCGCGCGCACGCGCGCGAGGGCCGAGGGCGCAAGCTCGAAGGGCTCCGTGATCTGCTCCGTGTCGGAGCGACGCTCGAACTTAATCTGGCCGCGCCCCTTGTCGTCATGCTCGATGCGGACGAAGTAGACAAAGAAGTCGGGCTGTTTGAACTCGTAGGCGTAGTGCGTGGCGTTGGGGTCTTCCTTCGGCTGCGCGGGGATGCCCGCGCGCACGGAGGCCGGCGTCTCCTCGGTCCCCTTCCCGTCCTCTGGCCGCTGCGTGACCTTCTTCGGCTGCACCTGCTGGACCGCCGGTGTCGGCGTCGGCCTCGGCGTCGCCTTGCGCGGGCCTTGAGCCTGTGTGCGGAAGGCCGCGCCCGTCGAGACGAGCGCGGCCACGAATGCGAGCGCGAAAACCTTAACCCTCATGCTCACTCGAACCTCACCGAGACGAGGCGCGAGATGCCCGCCTCCTCCATCGTCACGCCGTAGAGCGCGCGCGCCATCTCCATCGTCCGCTTGTTGTGCGTGATGACGAGGAACTGCGTCTCCGCCGACATCTCCTTGATCTTCGTCGTGAAGCGCCCGACGTTGGCCTCGTCGAGCGGCGCGTCTACCTCGTCGAGCAAACAGAACGGCGACGGGCGGAAGCGGAAGACCGAGAGCACGAGCGCGAGCGCCGCCATCGCCTTCTCGCCGCCCGAGAGCAGCAGCACGTTCTGCAAACGCTTGCCCGGCGGCTGCGCCACGAGGTCGATGCCCGACTCAAGCACGTCGTCCGAATCGAGCATGCTCATCTCGCCGCGTCCGCCGCCGAAGAGCTCGACGAAGAACTGGCCGAAGTTGCGGTTGATCTCCTCGAAGGCGTGGCGGAAGCGTTCGCGCGAGCGGCGCTTGATCTCGCGCAGCGCCTCCTCGGTCGAGTGTATGCCGTCGGTGATGTCCTGCCGCTGCGCGGTGAGGAACGTCAAACGCTCCTCGTTCTCGGCCAGCTCTTCGAGCGCCATCATGTTGACGGCGCCGAACGACTCGACCCGCGCGCGAAGCTCTTCGAGGCGCGCGCGCGAGGCTTCGAGGTCGAAGCCCTCTTCGGCCGGGTGCTGCGCCGCGACCTCTTCGAGCGGCTGGTTCAACTCGCTCACGCACGACTCGCGCACGAAGTTCAAACGCGCGGCCGCCTCCGCCTTCTGCACTTCGAGCGCCGCGCGCGAATCCCTCGCCGCCGAAGCCTGCTGGTGCAGCTCGGTCACTTCAAGTGTCAGGGCGTCGGCGCGCGCGCGCGACTCCGCGAGCCTCGCGGCGGCCTCGCCGACCCTGCGTTCCAGAGCGACGCGCTCGTCTTCGGAGCCGGCCGAAGACTGTTCGAGTTGGGTCAACGAGCGGCGCAACGCTTCGAGCCGCTCGCCGGCCTCCGCCGCCTCATGTTCGTGACGTTCGAGCCGCGACTGTAACTCGGCGGCCTCCGACTCCATGCGGCGCAACTCGGCCGCCGCCGCGCGGCGCCTCTCGCCCGCCGCGGCGGCCTGCGCGCGCTGAGCCCCGAGGTTCTCGCCCTCTGTCGCGGCGGCGCGTCGCGCCTCCGTCAAAGTCTCCGCTGCTTCCGCGACCGCGCGCTGCGACGCGGCGCGCGACTCCTGCGCGGCCTCAAGCTCCGCTATCTGACGCGTGCGACGCTCCTCGACCTCGCGACGCTCTTCCGCGAGACGCGCGGCGTCGTCGGACACGACGCGCATGTGCCGCTCGGCGCGGTCAATCTCCTGCTTGAGCTGCGCGGCGCTCACCTCGCGCGCGACGTGCTCGCGCTCCTCGCGCCCTATCTCGTCGTTGAGCAGGACGAACGCGTCCTCCAACTCCGACAGACGCGCGCGCGCCCCTTGCGCCGCCTCGTCCGCGAAGACGAGGTCGGCTTCGAGTCCGACCATGCGAAGTTCCAGCTCGCGCATCTCACGCTTGAAGGCGAGGAGCCCCGCGCCCTCTTCGGAGATGGGGTGCCCGCCCGCCGCGATGAGCTGGCCGGCGACGACCCACTCGCCCGCCGCCGTTACGCACATCTCGCCCGAGGGGAGCGTCAAAAGCATCGCGCGTTCGAGGTCGGCCGCCACCCGCGCGTTCATCTCGCGCGCGAGCGTGCGCGACAAGACGGCGCCTATCTCGCGCGGCGCGCCGAGCAGATTCGCGACCCGAGTCTCTTCATCAATCTCGCCTTCGTCCGTCAGCGTCGCGCCACGCGGGTCTTCCGTCTCGTCCAGTTCGGCCGCGCCGCCGTGTAGTCCCGCGACGAGGAAGGTCGCGCGCCCCGCGTTGGTCGCCTGCAACCACGCGGCGGCGCGCACGGCGTCGTCCGGCGTCGGCACGATGACCGATTGCAGGTAAGGCCCGAGCACGCTCTCGACGGCGCGCTCCCAACGCGGCTCGACGCGCAAAACGTCCGCGACCGTCGCGACGACGTGGAAGTCGCGCGGCGCGTCCCCCTCGGCCGGCGCGAAGATGCGCTGGACCGATTGCGAGTAGAGCGAGTGCTGCGTGTCTATCTCGTTCAGCGTATCGAGGCGGTGGCGCACGCGCGCTGACTCGTCGCGAACGCGCGCGTGCTCCGCCGTCGCGGCGGCGACCTCCGCGCGCGCGTCGGACAACTCGCGCGTCCGCGCCTCGCGCTCCGCGTAGAGCGCGTCCAGATGCGCCTTCGCCGCGACGATCTCGCCCTGTAGCTTCTCCGCCTCCGACTTCGCCTGCTCGTGCAGCACCGACGCGCGCTCGCCCTCGCGCGCGAGCCCTTCGGCCTGCGCCGCCAGTTTGTCGAGCACCGTCTCTAACTGGCGGCCAATCTCCGCCAGACGCTCCGCCGCGGCCGTGTGCGTCAGAAGCTCCGCGCGCGCGGACTCAATCGCGGCCTCGGCCTCGACAACCTCATTCGTGCGTCGGGCGTAAGCGGCCTCTGCCTCTTCGAGCTGGCGCGCGCTCTGCTCGCTCGCCTCGCGCATCTGCACGTCTTTGAGGACGAGCGACTCGCTCTCGGCCGTGACCGACGTGAGACGCGCGCGCACGGCCTCTGCCTCACGCCGCACCTCCGCGAGACGCTTCTCAAGTGACGCTATCTGCTCGCCCTGGTACGCGCGCTCTCGCTCGCGACGGTCGAACCTGAGCGCGGACTCCGAGACGGCGGCGCGTGCCTCCGACAACTCCTCTTCGCGCGCGCGGGCGTCGGTCGTCGCGCGCCGCGCCTCCTCCTCGCGCTCCTCCAAGTCCTGCGCGAGCCGCTCGACCTCTTCGTTCGCCGAGTCCAGACCTTCACGCAGTCGTTCGAGCCGCGCGTTCAAGTCGCGCTCGTCGGCCGCGTAGACCTTGCGCAGAAGCTCGCGCAGCTCCTCGCGAATCTGATGATAACGACGCGCCTTCGCCGCCTGACGGCGGAGCGAGCCGACCTGCCGCTCTATCTCGGAGATGATGTCGGAGACGCGGCTGAGGTTACCGCGCGCTGATTCGAGCCGCGCCTCCGCGGCGCGCTGGCGCACGCGGAACTTGGTGATGCCGGCCGCCTCTTCGATGAGCGTGCGGCGGTCCATCGGCTTGGCCGAGAGTATCTGGCCGATGCGCCCCTGTTCGATGATGGCGTAGTGCGCGCCCGAGAGGCCCGTGCCCGAGAAGAGGTCTTGAATGTCGCGCAGGCGGCAGACGCGGCCGTTAAGAAGGTATTCGCTCTCGCCGTCGCGGTAGAGGCGGCGCGTGACCGAGATGCTCTCGCCGGGCGCGAACTCAAGCGCCATGCGGCGCGGGCGCCAGTGGCGCTTGTGATGCGCGCGGCCTTTCGGAGCGGGCACGACCGCCGCGTTGTCCGGCGCGACGACGGCGAGCGCCTGTGTCGTCTCGCCTTCAACCGGAGCCAGGGCTTCGGCCTGCGTCGCCTCCGCACTTACGTCTGCCGCGACCGGCGCGGCGGCTTCAGTCGGCGCGAGCGATTCCAACTCGGGCGACAGACGTTCTTCGACGGCGCCGGCCTGGTCGTCCAACTCTTCGAGCGTCGCGTCGATGTCCTCGATGTCCTGCTCTTCCTCGACCGTCTCGTCGCGCACCATGTGCAGGACGACTTCGGCCATCCCCGACGGCAGGCGGTTCTTCGCCCCCTGGAAGATCACGTCCTTCATCTCGCCGCCGCGAAGGTTCTTCACCTTCTGCTCGCCGAGCACCCACGAGATGGCGTCGGCGACGTTCGACTTGCCGCAGCCGTTGGGGCCGACGATGGCGGTGATGCCGTTGCCTGTGAAGACGAGGTCTGTGTAGTCTGCGAAGGACTTGAAGCCGGTGATTTCGAGGCGTTGGAGTTTGAACATGCTGCGCGTTTCGGCCTTAACGGAATGCCCGGGACACACAGTCCCTAGAGCCTGTGCGGGAGAGGCACACTATATGTTGACCCGCGAACGTTGTCAAACCTGAAACATTAAGCGGCGCGGGGTTAGTCGTTGGCGCAAAAGCGGTTCGGGCCGGGGCGTAAAAGGCCGGCGCGGCGCCGACGGTCAGGAACCGCCCGCGCCGCGCCGGGAAGAGACGAAGAGACTGCCCTAGTCGGACAGCATGAACCGCAACAGTCGCGGGTCGAAGAGCGTGTGCGTGGCGCGCGCCCACTCCCGCGCCCAGACGCCGCCGAGGCTCGTCTGCTGCACAGGCCCTTGCTGGTTGCCCAAATCCGCCGACCCGCCGAAGCGGCCACGGTATTCGAGCGACAGGATGAAGGCCCGGACCATCTCCGCGCGCCGCACCCTCGCGAGCGCGACCGTTTCGTCACGGACGTTCTCGCCCGGCAGGCTGAACGAGTCCATCTTGCTGAGCCAGAAGTCGTAGCCCGTGAAGTTGAAGTCCGGCGCGTCGTCCGGGTTGCGCCGCAGGTAGCCGTAGTACTGCATCAGCACGAACGACGGGTTGTAGAGCGTCGTGAAGACCGAGTCGCTGTCGGTCACGGACTTGAACGCCGCCGCCCGGCCTGCGGTGTCGCCGCTGCCGTAGGCCGCGATGGCCGCGTTGCGCTCGGCCGTCGTCGGCGTCGCGCCCGCGTTCGAGAAGAGCTTGTCAACGTACTGGCCGGCGACCATCCCCGGCGCGAACTGCACTAAGAACTCCGGGCGCGAGACGAAGTCTTCGACGTACGCCTGCTTGTTCGCGTCGAGTTGCTGCTGGAAGCCGGGCTGCCCGACGACGACGCCGTTGCTGATCTGCCGCTGGTCGCGCAGGAAGACCGCGTAGCGCGGCGTCTGCTTGTTGTTGCCGAACGCGGCCTTGTGCGCGCGGATGACGAAGTAGCCGGTCTGCTGGAACTCGATTGATAAGAAGAACGCGGTCGAAACGTCAACGCGCTTGGCGTCGCGGCAGCCCGCGTCGGTGCCGCAGCCTTCGATGCCCTGCGTCCAGAAGTCCTCGCCCGTCTGGTCTGCCTGACGGTAGAGGAAGTCGTGGTAGTGCGTGCAGACGAAGGTGCGCGAGTCGTCAATCGGGTTCGCGGTCGTCTCCGGCGAGTCGTCCACGATCTGGAGCGCGGCGGTGTTCGGCACGCCGAGCGCCGCGTTCTGCGGGTTCTGTAGGACGAGCGTCGCGTTCTCGATGCCCTCGTTGTACGCGTCCTCGTTGATGAGCACCTGGAAGGTCTTCTCGGTCTCGCCGGCCTCGAAGACGAGACGGCCGACGATATAAGTGTAGTCGCCCCTCTGCGTGGCCGTGCCGTTGTTGCTGGCGATGTCCACGGTCGAGCGCGCGGTCGTCACCCCCGTCCGCAGGACACGCACGGCGATGGCGACGCAGTCCTCCTGCGCGAAGTATGCGGCCGAGTCGAACTGGAAGAGCGGCTGCGGCGTGGGCGTCGCGACGGGCGTCGGCGTCGGCGTTCCCGGCGTCGGCGTTGGTGTCGGCGTTGGTGTCGGTGTCGGCGTCGCCGTCGCGCCGCAACCGCTCACGGGCGCGGCCGTGCATGAGCCGACGGTGAACTCCGTGCCGCCGCGCGTGATGTCGCGCTTGCCGTTGGCCTGACTGGTGAAGGTCGCGCCGCGCAGGCCCGCCAGCACCGAGCCGGGCACGATGGCGCCCTTCGTGGCGAACGGGTTGAGCTTACTCACGGCGACCTTGATGGTGACGGTGCCGTTCGTGGTGTCGAAGGCGCCGCAGTCGGCGTCGCCGCGCGGCGTGTAGGTGATCGAGCCGTCCGAGTTGCGCGCCGCCGTGCCCCACGTGAAGGCGCCCGACGGGTTCGAGTCGGTGTTTGCCAGCACGTAGAACTGGTCGCCTCGGTCGGAGAGCGCGAAGCTGTAGTCGCCCGTGGGCGAGAGGCCCGCGAACGGCGCGTTGGCGGTGAAGTGCATCCGCCAGTTCGAGGCCGGCGGGACGACGGGCAGGGTCGAGACCTTCATCGTCGCCACGATGACGGGCACCCCGCCCGGCCCCGTCTCGCATGAGTAGCGAACCGAAGTAATGTCGAGCGGGTCGTCCACCTGGATGCTCCCGACGAGACCCGTCTGCACGTCGCCGCGAAAGTCCGTGACCTGCGAGCCGTCGAGGCCGCCGACCGAGGCCGCGAGCGGGGCCGGGCCGGACTGTGCCGTGGGCGTCGGACCGGGGTCGGGCACGTTCGCCTTGCTGTTGATGGCCGGCCCCGAAATCTGGCGCGAGACGTAGGTGTGGCCGTCGAAGTCGTTGTGGTCGTCCGTGTAGGCGACGACGGCCGCGCCCGTCGGGTCGAACGAGATTTGGAAGTAGTCGATCAGGTTGCGGTTGGCGGGCGCCGTCGGGTCGAGCCCGTTCTCAGAGATGTTGCTGCCGTGGATGAAGTGGTCGCTGACGGTCGTCTGTCGGAAGGTCGGCGCGTCGGAGGTCGCGTTGAAGGACTGCGCGTAGAAGACCTTCCAGTTGGCGTTGTCGTTGTTCGTCGCCTGGTCGGTCCCGTACCAGACGATGCCGACCGAGCCTTGCGTCGGCCCCGTCTCCATCCAGGGGAGGACGGAGGTCTTCGTCTCCAGGCCGTTCGAGACGCGCACGGGCGCGCTCCACGTGTCGCCGCCGTCGGTCGAGTGCACCAGCATGATGTCCTTGTCGTTCGAGTAAGCGACGTAGGCCGTCCCGAAGGGCGTGCCGTCGTCGGCCACCTTGACCGAGAAGAAGATGTGTGCGACGCCGCCCGGGTCGGACGCAGCCTGCACGCAGGTGTAGGCGCTGGCCTCGCCCGTGATGGGGAGCGTGGCCGTGCTGTGGCAGACCTGCCCCGTCGAGCCGCTGACGTAAACGCGCCCGGACTTCTGATGCACGTCGATGCTCCCGACCTGGCCGATGAGTCCCGCCGTCTGCGCCAGTCCGTAGGTCAGGCCGCCGTCGGTCGAGCGTTGAATCTGCGTCACGGTCGGCGCGACCGTGCGGTAGAGCAGGTAGACGTTGTTCGGCCCGTGGAATTCGTGCCACTGCCGGTCGTCGCCGGGGATGCCGCCCGTGACGTTGCCCAGCGGGTTGCGCTGGATGTTCACGCCTCGGTCGGTAGACCTCTGCGTGGTGATGTTGGCGAGCAACAGGCTGCTCGCGGCGAGCGTCGAGGGCTCTGTCAACGCTCCGGTCGTCGGGTCCGGGAGCCCGACGGCGAGGTCGATGTCGCCGCCGCCCTGCGCGCCGGCCGAGGCGACGGGCGCACCCGTCACGGAGTCGGGCTGGCCGCGATAGGCCCAGTTGCGCATGAACGGGTCGTAGTTCGGATTCGCGATGTTGCTGACGGTCGGGCGCAGGTCAACGTACCAGAGGTCGTTGCCCGCCGGGACGCCGCGAATGGCGCCGACGTAGAAGTTGCCGAACTTGTCCGTGCGGCTCGAAGGCTCGCCGTCGCGCGCGGCCACGGGCGCCTTGACCGTGACGTTCGGGCTGAAGTTGATGCCGCCCGAGACGTAAGTGGCGGTGCGCGCCGAGGCGACCGCCGAGAGACTGAACTGACCCTTCGGCGGGTCGGTCTGCGCGGCCCCCGGCGGCGCGTTGTAGTAGACGACGCGGACCTTGTAGTCGCCCGCCCCGCTCGTGTTGGGGTCGATGGCGGCGTGCTCTTCGGTGAGGACGCCGTTCGTCGCGCCGTTGCCGGAGCTTGAGACGAGTTGCCCGTTACACTTCCCCGACGCGGGGCACGTGCCGCCCTTGTAGATGACGAGGTCGTAGTCGTTGCTGGGGAGCGTCCACGTCAGGTCAACGCGGATGACCTTGCCGGTGTAGACGCCGGGCAGCACCGTCAGTGTGAAGGTGTCGCAGGTCGTCCCCTCGGCGCAGCCGTTCTCGCCGTCGAGCGGGTCGCTGGACGCGCCGCCCGCCGCGGTGCCCGTCCACTTTCCGTCGAGCGGCGTGACGGGGCCGGTCGGCCCCACGGTCCCCGAGGCCGGGTTGGCGGCCCGCGCCACACGCACCTCGCGCGGCCCCGTGGACGTGAAGAGTAGGACCGCCGCCGAGGCGGCTACGATTGCCGCTAGTAGGAGCACGCGCGCCGAGGCGCGGCCCCCGAGCCTGAGTATCTTAGTCCCGCCGAGCAAGCGATGGGGCCTGCCGTTCGGAGTCCGGGCGGACTCTTCGCCTCTTAATCTCATGGTGATGACGCTCCTTGTTTGAATCAGACGGGAGCACGCCACGGCCGTGGGCAAGAGTGGCCGGGCGCGGGTCCGAGAGGCAGCCGGGCAAGATGGCTGCGCCCCGGACGAATGCGCGACGGGGGTTTGTCCGCTTTAGAACTGTCGGGGTTTGTAGGGGATTGCGGGAAGTTTTATACCACAGTGCCGGGCGCGACGCACCTGAAATGATTGCGGAATGCGGATTTCGGATTGGAAGACTGATGACAACCGCGATGTCTTCTATCTTCTCCCAATCCGAAATCCGCATTCCGCAATCAGCGTGGCGCGAGGTCGCGACGCACGAAGAGGACGAGGTTGACGCCGGGGCGCAGCGGGTAGAGGCCGCCGACGCGCGCGTAGGTGTCGCCGGCCACGCGTTGGAGTTGCGGCAGTTGGTCTTCGCGGCCGATGACGGCGAGCGTGCTCTTCGGGTCGTAGTAGGAGGAGAGGCTCCCCTGGTAGCCGGCGTGCGAGTTGTCGCGCGTGTACCAGGGCAGCGGCCAGTACTCGGGCGAGGCCGTGGCGAAGCCTGGCTCCTTCGTGCCCGCGCGCTCGCCCGCGCGCTCGATCTCGCGGATGAGGTCGTGGAAACCACGCTTCGTCTGCGAGTAGACATAAGGGTACTTGTCGTTGTCATACTCGACGAAGTTGATGACGTACGTATGGTAGAGGCCGAAGAGGGCCGCGAAGACGGCCACCGCCGCCGCCGCGCGCCAACTCCTCCACGTCACGCCCGACACCCACGGGCCGAACGCCTGCACGAAGTATCCCGAGGCGAGGGCCATCGGCACGACGAAGCTCAGCACGAGCCAAGGCGTCTTGTAACTGATGAGCGAATACGCGACGAGCAGCCCGAAGCCCCACGCCGCGAAGAAGACCGCGAAGCGATTGAGTCTCCGCTCGAAGAGCGCCACCAGGGCGCCCAACGCGCCGAGGGCGAGGACGGCCGTGTCCTCCTGCGCGAGCCACTGGACGTACGTGTACCACGGCTTGCCGTGAAACTCGCTCATGCCCGTCTTCCGCCAGACGGCGAAGGCCGTGAACGAGTCCCAGAAGACACCCTTCCAGTGCGTGAAGAACGACGAGTAGAAGGCCACCCAGATGAAGACGAAGAGCGCCGCCGAGCCGAGCAGCGCGGGCCAGAGTTTCCCGTCTCTCTGCAACTTCGCGAAGCCGCCGTCGGTCTCCGCCGCGAGCCGCGCGCGCTTCCCGCCGCGCATGCGCTCCCACGTCACGGCCGTCAGCCACGCCAGCCCGAGCGTGCCCACGGAGATGAAGGCCGTCTCCTTCGTCGCGAACATCAAAGCGGCCGAGGCCGACGCCAGCAGCAGGTCGGACGGCGCGCCCCTGTCGCGGAAGCGCAGCGCCGCCACCACGAGCCCGAGCGTGAAGAAGACGAACGGCATCTCGTGGATGAAGTAACGCGAGTAGAAGACGCACGCGGGCGAGACCGCGACGAGCAGCCCCGCGACGAGCGCCGCCACCGTCCCCACGTACCGCCGCAGCGCCAGCACGAGCCACACTACCCCGACGCCGAACACGGCCGTAACGAGCCTGATGACGATGGTGTGCAACCCCGCGAGCACGACGAAGGGATACGTCAAATAGTAGAGCGTCGGGCCGTGATAGTTCGCGGGGTCGTACGCGTAGCGGTGCTGCCGCACGAGGTTCGTCAGGAAGAAGCCGTTGACGCCCTCGTCGTGGTGCAGCGGCTTCATGTCGAGCGCGTAGACCCTGAGCACGAACGCCACGAGCAGTATCGCCGCGCTCGCGTAGAGCCACGCGCGCTCGGGCATGTCCTCGCTCGACTCACGCGTCTCGGGCGGCGGCGGCGCCTTGCGCCGCTTCTCCGACGAAGAGGACGCGGCGCCCCAGTCGTCGCGCGCGCGCTGCTTACGGTTTCGTTTTGTAGAGCCGGTAGCCACCTGCTTCCCCAACCTTCCTGTACCTCGCGAAGAATGACTCGTTGAGCATGAGGCCGTACTTGCGCATCTCGTCGCGCTCCAGCGGCCCGACGACGACGTACTCGATGCCCGCGCGTTCGATGATCGCGGGCGCGTCGGCCGTGCCCATGTAGATGCGCTTCAACTCGGCCTCGCGCGGCCCGTAGTCGATGCCGTGCGACCAGACGTGGCCGGGGTATCCGAGGAAAGTTCTGCGGCCCGTCAGGTAGACCGGGTCATTATAAGTCGGCGCGTGGAGAATCAAAGAGCGCGGACTCGTCTCCCTCTTGATGACCTCGGCGAACTCGACGCCCGCCGGCTCGAACGAGCGCCGCTCGACCGCGCCCGACGCCGCGCGCCACACGTCGAGCCCGCCCGCCGCCGTCTGCATGAAGAGTAAGCCCACGGCCGCCACGCGCCACGCGCCCCCGCGCCGCCACAAACGCACGAGCACGAGCGCCACCAGCGGCGCCGAAGCGATCCACCAGTAGAGCAGCACCTTGATGTTGTCCCACACCCACGGCGAGAGCTTGTAGACGTTCGGCACCACGAAGCAGAGCACGAACGGCAGGTAGAAGAAGAGCAGTCGCCGACTCACGCCCGCCCCGCGCCACGCGAGCGCCGCGACGAGCAGAGGGATGAAGACCGCCGTGTTCTTGATCCAGAACCACACGACGTTCGTCTGCCCGTGCGCCCAACCGAACTCCCACCCGAAGAACTGCCCCGCCCTCACCGCCGAATCGCGCGTGGCGAAGAACATCTGCGGCAGCGCCAGCAACGACGCCGCGACCGCGAACAGGACCCACGGCCGCCACACCGCCCACACCCTCGCCCACGCGGGAGTTTCAGACCGAGCACCTTCGCCCCTCGCAAACAACACCGCCGCGCCCTGCGCGAGCGCCATGCACGCGCCCATCAACATCATCACGACGAAGCTGTGCGCGTGCACCAGCGGCATCAACCCCGCCACCAGACCCGCGGCGATCATCTGCCGCAACGCGAAAGGCCGAACGATGAAGTCGAGACTGTTATCAGCAGCAACCTCTTCATCCTCAACCACACCCTTCGCCGAAGCCCCGCGCCCGGACTTTGACTTCCCCTTCCCCTTCTTCTTCCCGACCCGACGACTCTCATGCTCCGCCGCCGCGCCCTCTTCCTTACTGCCTACTGCCGTCTGCCTACTGCCTACTGTCTTCTCACTCGCATCCCACCACAGCGTCCACACGACGAGCGCGACGGCGACGCCGAGCAGGATGCTGCGCTGCGTGACGAAGAGCGCGGTGACGGCGTTGCCCCACTCGAAGCCGGGGTACGCGCGCGTGTAGTCGTGTTCGAGGCCGCCGAGCATCGCGAAGACGCCCTGCCCGCTCGACGCCGCCTCGCGCAGAAAGACCGCCCACCCGAGGCCACCGCTCAGCAGCACCAGCGCCGGCACCACGAGCGCCGCCAGACGCTCGCGCGTCTGCTTCAGCGCCCAACGGTGGAGCAGTCCCACCAACGACATCATCATCGCGAAGTTCTGCCAGAAGAGCGCGCCTTCGAGCGTCGCGCCCGCGCGCACGAACATCGCCGCCACGAAGTCCACGACGAACGGGTAGGTCAGCCGCACGCCCGCGAACTCCGGGTGCTGCGGCGGGAAGTTCTCGCCGTGCGCGAAGCCCGTCACGACGGCGAGGTGGAACGGCAGGTCGCCCAGGTTCGTGTCCACGCCCGTGAAGATGCCCTCCGTCGTCTGGTACATCGCGCGAGAGTACACGAACCAGAAGAGCAACGCCGCGATCAGGTAGAAGAAGAGCACGCCCGCCCCGCCCTTCCCCTTCAACGCGCGGCTCACAAGGCCCAGTCCTTCTTTAACGTCAGCGGACACGCGCGCGCGCCAACCCTCGCGCGGCAGGAGCAGCAGCGGCGACGCGCACACCACGCCCGCGAGCCCGAGCGCCGCCGGCCCCATCCCGAGCAACGACGCCAGCAGGAAACCCACGAGCCCGAGCGACGCGAACCCGAGGCACACGCCCGCGCAGAGGCGCGCCCAGACGTTCGCGTCGCGGTCATACAGGTATGTCAGCACGAACGCGCCCGCGATTGCCGCGAGCGCCAGCAGGAGTGCGAAAGGCATAAGTGGCGCGGGTCTTGAACAGAGCTGGAAAGACGCGGCGATTATACGCGAACACCGTCCGCCGCGCGCAAAGCGGCGCGCCCACCCCGCGCCCCACTGCTGGACAACTCGGGGCGCGGGTGGTTAGATGTTCGACTTAAAGAACAACACAGGAATCCGAAATTATGCTCCGTGCAGGCATCGTCGGGCTGCCGAACGTCGGCAAGTCCACACTCTTCAACGCGCTCACCGCGCAGGCTTCGGCGCTCGCCGCCAACTACCCCTTCGCCACCATCGAGCCCAACGTCGGCGTCGTCGCCGTCCCCGACGAGCGGCTCGAACCGCTGGCGAAGATCGTCAAGACGACGACCATCGTCCCGGCCACGGTCGAGTTCGTGGACATCGCGGGACTGGTGCGCGGCGCGTCGAAGGGCGAGGGCCTGGGCAACCAGTTCCTCGCCAACATCCGCGAGACCGACGCCGTCATCCACGTCGTCCGCTGCTTCGAGGACGAGAACATCCACCACGTCGAAGGCACCGTGGACCCGCGCCGCGACATCGACACCATCCAGGTTGAATTGGCTCTGGCCGACCTCTCGACGGTCGAGCGCCGCCGCGAGCGCGCGCAGAAGACCGCGAAGGGCGGCGACAAGACCGCGAAGACCGAGATTGAGGTCGCCGACAAGCTGCTCGTTCCACTCTCAGACGGCAAGCCCGCGCGCACGGCCGAACTTACTGATGACGAGCGCGCCGTCGCGCGCGGCTTCTTCCTGCTGACCTCGAAGCCGACCATCTACGCCGCCAACGTGGACGAGGCGACGCTCGCCGACTCCGAGTCGAACCCGCACGTCCGCGCCGTGCACGAGATAGCCA
Organism: Pyrinomonadaceae bacterium; assembly: GCA_036379655.1. Lineage (GTDB taxonomy): Bacteria > Acidobacteriota > Blastocatellia > Pyrinomonadales > Pyrinomonadaceae > QHXN01. Next base: position 50,479 of record DASVGG010000031.1, read on the forward strand.
CGGCCGAGGCCGCCGAGTACGTCCCCATCTGCGCGCAGCTCGAAGCGGAACTGGTCGAACTCGCGCCCGATGAACGCAAGACCTATCTCGCCGAACTCGGCGTCGCTTCGAGCGGCGTTGACCGTCTCATTCAGAGCGCCTACCGCTTGCTCGGCCTGATGTCCTTCCTGACGGCGGGCGAGAAGGAGGTGCGCGCCTGGACTGTCCCGCGCGGCACGCGCGCCCCGCAGGCCGCCGGCACCATCCACTCCGACATCGAGCGCGGCTTCATCAAGGCCGAGATAGTCTCCTACGACGACCTCGTCCGCGTCGGCTCCAACGCCGCCGCGCGCGAACAAGGTCTTCTCCGCCTCGAAGGCAAAGACTACGTCATGCAGGAAGGCGATGTCGTCCACTTCCGCTTCAACGTCTGAGCGGCGACGCGCGCCGTTCAAGTGCGCGTCGTTAAATCCAATCCATTCCCACGTCGGCCATGGCGTTCACGATGAGGTTCATGTCCTTTTTGGGTGAGCTGATTTTCCCGCCCTTGGCGACAATCTTCTCCTTCACTCTCGCCTCGTTCTTGCCGACCTTCATCTTGGAGTGCTTCCCGCCCTCCTGGATGATCAGGCCGTCGGTGATGCAGCGGAACTGTCTCCCGGTGGTGAGGAAGTAGTCGTCCTCCTCCCCGCACTGCGTGACGCGCAGAGAGGCGACGTGCAACCCGCCGCTGTGGTCCTCCGTGACGTGAAACGTCTCCCACACGCCGCTCACCACGTTACAGGACAGGTGAACTTTATGACCGCTCGCCTGAATCACCAGCCCCTTCACGTAGATGAACTGCCCGGCCTTGTCACCTTCGACCACCCAGTCGTTCACGCGGTCGCCGACGGTATACAGGGCGAATTCACTCAGAACGTCCTTCCGCGCGAGAAGGTAATCCCTCACCTCCGCCCAATGTCGCTCGGTGTCTCTTACCGCGAAGCCCATACACGTCCCTCCTCTGGCCGCGCGTGACCTACACCGCGACCGAATGTGAGCAGCCCCCCCCGCATGGGCGAAGGCTTCGAAGACGCCTCGAAAGTGCCGCGCACTTTCTTTCAGCACAGACCCTTTTAAAGGTTGCGTGAGACCGTTGAATGTTGCGCCAGCGAGGATGCGAGACCGATGCGCGGGAACGATATGCCCGCCGGGCGTTCGTGTCAATGCTCGGCGGCGAAGGGCAAGGTCAGTTCATTCCCGAAGGTTGCGCGGAGGCGATGCCCGCGCAGTCTATGTCTGTTAGAATTTCGACCACGCACTACATTTCAGCTAAGCAAAAGGAGATCGAGGTGAAAGTTTATTCTTCCGACCCCGCGCCGGGGGCCACGCGTGACGGCCGCCTACTGCTTTCGGCCCTCGTCTTTCTCGGCGCCCTCGCGCTGTCGTTCATGGCCGCCACGGAGGCGCGCGCGCAGGAGGCGCCGTCGGCCGACCTCACCATAACCAAGTCAGCGGATGAGACGGCGCCGGTCGGCGGCACGATCACCTACAGCCTCGTCGCCTCGAACGGCGGCCCGGACACGTCCGTCAACGTGGTGCTGACCGACACCATCCCCGCGCACACGACCTTCGTGAGCGCCGACATCTCTTCGGGCGACGGCAGCGTGTCGTTCGATGGCACAACCCTGACCGTCACGTTCACCTCCATCGCCGCCTTCGAGAGCGGCAGCGCCACGCTCGTCGTGCGAGTCAACGAGGACACGCCCCGGGGCACCATCATCAGCAACACCGTCACGGGCACCTCCAGCACGACCGACCCGCAGACGTTCGACAACTCCGCGACCGCCGAAACCGCCGTCATCGGCCCCTTCCCGGGCGACCTGCTCATCACGGAGTTCCGCCTGCGCGGCCCCGGCGGCGCCAACGACGAGTACATAGAGGTCTACAACAACGGTGACGCGCCCCGCCTCATCAGCACCAGCGACGAGTCGTCCGGCTACGCCATCGCGGCCTCGGACGGCGTCATCCGCTGCATCATCCCGAACGGCACGGTCATCCCCGCGCGCGGCCACTTCCTCTGCGTCAACGAGGTCGCATACTCTCTGGGCCTCTACCCCGCTGGCGACGGCCAGGTCCCGACCGCGACGGGCGACGCGACGTTTACCACCGACATCCCAGACAACGCCGGCATCGCACTGTTCAGGACGACGAACACGCAGAACTTCAACGTCAACTTCCGCCTCGACGCGGTCGGCTCGACCGCCGAGACCAACGCGCTCTACAAGGAGGGCACGGGCTACGCGGTGCTTTCGCCGCTCAACGTTGACCACGCCTTCTACCGCGACAACTGCGGCAAGTCCGGCTCCATCTCAACCTTCGGCCCCTGCACGACGGCCGGCGCGCCCAGAGACACGGACAACAACGTCGCCGACTTCATCTTCGTCGATACGAATGGCAGCTCGGTCGGCGCGGGCCAGCGGCTCGGCGCGCCGGGGCCGGAGAACTTTTCGAGCCCCGTGCAGAGCAACAACTCCTTCGACGTTGCATTGCTCGACCCGTGCGTCGGCTCCGCCAGTCCGCCGAACCGCGTGCGCAGCTTCACGTCCGACCCCGCGAACAACTCGACCTTCGGCACGCTCGAAATCCGCCGCACCGTCACGAACGGCACGGGGCTGAACGTCACGCGCCTGCGCTGGCGCATCATCGACCTCACGACCTTCCCGGCGCCCTCGGGCATCGCCGACCTGCGCGCGCGGACTTCGACGCCGGTCGTCGTCACCGTTGACCGCGCGCCGTGCGGCTCTGGCACTTCCAGCGTGACCGTGCAGGGCACGACGCTCGAACAGCCTCCGAGCCAGCCCAACGGCGGCGGCTTCAACTCCTCGCTCTCGTCGGGCACCGTCACGCTCGCGACGCCGCTCGCCGACGGCGAGTCCATCGACGTGCGCTTCCTGCTCGGCATCCAGCAGACCGGCAGCTTCAAATTCTTCATCAACGTCGAGACGCTGACGCGCGAGCCCGAGATCGTGCCCGAGGAGACGCTCGGCGTAACACCGAGGCCGCCGCTCGGGCCGTCGGTGCGTCCACGCAAAGGAGTGACCGCGACGCCGTCCACGGCAGTCCGCAGCGTGACCGCGCCACCTGCTAAGAACTTGAGCGCGACGCCCGCCAAGAAGGTGAGCAGGGGCGCGCGCAAGGTGGGTATCAACCCGAAATAGGTTCAGAGGTGAGTCGAATGAACTGTCCCGTCTGTCGCTCGGAAAACTTCAGCCCGGCGGAGTTGGACGCCGGGCTCAACGCCTTCAGGTGCGAGTCGTGCGCGGGCAACTGGGTCCGAGGCGTGAGCTACTGGCACTGGCTCAACAGCCACGGCGAGAACCTGCCGGAGCGGCGCGAGCCGCCCACCGGCGAGGCACCGCCCGAAGACCGCAGGGCGAAGCTCTGCCCCGAATGCCACACGTCGATGTTTCGCTACACGGTGGGGCACGGGCTCGGCTTCGGGCTCGACCAGTGCCCCGCCTGCAAGGGCATCTGGTTCGACGCCGCCGAGTGGGAGGCGCTGCGCGAGCGCAATCTCCACGACGACATCCACGCCGTCTTCACCGCGCCCTGGCAGGCCGAGGTCTCGCGCGAGGAGCGCCGCCGCCGGCTCGAACAGATATACCTGAAGCGATTCGGCGCGGAGGACTACGAAGAGGTCAAACGCGTGCGCGAGTGGCTCGACGCCAGCGCCCGCAAGCAGGAGTTGCTCGCCTACCTGACCGACCCGAACCCCTGGGGCGTCTGACGCGTTATCCGTTGTATGCCGGTGCCCTCGGGGTTACAATTCACTCAGGACCCCCGGGGGTACGATCTTTTACATCAACCGTGGCGGCGGAGGATGACATGAACGAAGAACCAACCAAAGACTTAGGACAGAAGTACGACACGAAGCCGGCGCTCGAAACGATTCTTGAGCGCATGGTTCAGATGGAGGTGCGACTCAGCAAGGAGTTCAACAACCGCTTCGACAACCTTGAGAACCGCTTCAACGGCCTAGAGGGTCGGTTCGACGGACTTGAGGGTCGGTTCGACGGACTCGAAACTCGCTTCGACGGGATGGAGATTCGGATGGATCGGTTGGAGGGCGAGGTGCATGAGGTTAAGTCGCTCTTCTTTTCGATGCGTGCGGACGTAAAGGAGATTCGCACGGTCGTCAAGGAGCACTTCAAGGAGCCTGCATGAGGGCAGACTGAACCGTTCGTCGGTCAGGCTCGGGCGTTAGACAAACTAAGAGGCCGGGGGCGCGAAAGTCACTTTCGCGCCCCCGGCCTCGTTTGTTGTGCCGTGGCTACTTGAGGAGCGCGCGGACGCCCGCGAGCACGAGGTAGATGACGGCGAGCGTGACGGCCACCTTGATGACGAGGACGGCCAGGTTGACGGCGGCCCCGAAGATGATCCCGACCGCGGCAAAGACGAGCGGGACGACGACCACAATGACGAACAGACCCAGTAGGATGATTCCGACGATGCGCAGCATATCTTTTGCGTCTTTCATAAGTTCACCTCTGACACCCGCCGCTGTTTGATTTAATTGCGTGACTACTTCCGGCGGCTTCCTTCTCCGCCTCCCTATACGAGCGCCGGCGGGGGCGCGTTCCGTCCAAGATTTTACACCTTTCGTCAAATCCGTGTCTCACAATTTTGTCACCGCGCCCGCGCCCCGGCCCCGGCCGTTTGTGCTAAGCTTTCCGCAGTTCTCCCGAGTTCTTCCGAACAAAATTCAACTGTCGAGACGGAGTTTGTGAGCCATGCCGAGCCGCGCGGGTGAGAGCCTCTTCGCAGACGAGCCGGAGGCCGAGGAGCGGCCGGACGCGCTGGCGCCTCTGGCCGAGCGGGTGCGGCCGCGCACGCTCGAAGAGTTCGTCGGGCAGCGTCACCTCGTCGGCGAGGGGCGCGTGCTGCGGCGCGTGATCGAGGGCGGGGGACTCCTGCCCTCCTTGATTCTGTGGGGCGGCCCCGGCACGGGCAAGACGACGCTCGCGCGCCTGCTCGCGAGCCGGAGCGGCGCGCGCTTCGTGGCGCTCTCGGCCGTCTTCTCGGGCGTCAAGGAGGTGCGCGCGGCCATCGCGGAGGCGCGCGAGGAGAAGCGGCGCGGCCGCCGCACGACGCTCTTCATCGACGAGATTCATCGCTTCAACAAGGCGCAGCAGGACGCGCTGCTGCCGGCGGTCGAGGACGGCACCGTGACGCTCATCGGCGCGACGACCGAGAACCCTTCGTTCGAGGTCATCGGCGCGCTGCTCTCGCGCAGCCGCGTCCTGACGCTCGAACCGCTGGGCGAGGAGGACGTGGCCGCACTGCTGCGCCGCGCGCTCGAAGACGAGGAGCGTGGGCTCGGCGCGCTCAAGGCACGCTTCACGGACGAGCTGCTGGCGCGCATCGCGAAGGCTTCGGGCGGCGACGCGCGCGTCGCGCTGACGGCGTTGGAGTCGGCGGTCGAGGCGACCGAGCCGGACAAGAAGGGCGCGCGCGTAGTTAAAGAAGAGACCGTCGTCGAGGCCCTCGGCCGCGCGCGTTACGCGTACGACAAGGGCGGTGAGGAGCACTACAACCTCGCCTCCGCGCTCATCAAGTCCCTGCGCAACTCGGACGCGGACGCCGGCCTCTACTGGCTCGCGCGACTCATCGAGGGCGGCGCCGACCCGGTCTTCATCGCGCGCCGCCTCTGCATCCTCGCCTCCGAAGACGTTGGACTCGCGGACCCGCAGGCGATGGTACAGTGCGCGGCGGCGGCGCAGATCACGCAGCTCATCGGCCTGCCCGAGGCGCTCTATCCGCTCTCGCAGGCGACCGTCTACCTGGCGCGCGCGCCGAAGTCGAACGCCGTCAAGCGCGCCTACATGGCCGCGTCCGAGGACGCATCGGAGACCGCGCGCGAGCCCGTGCCGCTGCACCTGCGCAACGCCGTCACGCCTTTGATGAAGCGGCAGGGCTACGGCAAGGGCTACCGCTACGCGCACGACGACCCCTCGGCCAGCCGCGAGATGGCCTGCCTGCCCGAGGGCTTGCAGGGGAGAAAGTATTGGAAGGAGGATGAGAACGAGGAAGGATGAACGATGAACGCTGAACTGAATACAAGACGGCTGTCTTACAGTTCATCGTTCAGCGTTCATCCTTCCTCGTTTCAATCATGAGGAAGTCGGACAAGGAGTTAGCGTTTCTGCACGACCTGTACGTGGCGACCGATTGGGGCGAGCGGTTCGCGGAGTTGGTGGACGCGCACGTCAAGCTGCCGAAGGAGGGGCGCGCGCTCTACGTCGTGTCGGGGACGGGCGGGCACGCGCTGGCGCTGGCGGAGAGGGGCGGCGCGGCGTTGGATTTGATAGGCGTCGAGGAGAGCGAGGAGCAGGTGGAGTTGGCGCGCGCGAAGGCGGCGGCGGTCGAGGGCGCGGGCGTCGATTTCCGACACGCGCAGCTCGAAGACCTCTTGTTCGAGGACGAGCAGTTCGACCTCGTCGTCGGCGACGCCTCGCTCGTCGCGCCGGAGCGTCTGCCCGAGGTGCTGGCGGAGATGGTGCGCGTGGCCACGCGGGGCGCGACCGTCTCGTTGAGCGTCGCGTCGGCTTCGAGCTTCGGCGAGTTCTTCTCGGTCTACTGGGAGGCTTTGGCGAACGCGGGCTACGAAGAGGAGGCCGGGGGGGTCGCCTCGCTCATCCACGAACTGCCGACCGTCTCGGACGTGGAGGCGCTGGCGCGGCGCGAGGCGCTCGAAGAGGTCCAGTCGTGGACGACGATTGAAGAGTTCGACTTCGCCTCGGGGCGCGAGTTTCTCGACGCGCCGCTCGTGCGGGACTTCCTGCTCGAACACTGGCTCGACCTGCTGCCCGACGACGAGGGGCGTGAGCGCGTCCTGGACGAGGTCGCCCGCATCATCGACGACGACCGGCACGAGATCGACTTCTCGCTCACCGTCAAGGCGACCATCGTCGTGGGCAAGAAGGCCGGGTAAGAAAAAGCCGTAAACGGTAAACCGTCAACCGTGACAAGAAGGACTTGCCTGTCTTGTCACGGTTGACGGTTTACCGTTTACGCTTTCTTCAGCTCGACTTGGTGTACTTGTCGGCGGAGGCGAGTTCTTCGTCGCGCAGGCGTTCGGAGTCGCGGAGCTGCTCGCGGCGCTTCTCGGCCAGCTCTTGCTCGTCATCCTTGCCGCCGTCGGAGATGCCCTTCTTGAATTCGTTGATGCTCTTGCCCATGCCGCGCGCGAGCTGCGGCAGGCGCGAGCTGCCGAAGAGCAGGAGGACGACGAAGAGGACGACGAGTATTTCCCAGCCGCTGAAGTTCATTTGATAAGCTCCTTAAAGACTGCCGGCCCGGCGGCCGCGTTCATTATAACTTTTCAATGCCCGGCCTCACCCCTCGGCGCCGGCCGACTCGTAGAAGAGATACTTGCGCCAGGTCTCGTCCGCGCGCCCGATGTAGCGCATGATCTGGCGATTGACGTGCAGCGAGAAGGCGCGCGGCCGCCGGATGAGGTGCATCCGGGCCTCCTCGGGCGTCCGGCTCCCCTTCTGGTGGTTGCAGCGCTTGCAGCACGCGACCAGATTATCCCACGTACTCTCGCCCCCGCGCGAGCGCGGGAAGACGTGGTCGAGCGTGAGTTCCGACGGCGAGAACTGCCGGCCGCAGTACTGGCAGGTCGAATGGTCGCGCAGCAGGATGTTCTTGCGCGAGAGCGAGCGGCTCTTGTACGGGATGTGGATGTACTCGACCAGGCGGATGACCGACGGGGCGTGCATCGTGATGCGCGACGAGTGGAGCATGTGGCCGTTGTGCTCCTCCATGCGGGCGATTCCCTTGAAGATCATCACAACGGCGCGGCGCTCGGTGCAGACGTTCACCGGCTCGAAAGAGGCGTTCAGGACTAAAACACGTCCAGTCATCTTGAAACGAGATATTACGTGAAAAAGCCGTGAACCGTAAACCGTAAACCGTGACAAGATAAAACCTGCTTCTTCTTGTCACGGTTTACGATTCACGGTTCACGCCTTGAATCTGTCCGTGGCGCTGACTAACTCGTGGATGATGCCGGGCTCGGTGACGGAGTGGCCGGCGTCGGGGACGACGCGGAAGTCTGCCTCGGGCCAAGCCCTGTGCAGCTCCCACGCGCTGAGGATGGGGCAGACCACGTCGTAGCGGCCCTGGACGATGACGGCCGGGATGTGACGGATGCGCCCGACGTTCTCGATGAGGTAGTTGTCGGTCGGGAAGAAGGCGTTGTTCATGAAGTAGTGACACTCGATGCGCGCGAAGGCGAGCGCGAACTGCGGGTCGGCGAACTTCTCGATGGAGGCGGGGTCAAAGAAGAGCTTCGACGTGCTCCCCTCCCACACGCTCCACGCGCGCGCGGCCTCGACGCGTGTGGCCTCGTTCTCGCTCGTCAGGCGCTTGTAGTAAGCGCCCATAAAGTCACCGCGTTCGTCTTCGGGGATGACCTTCTCGTACGCCTCCCACACGTCGGGGAAGAGCCAGCTCGCGCCCTCCTGGTAGAACCAGCGTATCTCCTTCGGCCGGCACAGGAAGATGCCGCGCAGGACGAGCGAGCGAGCGCGTTCGGGGTGCGTCTCGGCGTACGCGAGCGCGAGCGTGCTGCCCCACGAGCCGCCGAAGACGTGCCACGTGTCAACGCCGAGGTGCGCGCGCAGCTTCTCGATGTCCTCGACTAAGTCCCACGTCGTGTTCCCTTCCAGCTCGGCGTGCGGCGTGCTCTGCCCGGAGCCGCGCTGGTCGAAGAGGACGACGCGGTAGCTGGCCGGGTCGAAGTAGCGGCGATAGTCGGGCACGATGCCGCCGCCCGGGCCGCCGTGCAGGAAGACGACGGGCTGGCCGTCGGGGTTGCCGCACTGCTCGTAGTAGATGTTGTGGACGGGCGAGACCTGGAGCCGCCCTGTGTCGTATGGCTCGGTCGGGGGATAGAGGGTCCTCATGCCGGCCATCATACAAAGATTGCCGGCCGCAGGCCAGAAGGCGCGCGCGGCGCGGGAAGTTCTTGACAAGTTTGGGGCTTCGCGTAGAATAACGCCTCCGAACAAGGGTTTCGTCTTCCGAGAATTCCCGCGCGCTCGCCACCTTGCCCACGAGCGCCCCCAACGCCCACACAGCCACGACCTCACCAAAGGTCTGGAGGAGACAACATGAGAAACAGAAGAATCACGGCCGTCGGACTAGTTCTGGTCCTGTCGCTCGCGTCGCTGTCCTTCAAGTGCGGCGGCGGCGGCTGCGCCGACAACAGTCCGCTCTGCAACTCGGCCAGGGCCGCCGACACCATCGCCAAGTCCATCAGCGAGCTGATCACGGTCAAGCGCGAGCTGGCCAGGCAGGGCAGGATCACCAGGGAAGAAGATTTAAAGATCACCCAGATGTTGCTCAGGCTCAACACGGCGGACAAGGTCTTCGTCAAGCGAATCCAGTCGCTCAACGCGGAGCCCGACGCCCCGACCAAGCAGCAGCTCCTGTCCCTGTTCAACGACGTGACGACGGCGCTCGACGACCTGAACAGCAACGGCGTGCTCGGCCTCCAGAACGAGGACGCGCGCACGAGGCTGACGACCATCATCACGGCCATCAGGGGTTCCGTGCAGATCATCCTGCCCTTCCTCCAAGGAACAACGTGAGGGGCGAGGGACACGGCGGCGGGGTTGACCCGCACCCACCATTCAGACCACAACCCCGAGAGGTGACACCATGGATTTCGTGCTCCTGATCTCGCAACTCCTGGCCGTGTTGAGAACCGTCAAACCGGGCCTCGGCGGCGACGCCACCCTCCTCGCGTCCGCGGTGGCTAACATCATTGCCTACATCCAGCAGCAACAGGGACTGACGACCGAGCAGATACTAAAACGCGCCGGCGCCCAGCTCGACGCCAACGAGATAGAACTGCTGAAAGACCTCGCAGCCCTGCAAGGCACGAGTGGCTCCGGCGGTTCTGGCGGTTCCACCGGTACTGGCGGCTCCGGCGGTTCCACTGGCACTGGCGGCTCCGGCAGTTCCAGCGGCACAGGTGGCGGCGGTTCCACCGGCACTGGCGGCACGGGCGGCGGCGGCACCGGCGGCTCCGGCGGCGGCACGGGCGGCGGGCAGCAGTAAGCCGCCCCGAGCCGTCTTCACACGGCGCGCGCGGCCGTGAGCACGTAGACTTCGAGCGCGCCCGCAGCCTTGAGGACGGCGGCGCAGGCCGAGGCGGTGGCGCCCGTGGTGAAGACATCGTCCACGAGCAGTACGCGCGCGCCGCAAACGAGGCGCGGGCGCGTGACGGCGAAGGCTTCGCGGACGCTCTCGCGGCGTGCGCGCGCGTCCATGCCCGCGCGATGACGTTCGCTGTGCGCGACGCGCGCGAGGCTCCAACCGTCGAAGGTCAGGCCGACTCGTTTAGCGACGACGGACGCGAGCAGTGCCGCCTGGTTGAAGCCGCGCTCGCGTTCGCGCGCGGGGTGGAGCGGGACGGGGACGACGCGCGTCGCCGCGTCGAGCGGCGCCCGTCCCGCCGCCTCGCCGAGCAGCATCGCCAGCCGCGCGGGCACGAACGGCTCGCGCTTCAGACCGAGCACGGCCGCGCGCAATGCACCCTCGTAGACCCCGCACGCGCGCGCCGCGTCGAACTCCTCCGCATCACAGCGACGACAACGAACCGTCGGCCTCATCTCCTCCGGCACCTCCCCGCCTGCGGGCATGCCGCACTTCCAGCAGAGAGTCGCGTCGCCATTGAAGAGCCGCGTCGCGGCCCAGCAGACGGCGCACGCGGGCCAGTCCGCGCGCCGTTCGACGCCGCGCACGCCGCACGCGGCGCAACCCTGCGGATAGACGAGCGCGAGCGCCGCGTCGAAGAGTCTGTCGAGCGTGTTCGTGAGCCTCGCCATGTGCGTCCGAGTCTGCTCGGCCTGGCGGGGCGGAGGGAGGGAGTCGGGATAAGACGCAATCTAACACAAAAGCGAAGCCCCCGGCGTCGGGAATCTCCGACGCCGGGGGCTTCGCGCGCGAACGGGGTGCGACTTTAGTCTTCGTCTTCGTTGAGGAGGCCGCGCTCCTGCATGTCCTGACACTTGAGACAGTAGCGCGTCCAGGGCACCGCGTCGAGCCGCTTCTCGGCGACGGGCTCGCCGCAGTTGACGCACTCGCCGTACTCGCCGCCCTCGACCCTCTCCAGGGCCTCGTCGATGAGTAGGAGGAGCTTGCGGTCGTTGGCCGACATCGAGATCAGAAGCTCCTTCGTGTAGGCGTTGGCCGCCATGTCGGCCGGGTCCTGCGTCGCTTCGAGGTCGCGCTCGCGGCTCGACATCTCGGCCTCGGTCACCTGGCTGAAGAGCGACTCCCGCCGCGCGAGCAGGCGGTCACGGTACGACTTCGTCTTCCTCTTATCCATTCCGTTGTATGCTCCTTCTCTAACCCTGCTTGTCCTTAAACCGTTTGTATACGCTTTTCGCGGGTCGCGGTTTCAAAATCGCCCCGCCGAACTTTCACTTTTGATAGGGCAGCCCGCGCGCGATGGTGTAGGCGCGATAGAGCTGCTCCGTTAAAACGACGCGCGCCATCTCGTGCGTCAGCGTCAGCCTCGAAAGCGACCAGCGCACGTGCGCGCGCCGCTTCACCTCGCCCGCGACGCCGAGGTGGCCGCCCACCACGAACGCCACCTCCTTGACCGAGCGCCCTTCCCACGCGAGGACCTGCGCCCCCAACTCCTCCGAACTCCAATCGGTCGTGCCCGACACGTCGAGGAGAATCGTCAGAGCATCAGATGCCAGAGCACCCAGTATGCGTTTGCCCTCCTCGTCGAGGCAGGCCCGCGTGTCTTCGACGGCCGACTCGCGCAGCTCCGTCACGTCGCAGCGCACGAAACGCGAGAGCCGCTTCAGGTACTCTTCCGCGAGCGCGCGCAGGTGTGCGTCGCGTGTCTTCCCCACCCAGATGAGTCGCAGCCGCATAAGAGCAGACGTAAGTCACTAGCCGTCAGTTACAGACTTTTCACTTACGCCGGACGCCTGCCGCGCGAGCCTCTCGTAGAGGTTCTTCCGGCTGATGCCGAGCACGCGCGCCGCCTCGGACTTGTTGCCGCGCGAGGCGGCGAGCACCTCGCGGATGTAGTCTGCTTCGAGTTCGGCGAGCGTCGGCCGGCGCTCACGCCGCGCGCGCGAACCGGCCGAAGCCAGCACCGCCTCGGGCAAATCTTTCGCTCCGACCTCGCCGCCGTCCGAGACGATGACCGCGCGCTCGACGACGTTCGCCAGCTCACGCACGTTGCCGGGGAAGTCGTAGAGCCCGAGCGCCGCGAGCGCCGCGGCGTCGAAGCGGCGCGCGGGTCGGCCGTGCTTGGCGGCGTAGGTCGCGAGGAACTTCTCCGCCAGCGGCGCCACGTCCTCGCGTCGCTCGCGCAATGGCGGGACGTGTATCCGCACGACGTTGAGGCGGTAGAAGAGGTCTTCGCGGAACGCGCGCCGCTTGACGGCGTCGTCGAGGTCTACGTTCGTCAGCGCGAGGAGCCGCGCGTCCACGCGCACCGTCCGGCGCCCGCCCAAACGCTCAAACTCGCGCCGCTCGATGACGCGCAAAAGCTTCGCCTGCGCGTCGCGCGGCAGGTGCGCGACCTCGTCGAGGACGAGCGTGCCCTTGTGCGCCGCTTCGAGCCGGCCGGGCTTGGCCGTGGTCGCGCCCGTGAACGCCCCGCGCTCGTAGCCGAACAGCTCGGCCTCCAACAACTCGGCCGGCAACGCCGCGCAGTCGATCCTGACGAACGGCCCCGCCGCGCGCGGGCTCTGCGCGTGGAGGTAGAGCGCGAGCGCGTCCTTGCCCGCGCCCGACTCGCCGGTGACGAGCACGTTCGCGTCGGTCGCGGCCACGCGCCCGGCGAGGCGGACCGCCTCGCGCATCGACGGCGAACGCGCGACCAGCTCGATCATCTCTCGTTTCTCAAAGAGCCGCCGCCCGCGCCTTCCCCGGCCGTCACGTCGGGCGGGAGCGGCACGCGGGCCGCGTCGCGCCAGAGCCGTTCGAGGTCGTAGAAGCGGCGCGACTTCTCCTCGAAGACGTGGAAGATAAAGTCGCCGTAGTCGAGCAGGACCCACTCGGCCGAGTTGTAGCCCTCGACGCGCGCGGGTCGCACGTTCAACTGCTTGCGCAACTGCTCCTGCACCTCGTCGGCGACGGCCTGCACCTGCCGCACGTTGGTGCCGCTGGCGATGACGAAGTAGTCGGTGAAGCTCGCCACCTCGCGCAGGTCGAGGACGACGAGGTCGTGCGCCTTCTTCTCGCTCGCCGCGTGCAGCGCGACCCGCAGGCGTTGGTCCAGCTCTTCAACGACCGAAGGCGTTGAAGCCTCGGCCGCCTCGCCGCGCGCCTCCGCCTGCGTCGCCTCTTCAGTGCGTGGTTCCCTTGATTCCGGCATCGGAGAATTCTGTTCCATCCGTATCCCTGTAAAGTCTGTACTTCCTGATGTACTCGGCCACCGGCGGCGCGACGAGCTCGTCCAAGCTCTCCATGTCGTCGCGCGCGACCGCCGCCCTTATGTCCGTCGCCGCCACGCGGATTTTGACCGCGTCGGTCAGGTAGATGCGCGACCCTTCGTCCTTCTTCAACTCGTCCTCGATGCGCTCGCGCGTCGCGCCGCACAAGTCAACGATGCGCTCGCGCACCGCGTCGGTCACGTGCTTGACGGGCACCTCATAGCCGGGGCGCGTCACGATGAGTTGGTTGGTCATCGTCAACACGCGCTCCCACTCGCGCCACGTCGTAATGTCCTCCCACGAGTCCGCGCCCATGACGAAGAAGAGCCGCGCCTGCTCGCCGTAAACGTCGAGAAAGTAGGCGAGGGTATCAACCGTGTACGGCCGCTCCGGCGCGGTCAGCTCGACGGTCGAGACGCGGAAGCGATCCTCGCCCTGCGTCGCGAGCGCCAGCATCGCGTAGCGGTCATGCGCCGGGCTCACCCTGCGGTCGCGCTTGTGCGGCGCGACGGAGGCCGGGACGAAGAGGAACTCGTCGAGGCCACAGAGTTCGACCAAACCGTCCGCGACGGCCATGTGCCCGACGTGCACGGGGTCGAACGTCCCGCCGTAGATGGCGACGCGCCTCCGGCCCCTCGTCATTCGAAGTCGCCCATCAGGGTCTCGCGCGTCTCGATGACGGGAGCCCTGCCTATCTCTTCAAGTTTGGAGGCCGCCGCGCGAACCAACTCCTTCACGCCGCGATTCGTCACCGAAGAGATTTCAAAGAACTCGCGCCCGTCCGCGCGCGCCCGCTCCCTCAGACGTTCGAGACGTTCGGGCTCGTCGAGCGCGTCGAGCTTCGTCGCCACCACGAACTGCGGGCGCTCCGCCAACTGCGAATCGTACGCGGCCAACTCGCGGTTGATGACCTCGTAATCCTCGACCGCATCGCGCCCCGAGAGCGACGACACGTCAACGAGGTGCAGCAGCAGACGCGTGCGCTCGACGTGGCGCAGGAAGCGGTCGCCGAGGCCCGCCCCGCCGTGCGCGCCCTCGATGAGACCGGGGATGTCCGCGACGACGAACGTGCGGTACTCGCCGAGGTCTACGACGCCGAGGTGTGGCTCCAACGTCGTGAACGGGTAGTCGGCCACCTTCGGCTTCGCGGCGGAGATGGTCGAGATCAACGTTGACTTCCCCGCGTTCGGGAAGCCGACGAGACCTATGTCGGCGAGCAGCTTCAACTCCAACTGAAGCTCGCGCTCTTCGCCCGGACTCCCCTCCTGGTGGTAGCGCGGCGCGCGGTTGGTCGAAGACGTGAAGTGCGCGTTGCCGAAGCCGCCGCGCCCACCCTTCGCCGCCAACCAACGCTGCCCTTCCTCGGCGATGTCCACGAGCAGATCGTTCGTCTCCACGTCCACGACCTGCGTCCCGACGGGCACTCGCACCGTCACGTCGTCGCCCTCGCGCCCCGAGCGGTTCGAGCCCTCGCCGTGCCGGCCCCGGTCGGCCGTGTGCTCGGGGTTATAGCGCAGGTGCAGCAGCGTGTTGAGCGACGAGTCGCCGACGAGCCACACGTCGCCGCCGCGACCGCCGTCGCCGCCCGAAGGCCCGCCGCGCGGCACGAACTTCTCGCGGCGGAAGGCCGTCACGCCGTTCCCGCCGTGCCCCCCCCGAACCTTGATCTTCGCCCTGTCTATGAACACTTAAATCCAAAATGAACGCGACGCCCGGCGCCACGAGTGTCGGACTCGGCGCGGGCGTCGCATCAGAAGCAACCCGGCGGTTGTTCGGACTGCCTTAGGCGTTTACCGCCGGCGCCTCCTCGACGGGCGCGGCCGTGGCCTGCGCCGGGTAGACGCTGATGTACTTGCCCTGCCGGCCCTTGTCCTCGAACTTGACGAAGCCGTCGATGAGCGAGAACAGCGTGTCGTCCTTGCCCCGGCCGACGTTCTTGCCCGGCTTCCACTTCGTCCCGCGCTGCCGCGCGAGGATGTTGCCGCCGAGAACGGCCTCGCCGCCGAACTTCTTCAGGCCGAGCCGCTGCGAGTGCGAGTCGCGGCCGTTGCGGGATGAACCGACGCCCTTCTTATGTGCCATGATTAAACCTCAGTCAATTAACCAATCGAATCAATTTTGACGGTCGTGTAGTTCTGGCGGTGGCCCTGGGTGCGCTTGTACTGCTTGCGGCGCTTCTTCTTGAAGACGATGACCTTGGTGCCGCGGCCGTGGTCCACGACCGTGCCCGAGACCTTCGCGCCCTCGACCGCCGGGGCGCCGACGAGCACGCCAGCGTCGCCGCCGCCGACGACGAGCGCCTCCAGTTCGACCGTGTCGCCGGCCTGCGCCGCGAGCGTGGGGACGCGGACGGTGCCGCCCTCTTCGACGCGGAACTGTTTGCCGCCGGAACGTATGATTGCGTAAGCCATTTCTCTCACTCCTCCTGCACACAGACGGCTCTGGCCGCCCCAGAAAAGTCCTTCATTATAAAGACGATACCCGCCCCCGTCAAACCGCCGCAGTGCCTTTTTCGCTCACCATTTTCAACGGCCTCAACCGCTCACCGTGGCGGCCGAAACGCTCTGGGTTTTGCGCCGCTCGAAGAACTGCTCCATGAAGCGCGTCGAGTACTCGCCGGCCCGGAAGTGGGAGTCTTCCATGATGGCGCGGTGCAGCGGGATGGTCGTCTTGATACCCTCGACGACCATCACTTCGAGCGCCCGCCGCATGCGCGCAATCGCCACCTCGCGCGTGCGCGCGTGAACGATGAGCTTCGCGATGAGCGAGTCGTAGTAGGGCGGCACGAAGTAGCCGTTGTAGGCCGCCGTGTCGAGCCGCACGCCGGGGCCGCCCGGCGCGTTGTAGGCCGTGATGCGGCCGGGCGAGGGCGCGAACGTCTCGGGGTCTTCGGCGTTGATGCGGCACTCGATGGAGTGGCCGTTGAAGATAACGTCCTGCTGCTGATACCAGAGCGGGTCGCCCTGCGCGACGAAAATCTGGTTGCGCACGATGTCGGCGAGCGTGATCATCTCGGTCACGGGGTGCTCGACCTGTATGCGCGTGTTCATCTCCATGAAGTAGAACTGGCCGTCCTCGTCCAGGAGAAACTCGATGGTGCCCGCGCTCGAATAGCCGACGCGCTTGCACGCCTCGACCGCGGCGTGGCCCATCCGCTCGCGCAACTCGGGCGTGAGGACGGGGGACGGCGCCTCTTCAATGAGCTTCTGGTGTCTTCGCTGAATCGAGCAGTCGCGCTCGCCGAGGTGGATGCAATGGCCGAACTCGTCGCCGAGGACCTGTATCTCGATGTGGCGCGGGTTCTCGACGTACTTCTCGACATAGATGTCGCCGTTCTTGAACGCGGCCGCCGCCTCGGTCGCGGCCGTGCGCATGGCGGGGCCGAGTTCCTCCTCCGTGCGGACGATGCGCATGCCGCGCCCGCCGCCGCCGGCCGCCGCCTTGATGATGACGGGATAGCCGATCTCGCGCGCGAGCGCGGTGGCCTCCTCCTCACTCCTCAAGGGGTCGGGGCTGCCGGGCAGGATGGGCAGGCCCGCCTCCTTCATCGCGCGGCGCGCCTCGACCTTGTCGCCCATCATGCGGATGACTTCGGCGCGCGGGCCGATGAACTTGATGTTGCACGCCTCGCATATCTCCGCGAACTGCGCCGACTCGGCGAGGAAGCCGTAGCCGGGGTGGATGGCGTCCACGTTCGTGATCTCGGCGGCGGCGATGACCGAGGGGATGTTGAGATAGCTCTGCTGCGAGGTCGGGCCGCCGATGCAGACGGCCTCGTCGGCGAAGCGGACGTGCAAAGAGTCGCGGTCGGCCGTCGAGTGGACGGCCACCGTCTGGATGCCCATCTCCTTGCACGTCCAGATGATGCGGCACGCGATCTCGCCGCGGTTCGCGATCAGGATTTTGCGGAATCTTCTCATCAAAAAATGACGAGTGATGAGTGACGAGTAATGAGTGCGAGAGTTTTTAACTCATCACTCATCACGCGTCACTCACCACTATTTCTTTACTCCGAAGAGCGGCTGGCCGTATTCGACCGGCTGGCCGTTCTCGACGTAGATTTTGGCGATGGTGCCCGTGGTCTCGGCCTGTATCTCGTTCATCAGCTTCATCGCCTCGATGATGCAGACGACCGAGTCGGGCTCGACGTGTGAGCCGACCTTGACGAAGGAGTCGGCGGTGGGCGACGACGCGCGGTAGAAGGTGCCGACGATGGGCGAGGTGATGACGTGCAACTCCTCCTCGGGCGGCTCTTCCACGGTTGGCGGCGTCGCCGCCGCCGGGGCGCTTTCACTCGCGGTCTGTGCGCCGGCCGGCGGTGCGCTCTGCGTCGCGGCCGTGTGCGTCGGTGCCTGCTGGCTCGGCGCTGGCGTAGGGATGACGGCGTGGAAGCCCTGCGACGAAGCCGTGGGCGCGGGGTTGCGGCTGAGGCGGATGCGTATGTCCGCGTTCTCGAACTCGAAGTCGGTCAGGCCGTGCGCCGAGAAGAGTTCGGTCAACTCGCGCAGCTCGTCCATGTTGAGCGTGGAGTCGGCGCGACGCGGGGCGTTGTGTCCCTGCTGCTGCTGTGGCCGTCCTCCCTGCTCGTGGCGTCCGCCGGTGCGTCCGCGACGACTGCGGCCGTGGCGCGCTCCGCGCTCGGCGCCCGAGGTCTCGGACTGCTGCTCGGGCGCGGCGGCCGTGCCTGCGGCGCCTTCACCGCTTCGCGGCGGTTTCTGATCGCTCGTGCTCATCTTCTGCCTCCGGAGTTGTGCGCGCCTGCCCCACGGCCGGCGCAAGAGAAAAGCCCCTCCGACGCTTGCCGAGCGAGGCGGGCGTGTGGGGCTTCTCCTGACTAAGGGCCGTCGGGCTCTCTCTTTACATCGCGTGCCGGTAAAGCTTCTGGCGTCGAGTCGCGGCGCGCCGGCCCTCCCGCTTTAACTACTCCGTCTCCTGCTCGCCCGCGGTCGATTCGGTTTTCTTCGAGCGGCGCCCGCCGCCGGACGCCTTCTTCGTGGACTCGGCCGAAGAAGTCTCGGCCTTCGCCGACTTCTTCTTGCCGGAGGTGGCCGACTTCGTCTTCTTCGAGTCGAGCGCCTCGCGCTCGCGCGGGTTGTCAACCAGTTCGATGATGGCCAGTTCGGCGTTGTCGCCGTCACGGCGTCCCAGGCGGATGATACGCGTGTAGCCGCCCGGGCGCTCGGCGTAACGCTGCCCCAACTCGCCGAAGAGGCGCTTGAGGGCCGCGACGCCCGCCGTGCGCGGGATGTCGGCCTGCTTGCGGCCACGGGTCGCGTCCTCCGAGCGGCGCGCGTTGCCGGCGTGGAAGAAGCCGGCGGCCTGGCGGCGCAGGTGCAGCGACTGCGCGGCCGCGTCGTCGCCCGTGAGCGCGCCCGCGCGCTTCGCTAAGGTGATGACGCGCTCGACGAAGGGGCGCAGCTCCTTCGCCTTCGGCACGGTCGTGATGATGCGCTCGTCGCGCGCGTTGATCAGCGAGGTCGCGAGGTTGCGGAGCATCGACATGCGGTGCTCGCTCGTCCTCCCGAGCTTCCTGTGTGCGTTCAAGTGTCGCATGACAAAATTCCTAAGCTATGAACTATGAACGCCGGGCGGGCCGCTCCGCGAGCAGACCGCCCGGCGTTTGAACTTAATCCTTTTCGTCCTCGTCCTCGTCGTCCGGGTAATCGTCCGGGCCGAGGTCGGAGCCGCCCGAGCCGGGGATGGGATTGCCCTGCTCGTCGAAGGCCATGCCGAAGTCGAGCCCCATGCCGTGCAGAATCTCCTTGATCTCGTTCAGAGACTTCTTGCCGAAGTTCTTCGTCGCGAGCATCTCGCGCTCGCTGCGCTGGACGAGGTCGCGGATGGAACGGATGTTGGCGTTCTTCAGGCAGTTGTAGGAGCGGACCGAGAGTTCCAGCTCTTCGACCGACTTGTCGAGGTTTTCGTTGCCGGCGCCGGTGCGCGGCTGATCGGCCGACGCTTCGCCCTGCGGTTCGGCGCCTTCCTCGAGATTGATGAAGATGTTCAGGTGGTCGCGAATCAGCTTCGCCGACAGCGAGACGCCGTCACGCGCGCTGATCGAACCGTTGGTCCAGACATCGATCGTCAGCTTGTCGTAGTCGGTGGTCTGACCGAGGCGCGCCGCTTCGACCAGGTAGTTCACCTTCTTGATCGGCGAGTGGACCGAGTC